>JAIUOT010000056.1 GCA_020161015.1 Actinomycetota bacterium | reverse complement strand
GGCTCTTCGGATCTGCGGTGGGGGTGAGTGGGACACGCCGGTGAGGGCACGGTCGGTGAGGTAGGGGGTCGAGGCCCTCAGGATCAGGAGTTACCACACTTCTGCATCAAGGACCTCGACCTGTGTCTGAGCCTACGGGCTGCGCCGTGCGCTGCCACTATGACGAGTACTGCGACCGTTGCGACCTCTTGGTCGACCTGCCCGGGCTGCATGTGATCGGGGTCGAGCGGGACGGCGGTGGCGGGCTGAGGGTGACGGTCGAGTCGGCCCGGTCGGTGATGGGCTGCCCGGTGTGCGGGGTCGTCGCCTCGAGTCATGGCCGGCGCACGGTCCGGCTGGTCGATGCGCCGTCGTTCGGGCGGCCGGTCGAGCTGCGGTGGCGGAAACGGACCTGGGAATGCCCGGAGCCGGCCTGCCCGGTCGGGGTGTTCACCGAGCAGGACGAGCAGGTCGCCAAACCCCGGGCCATGCTCACCACACGGGCCTGCCGGTGGGCGGTGCACCAGATCCGTCGCGAGCACGCCAGCGTGTCGGGTGTGGCGCGCCAGCTCGGTACGGCGTGGAAGACGGTGTGGTCCTCGATCCGGCCGATCCTGGCCGCCGCGGCGAAGGACGAGGCCCGGTTCGCCGGGGTCACCACCCTCGGGGTCGACGAGCACATCTGGCACCACGTCAGCCCGGTCAAGCGTGGCCCGAAAGAGCTGACCGGCATGGTGGATCTGTCCCGTGACAAGCATGGACGCACCCGGGCGAGGTTGCTCGATCTGGTCCCGGGCCGATCCGGCACGGTGTACAAAGACTGGCTGAAGGCCCGCGGCGACACGTTCCGGTCCCATGTCCAGGTCGCCACCCTCGATCCGTTCCGTGGCTACAAGAACGCCATCGACGACCAGCTCGCCGACGCGACCGCCGTGCTCGACGCGTTCCATGTCGTGAAGCTCGCCACCCAGGCCGTCGACGAGGTCCGCCGCCGTGTCCAGCAAGACACCCTCGGCCACCGCGGCATGAAGAATGATCCGCTGTACAAGATCCGGACCATCCTGCGCTCCGGGGCGGAGAACCTGACCCTGCGCCAACAACACCGCCTCGCCGAAGCCATCGCCGCCGACCAACGCCACGAAGAGGTCCATGTCGCCTGGCAATGCGCCCAACGCGTCCGAGACGTGTACCACGCCGCCGACCCGGCCACCGGCCGGGCGCTGGCCGAGAAGATCCTCGCCAGCTTCCCCAGCTGCCCGATCCCCGAGATCGCCCGACTCGGCCGCACCCTGAAACAGTGGGCCGACGCGTTCCTGGGCTACTTCCGAACCGGCGGCGCCAACAACGGCGGCACCGAAGCGGTGAATGGCCTGATCGAGTTGCACCGCCGCATCGCCCGAGGCTTCAGAAACCGAGAGAACTACCGGCTACGCATGCTCCTGATCGCCGGAGGACTCGACCAGCCCCCACCCCAAGTGTGAAGAGCCGCATTGGGCGGCCGCGGGCCGGGCGATGACAACACCTCGTCCTCGGGCTTCCTTGCGCGGGACGCGATGCCGATGGCCTCCCCCGGCCCAGCGTGATTCGGTTTGTTGACGCGAACAATGTCATCCGTCCCGCCGAAATGTTGGCCGGTCGGACGGATTCGTCGATCGCCTGGGGTGGGGGCTTGCTGGCCCCGCCACGCTGCTTGAGCCCGCTGGGCGAGCAGGCTAGCCGCCGGGGTGGTCAGGCTGCATCGGTTCCCAATCGAATTGGATGTGACGACGTTGTACGCCGGGCGCCCGATCAGTGAGGCGTCGAGGCGCATCAGTCGGGCCTCACCGCCGGACAGCACACGGTAGTCGGCTTTGCCGTCTGCTGGGCGTCGCCCCCGGGTCGTCACTCCGCTGGACTCAGGGCTGTCCCGGTTCTGCGCGTACTGGCCGTTGCACGAGCGGATGAGAAGCTGTGGACGACGAGCTGGGCCTGGTCGCGGTCGGCCAACGACTCGAACCCGGACGGGCGGTGATCGCCTGCCGGGTGGCCGCCCTTGATGACTGGTGCCACCGCTGCGGCCAGCACGGCCAGTTGCGCGACACGGTGGTGCGTCGGCTCGCTCACGAACCGCTCGAGTGGAGGCCGACCGTGCTGGAGGTGCTGGTCAGGCGGTACCGGTGCGCTGACTGCGCTCATGTGTGGCGTCAGGACACCAGCCGGGCCGCCGAGCCCAAGGCCCGGCTGTCGCGCCGCGGGCTGCGGTGGGCGCTGGAAGGGATCGTGGTCCAGCACCTCACCGTGGCCCGGGTCGCCGAAGGCCTGGCGGTGTCGTGGAACACGGCGAACGACGCTGTGCTGGCCGAGGGCCAGCGGGTGCTGATCAACGACCCGCACCGGTTCGACGGTGTCACCACGATCGGGGTGGATGAGCACGTCTGGCGACACACCCGCCGCGGCGACAAGTACGTCACCGTGATCATCGACCTCACCGGTCCCCGCACCGGCGAGGCTGCTCGACATGGTCGAGGGACGCTCCAAGAACGTGTTCAAGCAGTGGCTGTCCGAGCGTGACCAGGCCTGGCGAGACGCCGTCGAGGTCGTGGCGATGGACGGGTTCACCGGCTTCAAGACCGCCACCACCGAGGAACTGCCTGACGCGGTCGCGGTGATGGATCCCTTCCACGTCGTCCGCCTCGCCGGCGACGCCCTCGACAAGTGCCGCCGCCGGATCCAGCAAGACCTCCACGGCCACCGCGGCCGGGCCGGCGACCCGCTCTATTCGGCGCGCCGGACCCTGCACACCGGCACGAGCCTGCTCACCGACAAACAGAAGAACCGGCTCGATGCCCTGTTCGCCAACGACGACCACGCTGCCGTCGAGATCACCTGGGCCGCCTACCAGCGAATGATCACCGCCTACCGCGAACCAGACCCCGCCCGCGGCCACGACCTCATGAACAAGCTGATCGCCAGCCTCAGCAGCGGCGTCCCCACCGCGCTCGTCGAGCTCCGCAAGCTCGGCCGGACCCTGAAACAACGAGCCGTCGACGTCCTGGCCTACTTCGACCGGCCCGGCACCAGCAACGGCCCCACCGAAGCCATCAACGGCCGCCTCGAACACCTCCGCGGCAGCGCCCTCGGCTTCCGGAACCTCACCAACTACATCGCCCGCAGCCTGCTCGAGACCGGCGGATTCAGACCCCAACTACACCGTGGATTGTGAAGAGCCTGATCTGTGCGGTCGCGTGGACGCCTATCGATGATCATGTTAGCGGGCGGAGCGCTGTTTCGCAGCGATGAGCGCTGATTGGCTGGCTCGATCTACCGCGCGCGGTTCTTGGGCTGGTCGAGCCTGATACCGCCAAGGGTTTCGAGCTATGCCGCACGACTCATTGATGGAGTCTGGTCCGATACCAGTATCCCACCAGCGCTGGCCGAGCCGCTCGGCGGCGCGTAGATCTTGCGGGTCGGATAAGCGCCGTTCGCAAGTGCAGCGAGAATCCGTATCCGTAGCCATCTTAAAGTGCCAGTTGGGGGCGAGGGGAGCCGTTGGCGGCCCTCCCGACTGGCGGATTTGTCGTCGAGACGTGTTTGCGATGCGGGTCGGATCTTGTTGACGATCTCCGCGGTCGGCCTTCGAGACAACTTCGGGCGAGGGTCAAGTCATGCGTACCATTCCACGTCAACCTGCGTGAAGCCGCAATCGCTGGCGATTGCTCGCAGTTCGAGTTCGACCAACTCGACCAGTTCCTCGTCGTCAACGAGAGACACATCAACTAGATGCACGCGCACCGAGGTCGAGCCAGTCGCCGCGAGGTCCCGCATTTCCTTTAGGGTAATCGGCATTGGTCCATCGGTAGCGGAGACAACAACTGCACCAACGGTTTGCGCCGGGCGGGCCGAGAGATTCCGCGGCATCTTGGGGGTGGAACCGAAGAAGTTGGTGAAGAAACCCATGCTGTTTCCCTTCTCAATCTGAATGGTTGTGGTCTGAGGTCAGCTCGAGCACGACCCTGGGTTCACCGTCAGGGGTCGGGCTCACACTCACCAGAGTCAATGTTTCCCCGCCCGAGAGCCGGGCGGGGAGGCCGTCGCGCAGCGTGCACAGGTCGTCATGGTCTACCGACCGCGCCAACACCTGTGCGAACGACGTCTCGCCCACGACTTCCGCGCGCATGACCCCGAGGGCTATTCCCTGAACGAAGACCTGGCCGCCGCGGGGCAGCTCAACTCTCGTCATCGCCAGCTTCTCCCGTCCGGTGAGGTGTACATCTGGAAGAGTGCGCGGAAATCCGCCTCCGGAAGGAGCAGGTCGGCGGCGCGCACATACTTCGCACCTTCCTCCTTCCCCCTCACACCCCACGGATTGACGAGGTGCACAACCCGCTCGGTGACGCCCGTGGCCACGCTCACCCGATTCTCGAAGCCCGCCACCGCATAGGCGTGGCCCGGTACGGTTCGGACAGCTCGCGTGACCCTGGACAACCCCGCGAGCGCCAACGAATCGGGGCCACCCACGTCCTGCCAGGGGCGCACGCCGATCTCGGCATACCAGGGCGTTCCTCCGGGGATCGTGCCAGATGCCCGGCTCGTGCTAACCACCACAGGGCCCTGCGCGAGCGCGGCCTCCACCGACGCGAAGTTGACGTCGGTGCTCTGGTGATACCCCCTGCCGGTGAGCAGGGAGAGGACAAGCGCTGAGTCGGCGCCGTGCAGGGAGCCGTAGCCACCGCCGAGATAGGAGGCGAGGGCCTTCTCGTAGAGCGTCACCCAGCTGTACTCGGGAGCGGACGATCCCGGAGCGAACGACTTTGCGGCATGCCGAGGGGCTGAGGCGTCCACTGATAGGTGCACCTGGCCCGAAGGGGTGAACAGGCGGATGGAGTAGCTTCCATCGGGGTTGCGGCCCACGCCCTCGGCCAGCGCGCCGGGATCGACCATCCCGAGCGCTTCCAGGGCTGCGATGAGGCCGCAGTCACCCAAGCCGCCCTGGGCGGCCCGCGTGCCGGTGATCGCAGCCACGCTTGTGGCGATGTCACCGGAGAACTCCAACCAGTCGCCCATCGTGTCGGGCGCCACCACGTCCGGCGCGCCAGAGCCCACCGGACCGGAGCCCGGGGGTTGACCCGAGGCTGCAAGCTCGATGATGCTGTCAGGTCCGGAGATTCCACCGGCGCTCTGCGCTACCGTTCTCGCAACGAAGGCTCGCCCCTGCGCTCCCGCTTGAAGCAGCAACGACGCTGCCTGGCCCATCTGTTGGGCCGCGTACTGGAACTGTGCGGCCAAACTCACCGAGGCCCGATCCGTCCGGCCGTCGTCATCTTTCACGGCCGCTGCCGCGGCGGCTGCCCGCCGTAGCTGTTCAGCTTGACCGGCCACCGATCGGGACATCACAAGAATGTCCTGGTTGACCGCATCGAGGGTGCGGCAGAGGTCCTCAAGGTCACTCACGTCAGGCGCGAGCTGCCCAGTCGTTCGCTGCCTGGCTGGCCTGCTGGAGCGCCGCGACCGCCGATTCGAGCTGCTTTTCGGCGGCCTGGAGGGTGGCGATCATCTGGCGGTCCACGCCCGTCGCTGTCCCGCCGATGGTCGCTTGGACCTGCCCGACGGCCTGGGAGAACTTCGTCCGGAAAGCGGATAGCCCGGCCGCTGTGGACTTGGCGTCTGAACCGATCGAGACGACCTGGGACCTGACCTGGCCTAGTTGGGACATTGTTGATCCTTCCCTTTCAGTTGACGAAGATTAGGGCGAGTACGAGCACCATCAGGGCGATGGCCGCGCCGCCAAGGATGAGTGGTAAGGCGCCTCGGCGCGGTGCTGTCGGCTCAGGCTTGACTTGGACCGGTTCCGGCTCGACGGCCCGCGGCGGCGGGGCGTTTCGGATCTGGTCGGAGAGGGTGTTGAGGGCGATCACGGCACGGGTAAGGTCTGCGAGAGCGCGCTCGACGTCAACCGCCGCGACATTCGAAACGGTCTCACTCGCTCTCATCCGGGGTGGAATCTGGGTGTCCTCCGCGAGCCCGTCAACCGCGCGGCGCGCATTGCCCAAGCTCTGGGTGATTCGCTCGGCAGCATTCGATGCGATCTCGTTGGCCCGCTGTTCAGACGCCGCAGCCCAGGACATCGCGCTCCGATAGGCGTCGTCAGCAGCATTGAGCGCCTCCGCCAGATCCTTTGGTACGCCCGAGATTGCCTCCACCGCTGCGGTGTAGGCCTTGTAGTCTGGTACGCGGTTCACGTATTCGAGGCTTCCCGCGAGTTGTCAACGGAGGGCCTGGGCGGGATTAGCACGGCAGGCTCCGAGGACAACCGCACGTCTCTCACCAGTGCCCTGCACTCGGGCGATGCCCAGGTCACGAACGGCCCGAAGGCGTCGATCACTGCGTCCGGCGGCACCCGGAACATCATCATCACATCCACCAGTCCGTCGACGCCGTAGTTCACCGTGTGGTCTCGATATATCTTCGGGGTTCCCCACCAACCAAGTAGATGCACGCCGAGGGGGGCACCCTCGCGCCAGATTGTGTGGAGCGTGTCCAGCGGACGCGTCCCGGTGAGCACATCGAAGGTGGTCGCTCGGGGTATCCGGTCGCCTCCGAAGACGACCGCGAAGAGGGGCCCACCCGCGCCCTGGCTCTCCTGGCGTGCCTGGAGTTCGCGATCGAGTTCTGCCAGTCCCGCACTGATGGTGGCACGCCGGTAACGCAGTGTGGGGACGCCCGCCGCAAGAAGGCTTGCCTCCAGTTCACTCACGGCACCCAGGTCGGGATCGCCATCCGCCAAGGTGTCGAGCACAAGGAATCGCGCAGCGCCAAGCGGACTGGTGTCGGCCAGCGATCGCGCCACAACATTCAGCGCCTCGGCCGGTGGAGACCACCTGCCGTTTGGACGCTTGCCCGTTCCCAGGATCGACAGATGCCTGCCGGGCTCATCTCCGAACCCGACCCAGACCGGGCTGGGGTCGACGCCGATCGACAGTCCGAGCAGCGCGGCTGGCTCGGAGGACGGCTGCCCGGTGGGGATCTCCTCCCCGTAGGCAGGTTGACTGCCGCCGTCGAAGGTGGCTGGCACATGTCTTGCACCGTCACGTTCGACGAGCGCTTGGCGGATTCTGACCAACTCTGCAGGCTCCGCGAACGCCACGACGCCCCGACTGTTGGCCTCGACCTCGCCGAAATCGCGGTTGACGACGATCTCGCCGCGATAACGGAGCCGCGCGGCCTCTGTGTTGGTCTGTGAGAGTGTGGCCCGGGACTCGGCTGCCGAGTTGTACAGGGCGAGCCGGATCGGGAACTGGGAGAAGATTCCGTCCCGCTTCGCCATCAGGGCAGTGATCCCCGAGAGGGTCTGCGAAGCGAGGACCAGATGTATCCCGTAGGCGCGTCCCCTGCGGGCCAACCTGTCAAGAGCGAGGACGGCTTCCGCAGCGATCTCGTCGTCGTCCTCGAGAAGCACCTGAAACTCGTCGATGACCACGACGATTCGGGGCATCTCCACATCCGGGCGCTGCCGCCGGAACCGAGTCAGATTGTCGCCGAACGGCTTGATGATAGTCGCTCTGCGCTCGAACTCCTCGACGAGGTACTTCAGGACGGCGAGCCCGTAAGGCCGATCGCTCTCCAGACCGAGCACGCGGGCATGCGGAAGCCAGGATCGCGCGTCGCCGTGTCGCGCCAACGGGTAGAGCGTCACGCCGTCCTTGAAGTCGAGGAGGTACATGACGAGTTCTGAGGGGCTGTAGCGGATCGCCCAGCTGTGGATCATGGCCATGAGCAGGTTCGACTTGCCTTGCCCGACTGCGCCGGTCACCAACACGTTGTGTTTCTGCTCCACCTCATCGCCAAGCACGATCTCGATTGCTTGGTGACCCCGTCGCCCGATCGTGGCGGCGATACGCTCGACGGATGACTCCGCCCAGTAGGTGTCGGGCTGGAGGGCCCCGAAATCGACCTTGGGAGCGGCGGCGTTCCGCACCCGAGCCGATAATGCGGCGATCGCTGGCTCCACCACGGCCGCGGGAGGGCAGGTGCCGAACCGGATGTCGAAAGTCTCGTGGCCCGTGGCCGTGCCCGCCTCCAGATCGAGAACGGCCGCGGCCTTCAAGACCTCACTCGAGTCGACCCGATCGGGGACAGGAACACCCGGATCGTGATGGATTAGGAAGCTGATACCGCAGGCCGGTCCAGTCTTCAGAAGGGTGACCAGGCGCGCGTTCAGATCCTCGTCGAAACCTCGCGGGTAAGACTGGATGGTAACCACTCGGTAGGTCTCAATTGGCTGACCGGTTGAGCGGCGGAACCGTCCTAGATCCGTGCGTTCCCCGCCGTACATATCGGTGATCCGGCGAACGTCGCGGGCGAGTTCATCGAGGAGCGCGCGCAGTTCAGTCGGGTCGGCAAGCGGTGGGGTGACCAGGTCCTCCTTGGCTTGCCGAAGTTGTGCGAACATGGCCAGTGTCGAGGAGAGGTCGGGGTCGAACGACGACAGAGCCACTTGTCCGGCACCGGTTCCGAAGAGCGATCGAAGCAGCAGGTCCTGGAGCAGCGAACTGGTGCGCTCGCGTAGCCGATCCGGGGCCCGCACCACCA
Organism: Actinomycetota bacterium; assembly: GCA_020161015.1. Taxonomy (GTDB): domain Bacteria; phylum Actinomycetota; class Actinomycetes; order Propionibacteriales; family Propionibacteriaceae; genus Propionicimonas. Next base: position 200,929 of record JAIUOT010000056.1, on the reverse strand, counting down.
GATTGCCGTGGTTGAGCCAGGGCACGATGAGTGGTGCTTGCACCGCGCCAGCATCCCCGAGCGACATCCGCAGCGTACCCGCTCTGAGGTACTCGGCGGCGTCCAGCACCTCGGCCGGCTGAGCCTCGAACCCCCCCGGCCATGGGCGGGAGAGCACTCCAGGCGCCAGCGATTCGCAGAGGGTGTCAAGTGCCGCGGTATGTCTTTGGACGATCTGCCTCTGTACGGTGATCGCGTCCCGGCGTGAGGCTTCGCGAACCTTGGCGGCCTGGGCGCGAGCCGTCCCGGCGTCGCGCGACGCACCGGCGGCAAGTCCCGCAGCAAGGCCCGCCGCGCGGTTTGCCAGCAGCACCACCTCGCGGCAGCCCGCCGCCAGTCGCTCCAATTCAGCCGCTGTCGCCATGGCCGGTCAGCCCTCCCATGCGAGCCCGGCAGCCGCCGTGGGCCGGCTCGACACCACGACGTCCGCAGGACGCAGCACCACTTCGCCGAGCAGGTACCCCGTCCGAAGTTCAGCGACCACCCGGTTGGGCGGAAGGTCTGAGCAGTCCTGCGATCGCGCACCGTTGTGGTGCCTCGGATCGAAGGACACCGGTTCGTCCCCCTCGAGCAAGGTCGGGATCCTTCGCACCCCGTGACGCTCGAACAGTTCGGACAGTTCGTCGACGATGCTGACAGACACCTCGTCCTGAAGTGGCATCAGCCGGTCCAGTATCGGGATGAGATCCCGGAAGATGGGCGCCAACACGGTTGCTGCGAGCCCGCTGCGCTGGAACTCCACCTCCTCCCTCAGAAGTTCGATAGCCTTCGCCTTGGCGCTGTCATTCAGCAATCGGCGATGGAAGAGGTCGCGCAGCGCGCGAACCTCTCCCAGCACTTCGATCGAGGCATCTTCCGACGAAGTGGTCATACCCCGGCGCGGGCAACCGATGACGACTGCTGATGGAACTGCCAACGCGGCTTGCGGTGCCGCGCGACGTACGCAGCGATTGCACCGCCGGCCAAGATCAGTCCGAAGAGGATCATGCCGCCATTCCCTGACATGAGCGAGAACAGCCCGATCAACACAGCGCCCACGTACCACAGGACGTTCGAGGAGTGTCGCCAGATCACTTCGGCAGCTTGATTGGCGAAGTCGAGGTTCTCGCGGATCGAAGCCCTCAGCTTGTCGTCGTCAAACTTCAGCGCCAATGCTCTGTTGCTGAGGTCGCGAGTGACCGCGATCTGACTCTCCGAGGTGATCAGGAAGCTCCCGTTGGTGAGCTTGGACCACTTGGAGAGAGTGACGTCGTGCAGCGCCGCGGCCAAGTAGTAGGAGAAGAAGGGGTTGTCGGGTGCTTGCCTGACCACATCCTCCATCAGGTTGAGCGCCTCCCCCGGCCGGCTGGTGAGGAGGTAGAGGTTCGCAATCGCCGTCTTGTACACAAGTTCGCCCGGGTCCAGGCGCAGCGCAGACTCGTATTCACCCAGTGCCGCCGAGAACTCACCGTTCGCACACAGAGCGTCGCCGTAGTCGAAGTGATAGGTGGCGTTCTGCGGCTGAAGCCGGATGGCCTCCCGGAACTCGAAGCCGGCGTCGCGGTAGTCGCCGAGCATGAAGGACGAGTTGGCGCGGATCGACCAGGCCTCGTGGTCGGCGCCGTTGACGGCGATGGCCTCCCGTGCGGCGTAGTTGGCTGAGTGGGCATTTCCAGCTTCGATGAAGTCGCGTGCGCGTTGCAGCCAGTTGGTGGCGCCGGCCGAGGTTCCCGCTGAGCTCTGTTCAGCCTGCGCGCGCGACCGCTCGCTCGAAAACGAGGCGTCATACTGCTGCCGCCGACCTTGGTCGAGCAGCACCCGTTCCGCCTCGGCCAATTCCCGGATGCGGCGCTCGGCGAGCTGCTTTCCGGTGGGATCGGCTTGGCCTGCCCGCTTGTTCCACAATCGCCGCTGGACGCGGATGCCGTCACGAATCCGAGCGGCGTCAGCTGTCTGGGGCAGGTTGAGAATGTCGTAGAAGTCGACCCAGGAAGTGGTGGCGGTCATGTCAGTTCACCTCGGTGTTCCGGTTTTGGATATGGGCGTTTTCAATTGCTTCAGGATCAAGGTTCGCTTCGTTGCAGACCTCGAAGGTCGAGATCAGCTTCTCGGCCGTCAGGTCGTAGACACTTATGAAGACGATCTGGTCGATGTCGTAGGCGTATTCGATCCCGATCCCGGCACCCTTGGGATAAGGTGGGATCGGGATGGTCTGCACACCGATTTCCTTGACGAACGCCGGGTCGGGGTCATCTCCCTGCGTGACTCTGAGCCGGATTTCGGTCTGGCCGTCAACAACCGTGCTGAACGACTCGGCCGATTTGGCAGGGATCTTGGCGTTCCGCGGAATGATGATGAAGTTTCGCTGTTGGTCCGTGTCAGAATCGATCGCGATCGTGCCGAGGCCCCATATGGGAAACCCGGACTGGCGATTCGAAGCGCCCAACGGCGCCGTTCACACCCCTGAGACTGTATCGGCGATCATCCTCAAGCGCCTTAAGGAGGATGCCGAACTTTACCTCGGTGAAGGTCAGGTGAGCGATGTCGTGATCACCGTGCCGGCGTACTTCGACGACGCCAAACGCCGCGCGACGCGTGATGCCGGCCGAATCGCCGGGCTCAACGTTCTGCGTGTGCTCAACGAGCCAACAGCCGCGGCCCTCGCCTACGGCGCTGATGGCGGGCGAGACGGCACGATCTTGGTCTTCGATCTCGGCGGCGGCACCTTCGATGTCACTGTAATGACCGTGTCCGGCGGGATCCTCGACGTGAAGGGGACTGACGGCCTGCACGAGCTGGGCGGCAAGGACTGGGACGACCGGGTCATGATCTGGCTTAACACGGAGTTCCAGGCGCAAGGCGGGATAGACCTCATGGCGAGCTTCGAGGACGAGGCAGGGCTCCGCGAGCGTGCCGAAACGGCGAAGCGAACACTCAGCCAGACGACCACAACGAAGGTCGCGCTCAGCGGAGGAGGCGTGACCAGGACCATCTCGCTGACGCGCGAAACCCTTGAGGAGATCAGCTCGGACCTTCTCAACCAGGCCCGCGACCTGATGATTTCGCTCATCGAGGAGCTCGGGCTGAACTGGACCGACCTCGATCAGATCCTGCTCGTTGGTGGCTCCACCCGAATGCCGATGGTTGCTACCATGATCGAACATGTCAGCGGGAAGAAGCCGACCCGAGCCGGCAATCCCGACGAGATGGTTGCCCTCGGTGCCGCGATCCAGGCGGCGCTCGAGCGGCCCGCGACGACAATCGCCCCCCCCTGGTTGTAAAGGACGTTACTTCGCAAGGCGTTTCACCCACTCAACCGTGTCGAGAGGGTTGACGGCCGCACTGCGCTTTGCCATCTCGCCGACCAGCACGGAGCCGTCCTCTTGGAAATAGACCACTGACGGCGTGATCCGGCCACCCTCACGATTTGTCAGCATCATCGGCGAACCGGACTCCCCCAGCATCGCAATCGCAGAGTAGGTCGTGCCGAGGTCGATGCCAATCGCAGGGCCTGCCATAACTACTCCCCCCTCGGGGCCAAACATCGTTGCCGACTGGCTCCGAGCCGACGGAGCCAACCCCCGCGCCGATGCTATCAACGCCACCTCCGGGTCGGGCCATCAGTCTCACAATGGGCGGACTTGCTGAACGAAACTCGTCGGGACCCACGCGCCGCGAAACAGTGTAAAGGGGCCCAGGGAGGCGAGTCGCCTCGTGGAAGACCCGGAGAGTGGTGTGTCGTTAAGACCCTGCTGGCAAGGGCGGGAACGCCCCTTGCCAGCATTCCGGCGGACCGACCTGATCAGCTGGCTGACCGTCGGACCTCGGGACCGGTGTTCGCTCTTGTTCCGGACGTCACTCCATGCTCAGAGTGGCCGCGCCGTCGAGCGTCCAACGAACCAGCCGGTGGGCAGATGCTCGATGAGACCGTCCGCGATGGTCACACCGGACGCGTAACGGCGTTGAAGGCCAAGGTTGGCCGTGACGAGCCCGATGAACAGAGAAGGCGGTTGGTGGTCGTTGACCGAATGGTGCCCCGGGTGGTGTTCGTTGTCCTCTCCGACCAGCCGAACCACACACCCTGCGTCGAGGTCTTCAGGCCCCTTCGGCATCCAGCCAGGAGCCGAGGTGTGCCGCCGCCCGCACCAGTTTGCGCTGTGTCGTCGGCGCGCGGCCCTCCTTGACCAGAAAGTCGATCACCTCCATCATTACCTGTCCATGGCCCCGTCTGAGGTGTGTCCTTCTCCTAGGGTAGTGGCGTAAATGGGAGAATGCTCACGTGGGGGAGGTCACATGAAACTTGACGACAAGCTCGAAGATCAACTCATCGCGGCTGCTCATGCCGGGGCGGGGTTGGCAGGTCTCACCGGCGAGCCGCTCACCCTGCGCGTTCAACAGGTGGTCGGGCTCTTTGCTGCGGAGATCGCTCCCCTGATGCGAAGCGACGATCGACCCGTGTTGATGTTCATGGCCAGCCTTGACAACTACGCCAGGCCCGGTTGTCTCCTCCTGACCGAATCCCGAGCCGTTCGAGTCGGGCTCAAGGTCGGTCTGTTCAGCACCAAGATGGTTCCCCCAGACACCGTGCCGTTCGATGAGCTTCGGGCGGTTGGGATCCTGTCCGCGCAACCACACATGCGCAAGGACGTCTGCTGGATGCCGATTGAGACCAACGGACCCAGCCCGTGGTTTGCAGCGATCAATGACAGCCCCCAGCAGCGAGCGTGGAACTCGGCGGCGGCGGTGATCCTCGGACGCGCGACACTTACCTTCAGCGACGACCGGATCGCCCGCATCGAGGTTCCCGCCGTCGAGTAGTCCAAATACAAGAAGTCGCCCGGAATTTCGGAGCTATTTGGGGAGATTGTCGGCTCTCAACGTGGGGTGGGGGTTGGTCGAGTCCTCTGGCGATCAGGGGCATGCGTAGCCGGTAGTTCTCTGGCTCTTCACAGTGATGATGGCCGTGCTGCCTGGTTCGTGAGAATGGGGCGGAAGTCCCTGGGTGTCTGACTCTGCTCTTCACTGGCCTGTGCCCTGCAATTGATCTGTCGGCGCCCGGGGGCGAGCGCACCGGCCGGACGGAGCGTGACCTGATAGGAGCTTGGCCGCGCCTCGTCACTGTGCTGTCCGCCCGACCGGCTGTTGCGTTCAGTCCGATCGACGTCGAACAGAACGGAACGACATCCATGGTAGGAACGATCAGCGCTGCCGTCGTGGAGGCGGGAGAAGTCACCGGCGGGGTGGATACCCACGCCGACACCCATACCGCCGCCGCGTTGGACCACCTTGGCCGGGTGCTTGGCCAGGCGAGCTTCCCGACCACTCGGGTCGGCTACTGCGACTTGTTGGTGTGGCTGCGGGGCCACGGCACGCTCGTCGCGGTCGGCATCGAGGGCACGGGCTCCTACGGCGCCGGCCTGGCCCGCTACTTGCGAGGCGAGGGGGTCAGGCTCGTCGAGGTCGACCGGCCCGATCGCCGTGCCCGGCGCAGGCAGGGTAAGTCCGACCCGGTTGACGCGGTCGCTGCTGCCCGCGCTGTCCAGGCCGGGACAGCGACGGGAACACCGAAAAGCCGCGACGCGGTGGTCGAGTCCATCCGTGCCATCCGGGTGGCTCGAACCGGTGCGATCAAGGCCCGCACCGCGGCGATCAACGCGCTGCGCCAAACGATCATCACCGCCCCCGCCGAGCTGCGCGAGCAACTGGCTGGGCTAGGGTCATCAGCGCTGGTCGTGGCCTGTGCCCGGCTCCGTCCCACCGGGGACCTCACCGACCCGGTCCAGGGGGTCAAGACAGCGCTGCGTCGCCTGGCCAAACGCCACCAGGACCTGAGTGAGGAGATCGCCGACGCCGACCGCGAACTCGAGGCCCTGATTGCGGCAACCGCGCCCCACCTGGTCGAGCGGATGGGTGTCGGTCCCGAGGTTGCCGGACAGCTGCTGATTACGGCCGGCGACAACCCGGACCGGCTGACGTCCGAGGCGGCGTTCGCCGCGTTGTGTGGGACCAGCCCGCTGCCAGCCTCCTCAGGTCGGACCGATCGACACCGACTCAACCGCGGTGGCGACAGAGCGGCCAACAGCGCTCTCTACACCGTCGTCATGGTCCGGATGCGCTATCACCAACCGACCCGTGACTACGTGGAACGGCGAACCCAGCAAGGGCTCACCAAGAGGGAGATCATCCGATGCCTCAAGCGCTACGTCGTGCGCGAACTACTGCCCCTCATCCGCGAAGCACTCGACCAGTCGCGATCCGCCACCGCGGGTTGACAATCTATAGGAGCATCTGCGGAGGTGTAGGCGGGGTCTGAATCCACCGGTCTCGAGCAGGCTGCGGGCGATGTAGTTGGTGAGGTTCCGGAAGCCGAGTGCGCTGCCGTGGAGGTGTTCGAGCCGGCCGTTGATCGCTTCGGTAGGGCCGTTGCTGGTGCCGGGCCGGTCGAAGTAGGCCAGCACGTCGGCGGCCCGCTGTTTCAGGGTTCGGCTGAGGGATCGGAGTTCGACGAGCGCGGTCGGGATGCCGCTGCTGAGGCTGGCGATGAGTTGCTCCATCAGGCCATGGCCACGGGCAGGGTCGGGTTCGCGGTAGGCGGTGATCATTCGCTGGTAGGCGGCCCAGGTGACCTCGACGGCGACGTGATCATCGTCGGCGAACAGGGCATCAAGCCGGTTCTTCTGCTTGTCGGTGAGCAGGTCGGTGTCGGTGTGCAGGGTGCGTCGCGCCGAGTACAGCGGGTCGCCGGCACGGCCGCGGTGTCCGTGGAGGTCCTGCTTGCTCACGATCTTCCTCGACCCCGCGAAGGGGAAGGGCGGGATCCCGCACGTCGTCAACGGCACGGGAGGCTCCTCGACCATCGCCAACCCCAGCACCCCGGTCACCGTGGTGGACTACCCCGCGGTGCCCTGACGCAGAAGGGGCCGTGGAGGCCCCGGTTCAGCCCAGGGCTTCGAGGGCCGCGTTGCCCGGCCCGAAGTGCTTCAGCAGGACGGGGGGTTCGACCGTGCTGCGGTTGGTGACGCGGACGCCCCGGCGTGCGGCCTCCTCGGAGACGAAGAACTCGTCCTCGGTCAGGTCGCCGAAGCGGATCAGCGTGGACGCGGCCGCATCGTGCGCCCCGAAGGTCCCGTGGCCCTGGATGACGATCGCCCCGTAGGCGTCCGTGTTGGTGAGGGTGACGGCTGCCCCCGGCCGGACGACGAGCTCGGTGGCGCTGAACGCGGGCGACTTGTGGACGATCCACCGCTCGGTGTAGCCCGGATCGGCGTCTGCCGCCTCCGCGACGTCGAGGACGTCGTCACCGCGCTGGCTCAGCTCGCGCCGTACGCCATCGCGCCGACCGTCGTGGTGCACACCAAGTACTGGTCGCTCGCGCAGGGCGAGCGTGCGAGCGACTTCGCGGCCGCCCTCGCCGGTGGTGTCGACCTCGCCAGCACCCGCTACTGCCACGGCGACGACTTCACCGCGGACGATCTGGCCGGCATCCGGGGCGGACCGGTGCACCCCGGCGGGCTCGCGTTCGCCGCCGGCATCGTGGAGCGGCTCGGGGGCCGGGTCGCGTGCGTGCCGGGACGGCTCCTCGACGAGCCCTCTCCCACCACGATCGGGCTCGGGGACACCTTCGTCGGCGGCTTCCTCGCCACCCTCGTCCACGGCCCGCTCGGCCCGGGGTCCTCGGCGGAGAACGCCTGAGCAATCCTGGAGCGTTTTCCTGTGGACGACGTCGGCGATCCAGCCGCCGGGCATCTTTGAGGAGACCCTTCCCGGCGATCCGCGCACGGGATTGTGCCCGCCATTGGGCAGGCTGGGCACATCATGAATCCTGAGCCGATCGAGCTGTTCGTCCGGGTGGTCGACCTGACGGGTGTGCTGATGAACGCGATCCTGGGCGGGGTGATCGCCCGGGCCAAGCGGTTCGACCCGGTCGGCTTCCTCACCCTCGCGATCATGTCCGGGCTCGGCGGCGGCATGATCCGTGACGTGCTGCTGCAGGTCGGGCCGCCGCTCGCGCTGACCGATCCCGCCTACCTGCTCGTGGCCATCGCGGGGACGGTCGTGGCCTTCATGGTCCCGGTGAGCAGGCGGCTGTGGGACCCGAGCTTCCCGTACCTGGACGCCCTCGCGCTCGGATGCTGGTCGGCGGCCGGTGCGTCGAAGGCCCTCGCCGCCGGCCTGGGCTGGCTGCCGGCGGTGATGATGGGCACCATCACCGCGATCGGCGGCGGGATGCTCCGGGACATCGTGCTGCGCAAGACCCCGGCGGTCTTCGGTGGCAACACGCTCTACGCGACCTCGGCGATCCTGGCGTCGCTCGTCCTCGTCTTGCTGCAGCCGCTCGCGGGCGGCGCTGTGGCCACCCTGGCGGCGAGCGTCGTCGGCATGTTGATGACGCTGCTGGCGCGCCGGCTCGACTGGCGGCTCCCCGAACCGTACGCGTGGTCACCGAAGCGAGCCCTGGCGATGCTCCCGCGTCCCCGCTGGCGGCTCAGGGGCAAGCCGGCATCGGGCCGTGGCCGGCACGGTCCGGCGGACCGGCCGGCCTGAGCCCGAGCGCGTCCCTGCGTGGGTGTGGACCGAACTCCCTGGCGCGTCCCGGCCCCTGGCCGATTCGCACTCAGGCCGGCTTGACCGCCCGCACGATGGCGCCGTGCATCTGCGGGGCGACCTCGTGGGTGAACACCACGTCGATCCCGGTGAAGCCGGCCGCCGTCAGCCCGTCCACGTACTCCTGCCGCGACAGCGCTCCGGCGACACAGCCGACGTGGCTGCCGCGCTCCTCGCGGTCGGCGACGCTCAGGTGGTCCTCGGCGACGACGTCCGAGACGCCGACGCGTCCGCCGGGGGTGAGGACGCGGAACATCTCGGCCAGGACCTTCGGCTTGTCGACGGACAGGTTGATCACGCAGTTGGAGATCACCACGTCGACCGCGCCGTCGGGGAGCGGCAGCTGCTCGATGCGTCCCTTCAGGAACTCGACGTTCGTCGCCCCGGCCCTGGCCGCGTTCGCGCGGGCCAGCTCCAGCATCTCGTCGGTCATGTCGACGCCGTAGGCGAATCCGGTGGGGCCGACCCGGCGGGCGGAGAGCAGGACGTCGAGCCCGCCGCCGGAGCCGAGGTCGAGGACCCGCTCACCGGGGTTCAGATCGGCGACAGCGGTGGGGTTCCCGCAGCCCAGGCTCGCGGTCACCGCCTCCTGGGGAACCTGGTCGGCCTGCTCGCCGTCGTACAGCGCCGAGCCGAACACGTCACCGCAGGCGTCGCCGCCGCAACAGCCGCTCCCGCCGCCGTCGAGGTCGTCCAGGACGTCCAGCGTCCGTCGCCCCGTCCCCATCGCCGCCCGGGCCGCGGCCGCGTACCGGTCCCGGACCTGCTCCACCACATCGTTCGTGCTCATCGCCGTGCTCACTTTCTCGGTTCGATCGTCAACAGTTGCCTGGCCGGTGCGGGATCGAGGAGCTGCCGGATCGCCTGCAGCGCGTCGGTGTCCACCCAGTACCAGGTCTGGCGCCCGTCCCGCTCCCGCTCGAGGAAGCCGGCGTCGAACAACGCACCCAGGTGGTGGGTCACCGTCGGCTGGGTCAGGCGCACCTGCTCCGCGAGGGCCCCGGTGGTCGCCCGTCCGCCGTCGGCCGAACGGATGAGGCTCAACAGCCGCAGCCGCGCCGGGTCCGCCAGCACTTTCAGCGCCGAGGCCAGGGCCAGTGCGTCGTCCGGCTCGAGGGGGGCCTGCAGGACCGGTGAGCAACACAGCTCGCCCACCAGGTTGAGCCGCCGGGGAACCTCTTGAGAACTCATAGAGGTATGTCTATCATATCGACTGCCATCAAACAATCGATGGCTGTCTATGGAACTGGAGCTCGCCGTGGTCGACCACCTCGCCACCCTCGCCGCCACCGTCGCCAACGACGTCTGCACCACCCTCGTGCACAACTGGCCCTACCTGCTGGCCAGCGTCCTGGTGGCCTCGGTCGTGCAGGTGTACATCAACCAGGACCGGCTCGCCGCCTGGTTGCGTCGCCGCACCTGGGTCGCCATCCTCGGCGCCGTCGCGCTCGGCGCCCTCACGCCGTTCTGCTCGTGCGGCACCACCGCCATCGTCCTCGGGGCGATGGCCTCCTCCGTGCCGTGGGCACCGATCGTGGCGTTCATGGCCTCCTCGCCGCTGACCAGCCCCGAGGAGTACGTCTTGTCGGTCGGCCTCTTCGGGCCCGCCTTCGCCACCACCTTCTTCCTCGCTGCCGTCGCCGTCGGCCTCGTCGGTGGCGGTGCTGCCTGGTGGCTCGAACGCCAGGGCCTCCTCGCCGGCCAGGCACGCATGGCCACGAACGCGGCCACGGACTGCGGCCCGTCCTGCGGCACGGGCGCGGAGGCGACCGGCTCCGCAGCAACGGGGACTCCGGGCGGGACGCGGCTGCTCACCGTGGTCGAGCGGCCGGCCGTGGTCGTCGCGCAGCCGACGCGGCTGCGCCGGTTCGGCGAGGCGCTCCTCGCCAACACCCGCACGCTGGCCGTCTACTTCCTGGCCTTCGCCACCCTCGGCTACCTCGTCATCCGCGTCCTGCCCACCGGCCTGATCACCGACTGGCTCGGCACCGGCAACCCGGTGTGGTCGGTCCCGCTCGCCGCGCTCCTCGGGATCCCGGTCTACCTCAACACCGACGCGTCCCTGCCGCTCGTGGCGAGCCTCCTCCACGGCGGGATGGCCCCCGGGGCCGGCATCGCCTTCCTCATCACCGGCGCGGGCACCAGCGTGGGGGCGATCAGCGGAATGCTCGTCATCGCGCGCTGGCGCGTCGTCGCCCTCGTGGTCGGCACCCTGGTCGTGACGGCGATGGTCACCGGCTGGCTCGCCGCGCTGTGGCTGTAGCCGGCGACTGCCCCGTCGCCTGCCACGGGCGACGGACCGGCGTAGCGTTGAGGGAGAGGAGTGCGACGAGCGAGGCGGTGGGTGTCGGCGTTGCCCGGTCGCCGGGCAGCCATCGGGCCACCCGCCTTCGCCGGTCAGCGGCAGCACGCCCTCGGGGGAGCGCCGGCATGCGGAAGTACCTGGAGTGGGCCCAGCGGGAACCGACCACTGCGCAGGTGGTGGCCACGCTGCTCCCCGCCGGCGTCCTCTTCCTCGTCGCGCTGCCCGCCGGGATCGTGGTGCTGGCGGGCCGGCTCGACCACGCGCTGGCCCTGCCGCGGCTGCTCCTGGGCCCCGTCAACGCCGTGACGGGCCTCGTCCTGCTCGGCGTCGGGGGCTTCGTGGCGCTCTGGTCGGTTCGGGCGGAGGCACGGCTCGGCGGCGGGTCACCCGTGCCGATGATCCCGACCCGGCGCCTCGTCGTGGTGCCGCCCTACGCCTACTGCCGCAACCCCATGGTCCTCGGGACCGTCCTCGCCTACCTGGGGATCGCTGCGTGGCTCGGCTCAGCCTCCGCGGTGGCGATGGTGCTCGTCCTCGGGGTGCTCCTTGTCACCTACGTGAAGCTGGTCGAGGAGAAGGAGCTGCGCCTGCGCTTCGGTGAGGAGTACGAGGAGTACCTGCGAACCACGCCGTTCCTCCTGCCACGGTTCCCCCGGCGGGGCAGCCGGGTCGGCCCTACTCCATGACCTTGGTGGCCTCGGCGAGGTTGAGCCGGAGGATGCGCAGCACGGGTGGGATCTCCGACAGGAGCATGACGACGAGCAGCCCGACCAGAATGATCGCGACCGATTCGGGCTTGATGTACGCGGTGAGGGTGAACGCTTCGGAGGACAGCTGGGCGTACAGCAGGTCGGCCGTCCGCAGCCCGAGCAGGACGCCCAGGGGAGCCGCGACGAGGCCGAGCAGGAGGTTCTCGATGGTGATCATCCAGGCGATCCGTCCCGGCCCTTCCCCGATCGTCCGCATGGTGCCGATCTCGCGGGTCCTCTCGGTGACGTTCGCGTTCAGGGTGTTGTAGACGACCACGAAGGCCATTGCGAGCCCGAAGGCCAGCAGCAGGCCCTGGTAGAAGTCCATGAAGCCCATCATCTCGGTGAAGCGCGCGAGCAGTTCGGCCTTGACCGAGACCGAGAGGGCGCCGGGGGTGTCCGCGAGCCGGTCCTTCACCCCGGACGCGTGGGTGGCGGCGGTGGTCACGTAGAGCGTGTTGTAGCGCTCCGACAGGCCGGTGAGCCGCCTGCCGACGTCGAGATTGACGAAGACCGGGGCGCCGAGGGTCTCGGTGCTGATGGCGGCGACCGGGAGGTCGATCCACTGGTCGCGCACGGGCGTGCGGACCCTCGCGACGTCACCGATGCCGAGCTGGAGCTTCTCGGCGAGGGTGCCGGTGATCACCATTCCGCCGGAGGCCAGCGCCTCCTGCGCGGAGCGTCCCTCGACGATCTGGAAGCCGTGGAACCCCGCCGGCGGCTCGGCGCAGGTGAGCGAACCCTGGTAGGTCCCGCCGTCGGTACGGAACTCCGCCGGCAGGACCAGGGCCGTCTGCACGTCCGTCACGCCGGGCCAGTGCGCGACCTCTGCGGCCCGGCTGCGTCCGAAGGGCTCGGCGAAGACCGCCTGGACGTCCCACCGCTCGCTGAAGCTGTCGAAGCGCTCCAGCATCTCGTCCATCGCGTCGAACATCGACTGTGTGGTGACCGCCAGCAGCATCGCGAACGCCACGCCGACCACCGTGTAGAAGCTGCGCCGCTTCTGGCGGAACAGGTTGCGCAGCGGGATGCGAACCACCAGGGCGGCCGGCAGCACCGGGGAGAGCAGGCGTTCGAGGAGGGGGACCCGGCCACCGGCGAGGGCGGCGTTCGGGTCGGCGTGCATCGCCTGGGCCGGAGGCAGGCGCGACGAGCGCAGGGCCGGGACGATACCGGCCAGCAGGCAGGCCGCGGTCGAGATGGCGGCCGACCCGGCCACGATCTCGGGATAGACGTGGTGTTCCAGGAAGGGCACGCCGAGCATGTCGACGTACTGCTGGGCGATCAGTCGGGCGAGGACGTCCCCCAGCACGAAGCCGAGCGCGGCTCCGAGCGCGGCGACGACGAGGGCGAACGAGAGGTACTGGCACAGCACCTGTGCGTGGCTGTAGCCCAGCGCCTTCTCGAGCCCGATCTCGCGCCGCTGGGACGTCACGAGGCGGGACAGGGCGATGAACAGCGAACTGGAGGAGATGGCCAGGATGACGGCCGGCAGGAACAGGGCCATCACCCGGTTCTGGTCGATCTCCTCCGCGAGCATGAAGCTCGACGGCTGGTCGGCGCGGAGCGTCGAGGCGACCACACGGGACCGGCCCAGCTCGTCCTCGACAGCGCGGAGCACGGCGCGCACGTCGGCCTCGGGCTCGGTGACGACGGCGACGTCGGTGATCACCCCCGGCCGTCCGACGAGCCGCTCGGCGTCGTCGGCCCTCAGGAACAGCACCGCGAACTCGCGCGGGGACGGCAGCGCGCCCTTCTCGGGCACCGCGTACATGTACTCCGGGCTGGCGGCGATGCCGACGACGCGCACGTGCTTGTGCTGCCGTTCCGTTCCGAGGGTGAGCTCGTCGCCGGGACGGGTCCCCGTCTCCTGGGCGAACTTGACGTGCAGGATCGCCTCCGAGCCGCCCCGGCGGGGCCACGCCCCCGCAAGCAGGAGCAGGTCGTTCACCGCCGGCCGTCCCGTGTTGGGCAGGCCGACCACCCTGGCCAGGGCGGTCTGGTCCGACCTCCCGCCCAGCTGGAGGGACACGTCCTGGATGAGCCGTCCTTCCGCCGCCAGGACCCCGGGCAGCGCACGGACGGCCGCCACCTTGACGCCGGCCGTGTCGCTCACGGAGACCGAGAAGTCGGCGAACCTCAGCTCACGATTCGCCCGCTCGACCGATCGCGTCAGGTCGAGGTAGCCCGCCTGGAAGGCGACGAAGGTCGAGATGCCGAGGCCGACGACGACGACGAGGCCGGCGAACTGGCCCTTGCGGGCGAGGACGTCGCGCCACACCTTCAGCAGGAGCATTCGCATCGCGCCTCACCACTCCACGTCCTCGGGCGGGATCGGGTGGGCGTTGACCTCGATGCGCGAGATCCGTCCCTCCCGGAAGTGCAGCACCCGGTCCGCGGCTGCGGCGAGCGGCTGGTTGTGGGTGACGATCACCACTGTCGTCCCCAACAGCCGGTTCACCTCCCGCATCGCCGACAGCACCAGCGTCCCCGTGCGGAAGTCGAGATTGCCCGTCGGTTCGTCGCCGAGCACGAGGGCGGGCTTCTTGGCCAGCGCCCTGGCCACGGCGACCCGCTGCTGCTCACCTCCGGACAGTTGGGACGGGAAGTGCTCCAGGCGCTCGGAGAGGCCCACCTTCGCGAGCAGGTGGGCGGAGTCCTCCCGGCCGCGGTCGTCACCCCGGCGACCACGACCGGAGAGCTGGAGGGCGAAGTCGACGTTCTCCCTGGCCGTCAGTGTCGGGATCAGGTTGAAGAACTGGAAGACGAAACCGACCGTCCGGCGCCGGAACAGCGTGAGTTCGCGCTGGCCGTAGTGGGAGATGTCCTCCCCGTCGATGATGATCCGCCCGGCGGTGGGGGAGTCGATCCCTCCGATGAGGTTGAGCAGGGTGGTCTTGCCCGAGCCGGAGGGCCCGAGGATCACGACGAACTCACCGCGATCCAGCACGAGATCGGTGTGGTTCAGGGCCGTGACGTCCACTTCGCCCATGTGGTAGGTCTTCACGACGTCCTCGAGGACGACGAGCGACTCCGGCGTCACCGTGACCTTCGACATGGGAGCGACCCCCTGGAGGCAGGGCGCTGACGGCGGGCCCAGGGGCGCCGGTGCCTACCCGACGATCGTAACCCCGGTGCGACCCCCCCGGGTGCTGGACGAACGGACGATCAGCTCGGGCTGGAGGACGGTCTGCCGGTGGACGTGGGCCTCGTCGCCGGCGGAGTGCTCGAACAGGAGCTGGGCGGCGAGGTAGCCCAGCTGGTCGGTGGGCTGGCGCACGGACGTGAGGGGCACCACCCAGTCCGCGGCGAAGTCGATGTCGTCGTAGCCGACCAGGGCGACATCGTCGGGCACCTTCACGCCGGCCCGGCTGAGCCGCCGGTAAACGCCGAACGCCATCATGTCGTTTCCGCAGAAGATGCCGGTGGGGAGTTCCCCCTCGAGCAGGTGCTCGGCGGCCAGGACGCCGTCCTGGATGCCCAGCCCGTCCTGGGTGATCTCGACCAGGGCCGTGGACGGGTCCAGGCCCGCGGCGAGGATCGCGTCGCGGGCCCCCTGGGCGCGCTGGACGTGCTGGCGCAGTCCCTGGCCACCGCCGACGAAGGCGACGCGCTCGTGACCGAGTTCGAGGAGGTGTTCGACGGCGAGCCGGGCACCGGCGACGTCGTCGACCGACACCGAGCAGTCGTCCCCGGCGGTCTGGTAGTCGAGGAACACGACCGGGAGGTGCCCGGCCTCGATGCGGGCCCGGTCGCCGCCCTGTCCCGTCCGCGCCGGCGTGAGCAGCGCCCCCCGGACGCGCTGCGCGCCCAGGATCTGGAGCAGCTGGGACTCGCGGGCGGGATCGTTGTCGGAGTTGCACAGGATGACCACGTGTCCGGCCTCGCGCGCCGCCCTCTCCACCGCGCGGGCCGCCTCCATGAAGAAGGGGCTGACCACGTCGAGCACGACCAGGCCGATCACCTGGCTGGCGGCGCCCGTCAGCACCCGGGCCTGCTGGTTGGGGACGAAGCCCAGCTCCTTGATGGCGCGCTCCACCGCACGTCGCGTGCGCGCGCTGACCAGTTCCGGATGGTTGATCGTGTGCGAGACCGTTCCGACGGACACCCCGGCCCGGGCGGCGACGTCCTGGATCCGGACGCCGGTGCCGTTCTGCGTCCTGGCCATCCGCCCCTCCCGCCGATGTTGCAGGCAGAGCCTAATGGAGCTCCGCCCGGCGTCCCCTCGGTACCAACTTGATAACGGCCGACCGTGCCCGGTTGCAGGTCGTCGTGGACGAGGATACTGTCTGAAGCGCTTCAATACATGAAGCGCTTCAAAGAGCATCGTCGCTTGGAGAGCCCATGTCGGACACCTCAGCTGTCCCCACCGCCCGCGCCGTCCGGCGCTGGTTCGTGCCGGACGCCTACATCCCGCCCAGGAGCACCGATCCCGAGGTCTCCCACGAGTCGATCTGCGTGCTCAACGCCGGGCCGGAGCCGGCCGTCTTCACCGTCACCGCCTATTTCGCCGACCGCGAGCCCGCGCAATCCGGGCCGATCACGATCGCCGGTCGTCGCGCCGTGCACCTGCGCACCGACGTGCCGGACGCCCTCGGGGGACTTCGGCTCGAACGCGGCGTCCCCTACGGGCTGGAGATCGCGTCCACCAGCGCGCTGCAGCTGCAGTACAGCCGCCTCGACACGGCCCAGCCCGCCTACTCGCTGATGACCGCGCTGCTGGACGGCGCACCACACCACACGCTTCAGGGCTGACACCGGCACGTCGCCGGCAGCTATCGAAGGACGCCAAACAAGGAGGATGCAATGAAGCAAAGGCGCTTTACCGCCGGGGCCGCCAGCCTGGCCCTCGCACTCGGTCTCACGCTGTCTGCCTGCAGCAGCGGCACCGCACCGAGCGCGGGCCCGAGCGAGTCGGCCAAGGACAAGAACTACACCATCGCGGTCGTTCCGAAGGACGCGACGAACCCGTGGTTCGTGCGCATGGAGACCGGCGTGAAGCAGTTCGCGTCCGACACCGGCCTGAACGTCTACCAGAAGGGCCCCTCGGAGACCGACGCCACCATGCAGGCGCAGGTCATCCAGGACCTCATCGCGCAGAAGGTGGACGCGATCGCGGTCGTCCCGGTCGATCCGGGCGCCCTCGAGACCGTCCTGAAGCAGGCCATGGACGCCGGCATCGTCGTCGTCACCCACGAGGGCGCCTCGCAGCAGAACACGATGTACGACATCGAGGCCTTCAACAACTCCGCCTACGGCGCGTTCATCATGGACAACCTCGCCGAGTGCATGGGCAAGGAGGGCGTGTACACCACGATGGTGGGCCACGTCACCAACGCCTCCCACAACGAGTGGGCCGACGGCGGTGTCGCGCACCAGAAGGAGGCCTACCCGAACATGACCCTCCTCGCGGAGGAGCCGCGGGTGGAGTCGCAGGATGACGGCGAGCAGGCGTACCAGACGGCCAAGGAGCTGCTGAAGAAGTACCCGAACCTCAAGGGCATCATGGGCACCTCCTCCTTCGACGCTCCCGGCGTCGCCCGCGCGATCGACGAGCTCGGCCTCAAGGGCAAGGTCTGCACCAGCGGCACCGGCATGCCGGCGGCCAACAAGGAGATCCTGGTGAACGGTTCGGTCTCCGCCCTCACCCTGTGGGATCCCGCCAAGGCCGGCTACGCGATGGCGTCCCTGGCCAAGAAGATCCTCGACGGCGACAAGATCGAGGGCACCGTCGACCTGGGCGTCGAGGGGTACACCGAGATGAAGTTCGCCGAGGGCAGCAACAAGGTGCTCGAGGGCAACGGCTGGATCGTGATCAACAAGGACAACGTCGACAGCTTCGGCTTCTGACGTGATCCGGTGGGGGCCGGACGGCACCATGTCCGGCCCCCACCGCCCCCCTGGACCGGAGAGGGACGGCGGCGTCCTGCCGCCGCCCCTCACCGGCTGCACCACCTTCAAGGAAACCCATGTCTGAATGCGTCCTCGCCGTCCGCGGGGTGAGCAAGTCCTTCGCTGGCGTCCAGGCACTCAGCGACATCAACCTCGAGATCCGGCCCGGCGAGATCCACTGCCTGGCCGGTGAGAACGGCAGTGGCAAGTCGACCCTGATCAAGGTCATCTCCGGGGTCCACGACCCCGACGAGGGCACGATCGAGATCGGCGGTGTCGTCCACAAGCGACTCACGCCCGTCGAGGCGATCGCCGCCGGCGTCCAGGTGATCTACCAGGACTTCTCCGTCTTCCCCAACCTCACCGTGATGGAGAACCTCGCCCTCAACACCGAGCTGGCCAGCAAGCGGAAGCTGGTGAACTGGCGCCGCTTCCGGCGCATCGCCGAGGAGGCGGTGGCGAAGATCGACTTCTCCGTCGACCTCGACCAGCTGGTCGGCAAGCTCTCGGTCGCGGACAAGCAGCTGGTCGCGATCAGCCGGGCACTGATGAGCGACGCGAAGCTGATCATCATGGACGAGCCGACGACGGCGCTGACCAAGAAGGAGGTCGACGCGCTGTTCCGGATCATCCTCGACCTGAAGGCGCGCGGCATCGCCATCCTCTTCGTCAGCCACAAGCTGGAGGAGGTCTTCGAGATCAGCGAGCGCTTCACGATCATCCGCAACGGACGGGCCGTGGCCACCTGCCTGCCCGAGGAGCTCAACCGCAGGACCTTCACCCAGTACATGACCGGACGGGACTTCGAGGACGCGCACTTCCAGGTCGGCGAACTGCCCCCCGAGCCCGCGCTGGAAGCACGGGCGCTGACCGTCACCGGTGCCTTCTCCGACGTGAGCTTCAGCCTCCGCCCGGGCGAGATCCTCGGCATCACCGGGCTGCTGGGGTCGGGAAGGACCGAGCTGGCGATGACGCTGTTCGGGGCCTACCGTCCGGACGCCGGCGAGCTGCTGGTGAAGGGCAGCCCGGTGCGCTTCAGCGGCATCCGGGCCGCCATCGCCGGCGGCATCGGCTACGTCCCGGAGGACCGGCTCACCGAGGGCCTGTTCCTGGAGCGGTCGATCGGCGACAACATCGTGATCGCCCAGATCGACCAGCTGGTCACGCGCGGGCTCCTCGACCGTGAGCGCAAGACCGCGTCGGCGGCCGAGTGGGTGCGCGACCTGAAGATCGCCACCCCCGATCCGGAGAACGCCGCCAACACCCTGTCCGGCGGCAACCAGCAACGGATCGTGCTCGCCAAGTGGCTGGCCACCCGGCCCGACGTCCTCATCCTCAACGGGCCCACCGTGGGCGTCGACATCGGCTCCAAGCACGACATCCACGAGATCCTCCGGGAACTCGCCGGCTCCGGGATGGCCGTGATCATCATCTCCGACGACATCCCGGAAGTGATCCAGAACTGCAACCGCGTCCTGCTCATGAAGGCGGGCCGGATCACCGACGAGATCGACCCCGGCACCGTCACCGAGCGGCAGCTGGCCGCGCTCATGACCGGCGAGTCCGACCAGGAAGGAAAGCACTGAGATGAGCGCCCTCTTCCAGAAGGTCATCCGGGCCAACGAGTTCTACGTCTTCCTCGTCATCGTGGCGGTCTGCCTGCTCATCCAGGTGCGCAGCGGCCAGTTCTTCACGGCCAACAACCTTGTCGACCTCGCCAACGCCATGGTGGTCCCGGGACTGTTCGCGATCGGCGCCTTCCTGGTGATCGTCTCCGGTGGCATCGACGTCTCCTTCCCCGCCCTGGCCTCCCTCGCGGTGTACGCCGTCACCCGGTTCCTCGTCGACTCCCACTACGAGGGCGGGATCCTGCTCCCGTTCGCGATGGTCATCGGGCTCGGTGCGCTCCTGGGCGCGTTCAACGGCCTGTTCACCTCGCGGCTGGCGGTGCCGTCCCTGATCATCACGCTCGGCACGGCCAACGTCTTCTCCGGGGTCATGCAGGGCGCGCTCAGCTCGGTGCAGATCGCGAAGATCCCGCCCGCGATGGCCGAGTTCGGACGCAGTTCGCTGTTCGTCGCGACCAACCCGGTGTCGGGGCTCACGTCGAGCATGCCCGTGTCGTTCCTGATCCTGGTCGTCGTCGCGGCGATCGTCTTCTTCCTCCTGCGCTTCACGATGTTCGGACGCGGGATCTTCGCGATCGGCGGGGACGAGAGCGCGGCCTCGCGGGCCGGCTTCAACGTCCGCCGCACCAAGTTCTGGCTCTACGTGATCGTCGGCGTGATCGCCGCGGTGGCCGGCCTGATCCGCACCTGCGGGATGGGCCAGATGCACCCGACGAACCTGCTCGGCATGGAGATGATGGTCATCGCCGCCGTGGTCCTCGGCGGCACGGCCATCACCGGCGGTACCGGCTCCCTCACCGGCGTCATGCTCGGCACCCTGCTGATCGTCATCGTGCAGAACAGCATGATCCTGCTCGGTATCCCGACGTTCTGGCAGCAGTTCTCCCTCGGCCTGCTGATCATCGTCGGCACCGGGATCTCGGCCCTACAGATCGCGCGGTCCGGCAACGGGCTCCGTGCGGTCCTGCGATGAAAGGCGCTGCCGTGCAGACACTCCTGTCACGATCGGGCTCCCTGCGGGCCCTCTCGCGGGACACCCACCTCACCCGCCTGCTGGTCATGCTCGCCGTGCTGGTCGGCTTCTTCGCGATCGTCAAGACCGAGGGCTTCTTCAACCTGCTCACCTGGCAGTCGATGGCGATCCAGTTCCCTGAATTCGGCCTTATGGCGCTCGGGGTGATGCTCACGATGATCACCGCGGGGATCGACCTGTCGGTGGTCGGCGTGGCGAACATGGCGGCGATCGGTGCGGCGGTGGTGATGCTCGGCATGGCCCCGCGCGGAGCCGACCCCGCGACCGCGACCGGCGCCATCGCGGTGGCCATCTGCCTGGCCCTCGCCACCGGTGCCGCCGCCGGCGCGCTCAACGGGTTCCTCGTGGCCAAGGTGCGGATCCCGCCGATCCTGGCCACCCTGGGCACCTTCGAGCTGTTCACCGGCATCGCGATCCTGATCACCGGTGGCAAGCCGAAGAGCGGCCTGCCCGCGCTGTACGGGGAGGTGTTCGCCGGCAAGCTGTTCGGGCTCATCCCGGTGCCGTTGATCGTGTTCGCCGTGGCCACCGTCCTGATCTGGCTCCTGATGACGCGGACGGCCTTCGGGACGAAGATCTACATGCTGGGGACGAACGCGACCGCCGCCCGGTTCAGCGGGCTCAACACCACGAGCCTGCTGGTGCGCACCTACACGCTGTCTGGCCTGTACGCCTCGCTGGCCGGCCTGGTGATGCTCGCCAACTACAACTCCGCCAAGGCCGACTACGGGTCGACCTACACGCTGCTGGCGGTGCTGATCGTCGTGCTCGGCGGGGTGAACCCCAACGGCGGCAACGGTCGCCTGCTCGGCGTCGTCCTGGCGATCCTGATCCTGCAGATCCTCTCCTCGGGCCTGAACATGTTCCCGAACATCAGCAACTTCTACCGGCCCCTCATCTGGGGCGGGGTGCTCCTCGCCGTCATCACCGCCAACCACCTCTCCGGAAGGCGCTCATCACACCGAACCTCGAAGGGACAAGGACAAACGAAATGAAGACGGTCAAGGACAGGCATGTCGTCGTGGGGGCTGACTTCGCGGGCTTCCCGTTGAAGGAGGCCGTGAAGAAGCACCTGGTCGAGCGGGGCTGGGACGTGGAGGACGTGACCCCCACCCTCGAGGACTGCGACATGTACCACCGGGTCGGCTTCCTGGTGGGCTCGAAGATCTCCGAAGGCGAGTTCGAGAAGGCGCTGGCCTTCTGCGGCACCGGCATGGGCATCCACATCGCGGCGAGCAAGTGCCCCCACGTGCACGCCGCCGTGGCCGAGACGCTCCCGTCCGCCAAGCGGGCGGCCACCGCGAACAACGCCAACCTGCTGGCGATGGGCGCGTTCTGGACGGCGCCCCGGCTCGCGCAGGCGATGGCGGACGCGTTTCTGGAGAGCTCCCTCGGCGAGGGCTACGAGGACTGGGACGGCTTCTACGAGTACCACTGGATCGGCTACGACGAGTGTGAGAATTTCGACTACGAGGCGTACCGGTCCAACGGTTTCCGCGTGCCGAACCCCGCCTCGGCGCCGCTCGGTCCGGAGCCGCGCGGCCTGGCCTACTGACGCACCGCTGCGGACCGGGAGGGGACCATGGGCACCATCGCCGTGATCGGCTCGGCGAACGCCGACCTCGTCGTCCAGGTCGACCGGCGCCCGGCGGGCGGGGAGACGATCCTCGGCTCCGACCTGGTCGTCACCCCGGGTGGCAAAGGCGCCAACCAGGCGGTCGCCGCGGGGCTCCTGGGCGGGGACGTCCGGTTCGTGGGCGCCGTCGGCGCGGACGCGAACGGCGACCTGCTGCGCGGCTCGCTCGCCGACGCCGGCGTCGACGTGTCGCGGCTCGGCACGGCGGACGCGGCCACGGGGGTCGCCCTGATCTTCGTCACCCCCGACGGCGAGAACTCGATCGTGGTGGCACCGGGCGCCAACAGCACGGTGACGCCCGCCCACGTGGCCGCCTGCGAGCCCGGGTGGGCGACCGCCGACCTGGTCGTGATGCAGCTCGAGGTGCCGATGGCCACGGTCGAATGCGTCGCGGCCACCTGCGCCCGCGCGGGCACCCGGTTCCTGCTGAACGCTGCCCCTGCGGCCGTCCCTCCCTCCGCCGTGCTGCGGGCCTGTGACCCGCTCGTCGTGAACCGCAGCGAGGCCCTGCTCCTGCTGGGGGACGACCCGGGCTCGACCGCCGACCCGGAGCAGCTCGCCCGGCGGCTGGCGCTGCTCGGCCCCCGGAGCGTCGTGCTGACCCTCGGTGCCGACGGCGCCCTCGCCCTCGAGGCGGACGGGAGCGTGCACCACCAGGCCGCCCGGCGCGTGACCGCGGTCGACACCACGGGGGCGGGGGACGCCTTCGTGGGTGCGCTGGCCGTCGAGCTGGCCGCCGGTGGGACGCTGGCCGCCGGCCTCGCACGGGCCACCGACGTCGCTGCGGTGTCGGTGCAGCGGCCCGGGGCGCAGTCGTCCTACCCCCGGGCGTCGGAGGTGGGCCGGGCATGAAGCGCGGCGGCATCCTGAACCCCCGGCTCAACCTGCTGCTGTCGCAGCTGGGTCACACCGACACCGTGGTCGTGGCCGACTGCGGCCTTCCCCGGCCCCCGGGCGTGGAGGTCGTCGACCTCTCGCTCGTGTTCGGCGTACCCACCTTCGAGCAGGTGCTGCGCGCGCTGTCGACAGAGCTTGTGGTGGAGCACGCGCTGATCGCCGGTGAGGCGCTCGACCGCAACCCGCGGGTGGGCGACCTGGTTTCGTCGCTGTTCGTCCGGCCGGACACGGTGGACCACGAGGAGTTCAAGCGGCGCACGCGCGAGGCCCGCCTGCTCGTCCGTTCGGGAGAGGCGACGCCGTACGCGAACGTGATCCTCACCTGCGGGGTGCCCTTCTAGGCGGAACGCCGGCAGGTCACCGTCACACCAGGATGACCTCGACCCCGTCGTCGCGGAAGATGTCGAGCAGTTCGGCGGGGGCGTCGTCGGTGATCACCAGGTGGGTCAGGTCCGCGGGAGTGCCGAAGCGGAAGTTCGAGGACCGGTTCAGCTTGTCCGCCACGGTGACCAGGATCCGGCGCGTGGAGGACTGGATGCTCGCCTGCTTGATCTGCGCGTCCTCGTACAGGGTGGACGTGAGTCCCCTCGTCGCCGACGCGGAGCAGGTGCCGAGCACCAGGGCGTCGGCGCGCATGTTGCGGACGGCGTCCACCGCCTGGCTGCCCAGGAACGCGAGGGTGTCCGGTTCCACCGGGCCGCCGGGGACGATCACGCGGGCGCCGGGGGTCGAGCCGAGGACCACGGCGGCGTGGAGGGACAGGCACAGGGCGGTGATCGGGCGTCCAGCGAGTTCCTGGGCGACCGCGTGGCAGGTGGTGCCGTTGTCGATGATCACGGATTCGTAGTCGGCGATCAGGGCCGCGGCCGCCGTCGCGAGGCGGGCCTTGAGGTCACGGTCCTCCGCGAGCTGGAGGCTGAACGGGATGCTCTCGCCGTGTTTCACCGTCCGCGCGGCCCCACCCGGCACCCTGCGGAGCGCTCCGTGGGCCTCGAGATGGGCCAGGTCGCGCCGGATCGTCACGGCGGAGGAGCCGGTCAGCTCCACCAGCTGCTCGACCCGCAACCGGCCGCCGGTCTGGAGCGACTGGATGATCAACTTGTGGCGAATTGATCGTTGCACGTGATCATTCACTCACCTACGGTCACGGTATGCAACGCGTGACCAGCCCCACCCTCCGCAGCGACCGCACGGTGATCGCGGCCCGCAACGGCGACCTCGCGGTGTTCGCCGTGAACGGCTTCGCCTTCGCCTCGTGGATGTCGCGGGTGCCGGACGTGAAGGAGGCGCTGGCCCTGACCCCCGGCATGCTGAGCGTGCTGTTGCTGTCGGTGTCGGTCGGCTCACTGCTGGGCCTGCCGGTGGCGGGCCGGATCGCGCACCGGTTCGGGGCGGCGCGGACGGTCCGCCTGGGCCTGTCCCTGCTCGCGCCCGGGATCGTGCTGGCCGGGATCGCCGTCCAGACCCACGCGAGCATGTACTGGGTGATGCCGGGCCTGTTCCTGCTCGGGCTCGGTTCGGGGGTGTGGGACGTCGCCCAGAACCTCGAGGGCACCATCATCGAGCGGGCGCTGGACAAGGCGATCATGCCGTGGTTCCACGCCGCGTTCAGCGGCGGCACGGTGCTGGCCGCCCTGGTGGGTGCGGGCCTGGTGTGGCTGCGGGTGCCCCTGGTGGCCCACCTCGGCGTGGTCGCACTCCTCACCGTGGTCGTCGCGCTGTGGGGGACAGGCCAGTTCCTGCCCGCCTTCGACGACGCCGGACCGGCCGTGGATACCGCCGCCCGCCAGGCCGGGTCGGCCTGGCTCGAGCCGCGCACCCTGCTGATCGGGGTCATGGTGCTCGCCGCCGCGTTCGCCGAGGGCACGGCCAACGACTGGATGGCGGTCGCCTT
The DNA here is from genome assembly GCA_020161015.1 of Actinomycetota bacterium. Classification (GTDB taxonomy): domain Bacteria; phylum Actinomycetota; class Actinomycetes; order Propionibacteriales; family Propionibacteriaceae; genus Propionicimonas. The sequence goes on along the minus strand of JAIUOT010000056.1, from coordinate 176,273 downwards.
TGTCGACGGTCACGACCTGGACAACGCGCTCGGGGTGGTCGCCCTGGCCGTGTTCCTTTCGTTCATGACGGCCGGACGGATCCTGGGCACCCGGCTTCTCGACCGCTACGGCCGCGTGGTGGTCCTGAGGGTGCTGTTCACCGCGGCCACCCTCGGGTGCCTGCTCGTGGTGTTCGGCGACACCTGGCTGGCGTTCGTCGGCTGTGCGATCTGGGGCGTGGGCGCCAGCCTCGGCTTCCCGGTCGGGATGTCGGCGGCCGCGGACGACCCGGCACGGGCACCGATGCGCATCTCCGTCGTCTCCACGCTCGGCTACACCGCCTTTCTGGCCGGGCCGCCCCTGCTGGGCTTCCTCGGCGACCACTTCGGAGTGCTGAACTCCCTGCTCGTCGTGGGCGCGGTCTCGGCGCTCGCGATCCTCGTGGTCCCGGTGGCCCGGCCGCCCCGGTAGCGTCCGGCGGCTCGTCGCCCCCGTCCGGGGCGCGGCTACCGCAGCGCCCAGTAGATGCCGGCCTTGCGCACGAGTTCCGCGCGCGTGGGCGCCTGGAACTTCTCCCTCAGTGTCGCGACCTGCTTGCGCACCGTGTGCACCGACACGTGGAGGCGCCGGGCGATCTCGGGCACCGAGGCGGTCGTCGCCAGCAGCGGGAGCAGCACGGCTTCGCGCTCGGTCAGGCGGAACAGGCCGGGGCCGCCGGACGCGTCGTCCGGCTCCGGCCCCAGGCGGTCGCGCAGCAGCGCGAAGGACGCGCCGGCGGCGGGATCATCGGCGAGCGGGGCGCACAGGCCGGGGCATGGGCGAGGTCTACGAGCTCCTGGCCGACGGCTACGAGGCCATCCGCCGGCTCGACCGGGTGTCGGTCGACCAGTGCCTCGCCGCGGTGACGACGGAGGCCGCGACCGCCGCAGGCGTGTGGGCGGTGCGGGTCTCGCTGGCGGCCTGGCGCACGGCCTTGTGGGGCGACCTCTCCACCGGGGTGGCCGAGCTGTCGGAGGAGATCGCCCGGTTGTCCATCCGGGGACGCGAGCACGCGGAGCCGATGGGCGCCAACCTCCTCGGACGCGCCCAGGCGTTCCTCCTGGCCAAGAGCGGCGCGCTGGTCTCGGCCGCCGAGGTCGCCGACACCCTGCCCGAGCCCGTCCGGCTGGTCTCGACGGCCCGTGTACACCTGTGGGCCGGTCGCTACCACGACGCGGGCCGCCTGGCGGACCTCGGTCCGCACAAGCCGGGCCTGGAGATCGTCCAGCGGTACCGCCTGGCGTCGATCCGGATCGCCGCGACGATCCTCGAGGCCGGGCCGACGCCCGAGGTACGCCGGGAGGTGGCCAGGGAGGTCGCGCGCCTGATCCGCACCGGCAGCTTCCTCTACCTCGCCCTGCTCCCCCTGGCCGTGCGGAGGCTGATCCTCGAGGTCGCGGAGGAGGAACTGGGCACGGACGACCCGGGGCTCGCGCTCCTGGGGCAGCGGCTCTCGGGCCTCAACGACCAGGACGGGGGAGCGACGCGCCCCCTCCGCCTCACCGAGCGGGAACTGGTCCTGCTGCCGTTGCTGGCCACCAGCGACCCCGTCCCGGTCATCGCCCGGAAGCTCAGCGTCTCGCCCAACACGGTCCGCAAGCAGGTCGTGACCCTCCGCGAGAAGTTCGCGGCCTCCACCCGCGGGGAGATGATCCGCCGCGCCCGCACGGCGGGCCTGCTGGACTGAGGCAGGACGCCGGGGCGGACGCTTCCCGGCCCTGGACCACGGCTGGGCCCGCTGGGAGTCTTCGCGCCAGCCGCCACTGCCGGCCCGACTCCCAGCCCGCGACCGACCCTGCCGGCGCCCCCTCCGTACCAGCACTCAGTCGACGGCTTCGGTTCCTGCGACCCGAAGAGGTCCTGAACAACGTTAGTGACGTCGTGGGGCGGCGCACAGACCCCGGTCGGGTGACCGGAGGACCGTGCCGCCGCGCCGGCGGTCAGGCGTTCTCCGGCTCTGAGCCGGTCTCGATCACGCGGGCGGCGAGGTCCCGGAGCTTGAGGTTGCGGTCCTGGCTGGCCCTGCGCAGGCGGTCGAACGCGGCATCGGGTGGCAGCCGGTGCCGTTCGACGAGGATGCCGATGGCCTGTCCGATGTGCCGGTGGGCCTGGATGGCCTGCTGGAGGTGGCTCTCCCGCTCCGCGGCCTGCTGGCGGGTGAGCAACCGGTCGATGGCCAGCCCGAAGGCCTGGGCGAGGAGGTCGGCCACGATCATCTCGTCCGGCAGGATGCGCCGCGGACGAGGGAACTGCACCCACACGCGGCAGCCGGTGGTGCTGGTCTGGGGGACCAGCAGGATGCCGGGGCGCAGGCTGGTGGCGTCCGCGCTGATCGTGCCGGCCAGGCCGGTTCGCGCGCCGTCGCCGAGTTCCTCCGGCGTGACCTGCCGGCGCCCCGAGAACAGGTACCGGTGGTCGAGGTCGAGCTGGGTGGTGCTGCCACCGTCGAAGAGGGTCTCGAAGCCCTGCTCGCCGATGCTCAGCAGGCTCTCCAGGTCTTCCGTCGTGGCGAAGTCGACGCTGAGCCGGGCCGCCGCCGCGCGCCGCGACTGCGCGTGCGCCTGCCGGGTGAAGTCGCGGAACGAGCGGACGACCGCGGTGACCGCTCCGGCGTCGTCCAGGATCACCGCGTCGGCGCAGGACACCCAGACCGGTCGCCGGGCCCGGTCGCGGTACTCGAACTCGGTGGTGCCCTCGCGTCCCCTGATCGCATCGCGGAGCCGTTCGCCGATCTCGGCGTGGGCGGCCGCGTCCTCCTCGGGCGTCGGCCACCAGGGGTAGGGCGGGAGGATCGGGCCGTCGGCCATGGTGTAGCCGAAGAGGTCGACGAACGCCTGGTTCATCTCGACGACGAGACCGTCGGTGTCGAAGACGAGGACGCCCTCGTGGAGCGAGCTGAGGATCTGGACGAGCCATGCCTCCCTCGAGGTCCGCTGGCGGTCGGCCGGATCGTCGTAGGCGGAGTCCGACCCGGCCATGCTCCGGTCCATGGGAATCCTCCTCGTCCGCAAGGCGCGGTCCCGTCCCTGCGCGTGCCAGCGTAGCGACGACCGGACGTCGCCGTGGCCAGCACCGGCGGTTCCAGTGATATTTTATACATATTGATATGTGTAAAAGGAGGCGGCGATGTGCAGCTACTGCGGGTGTGACTCCATCGAGGTGATCGGCCGGTTCATGGCCGAGCACGTCGAGATCATCAACGCGACCGGCGACCTGCGCGCCGGCGTCCACTCCGGGGACAGTGCGGCGTTCGGCGTCGCCCGGGCCCGGGTCGCCGCCCTCCTGTGGCCCCACACGGAGGCCGAGGAGTCCGGCCTCTTCCGGATCATGGCCCAGGACGAGGTCTACGCGTCCCACATCGAGACCCTGTGCGGGGAGCACCAGACGCTCGCCGGCCTCCTGGCGGCCATCACCCCCGGTGACCGCGCGGCCATGGCGCGGTTCGAGGACGCCCTGCGCGACCACATCGACAAGGAGGACAACGGGCTCTTCCCCGCCGCTGCGATCGCACTCGACGGCCCGCAGTGGGTCGAGGTGCACCAGACCACGCCCCACTCCCACGACGGGGGAGAGCCGCACGTCCACCACCACGCGGGCGGGCACGACCACCACGGCGCCCACCCCGCGACGCCGGCGACCAGGGGCTGAGCCGGGTCACGCCCGTCCGGCCGTCGGGCTTCACGGAAGCTTCACACCCGCCTCACGGCCGTCCCATGCGCCGGCGGTTGACTCGTGGCATCAGGTCATCGAGCCACGAGGAGTGGAAATGAACAACAAGAAGATCGCCCTGGGCGTCGGCGGGACGCTGGTCGTCCTGGCCACGACGTTCGGGGGTGCAGCCCTGGCCAGTGCGGAGACGCCCGCCCCGTCGCCGACCCCCACCACCGCGCAGGTCGGCTGGGGCGGAGGGCGCGGCGCAATGGCAGGGATGCGCAACGGCGCCGGCTACGGCGCCACCGCCAACGCGGCCGACCTGGCCGCGAAGCTCGGAGTGAGCCAGGACGCGGTCAGCGCCGCGCTGGCGAAGTACCACGCCGCGAACCCGATGACGGTGCGGGGTGCCGGGCTGACCGCCGAGCAGCAGGCCGCCGAGCACGAGAAGCTCGCCTCGTTCCTGGCCGGCGAGCTGAAGGTGGACCGGGCGACCGTGCTCCAGGCGCTGACCACCCGGCAGGAGACCCGCCAGGCCGACCGCACCGCGCAGCTGGAGGCCACCCTCGACCAGGCGGTGAAGGACGGACGGCTCACCCGGGCGCAGGCCGACGCCATCCTGGCAGCCCACGCCTCCGGCGCGATGCGCGGCGGCATGGGCATGGGCAGGGGCGTGGGCCGCTGAACCGACGGACGGCCGGTCACCCAGGGGTGGCCGGCCGTCAGCCTGCCCGGCTGTCGCGTCCCCCGCGCCCGGCCCGCTTCGCTACGTCTGTTTCACGACGCTACGTGAGTTCGCGCAGCGTCGTGAAATACGCGTAGCGAAGCCGTCACGCGAAGCCCTCGGGCGCGGCCGTCACGCGAAGCCAGTGTGGCGGAGGCGGGCGTCGGCGTCGCTAGCCCGTGTTCTGGAGGCCGGCGGCGGCACCGTTCACGGTGAGCAGCAGCACCTCCGACCAGTCGTGCCCGTCGCCGGCCGTGCTGCCGGCGGATGAGCGCAGCACCCGCAGCGCCCGCAACTGGATGTGGCTCAGGGCGTCGATGGACGGGGCCCGCAGCGCCAGCCGGTGCCGGAGTTCCGGCTTGCCCTCGAGCAGGTCGGACTGGCCGAGGGTCTCCAGCACCAGGTGACGCGTCCGCTCGTACTCCTCCAGCACCCGGTCGGTCACGTCGGGACGCCCGCCGAGGGCGAGGAACTGGGCTGCCAGCCGCGGGTTGGCCTTGGCCAGGCTCATCTCGGCGATGTCGACCAGGCTGGCGAACAGCGGCCAGTCCCGGTACGCCGCGCGGAGTTCGTCGACGTCGCCCACCGCCGCCAGTCCGGAACCGAGGCCGAACCACCCGGGCACGTTGGCCCGCACCTGCGACCACGCGAACACCCACGGGATCGCGCGGAAGTCGCTGAGGTCGCGTCCGGTGGCCGCACCGCTGCGCCGCGCCGGACGCGACCCGAGCCGGAGCTGCCCCAGTTCCTCCAGCGGGCTGGACGCGGCCAGGACGTCGGGGAAGCCGGGCGTGCGCACCAGCGCGAGCCACGCCTCGCGGGACGCCTGCTCGACCGTGGCGGCGAGGCCGGCGAACCGGTGCTCCGCCGCGGTGTTGTGCCGGGTGACCTGGGGCGTCCCCGCCACCAGCACCGCGGACGCCAGCCGCTCGAGGTGGGCCTGCGCGAGCGTCACGTCCGCGTACCGGGCGAAGATCACCTCGCCCTGTTCGGTTACCTTCAGCCGCTCGTTGAGGGAGCCCGGCGGCTGGGCCAGCACCGCGCGGTGCAGCGGCCCGCCGCCGCGTCCCAGCGATCCGCCCCTGCCGTGGAAGATCGTCAGCTGCACGCCCGCGCGCCCGGCCCAGCGGACGAGCTCCGCCTGCGTCCGGTACAGCGTGAGCGTGGCCGCCGCCGGGCCGATGTCCTTGGCGGAGTCGGAGTAGCCGACCATCACCTCCACCTGGCGGTCGCGGTCCTCCAGCCAGGCGCGGGTGCTGGCCAGGTCCATCCAGGCCGACAGCGTCGCGCCCGCGGCGCGCAGGTCGGCGCCGGTCTCGAACAGGGGCACGACGTCGAGGTTCAGCGGGCGTTCGCCGACCGCGAGCCGGGCCAGCGCGCGGACCGCGACCAGGTGCTCCGCGGACTGGGAGAAGCTCACCACGTACCGCCCGCAGCACCGCCGGCCCCAGCGTTGCTGGAGCCAGCCCATCAGCCGGAAGGTGTCCAGCACCTCGCCCGTCGCCTCGGTCAGCGGCCGCACCTGCTCGGGCCAGCCGTGCACGGCGAACCGGTCCAGCACGGCCAGGCGCTCCGGGCTGCCGGGCGCGCCGGGGTCGTCGTCGAGCTGGTCCAGGAGCTCCTCGAGGGCTGCGGCGTGCACCGCGCTGTGCTGGCGCACCTCGAGCTCGGCGAGGTGGAAGCCGAAGGTCTCCGCCTGCCACAGCAGGTGCTGGAGCTCGCCGTGGGCCGCCCGCGCGTCGCCCGCGGCCGAGAGGCTGTCCTGCACCAGGCGCAGGTCGTGGACGAACTCCGCCGGCTCGCGGTAACCGAGGTCGAGGCTGCCGCGCAGGGTGGCCCCGAGGCGCGCCGCGGCGAACAGCAGGTGCTGGCGGTGCGGTTCGCCGGGGGAGGAGCGGACGATCGCGGCGACGGTGTCCGGGGCGGTCACCGCGGCCAGCGCCAGGGCGTCCCGGAGCGCGGCGGACGGCGGGGTCGTCTGCTCGCTCATCGTGAGTGTCCGCGCGATCCGCTCCGTGGCCACCCCCAGCGCCCGCAGCACGTGCTCGGCCTGGATCGCGACCGCCTCGCGCGTCACCTCCGCGGTGACGAACGGGTTGCCGTCCCGGTCGCCGCCGATCCAGGAGCCGAACCGCAGGAACGCGGGCACCGGGCTGGGCTGGCGCCCGGCGTCGGTTCCCGGGACGGCGGCCTCGACCGCCCGGTAGACCGCGGGGACGGCGCGGAAGAGGGTCTGGTCGAACACGCCCATCACGGTGCGCACCTCGTCGGTGGGTGCTGGCGCGGTGCGGCGAAGCTGGGCCGTGCGGCCGAGGATGTCGATCTCCTCCAGCATCCGGCGCCGGGCGAAGCCCCGCTGCAGGGCGCCGTTGCGGGGGTCGTCGTAGGCGTCGAGGTGCTCGGCGATCCGCGACAGGGACGCGGTCACGGCTCGTCGCCGGGCCTCGGTGGGATGGGCGGTGAGGACCGGATGGATGCGCAGCCGCTCCAGGCGTTCCAGGGCGTCCGCGCCCAGCCCGGAGGCGGCGGGCCAGCCGGGGCCGTCATCCCCGTCCTGCCGGCGGCGGTGCAGCCGCGACTGGTGGCGCTCCTCGGCGAGGTTCACGAGGTGGAAGTGGACGGTGAGCGCCTGGGCGAGCGCCGCGGCGTCCGCCACATCGAGCTGCCCGACGATGTCCATCGCGGCGTCGCCGGCATCGCTGAGGGACGCCATCAGCTCGGCGATGCGTCCCGCGCCCCGCTCGACCAGCGAGTCGCGGTGCAGCCCGGTCAGCAGGGCGACGTCCGCCTGCAACAGGTCATCGAGGGACGCGCCCCACCGCGCCGTGTCACCCTGCTCCACCATGTCCTCCTGTTTCCGGAATCGCCGTTCGCCTATCCTTCCGCCATGGCCGGTGACCACGGATGGACCTTCCTGTCGAACCACGGGCACGTGCTCGTCGCGATCGCCCGCGATCCGCAGGCCCGGGTCCGCGACCTCGCCGAGCGGGTCGGCATCACCGAGCGGGCCGTCCAGCAGATCATCGCCGAACTCGTCGGCCAGGGCTTCGTCGTCCGGACCAAGGCCGGGCGGCGGAACCGCTACGAGATCGTCGAGGACGCCCACCTCCGGCACCCCCTGGAAGCGGGGGTGACGCTGGGGCAGTTCCTCCCACTCCTCAGTCAGCAGAACGATTTTTCCTGAATCCTATATCGGTTGAGTGGGGCGTCACCAGAGCGTCGTCGCTGCACGGGACGGCTGAAAGGAATTGCGTAGGGCCTCACCTGGCAGCCCGCCCCCGTCCGCGGGCGGTCACTGGGCCCGTTTTCCCCAACGTTTCGGAAGATCGCTGGCATCTCCGCACCTGCGGCAATAGCATCCTGGCTGTGACGTGGATACGGATCAGTGAGGCGGCCGGGTTCCTCGGAGTCAGCGACGACACCGTGCGCCGCTGGATCGATTCCGGGCAACTCGCGCACAGCACCGACGCGAGCAACCGGATGGTGGTCGACGGCCGCGTCCTCGCCGAGTTCGCGGTCGCGCAGGCGTCCCCGGCGAAGGACCGCTCAGGGGTCGGCCGCTCGGCGCGCAACCGGTTCGTCGGACTGGTCACGCACGTCGAGTCGGACAAGGTCATGTCCCAGGTGGAACTTCAGTGCGGGCCGTTCCGGGTCGTGTCGCTGATGAGCACGGAGGCCGTCCGCGAACTGGGCCTGGAGCCGGGGTCGGTGGCGGTCGCGGTGATCAAGGCCACCACCGTCATCGTCGAGACCCCCCACCGGGCCTGAGGGGCACCCGTGCGCCCCTCCCTTCCCGCGGCCGTCACCGCCGTGCTCGTCACGGTGACCGTTGCCGTGTCCGGCTGCAGCGGGCCGGCCGCGACCCGCGCCGCCGGCGGCACGACGGTCACGGTGTTCGCCGCGGCCTCGCTGAAGGCCACTTTCACCAGGCTGGGCAGGGCGTTCGAGGCCTCCCATCCCGGCACCGCCGTGGTGTTCAACTTCGCCGGCTCCCAGGCGCTGGCCGAGCAGATCACCCAGGGGGCCCCGGCGGATGCGTTCGCCTCCGCCAACGAGGCGAGCATGGCGACGGTGGCCGGCGCAGGCCTCGCTGCGGGCCGGGCGAGGCCCTTCGCCACCAACACGCTGACGATCGCCGTGCCACCGGACAACCCGGCCGCGGTGGCCACCTTCGCCGACCTGGCCAGGCCGGGGCTGAAGCTCGTGGTGTGCGCGCCGGCCGTCCCGTGCGGCGCGGCCACGCTGACGCTGGAGGAGGCCACCGGGGTGACGCTGGCGCCGGTCAGCGAGGAGCAGGCGGTGACCGACGTGCTGGCCAAGGTGCGGGCCGGCGAGGCCGACGCGGGGTTGGTCTACGCCACGGACGTGATCGCGGCCGGCGATTCGGTGAGGGGCATCGCGTTCCCGGAGTCGTCCAGGGCGGTCAACCGGAACGTCATCGTCGCGCTGTCCGGCGGCCCGCAGTCAGGCCTGGGGCAGGAGTTCGTGGACCTCGTGCGCAGCGCCGAGGGCCAGCAGGTGCTCGCGGACGCCGGCTTCGGCACGGCGACGTAGTCCCGGTGCGCTCTTCGGGTCCGCGACAGGGCCGGGTCGCCCGCGATCCGGCCTACTCGAGCCTGCCGGGGTGGGTGCTCGTGCCTGCCGCGGCGGGCGCGGCGTTCGTGGTCGTGCCGCTGCTGGCGCTCGGGCTACGCGTGGACTGGTCGCGGTTCGGGGAGCTGCTCGGCAGCCCGTCGTCGCTCGCCGCGTTGACGCTGAGCCTCCAGACCTCGGCGGTGGCCACCCTGGCGTGCCTCGTCCTGGGGGTGCCGATGGCGCTGGTGCTGGCCCGGCGGCGCTTCCCCGGGCGGCAGGTGGTGCGCTCGCTGGCCCTGCTCCCGCTCGTCCTTCCGCCGGTCGTGGGCGGCATCGCCCTGCTCTACACCTTCGGCCGGCGCGGCCTCCTCGGGCAGACCCTCGACGTGCTGGGGGTCCCCGTGGCGTTCACCAGCGTGGCCGTCGTGCTGGCCCAGACGTTCGTCGCCCTGCCGTTCCTCGTGGTCTCCCTCGAGGGGACGCTGCGCAGCGTGGGGCAGCGGTACGAGGCGGTGGCGGCCACCCTCGGCGCGCCGCCGTCGACCGTGCTGTGTCGCGTCACCCTGCCGCTGGTGCTGCCCGGGCTGCTCTCGGGCGCGGTGTTGTCCTTCGCCCGGGCGCTGGGGGAGTTCGGCGCGACGATCACCTTCGCCGGCAGCCTCCAGGGGGTCACCCGCACCCTGCCGCTGGAGATCTACCTGCGCCAGGTCGACGACCCGGACGCGGCCATGGCCCTGTCGCTCGTGCTCGTCGCGGTCGCGATCGGCATCACCGTGGCCACCGCGCGGCTCGGTGAGCGGGCACACCGATGACGCTGGCGTGCGCGGCGACACTCGCCGCACGGGGCTTCGACATCGACCTGGAGGTGGGCGAGGGGGAGCGCGTCGCGGTCCTGGGGCAGAACGGGTCGGGCAAGTCGACGCTCCTCGGCGTGCTGGCCGGCACCCTGCGTCCGGACGCGGGGCGGGCGTCCCTCGACGGGCGCGTGCTGTTCGACCTCGGGCCCGGCCGGCGGCTCTGGCTGCCGCCCCACCGCCGCGGCATCGCCCTGCTCGCGCAGGATCCGCTGCTGTTCCCGCACCTCACCGTGCTGGACAACGTCGCTTTCGCCCCCCGGGTCGGGGGCGCCCCGCGCGCGGACGCGCGCGCCCGGGCCGAGCGCTGGCTGGAGGAGGTCGAGGTGCTGCCGCTCGCAGGGCGGCGTCCCCATGAGCTCTCCGGCGGCGAGGCGCAACGGGTGGCGCTGGCCCGGGCGCTCGCCGCCGAGCCCGCGCTCCTGCTGCTCGACGAGCCGATGGCCGCCGTCGACGTCGCCGTCGCCCCGATGCTGCGGCGGGTGCTGCGCCGGGTCCTGGCGGGGCGGACGACGATGATCGTCACCCACGACCTGCTGGACGCGCTCCTGCTGTCGGACCGGCTGGTGGTGATGGAGGAGGGCCGGGTCGCCGAGTCCGGGCCCACCGAGGAGACCCTGCGGCATCCCCGGGCCGGCTTCACCGCCCGGCTCGCGGGGCTGAACCTGATCCGGGGCACCCGCGACGGCGGCGGGGTGGTCGGCCGGGACGGCGTCCGCATCGACGGCACCACCGGGGACGCGCCCGCGTTGCGCGACGGCGACCCGGCGGCGGCGGCCTTCGCCCCGGCGGAGGTGTCGATCTACCTCAGCCCTCCGACCGGCAGCCCCCGCAACCACCTGCCGGTCACCATCACCGAGGTCGAACCGCACGGCGAGCTCGTCCGGGTGCGCGGCGACGACCACCACGGCCACTCGATCGCCGCCGACGTGACCCCGGTGTCGGTCGCGGAGCTCGACCTGTACCCCGGTCGCGACGTCACGTTCGTCGTCAAGGCGGCCACGGTGACCATCTACCCCGCCTGACGCCCGGCGCCGGAGACGGCCGTCCTCTGTGGGGCGGCGAGCCAGGCGGCCAGCGCGGTGGTCACCGGGATCGTCACGACCAGGCTGATGGACGCCACCAGGGTGGCGACGACCTCCTGGGCGATCGTGTTGAACGTGAACAACTCCAGGATCGTGAAGTCCAGCCGCGATGCGAGCAGCAGCAGCGCGAGCGCCGTGCCGACGTAGGCGAAGGCGATCGTGTAGACGGTGGAGGCGATGTGGTCGCGCCCGATGCGCATGGCCTGGCCGAAGACCGTCGACCGGGACGCGCCGGGAACCGCCCGCCGCAGCTCCCACACCGCGGACGCCTGGGTGATCGTCACGTCGTTCAGCACGCCGACCCCGGCCAGCACCATGCCGCACAGCAGGATCCCCCGGACGTCGATCCCCGGGAACTGGTAGGGAAGCTGACCCATCACCTCGTCCTGCCGGGGAGTGAGGCTCGTCGCGGGGATCGCCCACCACGCGAGGGCGGCCACCACGGCGATCCCGGCGAAGGTCCCGAGCAGGGCCGTCGTGGTCTTCACAGAGACGCCGTGCGCGAGGTAGACCACCGCGAACATCACGACCGACGACGTCACCAGGGCCACCAGGAGGGGGTCCCGTCCTGCGGCCAGGGATGGCAGCGTGAAGAGCCACACCATCGACAGCGCGACGGCCAGCCCCGCGAGGGCGGCCACGCCCTTCCATCCGGCCACGGCGACGACCGCTGCCACGAACAGCACGGCCAGGAACAGCAGCGGGCCGCCGCGCTCGTAGTCGAAGAAGGTGCCGCCCGCCTGGCCGTCCACCACCATGACCTGCACGCGCTGGCCGACCCGTGCCTCTGCCAGGGGTGCGCTCGGGTCGGCCGGCACGTCGAGCGTGGTGCCGTCGTCGAGCCGGACGACCATGTGCCCCGCCTGCCCGTCGCCGGGGACGAGCTCTGCGATCGTGCCGGTGACCAGGGCGGCGTTGTCGTCGATCCACGGCTGTCGCGGCGGCGCGTCCCAGGGCCACAGCCACGCCACGCCGACGACGGTCGCGATCGCGAGGATCGCCATCACCACGGCCAGGACCCTGGTGACCGCCGGGCTGGCGCCGCTCGGGCCGCCGTGGGAGTGCGCAGTCATCGGGTCCGGTTCCATGCGGAGATTCTCCCCTGCGCCGGCGCGGGACGGCACCCGGTGCCCGGCTACCCCGACCGGCGCCCCTCGGCAGGCTCCGCCAGGGGCGGCCGCCGCCGCCCGTGGATCCGGTCCGCAACGACCGCCGCGATCCGGAGGGCGTCCGCTCCGACGCCGTAGAGGATCCCGGAGCCACGCGTCCGCTGGAAGTGGGTGCCGCAGAAGTACAGGCCCGGAACCGCGGTCGCACCGTCGTCGGTGACCGGAAACCCGAGGTCGTCGAACACCGGTGCGTGGACCCAGCCGGCGAAGCCCGGGCGGTAGCCGGTGGTGAACAGGACGGCGGAGACCTCCGATGTCGACACGGACGCGACGGGTTCCGCGCGGAACGCCGGCGGCGGCTCGAGCTCCGGCACGGCCAGGCCCCGCCCGGGCAGGGTCCTCCGCATCAGCTCGCAGAGGTCGGCCCACCGCGCGTCGCCGAAGGCGACCGAGGCGGCCAGGTCGTCGCCGAAGCGCAGTTCCGCCTCGTCCGCGGCCACCAGCCGCCCGGCCAGCCGGACCCCCATCGCCTGCAGGGTGCGGTAGTGGAGGTCGTGGCCCCCGTCGCGGCCGGTGGCCTGCGGGTTCGACACCAGGCGCGCGGACGGTGCCGGCAGCGACGACAAGGGCGCGTCCAGGAAGCCCGCCTCGGCCAGCCAGTAGAGCGTGTCCCGCCCGTCCAGCCGCCGGGGGATCCATGGCGCGCGCCCGCACGCCAGCATGACGTCCCTGCCCTCGCGGTGCAGATCCTCGGCCAGTTGGCAGCCGGTCTGCCCGCTCCCGACGACCACCACGGTGCCCGGGGCGACATCGTCGGGGCGGCGGTAGTCGACCGCGTCGAGCACCTGGATCGCCGACGGGAGCGCAGCAGCCACGGGACGGTACGGCCGGGAGAAGGAACCCGTGCAGACCACGACGGTCCGGACGGTGACGTCGCCCATCGAGGTGCGCAGCAGGATCCGTGAGTCCTGCGCCGGCTCCAGCCCGGTCACGGAGACGCCTTCCAGGACCGGCACCGGACTGCTCGCCGCGTACGCCGCCAGGTGGGCGACCACCTCGTCGCGGCGCAGGAAGCCGTCGGGGTCGTCCCCCTGGTAGCCACCCTCCGGCAGACGGATGGTCCAGTTCGGGGTGACGAGGGTGAACGAGTCCCACCGGTGGCGCCAGGCGCTCGCGACCCGGTCCCGTTCGAGGACGACGCACTCCACGTCCGCGCCGGCGAGCGCCCTGCTCACCGCCAGACCTGCCTGCCCGGCTCCGATCACCACGACGTCCGCGTCGCGGATCACGCTGAGATCCACGTCGGCAGCCTAGGGCGGGACGCCGGCGGGTCGTCAGGGCCCAAACTACCCAGCCGCGGCTGTCCGGACGCGGCCCGGCGCCGGCTGGCCGGCCGGGTGGAGGATCGCCAGCTCTCGGGTGGTGCGGGTCATCGCCACGTAGCGGTCCACCGCGCCCTCCACGCCGTCGCCGAACGAGTCGGGGTCCACCAGCACCACCAGGTCGAACTCCAGCCCCTTGGCCTCCTCGGGGGACAGCGAGGCCACCCGGTCGGTCCCGGTGAAGCCGGGGTCGCCGACGACGCAGGCGATCCCGTCGGGGTGCGTGGCCAGCCACCGGTCCACGAGCGGGCGCAGGTCGGCGGTCGAGCCGTGGTGGACGGGCGACCCCGAGGTGCGGATCGAGGCCGGCACGTTGGCGTCGGGGAGGACCGACCGGATCACCGGTTCGGCGACCGCCATCACCTCCCGGGGCGTCCGGTAGTTCACGGTGAGGATCTCGAGGCGTGCCTCGGGCAGCCCGACCCTGGACAGGCGCTCCGTCCAGCTCTCGGGGAAGCCGTGCCGCGCCTGCGCCCGGTCACCCACGACGGTGATGCTGCGCGACGGGCACCGCCGCAGGAGCACCTGCCACTCCGCGTCGGTGAGCTCCTGCGCCTCGTCGATGATCAGGTGGGCGAACGGGCCCGCGAGCGGGTCACCGTCGTCGGCCGGGACCGCCTCGTCATGGACGAGGTCCGCGCGCAGGCTCTCCCTGCGCAGCAGGGGCAGCGGGCTCTCGGGGTCGTCGTCGGCGTCCAGCAGGTCCTGCACCACCTGGTCCATGTAGGAGCGGTCTTCCGCCCGCACCGCCTGTGCCTGCCTCCGGCGCAGCGACCAGCGGGGATCGCCCAGCCGCGCCCGCATGGCGTCCAGCAGGGGCAGGTCGGCGCTCGTCCAGTCCGACCCCTCCGGACGCCGGAGCGCCTCGCGCTCCCCGGGCGAGAGCCACGGCGCGCAGCGGCGCAGGTAGGCGGGCACAGCCCACAGGTCGCCGACGAGGTCGGGGGCCTCGAGGATGGGCCACGTCCGACGGAAGGTGTCGCGGAACTCCTCGTTCGCCGCCAGGGCCTTCCGCAGCACCGGCGGCGGGACGCCCGCGTCGCCGGCGCCGTCGACGGCGATGTCGAGCAGCGCCTCCCAGATCTCGTCGCGGACCTCGTTGTGGGGGCTGCCCGGCTCGACCGCCTCGAACGCCTCCGCCCAGTCCCCGGGGGTGATCCGGACGTCGGCCCAGGCGGTCTCGACCACCATCGTCGCGGTGGGCACCTCCTCGTACAGGGCGACCGCGGGGCCGACGGCGTCCAGCAGTCGAGCCGAGGCCTTCAGCCGCGCGACCTCCGGGTCGGGCTCGGGGACGGCGAGGGCGCCCTCGGGCACGAGGTCGCGCAGGGTGCAGGTGCGCACGCCCTCCTCGCCCAGCCCGGGCAGGACGTCGGCGACGTAGCGCAGGTAGTGCTGGTTCGGCCCGACGAAGAGCAGCCCGCCGCGGTGGCCGCCCAGGCGTGGGTCGGCGTAGAGCAGGTAGGCGGCCCGGTGCAGGGCGACGACCGTCTTCCCGGTGCCCGGCCCGCCGTCGACGACGAGCGCTCCCCCGGAGCCGGCCCGGATGATCGCGTCCTGGTCGGCCTGGATCGTGGCGAGGACGTCGCGCATCCGCGGCGACCTGCTCGCGCCGAGGCTCGCGATGAACGCCGAGTCGTCGTCGAGGGCGACGTCGTCACCCGGGGCGGACGGGCCGAAGGCCTCGTCCCAGTAGTCGACGATCCGCCCGCCGCTCCACCGGTAGCGTCGCCGGCTCGCCAGGCCCAGGTGGTGGGCGCTGGTGGCGGCGAAGAAGGGCTCGGCGGCCGGCGTCCGCCAGTCGACGAGCAGGGGATCGCCGGAGTCGTCGGAAAGTCCCAGCCGGCCGATCCAGAGCGGTTCGCCACCGTCGGCGGGCACGACCCGGCCCAGGCACAGGTCGACGCCGAACCGGCGGAGCAGGCCCAGCCGGCCGCTCAGCCGGTGGATCTCCAGGTCCCGGTCCATCGCGCCCCGCCCGCGTCCTCCCGGAGCGCGACGCAGGTCGGCCAGGCGCTCGGCCAGCGCGGCCACCTGCCGTTCGACGGTGGCCTGGACCAGCCCGAGGTGTCGTTCGTCCCGCCCGACCAGGTGGGGGGCGGCCTTGGCGGCGAGCCGCTCCGGCAGGGCGAAGACGGTGCTGTGCGGTGTCACGGGACCTCCGGGTCGTCCACGGGTGGAGGCGGCCGGCGGACCGGGTCAGGGCCGGTTCCCCGGCGGCGCCGCCCACGAGTGTGCGCCCGCCGGGGGGCCTTGCGGCAAGCCCCCACCTGGGCTATAGCTTGGAGGTGGAGGGACGCGGTGTCGTACGCCCACTCCGCGGCGACACGCCACGCCGGGACCCAACCCGGCGGTCAGGCGCAGGCGCCCTGCCCCGCCCCCCGGAGCCCGGCCCACCGCCCGGGCAGCGTGCGGCGCAGTGTCCGCAGGGCCCGGTGCTGGAGCACCCGGACGGTGCCCTCCGGCTTGCCGATGATGGCCGCGGTCTCCTCGCTCGAGAACTGGTGCACGTAGCGCAGCATCAGGACGGCGCGCTGGTCGGGGCTCAGCGTGGACAGGATCTCCTCCACCGCAGCGCGCTGGAGCGTCGCGGGTTCCTGCGGCGGCGCGGGCGCGAGCCGGTCGGCCGCCACCGAGACGTCCTCGCCGGCCTTGGCCGGGCGCCGCTGGTCCTTGCGCCAGGCGTCGATCAGGCGGCTGCGGGCGATCGTGAACGCCCACGTCCGGAAGGCGGGCTCGTCGCCGTGGAAGCCGCCGAGCTGCCGCACGATCTGGATGAACACCTCACCGAGGCAGTCCTCGGGGTCGGCAGCTCCCTGCCCGGTCAGGAACCGGAGCAGGCCCGGGGCCAGGTCGCGGTAGACCTCGGCCCACGCCCACTCCGCCCCGCCGGCCGCAGCCGCGAGGACCTCGGGGAACCGCTCGCCGAGTGGCATGGGGTGAATGCTCCCGGCTAGCGGGACCGGCGCGGAAGTACCCGCGCGAGGACTGGGACTCCGGACGCGGCGGCGCCGGCCGGCGCGAGGGGCCGTCCGGGCGTCGCCGCGCGGGGGCGCTCAGTCCTCGGAGTCGTCTTCGCCACCGTTGTCGCCATCGTCCTCGCCGCCGTCGTGGTGGCCGGCGTCGCTGCGGGGCTGGTCGTCGGCCTCGTCGTCGGCCTCGTCGGCCTCGTCCTCGTCGGCCTCGTCCTCGTCGTGGCTCGAGGACGCCTTGTCGTCGTCCTCGTCGTCCCCGTCGTCGGAGCGGGAGTGGGTGCCCTCGGACTCGTCGTCGTCGTGGGTCGAGGTCGGGGTGGCCGTCGGCGTCGGGTCGTCCGCGTCCTCGCCCTGGTCGTCCCCGTCCTCGGTCTGCGTGGGCTCCGGGGTGGCGACCGACGGCGCGGGATCCACGGCGGGAGCGGTGGTCGCGGTGGGCAGCAGCGTGGCGAGCGGCCCGCCGCCGAGAGCGCTCGCCACACCGACGCCGGCGGTCACTGCGAGGAGCGCAGCGACCGCGGAGGCGATGAGCACGCGGGGGGATGCGACAGGGAACCTGTCCTTCATGGTCTTCCTCCTGTGGGTCTGGAGCCCGTCCCCGAGGAGACGCGCTTCCCTCGCTACGGCGGCAAGGTGTGCCGCCTCGTACTGCGAAGTGGGGACGCCGGCGTACGTGGCGTCCACGGCTTCCAGGAAGGCGGAGACCTCCCCCCAGGTCGGGTCATCGTGCGGTACCTCCCGAGCCAGAAGCCGGGATTCCTGCGTCTCGTCGATGCCCATGACCACCTTTCCACCATGGAGAACGACGCCACGGGCGGTTCTGTTACACCCGGTCGCGTCCTTTCCCCTGGCGGGGACGGCGCCGGCTCAGGCGACCAGGTCGGGCTGCGGGACGTCCTCGTGCGCGGGGACGGCGGCGCGGAGCCGGTGGGTCAGTTCGCGCTCGGTGGGTCCGGGGCGGACGGCACGGAGCGCGGTCAGGATGGCCGCGAGGTCGACGAGTTCCTGGAGCGCCGCGCCGACGATGGCGGGGAGGATGCCCCAGACGGCGACGAGCATGAGGGCGATGCTGATGGCGATGCCGAGCCAGATGGCCTGCAGGGCGATGCGGACGGTGCGCTGGGCGATCGCGATGCTGGTGGCGACGCGGCTGAGGTCGTCGAGCATGATGACGACGTCGGCGGACTCGCTGGCGGCGGTGGCGCCCTTGGCGCCCATGGCGATGCCGACGTCCGCGGCGGCGAGGACGGGGGCGTCGTTGACCCCGTCCCCGACCATCGCGACCGGCCGGACCGGCAGCGAGGCGACGTGGGCGACCTTGTCTGCGGGAAGCAGGCCGGCGCGGACGTCGTCGATGCCGATCTGGTCGGCGATGTGGCGGGCGGTGACGACCGCGTCGCCGGTGAGCATGGCGACGCTGCGTACGCCGAGGTGGTGGAGGGCGTGCAGCGTGGCGGGGGCGTTGTTGCGGACCTGGTCGGTGAGCAGGATGCGGCCCAGGTAGCCGTCGGTGGTGCCGAGGTGGATGGCGATGTGGCCGGGCGGGACGGGCGCCTCGGGAGGGGTGTGCCCGGTGGTGCGGGCGACGTGGGTGGCGTTGCCGACGGCGGTGAGCCGGCCGAGGATGGTCGCGGTCATGCCGGCGGCGGTGGTCTCCTCGACACCGGTGGCCGTCGGGATGCGCAGGTGGCGGTGCCGGGCGGCGTTCACGATGGTCTTCGCCAGGACATGGGCCGAGAAGGTCTCGGCCGCGGCGGCGATGGCGAGCAGGTCGTCGGCACTGGTGCCCTCTGCCGGTTCGACCAGGTCGACGACGGGCTGTCCGTGTGTGAGCGTGCCGGTCTTGTCCAGCGCAACGGTGCGGACGCGGGACAGGGTCTCCATGACCCCGCCGGACTTGACGATCACGCCGTTGCTGGCCGCGCGGCTCATGCCGGCCAGGAACGCGACCGGGGCGGCGATCAGCAGCGGGCAGGGCGTGGCCACGACGAGGACCTCGGCGAACCGCACCGGGTCGCCGGACAGCCACCACGCGACCCCGGCGATCGCCAGCGACACCAGGGTGAACGGCACCGCGTACCGGTCGGCGAGCCGCACGATGGGCGACTTGCTCTCGGCCGCGGCCTGCACGAGGTCGATGATCTGCTGGTACTGGCTGTCCTTCGCCGGCACGGTGGCCCGCACGAGGGCGACCTTCTGCTGGCTGACCGTGCCCGACAGCACCTGGTCACCGTGCGCGTGCTCCACCGGCAACGGCTCACCGGTGATCGAGGACTCGTCGAAGGAGGCCGCCTCGCCCTCCAGCACCCCGTCCACCGGCACGACCTCGCCGGGACGCACCATCACCAGGTCGCCGGCCACGACCTCGCTGATCGGGACCTCGACGAAGGCCCCGCCGGGGGTGGCGCGGTGGGCGAACCGTGGCGCACGCTCCAGCAGCGCCGACACCTCGCGGTGGGCGCGGGCGTTCGCGTAGTCCTCCAGCGCCTCGCCGCCGGTCAGCATCAGCACCACGATCAGCGCGGCCCAGTGGTCCCCGACGAGCACGGTCGCGGTGATCGCGGTCACCGCGAGCACGTCCAGCCCGAAGTTCCCGGCCAGCAGGTCGCGGACCATCGACCACGCCTGCCAGGCGGCGACCACCAGCGCGTACCCGCCCACCAGCCAGGCGGACGCGACCGGCTGGCCCAGGGCCAGCAGGAGCAACCCGGTCACACCCACGCCCAGCGTGGCCGCCACCACCGGATAACGACGCACCGCACCGATCACGTTCACCACACAATCATTTCGGAATTCCTCTTTCATTTCCACGAAGGAATGCCTTACCTATTTCATTCGTGCGCCGATGAAAATAAGGAATGCCTCACCTCATTCCCGGGCGTGACGCGTGTGTTGCTTGCGCTCGCCGGTGGTGTGGGTGAGAGTGGGCGCGTGCCGTCACCCACCTGGCCGGAGATCGCCTCGTCGCGGGGGCTGGGACTGTGGCTCGACCGGACGGCGCTGGCCGTGGAGGTGACCCCCGAGGTGCTCGCCGCGGCCGCGGCCACGGCGGGCGAGAGCGTCCCGCCGCGGGGGTGGGGAGGCGTGATCGATCGCCTGGCGGCGTCCGGCCTGGGGGCTCCCGGCGCGTCGGCGGGCACCACCCTGCGCCTCGACCCGGCCGTCCAGGACGCGATGGTCGCTGAGCTGGAAAGGCTTCCCGGCGGCGTGGACGCCGTGCGGGCCGGCCTCGTCCGTGCCGGGGTCTCCGCGGGGCTCACCGGCCTGGCCGGGCAGTTGGCGGTGTGGGCGCGGGAGGCCTCCGACTGGGAGGCGCTGGAGCGGGTCTGGTTGCGGTTCCCGCCCCGCTCGCTGTTCACCTCGCCACTCGCCGAACGCGCCCTGGGCGACCTCCCCGAGGGCGTGCGGGCCGAGCGGCCCGTGCTGGGCCAGGCTGCGGCGTTCTGCGCGTCCGCCGGGCACGGCGGGGTGGACGCGGAACTGGACGCCAAGGTGCGCTGCGTCATCGCCGACGGGTGGGCGTTCCACGGCCAGTGGCGACGGCGCGGCACCGTCGACGACGCGGTCGCAGCGGGAGCGATGCGGCTCTTCGCCGAGATGAGCATGGCCGGGTCGCTCCGGGACCCCGGGCTCGACGTGGCCTGGGCCACCGCGCTGGACGTGGAGGACCTCCTGGTGCGGAGCATCCGGGAGGCCACGCCCCCCTCGCCGCTGGTGGCCTCGTTCTTCCATTCCGCGGCCAGCTCCACCGCGGTCCTGCGGCGTGACTGGGACGAGGCCAAGCGCCATGCGCAGCTGGGCATGCACTGGAGCCCCGAGTGCGACGTGTCGGGGTTCATCAGCGCGCTCGCGCTGGCGATCACCGGCCTGATGGTCGGCAGCCCGAAGGAGTACCGGCGGGCGATGCGGTTCGTGGAGGAGCACGGCGACCACCGGTGCCCGGCGGCCGAGTGGGTGCTGCCCATGGCGGCGCTGCCCCGGCTGCTCCAGGACCAGCGCTTCCTGCACCGGGGCGACCCGGCCGTCCTGCGGTGGGACGGCCCCGGCGCGAGCCCCGTCCTGCGCCGCTTCGGCTACGCGCCGATGCAGTTGTGGGTCGGCAGCTTCTGGAGCATCCTGTGGAGCCAGCCGGAGCGGGCGCTCGCCGAGTTCGACGCGGGTGTCGCGGCCGCCGACGACGCCGGGATGCTGCGCGGCGGCTGGGGCCCCCTGATCCTGCGCGCGCGGGTGGAGCTGCTGCTCAGCCTCGGCGCCGTGAACCGGGCCCGCCGGGGGCTGGCCGACCTCGAGGAGCAGGAGCCCCTGCTGGCCCTGGTGCCCAGGGCACGGCTGAACCTGCTCGCCCGCGACGTGGACGCCGCCGCTGCGGTCGCGGACGAGGGCCTGTACTCGCTCCGCGTCCCGCTGCACGAGCGTGCGCACCTGGAGGTGGTCAAGGCCGCGGCCCGGCTGCTGGGGGAGGCGGACGCGCGCACCGTCGACGCCCTCGTCGAGGCGGCCTGCCTGGTCTGCCAGGAGGCCAACAGCCTGCTCCCGTTCGCGATGCTGCCCGCCGACCTGCGGTCGCGGCTGCTCGACCACCACGACCCGGGCCACCTCGGTGGCGGGTGCCTGCTGGCCGGGGCGGTCGAGGACGGCGCCTTCGATGCGCTTGTCGACAAGCGCTGGTGGGGCAACTTCCCGGTCCACCTGACGCCGCGGGAGCAGGCGCTGCTCCACCGCCTGGCCGAGGGGCTCTCCCTCGCGGAGATCGCGGCGGCGGACTTCGTCTCGGTCAACACCCTGCGCAAGCAGGAGGCCGAACTGCGGCGGAAGCTGGAGGTCCACGGGCGCAACGACCTGCTCTCCCGCGCCTTCGAGGTGGGGCTGCTCGCCGCGTCCGACCTTCGGCACGAGCGCTGAGGCACGCGTCCCGGGGGTGCCTTCGTCAGGAGGCCGGGTTAGCCTTGCCCGATGAGCGGGGGTGCGAGGGGCGTGCAGCGCCTCTACCTCGTGCTCACGCTGCTGACCACGCTCGCCGCGTCCTTCATCTGGGGCGTGAACACGCTCTTCCTGCTCGACGCCGGCCTCACCAACACCGAGGCGTTCGTCGCGAACGCCTTCTACACCCTCGGGATGGTCGTCTTCGAGGTGCCGACCGGCGTGGTCGCCGACACCCGTGGCCGCCGCTACTCGTTCCTGCTCGGCACCGCGATGCTGCTGGCCTCCACCCTGCTCTACCTGCTGATGTGGGACCTGCGCGCTCCCCTGTGGGGCTGGGCGGTGTCGTCGCTGCTGATCGGCCTGGGCTTCACCTTCTTCTCCGGCGCCACCGAGGCCTGGCTGGTGGACGCGCTGCACGCCCACGGCGTGACCGAGGGCCTCGACCGGGTGTTCGGCCGCGCGCAGGTGGTGGCCGGGGCGGCGATGCTCACCGGTTCCACCCTGGGCGGAGTGGTGGCGCAGGCCACCGACCTGGGCGTGCCCTACCTGGTGCGCGCCGGGCTGCTCGGCGTGACGCTGGTCGTCGCCTGGCGCTTCATGCGCGACCTCGGCTTCACCCGGCACGGCCAGCGGCCGCTGGCCGCCGTCCGCACCGTGCTCGCCGGGGCGGTCGAGGGAGGGTTGCGCAACCGGCCGGTCCGCTGGCTGATGCTCGCCGCGCCGTTCACGGCCGGCACCGGCGTCTACGTGTTCTACGCGCTTCAGCCGTTGCTCCTCCAGCTCTACGGCGACCCGACCGCCTACAGCGTCGCCGGCGTCGCCACGGCGCTGGTGGCGGCCGCCCAGATCGCCGGCGGCCTGCTCGTGCCCCACCTGGGACGGGTGTTCCGGCGCCGCACGGACGCGCTGTTCGCCGCGGGTCTCGTCGGGCTCGGACTGCTCGCCCTGGTGGGCCTCGTCGGCTCGTTCTGGGCGGCGGTGGGCCTCATCGCCGCGTGGTCGCTGGTCACGGCACTGGCCGCCCCGGCACGGCAGTCCTACATCAACGCCGCCATCCCGTCTGCCCAGCGCGCGACCGTGCTGTCCTTCGACTCGCTGATGGGCTCGGCCGGCGGGGTCGTCGCCCAGCCCGCGCTGGGACGGGTGGCGGACGTGGCCGGCTATCCCGCGTCCCTGGTGGCCTCGGCGGCGATCCAGGCCCTCGCGCTTCCGTTCGTCCTGCTGGCCCGGCGCGAGCGGGCGCCCGGCGACCCGATCGCGCGCCGCGACTGATCCCGTCCCCGCGCGGGAGACCGCTACGCAAGAGGTCGCATTGGCGGCCGGCGGCGCCGCACCTACCGTGAAGTGCCGACCGGACGACGGTCGCCCGGTCCGCGTGGGAGGTGCCATGCTCGCCGACTACGCCCCGGTACCCACGCTCGCGGTCAGTGACCTGAAGCGTGCCCGGGACTTCTACGAAGGGGTCCTCGGCTTCGGTGTCCGCTCGGAGGTGCCCGACGGGGTGTTCTACGCCGCCGGATCGGGCTCGTTCTTCGTCTACCCGTCCGCCTACGCCGGCACCAACAAGGCCACGGCCATGTCGATCCAGGTGCCGGTGGCGTCCTTCGACGCAGAGGTGGGCGCACTTCGCAGCAGGGGGGTCGCCTTCCAGACCTTCGAGATGGAGGGCATCACCTGGGACGACGGCGTCGCGACGTTCGGCGACAACCAGTACCGGGCGGTGTGGTTCGACGACCCGGACGGGAACATCCTGAACGTCGAGAGCTGGACCGCCGGCTGAGAGGGTCCGAGCCTGCGCCACCGGTGAACGGCGTGGTCAGGCGCGTGTTCCATTGTGGTCGATTCCGTCGCGGCGGGAGGCTGCGTGCGCGATGATTCGTTCGTGCTGGTCACCCCCAGAGCTCACTTCCCGGCCACTCTACGGCGGCTCGTGCCGCCGGCGATGGTCGTGCCCGCGGCCATCCTGCTCGGGATCTTCGCGCTCGGGTGGTTCGCCGTGCTCACGCGGCCCGCCGAGGCGTTGAGCGCGATCTGGTGGCCGGCCTCGGGGCTGGCACTGGGGCTCGCCGTGCGGACGCCGCGGCGGCAGCTGTGGCTCGTCAGCGTGGCTGTCGCGCTCGTGCTCCTTGGCGTGAACCTCGTCCAGTACTCCTCGGTCACGCTCGGAGTCGCCGCGTCGGTGGCCGCCGGTGTGGAGGTGGCGATCGGCGCCATGATCCTGCGCGCGGGCGGGATCGAGTCCCCGGGGCTCGCGTCCTACGCCGACCTCGCGATGCTCCTCCTGGCGGTGATGGCCGCCGCGACCGCCTACGACGTCACCATCGCCGCCACCACGCTGGCGATCGGTGACGTCCCGGCCGCGGTCGCCCAGCTCTTCTCCGCGGGACCGCGACGCGCAGCGGGCATGTTGATGGTCGCGCCCCTTTTTCTCCGCCTGCCCGGTGTCGCGCGCGGGGTACGGCGGACGCAGCTGGCGCTCCAGCTCCTGCTGGCCCTCGTGGTCAGCGTCGTGGTGTTCATGGCCAACCACGACCTCCCGGTCTCCTTCCTGGTGATCGTGCCGCCGGTGTGGGCAGCGCTCACCCTCCCCTTCGCTGGGTTCTGGTCGAGATGCTCGGGATCGCGGCAGTGGCGTCCTACGGCAGCGCGAACGGCTCAGGTCCCTTTTCCTTCCCCCGCTTCGGGCCGACCGTCGGTGGGACCCTCCTCCAGGCCTTCGAGCTGGCCATGGTCGCGATCGTGCTGGTGATCTCGATCACCGTGCAGCGCGAGCGTGAGGCCACGGAGCGGTTGGTCGCAAGCGAAGAGGTCTACCGCACCAACTTCGAGTCCTCGCTGGCGGGCATGCTCGTGCTGGCAAGGGACGGCTCCGGCTGGCTGGTGCAGCGTCACAACACCGCCGCGGCGAGTCTCCTGCCCGCGCTGGCGGACGGCGAGCAGTGGCTCGAGCGGCTGCTGGGGGCCGACGCCGCCGCGCGCCTGACCTCCAACGTCCTCGCCGGGCGGTCCGGGCAGCTCGGGCTCGAACTCCAGGTGGCGGACGGCCGCCAGTTCCAGATGGGCGTCGTGCCCCTCGACCTCGACGCCGGCCCGGGCACGCTGGCCGTCCAGTTCCTCGACGTCTCCGACACCGTCCGGGCGCGCGAGCGGGCGGCGAGGGAGCTGGAGCGGGCCGCCGAGGTGCAGCGCGCGCTCTCCCCGGCCGAGCTGCCGTCGCGGGCGGGCTGGGATCACGGGGCGTCCGCCGTGCCGGCGCGCGAGGTGGGCGGCGACTTCTACGACCTGCGGATCGAGGGACGCTACGCCGTGGTGTTCCTCGGTGACGTGATGGGCAAGGGCGTCGGCTCCGGCATCCTTGCCGCGGCAGTGCGCACCGCCCTCCGCTCGGTGAACCCGGCCAGCCGGCCGGCGGACGCGCTGGCCGACAGCGCCCGGATCGTCGACTCCGAGCTCGGCCGCAGCAACGCCTTCGTCACCCTCGGCTACGCCACGGTCGACCTCGTCACCGGCGAGGTGCGGCTCGCGGACGCCGGGCACGGGCTCAGTTTCGCCGTGCGCGCCGCGGGCACCCGCGTCGAGCGCCTCGCCGGGAACGACCTCCCGGTGGGCCTGGGCGGCGACTGGTCCGAGCAGCGGCTGACCCTCGCCCCGGGCGACTCGCTGCTCATGGTCAGCGACGGCGTGCTCGAAGGGTGGGGAGGGTCGGTGCCGGACGTGGAGGCCGCGATCTGCACGCTGAGGGCAGACCCGGCGCTGGACACCCCCCAGGCGTTCGCAGACGCGCTGTGCCACGGCTCCGACCCGTCCGCAGAGCCGGTGGACGACGCCACCGCCGTGATCATCCACCGCGACCTCGCCAAGGAAGCAGAGCGCCGATGACCCCGCCAGGATCGCGCGCCTACAAGGGGGAGGCCGCCGAGACGCGGCGACTCGCCCTCCTCCGGGTCTGGATCGCCCTGACCATCCTGCTCGGCCTCAACTACGTGATCTGGCGGTGGTGGGCATCGGTCAACTGGTCGGCCTGGTGGATCTCCGTCCCTCTCGTGCTGGCCGAGACCTACAGCATCGTCGACCTGAGCCTGTTCGGGATGACGGTGTGGAAGTCACGCCAGCGGGGCGAGCCGCCGGCCGCCCCCGCCGGGCTCGGCGTCGACGTGTTCATCACCACCTACAACGAGCCGGTCGGGCTGGTGCTCGACACCGCCCGCGCCGCGCGCGACATCACCTACCCGCACCGCACCTGGATCCTCGACGACGGCGACCGGGCCGAGCTGAGGGCCGGCGCGGCCACGCTCGGGGTGGACTACCTCACGCGGGGCGAGGAGTGGGCCGGCAAGCCGCGCCACGCGAAGGCGGGCAACCTGAACAACGCGCTCATGCAGACCACCGGCGAGTTCATCCTGGTGCTGGACGCCGACATGGTGCCCTACCCCCACATCCTCGACCGGACGCTCGGCTACTTCGCGCAGGACGAGCGGCTGGCCCTCGTCCAGACCCCGCAGTACTTCAACAACGTCCCCGACGACGACCCGCTCGGCAGCCAGGCGCCGCTGTTCTACGGCCCGATCCAGGAGGGCAAGGACGGATGGGGCGCCTCCTTCTTCTGCGGGTCGAACGCCGTCCTGCGGCGGGAGGCGCTCATGGAACTGGGCATCCTCGGCTACGTCAGCGCGACGGAGAAGGCGGTGGTCACCGGCCTGAAGGACGCGCGGGGCATCCTTCGCCGCGCCGCGCGCCGGGCGGTGACCCCGGCCGAGCGGGCGGCGCTGGTCGCCACCCACGAGGCCGTCGGCGACGCGCTCGCGGCCGTGGGCAACGGCGCGCCCCTGGGTGAGGTCACGTTCGTGCTGGGCGAGCGGATCTCCGAGCTGTCCCGTTTGGCGGTCGCCGGCGACCTGGCGGCCATCGCTGCCGACCTCGACGACCTCGGCATCGAGGACCACGGCGTCACCGCCGCGTCGGCGGCGATCGTCGGCAGCCTCGCCACGCAGGAGCTGAGCCCCCTGAACGCCCTCGACGCCGTGCGCGCCACGATCGACGCCATCGACGTCGGCCGTTCCGGCGAGGCCCAGGCCCTGCTGCCGATGGCCACCATCTCGGTGACCGAGGACATGGCGACCTCCATGCGGTTGCACGCGAACGGGTGGCGGAGTGTCTACCACAACGAGATCCTCGTCGAGGGGCTCGCCCCGGAGGGACTCGCGGCGGCCCTCACCCAGCGCCTGCGCTGGGCCCAGGGCACGGTCCAGGTGCTGCTCAGGGAGAACCCGCTGGCGCTGAAGGGGCTGCGTCCGGCGCAGCGGCTGATGTACTTCTCGACGATGTGGAGCTACCTCGCCGGCTTCGCCACCCTGGTCTACCTGGTGGCCCCGGTGCTGTTCCTGACCGCGGGGGTGCTGCCGGTGAACAGCTACGCCGGACCGTTCTTCTGGCGGTTCCTGCCGTTCATGGTGGCCAACCAGCTCCTGTTCCTGGTCGCGTCCCGTGGCCTGCCGACCTGGCGGGGGCAGCAGTACACCATCGCCCTGTTCCCGGTGTGGATCACGGCGTGCGTCACCGCCGCCGCCAATGTCTGGGGCGGGCGACCCCTCAGCTTCGCGGTGACGCCGAAGGACGGCACGCGGTCCGAGCGGCGGCCGCTGCGCGAGATCCGCTGGCAGATCGTGACCGCCGTGGCCCTGGTGGTCGCCGTGGTGGCCGGAGTCCTCCGGCTCGCGGTGTGGGGCGCCGAGCCTGTCGGCACCCTGGTCAACATCGGCTGGGTCTGCTTCGACCTGGTCGCCATGTCCGTGCTGGTCGGTGCCGTCCGCTACCGCGGGTACCCCGGAAACGAGGAGGAGAAGTGACGCAATTCCGCACCGACCCGGTGGGCGAGGACATCGCCGTCGTCCGGCCGGACGGCCGGCTCAACATGGTCGCGGCGCCCGAGCTGCGCGACACCGTCACGCGGGCGGTCCAGTCCGGTCGCCCGCGGGTGGTGGTCGACCTGTCGGGCGTCGACTTCATGGACTCCTCCGGCCTGGGGGCGCTGATCGCCTCGCTCAAGACCGCGCGCCAGGCCGGGGGCGACCTGCGGCTCGCCGGGGTGGGCGAGCAGGTCGCCCTCGTCCTCCAGCTGTCGAATGTCGACCGGATCCTGAAGCCGTACGCCAATGCCGATGACGCCTTCCGGAACTAGCTACAGCGCCGTCGTCCACAGCCCGCCGGACACCGTGGACGACGCGCACGACTTCCTCGAGCGCGTCTGGGCCGAGCGCGCTGACGTCAGCGTGCCCGAACGCATGGTGATGGAGACCGTGCTCAGCGAGCTGGTCACCAACGTGATCCAGAACAACCCGCACCGCCCGGTGTTCTGCGAGGTCGCGCTCACCATCACCGCGGACGAGCTGCGCCTGGAGACGACCGACACCGGGGAACCCCTCGCCGGCCCCCCCGAGCCACGGATGCCCGGGGAGGAGGCCGAGAGCGGCCGGGGCCTCGCCCTGATCGAACTGATGGTCGACGAGCTCACCTACCGCCACGACGCCGCGGGGAACGTCTGGAGCGCGCGGAAGGTCCGCGGGCGACCGCAGGCGGGCTAGGCGCTGCGCCGCCGGCCGCCACCGGTGTGGCGGCGGCTCCGGGTGCCCTGGCGTGAGATCGCCACGACGTTGTCGGCCCGGCCGACCGAGGAGCCCGGGCGGCGCGGCCCACCGGCGGTGGAGCGGCGTCCGTCCGTGGTGCTGCGGGCGGTTCCCGACGACGGACGGGGACGGCGTGCCGGCTGCGGCTCGCCCTGGCGTGCCGCGGCGGACGGGGCCTGTCCCGGGTCGACGGCCGCGGCCGGCGTGCCGACGAGGTCGGCCACGCGCTGGTCACCGGCGCGGACGGCGGTCGGCTGGGCGGTGATCTTCGCCGCGCGGGCCAGGCCGGTGAAGTCACGGCGCTGCTCCGGGAGCACCAGCGTGATCACCTCGCCGTCGTTGCCGGCGCGCGCGGTGCGGCCCGAACGGTGCAGGTAGGCCTTGTGCTCGGCCGGCGGATCGACGTGGACGACGAGGTCGATGCCGTCGACGTGGATCCCGCGCGCCGCGATGTCGGTGGCGACCATGACCTTCACCCGTCCGTCCGCGAAGGCCTTCAGCCCCCGCTCACGGGCGTTCTGGGACAGGTTGCCGTGCAACTCGACCGCGGGGATGCCTCCGGCGGTGAGCTCGCGGGCCAGCTTGCGGGCCTGGTGCTTGGTGCGGGTGAACAGCAGCCGGCGGCTCGTACCCCCGGCGAGCTGGTGGACCACGCGTCGCTTCTGGGAGGCGTCCTCGACGAGGAACACGTGGTGGGTCATCGCTGCGACCGGCGACTCGGCGGTGTCCACGCTGTGCACCAGCGGGTGCGCGAGGAAGCGGGCCACGAGCTTGTCGACGCCGTGGTCGAGCGTTGCCGAGAACAGCAGGCGCTGCGTACCTGTGGGGGTGGCGGCGAGGATCCGGGTGACGCCGGGCAGGAAGCCCAGGTCGGCCATGTGGTCCGCCTCGTCGATCACCGTGACGGCCACCGCGTCCAGCCGGATCAGCTTCTGGGACAGGAGGTCCTCCAGGCGGCCGGGCGTGGCCACCACGATGTCCGCCCCGGCGCGGAGCTGGCGCACCTGGCCCGCCTGGCTCACCCCGCCGAAGATCGTCATGGCGGACAGGCCGGCGGCCGAGGCCAGCGGCTCGATCGTGGCGAGGATCTGGCTGGCGAGCTCGCGGGTCGGCGCGAGCACGAGCCCGCGGGGGGCGCCGGGACGACTGGACGGCGCGAGGCCGGACGCCGACGGCACCAGGCGCGCGATCCGGGCCACCAGCGGCAGCGCGAAGGCGAGGGTCTTGCCGGAGCCGGTGCGTCCGCGTCCCAGGACGTCGCGGCCGGCGAGGGTGTCGGGCAACGTGGCCGACTGGATCGGGAACGGGTCGGTGATGCCGCCGCGGCCGAGGGTCTCGGACAGGCGGGCGGGAACGCCCAGGGACGCGAACGTCACCGGGTCGGGGAGTGCGTGCAACAAAAGGATGCTTCCTTCACGAAGGTGATCACCACGGTCCAGGTCCGCTCGCGTCCTCGATGGTTGGCCACCGGCGCGGTGCGGAATGTGGTGCGATGCCGGGCTGCGACAGTCGCGCCCTGACGTCCAGTATCCCACACCCGGCCCCGAACCCCGGAACGAGGGGTCCGCGGATGGGTCGGGAGAGGTGCCTCAGGGACGCCCGAGGGCCGCGGAGGTCGGGCAGCGGAACGTGCGGGACGCGGCCAGTCCCACGTCGTTCATGTGGCGCACCACGATGCCCAGCGCCCGCGCCAGCGACGTCTCTGTGTACTCGACGCCGTGCTCGCGGCAGTGCTCGCGGACGAGCGCCGCGGCCCGGTGCAGGTGGGGACGGGGTATGCTCGGGAACAGGTGGTGCTCGATCTGGTAGTTGAGCCCGCCCATCAGCGCCGTCATCCACCAGCCGCCGGAGACGTTGCGCGAGGTGAGCACCTGCTTGTCGAGGAAGTCCAGCCGCGCCTCTGCCGGCACGATCCGCATGCCGATGTGGTTGGGCGAGAAGCTCAGGCCCATGTACACGCCGAATACGGCGAGCTGGACGCCGAGGAACGCGAACGCCATGCCGACCGGCAGCAGCCACAGCAGGGCGCCGACGTAGAGCCCGAACCGCACCCCGATCAGGGCGAGCTCCACCGCGCGGCCCGGCACCGGCCGCCGCGCGAACAGTGAGCGGATCGACTCCTGGTGCAGGTCGAGCCCCACCAGCGGCAGCAGCGGGAAGAACAACCACCCCTGACGGCGGACGATCCATCCGCGCAGCCCGGTCGTGGTCACGGCGTCCTCGACGGTGAAAGCCACGTTTCCCAGGGCGATGTCGGGGTCCTTGCCGACCTTGTTGGGGTTGCCGTGGTGGCGGGTGTGCTTGGTCATCCACCACGAGTAGCTGATGCCGACGAAGAAGGTCGACAGGACGCGTCCCAAGCGGTCGTTGGCCGGCCCGGAGCCCAGCACCTGCCGGTGGGACGCCTCGTGTCCGACGAAGGCGAACTGGGTGAAGATCACGCCGAGCGCCGCAGCGATCAGCAACTGGAACCAGGAGTGGCCGAGCAGCACGAAGCCGGTGAACGCCCCGGCCAGCGCGAGGGCGAGTCCGGCGAACAGCAGGCTGTAGAACCAGCGCGTCCGGGTGTTCAGCCCGCGTTCGCGGACGGTCTGCGCCAGCTCGGTGAAGCTGCGCGTGCGGCGGGCGAGTTCCTCGCGCACCGCGGAACCTCGGGTCGCGGGAAGGGGGCTGGTGAGTGTCATGGCGTCGCATCTCTACCGGTCCGTGCAAGGTACCCGGGCGGCGACTCCAGAACTGGTACCTCCAGCGTAGGTGCGCCGCGGAGCTCCCCGGGGGCCACCTGGGCAGTTGTGCGCAGCTGGTCAGTACCGCAGCAGCAGGTACGGCGTCGCGATGACAAGGGTGACCAGGGCCACGACCGAGCCGTAGCGGGTGAACTCCCAGAACGAGATGGGATGGCCGTTGCGCTTGGAGATGCCGGTCACCACCACGTTCGCGCTGGCGCCGATCGCGGTCGCGTTCCCGCCCAGGTCGGCGCCGAGCACCAGCGCCCACCACAGCCCGTTCTGGCCGGCGAAGGGGCCGGCGCCGCCCACCAGCTGGTCGACGACGGGCGTCATCGTGGCCACGAACGGGATGTTGTCGATGATCGCCGACAGCGCGGCCGACCCCCACAGCAGCAGCATCATCGCGCCCTGGACGCTGTCGCCGGTCGCCGTCACCAGCGCGGAAGCGAGGTGGTCGATCACGCCGGTCTTCACCAGCGAGCCGACCAGGATGAACAGCCCGGCGAAGAAGAGCAGCGTCTCCCACTCCACCTCCACCAGGTACGACCGGGCCGGCAGCCCGCTGATCGCCACCAGCAGCCCCGCGCCGAGCAGCGCGACCACGGACGGCTCCAGGTGCAGCACCCCGTGGAGCGTGAACCCGGCCAGCACGAGGGCGAGCACGGCCAGGCTGCGCACGAGCAGCGCCCTGTCCTGGATCGCCTCGCGCTCGTCCAGCTCCATCACCTGCGCTACCTGCGCGGGATCGGCGACGAAGTCCTTGCGGAACAGCACGCGCGACAGCCCGATGAACACCACCAGCATCACGATCACGATCGGGCCGAGGTTCACCAGGAAGTCGCTGAAGGTGAGCCCGGACCGGCTGGCCACGATCAGGTTGGGCGGGTCGCCGACGAGGGTTGCCGTGCCGCCGATGTTGGACGCCAGCGCCTCCGCGATGAGGAACGGCACCGGGCGGACGCCGATCCGCTCGCAGACCAGAACGGTGACCGGCGCGACCAGCAGCACGGTCGTCACGTTGTCGAGCCCGGCAGAGGCGACGGCCGTGATCAGGCACAGCAGCGCCATCACCCGGAACGGGCGCCCCCTGGCCAGCTTCGCCGCCCAGATCGCCACGTACTCGAACACCCCGGTCTGGCGCAGCACGCCGACGATCACCATCATCCCGAACAGCAGGAAGACCACGTTCCAGTCGATGCCGGTCTCGGCGGAGAAGAACGCGTCGTGCGATCCCACCACGCCGACCGCGAGCACCACCCCGGCCCCGGCCAGCGCTGCCGCGACGCGGTTCACGCGTTCGGACGCGATCAGCAGGTAGACGATGCTGAAGACGATGATCGCGACGATCATCATGCGGGGCCCTCCCCGCAGACGAGGGCGAGGAGGTGCGCCGCCGTGACCACGCCCACGACGCGCGTGCCGTCGAAGACCGCGCACAGCGGGCTGCGCAGGCGCGCCATCATCGCCGCGAGCTCGATCACCGTGTCCTCCGGCTTGAGCACCGGCAGTTCCACCGTGTGCGTGGGCAGCAGGTCGGCCACCCGCGTCGCCGCGAGCCGTGCGGTGATCCGGTCGGTGGGGACCTCGCCCAGCACGCCGGCCAGCGCGGGGTCGTCCTGCACGTAGTCGGGCACCATGAAGCGCACCACCTGGGACGCCGGCAGGACCGCCTGCGGCACCCCGTCGTCGTCGGTGACCACGAGGCCGGGAAGGCGGTCCCGGGCCATCAGCCGGGCCGCCACAAGGGCGGACGTCGAAAGCCCCACCACCGGGTAGGGCTCGGCGATGTCACCGGCGCGCACGGCGGCCGGCCTCCTCGCCCCGGGCGTCGGCGTGCGGTGCGGCGGCCGGTCCTGCTGCGCGGGCGTGCATGGTGGTCTCCCTAGGGGTTGTCGGCGTGGGCGAGTCGGTGGATCGCGCCGGCGACCCCGGCGGCGAACGTGGCGACGAGCACGGCGTAGCTCGTCCACGGCAGGACGGTGGGGCCCCCGGCGCCGGTCGCCAGCAGCGCGACGATCGACCATGGGAACCAGCTCGCCCACTCCGTGTGGCCGAGCAGGTTGCCCAGCAGCAGCATGCCCAGCGCGAAGCCGAGCGGTGCGAGGTAGCTGCGGGTGGCGATGGTGATCCACGCGCACACGGGCACCAGCAGGAAGCTCACCCCGGCCGCGAACAGCGTCCCGCCGACGATCCCGGCCGCCGCCGCGCCGGAGAAGCCGTCGAGGTCCAGGAGGGCGCCCGTCCCGAAGGCCGCGGCGAGCAGGAGCGCGACGAGGGCCAGCCACCAGGCTGCGGCCACGGCGAGCTTCGCCACGACGAACCGCCAGCGCGGCGTGGGCAGCCCGAGCATGTTCTTGGCGGTGTCGTCGGCGTACTCCCGCCCGAACAGGTACGTGACGACGAACGCCAGCAGCAGCAGCCCGCCGGCGCCGGCGATCGCGGTCACGTAGGTCCCGAACGCCGTCCAGGTGGCCTCGAGGCCGGCGAGGTTGGCCTTCGTCCCCAGCAGGCCCAGGGACGCGGCACGCTCGGGGTCCCGCACGATCCAGATCAGCAGCGCGGCGCCCAGCACGGCGACCACCATGACCGCGGCCGTCACCCACGGGACGCCGGAGCGGCGCAGCTTGGCGAACTCTGCGGCGATGACGTCAGCCACGGTCCACCGCCTCGGCGTCGGCGCCGGTCCGGGCGAGGAAGTAGCGCTCGAGATCGGCGGTGAGCAGGGCGTCCTGGCGCTGCTGCTCGGTGAACGCGCCGGCGAGGTACTCCCGGGCCCGCTGGGCGAGCACGTCGCGGGGCGCTTCCTCGACCAGGCGTCCGGCGTGCACGATGCCGATGCGATCGGCGAGGTGGGCCACCTCCGCGAGGATGTGGGACGACATGAACACGGTCACGCCGTGGTCGCGGGCCGCCGAGCGCAGCAGCTCCCGCACCTCGACGATGCCCGCGGGATCGAGGCCGTTGGCCGGTTCGTCCAGCACCAGCAGCTCGGGGGAGTGCAGGAGCGCCCGGGCCAGCGACAGGCGCTGCTTGTTGCCCAGCGACAGGGTGCCTGCCCTCCGGGTGGCGTAGGCGCCCAGGTCCAGCCGCTCGATCTGCTCCTCGACGGACCGGCGCGGGGCGCCGGTGAGCCGGCGATGGAGCTCGAGGTTCTCCCGCACCGTCAGGTTCGGGTAGGCCGACGCGCTCTCGACGAGGAAGCCCACGCGGCGCAGCCACTCGCGGCGGGGGCCGGCGACGTCGTGGCCGAGCACCTCGACCACCCCGGCGGTCGGCCGGATCAGCCCCAGCAGCATGCGGATGGTGGTCGTCTTGCCTGCGCCGTTGCGTCCGAGGAAGCCGTAGATCTCGCCGCGGTGCACCGCGAGGTCGAGGCCGTCGACGGCGTGCACGGCGCCGTACTCCTTGCGCACGTCCCGTGCGCGGATCGCGAGGTCGACGGCCATCAGGGGCCGATCAGGGAGCCCGCCACCGCGGTGGCGGGACGAAGGGGAACTGCCATGGGACCTCTCCACCGTCCGGACCCCTCGGCCGGGTCGCCGGGGGAGTCGTCGACCAGGCTTCCCGACACTCCGCAGGACACCCTAGACCCGGCGGGCGCCGTCCGCTGCCCGTCCCGGCGCGGAACAGCGTTGGGCCCGCGAGGGGTCCGGGACGCCCGGTCAGCCGCCGACGAGCGTCCGGTAGAGCGCGAGGTGGTCGCGGACCATCCGCGCGGCGCTGAAGCGCTCCTCGGTGGCGCGGCGGCACGCTGCCCGGTCGAGCTCGGCCACCCGCGCGAGCAGGGACGGCAGGTCGCCGGCCTCGGCGAGGAAGCCGGTGGCGCCGTGGTCGACGATCTCGGGCGCGGAGCCGTTCGGCGTGCCGACGACAGGGGTGCCCGTGGCGAGCGACTCGACCATCGCCAGGCCGAACGGCTCCGCCCACCGGATGGGGTTGAGCAGGGCCATGGCGTCACCGAGGAGCCGCAGCTTCTCGGTGCCGGACACCTCGCCCACGTACTCGTGTTCGCGGGTGAGCAGCGGGCGCACCTCTGCCTCGAAGTAGTCGTGCTCGTCGCGGGTGCGCATCTTCGCCGCGAGGCGCAGCGGGACGCCCGCCGCCCGGGCGATGCGCACCGCGTCTGCCGCGCCCTTGTCGGGGTTCATCCGGCCCAGGAACATCGCGTACCCGCCCCGCCCGTCACCGACCGGGATGCGGTCGAGGTCGAGCCCGTGGTGGATCACCCGGGCGATCGGGACGTCCCCGGCGCGGGCGGCGTGGTCGTGCGAGATCGCCACCACGGCGGTGTCGGCAGCGGCGGCGGCGAGGGCGGTGATCGCGTCGGGGCTGAAGGCGTTGTGCTGGGTGACCACGACCGGCGTCCTCGGGGGCCGGCCCCGGTACAGCGGCCCGGCCACGGTGTGGTCGTGCACCAGCTCCACGCCGTCCATCGCCGCGTAGGCGGTCACCACGTGGGCGGCCAGCGAGGTGGCGTCGTTGGTCAGGCCGGGGTCGGACGGCTGCGTCCCGTCCACCCGGGCGACCGGGCAGGTGCTGTCGGCCGACGCGGCGAGCAGCACCTCGTGGCCCTCGGCGCGCAGGCCGCGGGCGAGCAGGTCGACGACCTCCTCCGTGCCCCCGTACGCCGGTGGCGGCACCGGCACCCACGGTGGTGCCACCAGTCCGATCCGCATCTCCGGGCCCTCCCCTCCGGTTCCCCCAACCCGCCCTCTTACCCACGCGGATGCCCCCGCCCACCTCGGTCCGGCGGCCGGTAGCGCCCGCCGACGAGTGGGTACGGGTCACCCATGTGCCGGTGCCGTGAGGGCGACGGAAGGCGTCGCCGGCGGTCCGGACGCGAGAGGAGATGAGATGACGACCAAGGTCGAGAAGTCCGTCACCGTGGGCGTGCCGGTGAGCACCGCCTACAACCAGTGGACGCAGTTCGAGGAGTTCCCGCGGTTCATGGACGGGGTCGAGAGCGTCACCCAGCTCGGGGAGGACCGCCTGCAGTGGGTGGCCGAGATCGCCGGTGTTCGCCGGGAGTGGACGGCGAGGATCCTCGAGCAGGTGCCGGACCGCAAGGTGGCCTGGGCGGCCGAGGAGGGCGCGACGAACGCCGGAGCGGTGACCTTCGCCGACGCCGGCGCGGGCCGCGCCGTGGTCCACCTCGAGCTGGAGTACGAGCCGGAGGGCTTCCTGGAGAACGTCGCGGACAAGCTGCACGTGGTGGAGAAGCGCGCCGAGGGCGACCTCGAGCGCTTCCGCGACGTCGTCGAGTCGACCGGGTACGCGACCGGCGGCTGGCGGGGCTCGATCCGCGAGGGCTCCGGCGTCGGCACGCCCGGCGTCGAGGACGCCGCGTCGTCGCGCGGCGACTCGGGCACGGTGGACGACCCTGCCGCGCCCGTTGGCGGCCGCGACGACGACGGCTACGGCGACCTGCCGCCGACGCCGGTGCGCTGACGTCCGGTCCGGCACCGCGGCGCGGGCACGCTCCGGGGTGCCGGGCTATGGGTGGGCGGGCGGCCCGCGTGGCCGTCCGTCCCCCCGGGATACGTCGGGCCGGGTCGGGCAGCGTCGGCTAGGGTGACCACCGGGCGATGGATCCCGCCCGTGGCTCGTCCCGAACCGCCGTCCGGCTGATGGTTCCTGCGCATCGTCCCCGGGCGTTCCGCACGCCCGGACCCGGAGGTCGACATGGCCCTTCGCCCCGTGCCGCAGCCCAGCCCGCAGCGCATGGTGCCCGTACCCGGTCATCCCCTGGTGGTCGGCGTGGTTCCCGGCCAGCCGGAACTCGTGGCGCTCACCGCCGCATCGTGGGCGGAGGCCCTGGGCGGGGTGAAGGTCTACTTCGCCTACTCCGACCCGCACCGGATCGTCGACGTCGAGTACCCCGACGGCACCGTCCGCCACTCCGGGATCGATCCCGACCAGGCCGACGACTCCTGGGAGGACCGCGAGCGCCGCATCCGCAGTTTCCTCGCCGAGGTGCTGGACGGCCATGACGGCCCCTGGGAGTTCCGCTACCTCGCGGGCCGTGCCGACCGGGCGCTCACCCACCTGGCCAGGGCGGTCGACGCGTCGACCATCGTCGTGGGCGCCAAGCACCCGTCCTCGACCGAGCGGTTCCGCGAGTTCCTCGCCGGCTCCGTCGCCGTCCGGCTCACGCGGCACCAGCACCGGCCGGTGCTGATCGTGCCGCTGGCCGTCGTGGACTGGAAGGCACCGACCAAGTGGTGAGGGCCGACCCGGGGCACGCGATCCCGGGCCTGCGGATGATCCGGATCCCCGTCCGGCCCGCCTGGCTGGGGGTGATCCTCGTCGGCGGGACGGCCGGCACCGCCGTCCGCGCGGGGCTGGAGTCCGCCTTCCCCGCCGTCGCAGGGCAGTGGCCGTGGACGACGTTCTGGATCAACGTGACCGGCGCGCTGCTGCTCGGCGTCCTGCTGGAGGTGCTGGCGGAACTGGGCCCGGACCGCGGCTGGATCCGGGGCCTGCGCCTGGGGCTGGGCACCGGCTTCATGGGCGGCTACACGACCTACAGCACGTTCGCCGTGGAGACTGTGCAGTTGCTCGGATTCCCAGCGGTGCTCGTCGGCCTGGGCTATGCCGTCGCCAGCGTGCTGCTGGGGCTGGTGGCCGCCTTCGCGGGCGGACGGCTGGTGCGACGGCTGATGCAGCGGTTCCGGCGTGCCGGGGGGGCGATCCGGTGATCAGCCTCCTGGTGGCCCTCGCCGGCGGGCTGGGCGCCGTCACCCGGTTCGTCGTCGACGCGGAGGTGGGGCGCAGGGCGTCCCTGCGCCTGCCGGTGGGGACGGCGCTGATCAACATCACCGGGTCCTTCCTGTTGGGCTTCGTCACCGGCTGGTGGTCCTTCCACACCGGCGATCCCGCCGTCCGCGCGATCCTCGGCACGGGGTTCCTCGGCGGCTACACGACCTTCAGCACCGCCTGCGTCGAGGCGTCCCGGCTCGCGCGGGCAGGTCGCGGCTGGTCGGTGCTCGTGCACGCCGCCGGCATGCTCGTCCTCGGCGTCGCCCTCGCGGCCCTCGGGTTCTGGCTGGGCAGCCTGTAGTCGTCGCCCCGCTGCCCCCCACGTCGAGCGGAGCGCGTCGGCACCGCCGGGTAGCCTCGAACGGAGAGCGCCGCCACGCTCACCGGGCGGACACGATGAGGAGGCGCGTGTGGACAGCCGGCCCGCGCGCGGGTTCGAAGTGGTCGTGCGGCCGGGCTTCGCCGTCACGATGGCGTCCCTCGTCGTGGTGTACGGCGCGTTCCACGTCCTCGCGTCCCGACGCGCGGGCACCCCGGTGTCCTGGCTGGAGTCGCTGAACTGGGGCGCGGCGGTCACCGTCCTGATCCTGCTGGGGACGCTGCTGCACGAACTCGGCCACGTCGCCGCCGGGGTGGCGGCGGGGCACCGCTGGACGAAGGCTGTGCTCAACGGCAGCGGCATCGGAGTGGTGATCGAGCCGCGTCCGCACGGCTGGCACCGCGTGCTGCGCAGCATCGCCGGGCCCGTGGCCCACCTGCTCTTCGCCGTCCCGCTGCTCGCGGTGGCCGTCGCCGGCGCCGACGGCGGCCTGGCCGTGGTGCAGGCGGAGACCTCCGTGTGGTGGGTGGGGGGTCTCAGCAGCCTGTTCCTCGCGCTGCTCAACGCCCTGCCGATCCCCGGTCTCGACGGGGCCAAGGTGCTCGCCGGTCTTCGTGAGGTGCTGGCCGGGGCGCGGGGATAGGACGCACGCGACGTCGGCCCCACACACTGTTCAAGCGATCGTGGCTGGTGGCAGAGTAGTCCCGCCAGGAAGCTCAGCGGGCGACCGTGACGGTCCCCATCCTGTCCGCTGCGGAAGCCCCGAAGAGGGGGCGGTCGGCCGTGTCCAGGGGAGCGGACGCGGCCGACCGTTTTTCACCCCCGGGCCGGTGGCAGAATGCGCTACGGACACACACCACCATCTCGAGGAGTTCCTCCATGCCCCACGCACTCGCGTACGCCATCGACGGGCCGACCGGCCGCTTCTCCCGCACCACGATCGAGCGCCGCGAGCCCGGGCCC
The DNA here is from genome assembly GCA_020161015.1 of Actinomycetota bacterium. Classification (GTDB taxonomy): domain Bacteria; phylum Actinomycetota; class Actinomycetes; order Propionibacteriales; family Propionibacteriaceae; genus Propionicimonas. The sequence continues at coordinate 137,583 of JAIUOT010000056.1, read as the reverse complement.
ACCGAGGTGCTGTTCGACGTCACCCACGCGGGCATCTGCCACTCCGACATCCACACCGCCCGCGGGGAGTGGGGGCCCGCGACCTACCCGCTCGTACCCGGCCACGAGCTGGCGGGCGTCGTCCGCGAGGTGGGTGCGGAGGTGACGAAGTTCTCCGTCGGCGACCGCGTCGGCGTCGGCTGCTTCGTCGACTCGTGCGGCACCTGCGACTCCTGCCGCGCGGGGGAGGAGCAGTTCTGTGACGGCCCCGGCGGCACCGTGTGGACCTACAACGCGACCGGCCGCGACGGGCTGCCGACCGCCGGCGGCTACTCGACCTGCATCACGGTCGAGCAGAGCTATGTGTGCTCGATTCCCGACGCCATCGACCTGGCCAACGCCGCGCCCCTGCTGTGCGCGGGCATCACGATGTACTCCCCGCTCAAGCGGTGGGGGGCCGGCCCGGGCAAGCGGGTGGCGATCGTCGGCATGGGCGGCCTGGGGCACATGGGCGTCCAGATCGCGGCGGCGATGGGTGCGGAGGTCGCGGTGATCAGCCAGACCCGGTCGAAGGAGGCGGACGGACGCCGCTTCGGCGCGTCCGAGTACCACGCGATCTCCGAGCCCGGGACGCTGCGTTCGCTGCGCAAGCGGTTCGACCTCATCGTCAGCACGGTCTCCGGCGACCAGGACCTCAACGGCCTCATCGGTTGCCTGCGGACCGGTGGCGCCCTCGTCGACGTCGGACTGCCCGAGCACCCGGTGACCCTCAGCCTGTCGGGGCTGGTCGGCCAGCGGCGCGTCCTCGCCGGTTCGCAGATCGGCGGCATCGCCGAAACCCAGGAGATGCTCGACTTCTGCGCCGAGCACGGCCTGGCCGCCGAGATCGAGCTGATCGGCGGCGAGGACATCAACGACGCCTACGACCGCGTCGTCGCCTCCGACGTCCGCTACCGCTTCGTGATCGACACCTCCACGTTCTGACGGCCCACGCGGGCCGAGGGTGCTCGCGCGGGCCGCTCGCTCCCCGTCCTCATGCCGAGGGCCAGCCCTCCACGTCGAGGGCCAGCCTCCCGCGCCGAGGACCAGCCTTACGGCCGAGGGCCAGCACCAGGGGTCGAGCCCTCGGCGACAAGGCTGGCCCTCCCTGGTGGAGGGCGATCGCCGTCGGGTGGACGGTGCCGGCCTTCGTCCGCGCAGGGCGACGCGGTGCGTTGTGGATGGAGCTTGGCACTCGTGCTGGAGAGCAGCACCACGTGTGCCGGAGGCGGAGGCGTCCGGCGCGTCGAGCGGAGACATCCGCATCGAGGGCCAGCCTTACGGCCGAGGGCCAGCACCAGGGGTCGAGCCCTCGGCGACAAGGCTGGCCCTCGGTGTGGGGGGCTGGCCCTCGGTGTGGGGGGCTGGCCCTCGACTGGGGTCGGCATCGGGACGACGTAGGCGGCCCGACGGAGACGCGAGCTACACGGCGGCGTCCGCGACGGCCTTGAGGACGGGGCGGAGGGCGAGCCACCACTGGTCCTTGGGACGGCGGTAGCGCAGGTCCATCTCGGTCATCATCTGGCTCATCGGGAAGGCCGTGACCTTCGACTGCACCAGGCCGAGGTAATGGCTCTCGCCGGTCCCGGCGGCGAACTCCGTCCCGATCAGGTCGAGCGCCCGCGACACCAGCCGGACGGCGAGCAGCCGGTCGAACGGCGTGGGGCAGCCGCCCTGCTGGATGTGGCCGAGGATGTTCTGCCGCACGTCGTAGAGCCCGCCGCCCTCCTGCTCGAGCAGCCGGGCGAGGAAGTCGGTGGAGTACAGCGGGTTGGCGTTCTCGTTGCGGATCGCCAGGAACAGCTTGCGGCCGGACGCGAAGCTGTGGCGCAGCCAGTCCAGGTCCTGCTCCAGCGCGCCCAGGCTGATGCCCTCCTCGTGGAGGTACACCCGCTCGGCGCCACCGGAGAGGGCGCTCATCAGGGCGAGGTAGCCGCAGTAGCGGCCCATCGTCTCGACCACGAACGCCCGCTTGGCCGCGCTGCCCGACATCTTGATCCGGTCCAGCGCCTCGGTGATCACGTTCAGCGCCGTGTCGGCGCCGATCGCCAGTTCCGACCCCGGCAGGTTGTTGTCGATGGACGCCGGGACGCAGACGATGGGCAGCCCGCACGCCGGGAACCGCGTCCGCTCCCGGTGGAGCAGCTCGGCGGCCTGGTAGCCGTTCCAGCCGCCGATCATCAGCAACGCGTCGATGCGGTTGTCCTCGATCGAGCGGCTGATCCGGTACAGCTCCTCCTCGGTAGGGATGGTCCGCCGCACGCCCAGGTCGGCGCCGCCGTCGGTCAGCCAGCCCTCGACGTCGCTCCAGGTGAGTTCGGCCACCCGGCCGTCCCGCAGCCCGGGGAAGCCGTCCTGCACGCCCAGCATGATGTGGCCGCGGCTGATGCCGAGGCGGACGGCGTCCCGCGCTGCGGCGTTCATGCCCGGTGCGAGGCCTCCCGCGTGGATGATCGCGATGCGCTTCGCCTCCTCGGGCGCGTCGATCCGGCTGGGCTCGACCAGCTCGGCGAGGATCCGCGCGGCCTCACGGAACGAGCCGCCCCGGATCCCCATCGCCGCCTCGTAGTCGCCGGCGGCGATCAGGTCGGGGACCGAGCGTGTCTGGGCCACGGCCTCCACCAGCGGAACCCGGGTGACCCGGTTGCCGCGGAAGCCGATCACCGGGCCCGCCGTGTCGGTCGTCGCGGCCAGCACCTCCTGCACGGCCTCGTACCCGAGCCAGGTGGACGCCCACCGGTCGTAGGCGCTGGGCGACCCGCCGCGCTGCACGTGGCCGAGGATCGTCACCCGCGCGTCCTCGTGCAGCGTGTCCTCGATCACCTGACGCACGTACGCCGACGTGATCGGACGGCCCTCGCGATCCTTCGCCCCCTCGGCCACCACCACGAGCGAGTCGCGGCGTCCGGCGGCCCGGCCCCGGCGCAGCGCGGTGCACATCCGCTCCTCCCAGCCGGCCTCGGGCGGGTTCTCCGGAAGGAGGACGTAGTCACAGCCGCCGGCGATCGCGCTCATCAGCGCGAGGTAGCCGCAGTGGCGTCCCATCACCTCGACGACGAAGCTGCGCTGGTGGCTGGCGGCCGTGCTGGCCAGCGCGTCGATCGCATCCACGATCCGGTGGAGGGCGGTGTCGGCGCCGATGGTCATGTCGGTGCCGACGAGGTCGTTGTCGATCGAGCCGACCAGCCCGGCGAACATCAGGGCCGGGTGGGCGTCGGCCACGTCCTGGCCGATCTCGCCCGCCGCGACGAGCTCGGCGAGCAGTTCGGGCCACTCGGCGCGGAACTGGTCCAGTCCCGACAGCGACCCGTCCCCGCCGATCACGATCAGCCGGTCGATGCCGTGCTCGAGCAGGTTGCGCGCCGCCTTCCTGCGGCCGTCCCGCTCACGGAAGTCCTTGGACCGGAACGTGCCGATCATCGTCCCGCCCTTGTGCAGGATGCGGCCGACGTCCTCCCAGGCCAGCTCGCGGATCCCCGCCCCGCCGTCGACCATCCCCTGGTAGCCCTCGTAGACCGCGAAGACCCGGGCACCGAGTGACACGGCCGTGCGGACCGCGGCGCGCACCGCGGCGTTCATCCCCTGGGCGTCGCCGCCGCTGGTCAGGATCCCGATCCTCTTGCCCAGGCCCGGAAGCGCGGCCGGCTCCACCTGCTGCTCGCTGGTCATGCCGACATTCTGTCGCGCCGGGTGCCGGCGCGGGGCGGGTCGCGGCGAAGCGCGGGGTGATCGCCCGGGCTCAGGCGAGGCCGAGGTACTCCTCGAGGGTCGTCGTGTTGCCGCGGAACTTCAGCGCATGTTCGCGGCCGATCCAGCGGTAGTGCCAGGGCTCGTAGTGGTAGCCGGTGATCTTCGACTTCCCGTCGGGGTAGCGCAGGACGAACCCGTACTCGTGGGCGTGCCGGAACAGCCACTTGCCGGTCGCGGTCCTCGCCATCGGCAGGCTCCACGTGACCCCGTCCCAGAGGTCGACGGCGAGCCCGGTCTGGTGCTCGCTCGCGCCGGCGGGCGCGTAGAAGCTGATGCTCTGCGGGTAGTTGCGCAGGGCCTTCTGGAAGATCGCGTTCTGCGTCGCCCAGGTGCGGTAGCCGCTGCGCACCCGGATCCGGACGCCCGCCTTGGCCGCGGCGGAGGTCATCTTCTTCAGCGCCGCCGCCACCGGCGCGTCCAGCCCGTAGGGGCCGGTGGGCCGCGGGGGCGCGTACCCGGCGGAGATCCGGTGCTTCTTCGACACCACGATGATGCCGTCCACCTCGTACGGCGTGCGGAGTTGGCGACCCTTGCGGGTGTCCTTCGGCGGCGTGGTTCGCGTCGGCTCCGCGGTGGGGGTCGGGGTGGGCGTCGGCGTGGCGCTGCTCGCGCTGGGCGTGGGCGTCGGTGTGGGCGCCGGGGCCGGCGCGGACGTGCTCGGGGCGGTCGGCACGGCCGCGGGCGGGGCGATGCTGCACCCGGCCAGTAGGGCCGCAGCGAGCGTCACGCAGGACAGCGCGTGGCGAACCCTCACGAGCGCGGCGATCCGGAGGCTTCGTGCTTCCCGTGGTGCCGGTCGTCCTGGTGCCGGTCGCCGTTGTTCCCCGTGGCGGTGGACGGGCTCCCCGCCGGCCGTTGCGACGACTGGACCGAGGTGGACGCCGTCCGGCCCTTCGCTCCGGACCCGGCGGCACTCTCGCTGTGCCGGGTGGCCTCGGCGGATGCGCGCCGCGCAGGCTCGGCCGGCGGCTGCTCGGGCTTGCCCTGCTTCGGTGCCGGCGCCTTCCTGCCGTCGGAGGACGAGGTGGTGCTCACCACGGCGAGGGTCGTCGTCCCCCCGGTCGACCAGGGACGGATGGTCGGCCGGGTCGGCGAGGGCATGGGCTTCGGCGTGTGCGTCGGGGACGGCGTCGGCGTCGGGCTCACCGTCGGGGTCTGCGTCGCCGTCGGGGTGCTGGACGGGGTCCCGCTGGCCGTGGCGGTCGGCGACTCCGTCGCGGTGGGCGTGCCCGTCGCCGTGGCCGTCGCCGTCGGAGTCCCGGTCGCGGTGGGCGTCCCCGTCGGAGTGGGGATGCCGGTCGGCGTGGTCGTCGGGCTCGGCGACTCGGTCGCGGTCGGAGTTGCCGTCGGACTCCCGGTCCCGGTGGGCGTTGCCGTCGGACTCCCGGTCCCGGTGGGCGTTGCCGTCGGACTCCCGGTCGCCGTGGGCGTTCCGGTGGGCGTCGTGGTTGCGGTCGGGGTTCCGGTGGGCGTCGTGGTCGCGGTCGGGGTTCCGGTCGCAGTCGCGGTGGGCGTCCCGGTCGGCGTCACCGTGGGCGTGGGCGACAGGGTGATCGTCGGCTTGCCCGTGGGCGGCTCGAACGGCGGAATCGTGTGCGTCGAGGTGGCCGTCGGGGTGGGCTCCGGAGGCGGAGCCGTGGTGGCCGTCGGCGTCGCGGTGGCCGTGCTGGTCGCCGTCGCGGTGACGCTGGGCGTGGGTGCCGCGGTGGTCACGGTGACGGTCGGCGTCGGGCTTACCGTGGACGGGCTTTGCGTCGGTGCTGTCGGCCCTGCGGAGGGGCTGGACGCGCTCGCCGTGGGCTGCACCTGGTCGCCGGTGGTGATGAGGGGGACGCCGGATCGCGGGGGCGCCACGAGGGCGCCGGCGGCAACGCATGCTGCCGCGGCAAGCCAGATACCTGCCTTCGCCATCGCGTACCCCCCGCAAGCAGTGGCTCGTGCTTCTTGAGACAACCTTACCTGTGCCGGTCGGCGAATCTCGACCAGCGTGTTCGCTCCACGGCCAGGTTCTGGTGGGCCTGCCGGGACCAGGTCCGCTCGGCGACCGGCAGGCCGAAGAGCGGTGCCCTCGAGGATAGTGCCTCCAGCGCGGCGGTGCGCCCCGCCGCGAACACGTCGTCCGGAAGCCCCGGGTACTCGAGCCGGACGCCACGTGAGTACATGTGATAACGCCCCGGGGGCAGGCCGAGCACCGAGAGGTCGGCGTCCACCAGCAGCAGGCCGTCCGCGTCGTCGCCGGCCGGCGCATGGGTGGCGGTCAGCCGCACGAGCCTCGCCACCTCGTCGGCCTCCGCCCGTCCGACGCCCGCTCCGGGCAGCTCCGCGGCGGCCAGCAGCGCCGACTGCTCCTCGTCCGCGCCGGCCCGTCCGTCGTGCACGGCGTCGTGGAACCACGCCGCGAGGGCCACCGGACGGGGCACGCTCTCCACGGCGAGGAGATCGAGGGCGCCCAGCATCTGCGCGAGGTGCCGCACGTCGTGGTAGTGGCGGTGGGGCTCGCGCCAGCGCCGCAGGAGCTCGCCGCCGAGGGCCGGAGACTTCGGCAGGAGGTCGTGCCACCGACCTTCCAGGACGCCCACCACCTGCTCCGGCTTCGGCGTCCGCAGCGGCGTCCGCACGCGCAGCCCGGACGCGACCAGCCGCCGCACCAGCTCCGTCCCCTCCACCGGCAGGGCGCCGGCCGCGACGAGGTCGTCCCACCGGCGCTCGGCGACGTCGTAGTGGTCGTGGTCGAAAGCGCGCAGCGGCACGTCGTTGGCGTCCGCGAACGCGAACAGTTCCGCCAGGCTGTGGTCGGAAACCAGGTGCGAGAAACGCGTCCCGTGGGCCGGCCAGCGGGGCGGGTCGATCAGCACCGCCACCGGCGGGCTAGCCCGCCGGGTTCCGGAACAGCGCCGTGAACGAGCCCGTCCCGAGCACGTGGAAGCTCAGGGTCAGCCGGGCCACCGCGCTGCTCGCCTCGTCGGGAACGTCCAGCCGGTCGACGCCGACGGCGAAGACGGTGAACACGTAGTGGTGCGCCGGCCCGGGCGGCGGCCACGGCCCGCCCCAGCCCGGGTAGCCGTAGTCGTTGGTCCACGTGCGGGCGCCCGCGGGAAGGTCGGCACCCTCGGCCAGCGCGGTGACGTCGGCCGGGATGTCGGTGACCACCCAGTGCCACCAGCCGCTGCCGGTCGGCGCGTCCGGGTCGAAACAGGTGATCGCGTAGCTGCGGGTGCCCTCCGGGGCTCCCGACCAGGCCAGCCCCGGGGAGATGTTCGTGCCCCCGACGCCCGGCTCGGCGAAGCGCTGGTCGATGTACGAGTCGGCAGGGATGCCGTCGCTGGTGATCTCCATCGGTCCTCCTCGGCGTGGCTGAGCCCAGCTAACCACTCGCCCCGTGCACGTGTCACCGGCTGCGATCGGGCAGGATGGGGCCCGTGGTTCCCCAGCTCCCCGACCTGGGCGTGCACGCCGTGGTGGTCAGCCTGCCCGACCTGGACGCCGACGAGCTCCTGCCTGCCTGCGAGGTGCTGTGCCAGGAGGGCTTCACGGCGTGGGGCGTGCGGATGGTGCAGCTGCCGCAGCTGCCCGCGCTGCTGCGGGTGTTCGGACGCCGCGCCCGGATCGGCGTCCAGGACGCGACCACCCCGGACGACGCCACGGCCGCCGCGCGGGCGGGGGCAGCCTTCGTGGCGTCCCCCTACCTGCTGCCGGAGCTCGTGCCGGCTGCGCAGGGCCTGCCCGTGATCCTGGGCGGCATGACGCCCTCGGAGCTGCACGCCGGCATGGTGGCCGGGGCGGCCGCGGTGCAGCTCGTCCCGTCCGAGGCGTTCGGCACGAGCTACGCCCGCACCCTGCCCGCGCTCGTCGAGCACCCACTGATCGCCAGCGGACGCCTCGAGCGCTACCAGGCCGACCTGTGGCTGGAGGCGGGCGGGATCGCGGTGTGGCCGCGCCAGCTCGTCGAGCCCGACGCCGTGCTGGGCGACAGCCTGGACGACCTGCGGGTCACGCTCCAGCAGTGGCGCCTGGGCGACTGAGCCCCCGGTCCGGGGCGGACGCGGTCACCGGCGACGCCGTGGACGCCGCCGCAGGAACGCCCCGAGCGCGAAGAACACCAGGACCGCGCCGAGGATCCCGCCTCCGGCGATGACCGCCAGCTGCACCCACCGCTCGCCCTCGAGCTCGGCGGCGGTCTTGGCCGTGGAGACCGGCGTCGGCGGGACGATGGTCTTCGACGGCGTCACGGTCGGCTTGGGCGTCTTCTTCTTCGTCGCCTCGGGGACGGGTTGCGCGCCGCCCGCGAACGCCGGCGTCGCGACGGCGGCTGCTCCGACGACGGGCACCCCCAGGCACAGGGCGAACACGACCACCGCGACCAGTCCCGGCACCGACCTCATCGTCCCCCCGATCACCCGCGCGCCCCGACGCGCTCCTGCCAGTATCGCCAGAGCCGGGCGGGAGCGCAGCCTTCAGGGGCGCAGAAGGGTTGTTCGTACGGCTTTCCTTAAGGTAGCCTGAGAATCCACCTCAGGATCTTCAGGACGGATGCGCATGTACCAGCCCCGACGGGTCGCTGACCCGGTCGCCCCGGCTGGCCCCGCCGTCCCCACGCCCGCAGCGCCGCACACGCCCCGCTACGCGGCCCCCACGCTGGCCGACCGCATGGTCTCCCGTGGCGGCATCGCCCTGGCCGTCGTGACGGCCACCGCGACGGCCGGAGCCGTGGTCGTCGGCAGCAGCGGTGGGTCCGCTGCCGCCCTCGGCACCTCACCGGCGGCCGCCCCCCTCGCTCGTGCCGCCGCCGCGCAGGAGGTCGTCGCTCCCCCCACGCGGACGCTGCTCGCCGAGGAACTCGCGGTGCCGGCGGTCAGCAGGGCGAAGGAGGCGGTCGCGCTGGTCAGCCTGACGCCGCTGTACACGAAGGCTTCGCTCAACGTGCGCAAGAAGGCCGACGAGAAGTCGGCGCTGCTCGGCCGGCTCGAACTGGGCGTGCGGGTGAGCGCCACCTCCGACATCGAGGGCTCCTACCGCAAGGTCGAGTTCGACGACGGCTACGGCTGGGTCCTGGAGGACCAGCTCTCCGACGCGGCCCCGGTCGAGGCCGCGGGCACCACCTGGAACCCCTGCAACCGGGGTTCGGCGGTGGAGAGCCGGCTGCGCAAGGACACCGTTCACATCTACCGCTCGGTGTGCGCGCTGTTCCCCGCGGTGAACTCCTACGGCGGCTGGCGGGCCGGTGGCCTGCCCTTCCACAAGAACGGCCGCGCCCTCGACATCATGCTCACCCCGCGCGCGGAGAGCGCGCTGGGCCACCGGATCGCGAACTACCTGATCAAGCACGCCAAGGTGTTCAACATCGACCACATCATCTTCGAGCAGCACATCTGGACGCCGGGCACGCCGCACTGGCGCAAGATGGCCGACCGCGGCAGCCTGAACGCGAACCACTTCAACCACGTGCACGTGGCGATCCGCGCCTGATCCGTCCCACCCCCGGCACGACCGGCGGCCGTCGCCGCGCGCCCGGAACCGGCGCGCGCCGACCGTTAGGCTGAGCCGCGTGAAGCGTGGCACAGGCATTCAGACGCTGGGCCGGGCGCCCGTCCCCGAGTGGGAGGAAGTGGCCAGGTCGGCTTGGCCCGGACGCCTGCCGGCCCCCTTCGCGTCCCTCGCCGCGCGCGCCTACCTGCCGGTGCTGGCCGGCTCCCTCCTCGTGGCCGTCGTCGCCGCCTGGCTCGGGCTGCCCTGGCTGGGGCTGGCCGCGTGGGTGCTGGGGGCGGGCACCGACTGGCTGGCCACCCCCGCAGACCCGGCCGTGACGCGGCTGCTGGACCTCGTCGGGTTGCGCGGCCAGGTGCGCGCGCTGCTCCGGACCCTCCCCGCCGTCGCGCTCGTCCTCTCCGCCGGCGGGGACGCCGTGGCGGTGCTCGCCTACGTCACCGCCGTCCTGTTCGTGCAGCTGGCCTGGACCGCGCAGCCGGTGCTCGCCACCTGGCTCTCCCGCTCGGCACCGCCGCTGCGCTACGTCCCCGGAGCGGCCGTCCAGCCCCAGCCCTTCGCCGACTCCGCCCGTGCCTACGCCCGCGCGGTGGGCACGCCGGGGACGGTGGTCGCCCTGGAACTCGTGGCGCTGGCCGGGGCTCTGGCCGCCGCCACCGGGACGGGCGGAGCGGCCCTCGCGCTCGGCGCGGGTGCGGCCGGCACGCTGGGTGCCCTGGCCTGGCTCGTCCGTTCCGGCCTCGCGGCACGGGCACTGCGTCGCGCCCAGCCGGGCTGGGCCACCGACCTGCTCGCCGCCCTGGCCGGGGGCCGTCCGTCGTTCCTGGTGTACATCTCGCTGGCGGCCCGCCAGTCGAAGTACATCGCCAACCAGTGGCTGCCCGCCCTCGACGCGCTGCCCGCCGACGGCCTGCTGGTCGTGCGCGAGGCCAGCCAGCTCACCCCGCTCGCGGCGACGCGCCACCCGGTGGTCTACGCACCGGGGCAGCGGGACGTGGAGCGCCTGCTGCTGCCCGGCGTGCGCGCGGCGTTCTACCTCGCCTACGGCGAGCGGAACGGCCAGTTGCTGCGCGAGCCGCGGCTGCGGCACGTGATGCTGCTGCACGGCGACTCCGACAAGGCGACCAGCGCCAACGGCATGGCCCGGGCGTTCGACGAGGTGTGGGTGGCCGGGCCGGCCGCCCGGGAGCGGTACCGGGTCGCAGGGGTGGCCGTGCCGGACGAGGCGTTCGTCCACATCGGGCGCCCCCAGGTGGCCGGGCTGCCGGTCGGTCCGAGCGGCCACGAGCGTCCCGTCGTGCTGTACGCCCCGACGTTCGAGGGCTACTACGACCAGACCTCCCACAGCTCGCTGGACACGATGGGCGTCGACCTCGTCCGTCGGCTCCTCGCGGACGGCCGGACGCAGGTCTGGTTCCGGCCGCACCCGGCCAGCGGGGTCTCCCGCCCGGCCATGCTGGCGGCCATCGGCCAGATCGAGGCGCTCCTGCGCGGCACCCCCGGCGGCCACGTGGTCGCCGCCGACCGCGCCCTGACGCTGCCCGAGTGCCTGGCCGAGGCGGACGTCCTGGTCTCCGACATCTCCAGCGTGGCCACCGACTACCTGTTCACCGAGCGGCCCGTCGTCACCTGCGACCCGGCCGGCCTGCCGCCGGCCGACTTCGTGGCGGCGTACCCCACCGCTGCGGCGTCCTACCTGCTCCGGCCCGGGCTGGCCGACCTGGACGCCGTGCTCGACGACGCCCTCGGCCCCGACCCGCTGCGCGCGGCGCGGGTGGCCATGAAGCGGTACGTGCTGGGCGACCCGCCCGGCGGCCCGCAGGCGGCGTTCGCGGCCAACGTCGCGCGTATCACTGCTCCGGCGGAAAGGGGGGCCAACCGCGGCGACGAACTCATAGGCTGACCCCATGAGTGCACCCGTGGATCCCACCGCCACCGCTGCCTGGGAGCAGCTGACCGAGCTCGCCGCGTCCCTCGAACCCGACCTGCGGGGCTGGTTCGCCGACGACCCCGGACGGGCGGAGCGCTTCAGCTTCACCGCGGCCGACCTGTACGTCGACCTGTCCAAGAACCTCATCGACGACGACATCCTCGCCGCCCTCGTCGCGCTCGGCGAGGAGGTGGGCCTGGAGGCGAGGCGGGACGCGATGTACGCCGGCGAGCGCATCAACGTCACCGAGAACCGGTCGGTGCTCCACACCGCGCTGCGCCGTCCCCGGGGCGACAGCCTCGTGGTCGAGGGCACCGACGTGGTCGCCCAGGTGCACGAGGTGCTGGACAAGGTCTACGCCTTCGCCGACCGCGTCCGCAGCGGGGAGTGGAAGGGCGTGACCGGCGCACCGATCACCACCGTGGTGAACATCGGCATCGGCGGCTCCGACCTCGGCCCGGTGATGGTCTACGAGGCGCTGAAGCCGTACGTGAAGCCCGGCCTGGAGTGCCGGTTCGTCTCGAACATCGACCCCACCGACGTCTACGAGAAGACCGTCGGGCTCGACCCGGCGACCACGCTGTTCATCGTCGCGTCCAAGACGTTCACCACGCTGGAGACCCTGACCAACGCCCGGATGGCCCGCGACTGGCTGCTCGCGCAGCTGCGCGCGTCCGGCGCGATCGACGCCTCGGAAGAGCAGGCCAAGGACGCGATCAGCAAGCACTTCGTCGCGGTCTCGACCGCCCTGGACAAGGTCGCCGACTTCGGCATCGACCCCGCGAACGCCTTCGGCTTCTGGGACTGGGTGGGCGGACGCTACTCCGTCGACTCGGCGGTGGGCACGTCGCTGGCGGTCGCGCTCGGGCCGGACAGCTTCGCCGACTTCCTGGCCGGCTTCCACGCCATCGACCGGCACTTCGCCGAGGCGCCGCTGGCCGCGAACGTCCCGGCCCTGATGGGCCTGCTGAACGTCTGGTACGTGAACTTCCTGAAGGCCCGCAGCCACGCCGTCCTCCCGTACGCGCAGTACCTGCACCGCTTCGCCGCCTACCTCCAGCAGCTCACGATGGAGTCCAACGGCAAGGGCGTGCGCACCGATGGGTCGGACGTCGTGACCGACACCGGGGAGATCTTCTGGGGCGAGCCGGGCACCAACGGCCAGCACGCCTTCTACCAGCTGATCCACCAGGGCACCCAGCTGATCCCGGCGGACTTCCTCGCGGTCGCCACCCCCGCCCACCCGATCACCGACGGCGAGGCGGACGTGCACGAGCTGTTCCTGTCGAACTTCTTCGCCCAGACCAAGGCGCTGGCGTTCGGCAAGACCGCGGACGAGGTGCGCGCGGAGGGCACCAGGGAGGAGATCGTCCCGGCCCGCGTGTTCCCGGGGAACCGGCCGACCACCTCGATCATGGCGCCGGCGCTGACCCCGTCGGTCGTCGGGCAGCTGATCGCCCTCTACGAGCACATCACCTTCACCCAGGGCGTGGTGTGGGGCATCAACAGCTTCGACCAGTGGGGTGTGGAACTGGGCAAGCAGCTGGCCCTGCAGATCGCGCCGGCCGTGGCCGGGGACGCCGCGGCCCTCGCCGCCCAGGACCCGTCCACCCGGGCGCTCGTCGGCTACTACCTGGCCAACCGGACGCGCGCCTGACGTACCCGGTGCGGGCTGTGGACGGCGGGTCCGGTAGAATCTCGGCGTCCACAGGCCGCTCCGGCCGCGTAGCGATGGGAATGCACACCGCATGAGTCTGGCCGACCTGGCCGCCGAACACGGCCTGCACCGGGTGGGTGCGAGGCCACCCTTCTGGCAGTACCTGAAGCAGGCGTGGGGACGCCGGGAGTTCGTCTGGGCGATGTCCCGCTACCGCATGCGCGCGGACCTCGAGGGCAACCGGCTCGGCATCATCTGGCTGGTGCTCCAGCCGATGATCAACGCCCTGATCTACGGCGTCATCTTCTACTTCCTGGTGGGGGAGAGGGGCCGCGGAGCCGACTACCCCGCCCACGTCGTGATCGGCGTCTTCCTCTTCCAGTTCTTCTCCAAGAGCCTCTCCCAGGGCGCGAAGTCGATCACCGGCAACCAGGCGCTCGTGCAGTCGCTCGCCTTCCCGCGGGTCACGCTCCCGGTGGGGGAGGTGATCGAGCAGTTCCTCTCGCTGATGCCGTCGATGGCACTCCTCGCGGTCGTGCTGCCGCTGATGGGCCACCTGCCGAGCGTGGAGTGGCTGCTGATGGTGCCGCTGCTGGTGCTGTTCACCCTGTTCAACACCGGGGTGGCGCTGATCGCCGCACGGCTCACCGTCCATGTGCGCGACCTGACCCAGCTGCTGCCGTTCATCTCGCGCATCCTCTTCTACACCTCCGGCGTGCTGTTCAACGTGAACGGGGTCCTCGCCGGAAACCCGACATTGCTGAGGCTCTACGACTTCCACCCGCTGTACCAGGTGCTCGAGATGGCCCGCGCCGCGCTGATGGGTGGCCACACCTACGACCCGATGTACTGGGTGTACTTCAGCGCGTGGGCGGTCGTCACCTTCGTCGTCGGCCTGCTGTTCTTCTGGGTGGCGGAGGAGAGGTACGGCCGTGACTGAGCAGACCCCGCCGATCGAGGAGATCACGCGTCCCCCCTACATCGCCGACGCCGCGGGACGGCGTCCGGTGGTGATCGTGGACGACCTGCACGTGAAGTACCGCGTGTTCGCCAGCGGCAAGGCCATCAAGCGCCGCGGCCGCAGCCTGTTCCAGAACAGCGGACGCGGCATCCGTGTCGTGCACGCCCTCAAGGGCGTCAGCTTCACCGCCTACGAGAACGAGTCGATCGGCGTGATCGGGGCCAACGGCTCCGGCAAGTCGACCATGATGCGTGCGATCACCGGCCTGACCCCGCCGGAGTCCGGCGCGGTCTACGCCGCCTCCCGCCCGAACCTCCTTGGCGTCGGCGCCGCGCTGATCCCCGACCTCTCCGGTGAGCGCAACATCGTGCTCGGCGGCCTGGCGCTGGGACTGTCCCGCAAGGAGGTCGAGGAGCTGCGCGACCCGATCGTCGAGTTCGCGGAGCTCCAGGAGTTCATCGACCTGCCGATGCGCACGTACTCCTCGGGCATGCAGGCCAGGCTGAAGTTCGCCATCGCCACCATCAAGCACCACGAGATCCTGATCGTCGACGAGGCGCTGTCGGTCGGCGACCGCCGCTTCCGCAAGCGCAGCGAGGACCGGATCCGGGAGATCCGCGACAACGCCGGCACCGTGTTCCTCGTCTCGCACTCGATGACCTCGATCCGGGACACGTGCTCGCGCACGATCTGGCTGAACAAGGGCGAGCTGATGATGGACGGTCCCACCGACGAGGTGGTCAGCGCGTATGAGGAGTCCCGCAGCGGAGGAGGGGTCGTCCGGTGAGTGACGAGGACCAGTTCGAGTCCGACAACGAGCCCGAGGACCCGAAGTCCGTCGACGCGGCCCAGGTCGTCCGGATGCCGCAGTCCTTCGACTTCGCCCGGGCGATCCTCGGCACGCCGCAGTCCCCGTCCTGGCTGGGCTGGCTCGACCGGCTGCTCGCCTCCCACTACCTGCTGGTCACCGGCGTGCTGTGGGGCGCGCTGTCGCTGTGCGTCCTCGCTGGCACGGTCGAGGTGGGGGTCGCGATCTTCGTCCTGGCCGTCGTCGTCGACTGGCTGGCGTCGCGGGCCTGCGTCCGCGACACGCTGCTGCTGCGGCGCCTCGGCGCCCCGCCGCACGTGAGGCAGCTGATCCGCGGCGTGCTGCTGATCAGCCTCCTGGTGCGCGGCGAGATCACCAACCTCGCCGTGTCGGTGGCGGCGGCGGTGCTCGCGCTCCAGCTGGCGCAGCAGGTGCTCTGGGTGGGCACCGCGTGGCTGGGCAGTCGCCAGCCCGCGCTGGCCTACCGCACGGACGGCTCGCCCCAGCCGGCGGCCAGCGTGTCCTACGCGAAGGCCTACCGGGCGTCCGCCTGGCCCACGCCGGTGATCGTCCTCGCCGAGAGCCTGCTGGGCGTCTGGGGGGCCCTCGGGCACGCGCTGGTCTGGCCCTTGTGGGTGAACGTCGCCGTGGGGGCGCTCTTCGTGCTGTGGCTGGGCGTGCTGGCCGCCCGGTACGCCCTCAGCCTGCGCCGGCTGGGTTCCGAGCGGACGGTGGAGCGCATCCAGTCCGAGATCACCGACGAGCTCGACGAACTCGCCCCCGAGGCCGTGGTGTACATGTCCGCGGACGCGGGCCAGTCGCTGTACATCCTCAACCAGTGGGTGCCGCCGATCGAGGCGCTGCACCAGAAGTCCTTCATCATGGTGCGCGAGGCCAGCCACCTCGCCCCGATCGCGCCGACGCCGATCCCGGTGGTGTACGCGCCGAAGACCCGGCACGTCGAGGAACTGATCCGCCCCACCACCCGCGTGGCGTACTACCTGGCCAACGCCGGCAAGAACGTCCACCTGCTCCGCGAGGCGCGCATCCGCCACGTCTTCCTCAACCACGGCGACTCCGACAAGTCCACCTCCGCCAACCCGGTCTCGCGGGTGTACGACGGGGTGTGGGTGGCCGGGCAGGCGGCGATCGACCGCTACGAGGCCGCCGGCATCCACATGCCGACGAGCCAGTACGCGATCATCGGACGCCCCCAGGTGGAGGCCCTCACGGTGGGCCCGATCGCGGGAGACCACCGGCAGACGATCCTCTACGCCCCGACCTTCGAGGGCTACTACGAGGAGTCCAACTACTCCTCGCTGGAGCGGATGGGTCCGGACATGATCCGCAGCATCCTCCAGGCGCTGCCGGACGTCCGGATCATCTTCAAGCCGCACCCCGCCAGTGGCGTCCAGCGGCCGGGCATGGCGGCGGCGCGGGTCGAGATCGTCGAGATGCTGGCCGCGGCCGAGGGCGGCCACCTCTACGTCGGGCCCGAGTCGACCATGACGCTGTACGAGTGCTTCGACGCCGCGGACGTGCTGATCTCCGACATCTCCAGCGTGGTCACCGACTTCCTCTACACCGAGCGCCCGCTGGTCACGTCCAACCCGCGCGAGCTCGACGCCGAGACCTACTTCAACACGTTCCCGACCCAGCGGGCGTCCTACATCCTCGAGCGCGACCTGTCCAACCTCGCCGCGATCCTCGACGACGCCCTCGGGCAGGACAGCCTGCGGGACGAGCGGCTCGCGATGAAGAAGTACGTGCTGGGCGACCTCCCGGCCGGGCCGGTGGCGGCGTTCGTCGCCGAGGGCGACCGGATCACCGCGGAGGCGATCACGCACGCCGCGTCGATCGTCAACGAGTTCCGCGTGAAGTCCTGACCGCGGCTGCACCGGCCGCGGAGTATTCAGACCTTCGGCAGGCTGTCGATGACCGTGACGTGGTGGCCCTCGAACCACCCGGCGACCGTCTCGCGGCTCGCATCGCCCGAGCGTGCCTTCTTGAAGGCCTTGCCACTCTTACCGCCGTGGTGCACCAGCACGTCCTCGTAGTCGCGCACGGCGGCAACCCGGTGGCCCTGGCGCAGCAGGCGGGCTTCGAGGGCCGTGACGGACCACCACCACTGGAACGACTCGTCCAGCCCGTCTTCCCAGGCGTCGCGATCAACGAGCAGGCAGAACCCGTCGGCGCGTGGCCAGGGGCCGCTGGTGATGTACCGCAGGCCGGTCGCACCGCCGGCGTGCGCAGCCATCAGACGGGCCAGCCAGTCCGGGCTCAGCGCCTCGCAGTCGGTGTTGAGCAGAAGGATGTGCGTGGCGTCCCTGGGAGCCATCGACACCCCGATGTTGCAGCCCTCGGCGAAGAAGGTGTTGCGGTCGAGCAGCGCGAGGCGATTGATCCGACCACGGAAGCGCTGGAGAGTCCACCACAGCTTGGTCGCCCGGGTGCTGTTGTTGTCGACGACGACGATCTCGTAGTCGACACCGCGCGTGGCGCGCACCGATGCCAGCATCTTGCGGGCGTAGTCGAGAGCGTTGTAGCTGACCACCACGACGGCAACCTTGGGCGGGGTGTTGTCCATGCGCCCAAAGCTAGCGGACGCCCGATCGGGATCGAGCAAGTCAGGCGCGGGTGAACATGGCCGCAGGCAGCCGGGACTGGCTGAGGCCGGTGACCACCGCGGCCGTGCCCTCGACGTCCTCGAGCGCCGCGTTCCCGACCATCTGCGGGGAGAGCGGCTCGCTCGCTCCGGCGAGCAGCACGTTCATCGCTTCGACCCAGCTGGCGCCGTAGGTCTCGATCAGGGGACGGGCGAGGCGTCCCCAGTCGGAGCCCGCCAGAGCCGAGATGTCCAGCACTGCGACGCGCGGGTCGAAGGGCGCGTGCCCGTGGCCGATCCGACGATGGCCCTCCGCGATCAGCGTCAGCGCATCGCTCCACGCCGGCCCCTGCCGGGAGCTGATCCTGCGCAGCAGGACCGCGAGGTTGCGCCGATTGCGGCGGACGTCGGCACGGGCTGCGACCACGGCCCCTCCGAGGTCGGTCTCGAAAAGGGTCTCGAGGGGACCGCGCACCAGCGCGTCCGGCGGCAGCGTGAGTACCCGGGTTCCCTCGGGGAGTGAGGCCAGGACCGATGCCACCAGGAGATTGTGGCGTTGTGCAGCGGAGCCGCGTTCGACCAGGGGGAGATCCGTCACGCAATGCACCCGCGCGGGGAGCCGGGTCGCGGCGGCGCCGACCGCCACTACCGGCACCCCGGGCGCCCAGCGCTCGAGGCCGGCCACGGCGCGGGCGACAGCCGGCTGGTTGCGGCCGGCGTCGATCACGACGACCCGGTCGGCGCGGGGAAGACCCTCCGAGACGTCCGGGAGGGCCTCAGCGGCAATGGTGAGGGATCCGAGGTACTCCTGGGCCCGTGCCACGTCCGGCGCACACAGCTCGCGCCAGCGGCGGTACACGTCGGCCTCGTTCGCGCCGGAGGAGAGCAGCGCGACCATGGCGGCCAGCTTGGACAGGATTCCCTGGCGGATCGCCTCGTAAGCGGCATCGTCGATGTCGATCAGGCCGCCGAAGCGTGGGTCCGACCTGTTCGCCGGGTCGAAGGTCACCTGGCATCCCACGGACCGAGCCGGAAGGTAGCTGTGCAGCCGACTGGTGACGACCTCCCGGTAGTCATCGGCGTAGCGGCTGACCCACTCATGGGCGAGGCGCAGGTTGGTGGGAAGCGGGTCGCGTCGGATGTCGCCCACGGACTGCTCGATGTTGTCGTCGCCCTCGACCTCTTCGCGGGCGTCCACGTACCCGGTCGCTGTGCGCGTGTCCGGGCCTGTGCGTGCGAAGACGGTGTCGACCGTGGTGGTGATGCAACCGGAGAAGAACGCCGGAATGCCGGCCCCGGCCAGCAGCGCCACCGTCTGCCAGTCCCGACACCCCACCGGCCCGTACCGGCGCAGGTAGGCGACGGCCTCGGGGGTGAGGGCTTCGGGCTTGTTGAGGTGGAAGCTGATGAACAACGGGCGGATGGCCGGGTTGAAGGGAAGGTTGTAGCCGCCGGCGAACGTCGGGTGCAGGTACCAGCCGAACATCACCGCCCAGGTCGGCTCCGGGAGGGTCTGGTACACGTTGCCGTCACGCTGGACCTCGACCAGGTGGACGACGGCGGCGGTGTCATTCATCAGGCGCTCGGGCTTGACCGACGTGCGCAGGCCCTCGACGAAGGCGAGCAGTTCGGGTTCGCCGACGAACGTCAGGTTCGCATGGCGCACGAGGTGCCCCAGGGAGGCCAGGGTCTGGATGAAGTCACCGACGTTCCGCGAACTGTTGTCCGGCTGCTTGTAGTCGATCACGCCGAAGCGGAGGTCGGCGTCCAGAGGCTCGGGCGGACGGCGGCGCACCCCGTCGGGCAGCCAGCTCGCGAGCCGGTCGAACTCGTAGGCCTGGTGAGGAGTGAGGGCGCCGAAGGTCCCCGAGAGCCCATCGGCGATCAGCATGCCGGCGCAGTCGTCTCGGCCCACGGAGAAGGCGGTGCGCGCCACCTTCAGCACCCCGGACGGTGCCGGCCGGTCGGTGTTGCGCAGGCCGGGGAGCGCACGCGCCTCCCTCTCTGCCGCCGAGGCGTCCATCACGAAGCCCGCTTCGAAGTACTCGGGTGCCGCCGCGGCCACGACAACGGGGTCCGTGATGCCCGCGAACCGCCGCCAGGCCTGCTCCGGCCCCGAGGTGTGCAGTCTGCAGAGCCCGATCACGGCCGCACCCACCTGCCCCGTGTCACGACCCCCGGCCAACTCGTGACCCAGGCGCAGCGCGGCCGGCAGATTGTCCTGCGCAAGGCACTCGCGCGCCGCAGCGAGTGCTGCCGCAGCAACGGCCTCTCCGGCGTCGACACGTGCAGCGAACGACGTCGTCCCGATCAGCAGGGGGTTCGCCGCGGACAGATCCGAGGAGGGGACGCCACGTCCGGCCAGTCGCCCGGCGATGCGTCGGGCACGGCGGTACTGGCGTCGGAGCCAGGTGCGGGGGGTCACCCGGCGATCCTACCCACGCCCATCGGTCAGGCCGGCACCATGGTCGTGTCGAGGTCCCTGGAGCCATTCGCGGCCGGAGTGGTCAGAGCACTCAGGTCCTTCGTCTTGTGGACGCCGGTCGAGCTGTTGAACCGCACGATGACGGAGGTGGACGGCGGAAGCCCCTTCAGCGTGTAGGTACCCGTGGAGTTGGTCGACGCCTGGCCGACGACCTCCTTGTTGGAGGTGAGGCGGGCGGAGACGTTCACGTCACGGATCGGGTTGCTGGTCGCGGAGCTCGTCACGGTCCCGGTGATGGTCGCGCCTGTCCCGACAGCAACGGTGCCCGCGGCCGTCGTGGCGTCGAGCTTCACCGTCTGGGCGTCGGCATCGGCGCTCGAGTAGGCGGTCGACCCGTCGTTGGTGAGCCAGACGGTGGTGAAGTTGCCCGTCCCCACGTAAGCCAGCTGGATCAGGTACGTCCCCGGCCGCAGCTCCAGCTTGAACGTCCCGGAGCCGGACACGTTCGCCGTGCCCTTCACATCGTTGGGAACGCCGGTGCTCGAGCGCCCGTACGCGGTCGCGACGTAGTCGTTCAGGTCGCTGGACCCCAGACCTGTGATGGCTCCGGTGAGGAATCCCTTCGGTGAGCGGGTCTTCACCATGATCGCCTGGGTGCGGTCGGAGATCGCGGTGACCACCGCCACGCCGTTCACGACGGTTTCGCGCACCATCCGGATGCGCACGTAGTAGTTGGTGTTGGACTCCAGGCCAGTGACCTTGCCACTCGTGCCGGTCAGGCTGCTCTTGGTGTACCCGTCGTTGTCGGTCATCTCCTGGTCCTCGGCCCAGTAGACCCGGAACTTGTCGGTCGCGGGGTCGTAGCCGGCCGGGGGCGTCCACGACAGGGAGACACTGCTCGAGTCGCGGTCGGTCATCGCCAGGTCGGTGGGAACGTCGCGCATGGGGGACGTCGTCGCGTCGGGGAGGGTCACGGTCGTGGGGTTGGTCGACTTCGTCGAGCTTGCCGAGGACCACCCGCTGACCCGCACGCCGGGGACGGTGTCGTAGCCGCTGATCAGGAGCCGGTTCGCCACCGTGAACTTGTACTTCGTGTTCGGCGTGAGCCCGGTGAAGATCGCGCTGCCGTCGTACCCGATCTGGTAGGAGTACTTGCCGGTCGTGTAGTTGTACGCGCGCAGCACGTACCCCGGAGAGCCGGTGACGGTTCGCCAGGTGATCTCCATGGAGGTCTTCGTCGGGTTCACCGCATGGATCTCGATCGGGGCCTTGTAGGCGTACCCGGAGGTGGTCACCTTGTCGGCGGAGCTGATGGCGCCCGTCGCCGTCCCGCTGCTCTTCGCCTCGCTCCAGGGCGTGACCCACACGTAGTAGGCCTTCTTCGTGAGCATGCTCGCCGAGGAGAGGGTGGCGGAGGTGCCGGTCACGTAGGTGTTGAACGATGCGCTGGTGGCCTTCGAGCTGGTGCCCCAGGACACCTTGTAGGCCGCGGGCGCGGGGGTTCCGCTCGGAGCCTTCCAGGTGACCTTGATGCCGTTGGAGCCGGAGATCTTCACCGCGCTCACGCTGGTCGGCTTGCCGTAGGTGAGCTCGGCGCGTGCCGCGGAGACCGGAACGAGCAGTCCGGCGAGGAGGGCGATGGCGGCCAGGAGGCCGGAGAGGTGCCGCAGGCCCCGCGGGCGGGAGGTCATCGTATTGCTGGTCGTCAGTGGCATGCCCGGTTCCCCTGGTTGAGTTCGTTCCAGCCTGCCTGGTACACCGCGATGACCCGCTCGATGTCAGCCGACGTTGCCGCGTCGGCCCGCCTGCTGTCCACGGTGATCACGTGCTCCTCGCTGTAGCGAAGGCCGGAGGTGGTCATGTTCGCCGTGCCGAACAGCGCACGTCCGGCGCTGCTGGTCGACGGGGTGATCAGGATCATCTTCGTGTGGATCGGGATGCGCGTGCAGCGGACCATGGTGGTCGCGTTGTACTTCTTCAACACCTTGACCACGTCCTTGGAGACCGTCTGTGCCCCACCCTTCTGCGACAGCAGGATCTTCACGTCACACCCGCGGTTCTTCAGGCTGGCGAGCGCCTTCACGAAGATCGTCGCGCGCGTGATCGTGAGTCGGTACATCGCGACCCGGATCTTGCTGTCGACCGCGCAGTCCACATCGTTGAACTGCGCGGTGTAGTAGTCGTCCACGCCCTGGGGTTGCGGGCTGAACGAGACGAAGGTGCCGCGCCCGGAATCAGTCCCGTGGCGGTACAGGCTGTCCACCCAGATGCCGCGAGCCTTCCGCAGGGTGGGCACCACGTCGCCCGAACCGGACCAGGCACTGCCGGCCTTGCAGTCCGATCCGCCGGAGTAGGACCCCGTGCAGACCCTCATGTTCTTGTAGCGGGAGACGAAGTAGTCGTACAGCTTCTGGTCACCGTAGATCAGCGACGCCTCCTGCCAGTAGGTGCGCACCTGGCTGCGGGCGAACTGGCCGGACGAGGAGAAGACCACGGGGTGCGTCTTGCCGTCGTTCTGCCAGATGGTGTCGGAGATCGTCAGGAACTTCTCGTGGTTGATGGCGTAGGGGAACACCTTCTTTGAGTTGGTGTTGAAACAGCCGTTGTAGCACCAGTAGACCTTGGCGATACCGGAATCGACGAGGCGCTTGTAGATGTTGGACTTTGCCGACGAGGGGGTGATGCTCCCGCCGTCCATGACAAAGCCGATGCTCACGCCCCGCTTGCTGCGCACATAGTCCATGGCCCGCCAGATGATCTCTGCGTCGGACTCGGGACGGGCTGTGGTGCCGATGGCCCGGATGAAGTACATCCCGATCATGATCGAGGAGCCCTGCTTCGCGCCGCAGATGACCTGGGCCATCTTGTTCGCGTAGCTCCAGGGGGACTGGTTGTTCGCGTCCAGGTAGCCGCGGTACTCCATGTCGTCGGTGTTGAACCACGCCTCGAAGGCCCGTGGGGTGGACGTGAGCGTCGGGCAGGCACTCAGGTCCTGGGGAACGGCCTGCGCCTCCTCGGTGGTGCCGTCGATCGTGAAGCTGATCGCGGACGCCGGGGAGACCGAGAGCCCCGTCACCAGCGCCAGTGTCCCCACCGCCGCGATCGCGCGCTGGAGCCAACTCGTCTTCCGGGCCGTGTTCGGCATCCGTCCCCCTGCTGTCGACGCGGCTCACGCAGGGTCCTTCTCTGCGCCGCGACGGGCGGGCGGGTCCTGGGAGACAGCGTTTTTCTTAAGGATTTCCTCAGGGATCATAACCCACGAACCTGAGAGGAATGGCCTTCCTGGGGTGCGGGGGTAGGGTTGGCAGCGGATTTCGTAGGGAAGGTCGTGGCTCGGAAATGCTGTGGACGCGGATCGTTGCCGGTGTCGGCGCTGCCCTGATGATGGCCCTCGCAGTGCCCACCCCGGCCGCCGCCGTCGATGACTACCTCGTGGCGAGCGAGCCGGCCGCGCGACAGGAACTGAAGGCCGAGCCCGGCTGGGTCACGCTCGCATTCCGCACCAAGGCGAACGCCAAACTGGCGAAGATCCTTGTGCTGGACGCCGACGGTCGGAACGTCACGTCTGGTGCTCTCATCGTCGAGGGAACAAACGTGACCACCCAGCTCGCGTTCGACCTTCCCAAGGGCACCTACACCGTGATGTACCGCACGAGCGGCGCCGATGGGCGCGTCCGGGGCGGTTCCTTCCAGTTCGCCTACGGAAAGGGCACGTGGAGCCAGTCACAGAAGGAGGTCTGGATCGGCGAGGAGGAGCAGCCGCCCGTGCTGGCCAACCCTGATCCGAATGCCACGTCCACGCCGACGGCAACCCCGACGACGTCGGCCAGCGAGATGCCGACCCCGTCCACCGGGGGAAGCAGCACTCCTGGCGGGCCGTCGTTCAGCACCACGCCGGAGCCCACCGGCAGCAGTGACGGGTCCGTGGCCGTGGGATGGTTCGTCGCGGGCGGCGTGCTGCTGCTCGGTGCGGCCGGCGCCGCCGTCTGGCTCGCCCGGCGACGCCGGTCCTGAGACGGCTCTTCCCGGCTCGGCTCGCCGGGAGTCGGCGGTACGGGAACTTCCCCTATCCCGGGGCGGCCGACTGCCCGGGGCGCAGGCGGCGTCCGAGCCCGCGACGCACGCGGTGGGCCCATCGGCGTATCGCCTGGAGTGAGCGGCGCAGCGATCTCGTCCACGTCCGCAACCCTCCGCGAAGGGGGGCGAGGGCGAGGGCGAGGGCCAGTGCCCACTCGATCCGCCGGTCGCGCACGGGCATGCTCCGCAGTTGGGCGAGATTCTCGCGCGCGAAGTCGATCCCCCCGGCCTTGAGCTCCAGCCCGGCGATGGCCCGGGGGCTGAGTGCGTGGGGGAAGGTGTCCGATCGCTCGAGCGCGCCGACGCCGTAGAGAGCGATCATCGTCCGCAGGCACTTCTCGCAGCGCCCGCAGTTGTACTCGCCGGGATGGGTGCAGTAGCAGACCCGGAGGTGGCGCATGGCGAGGTCGGAGTCCGCGACGCGGGCCGTCTTGGCGAGCCGGCTGGCCGGGCGATCGTGGAGGATGCGCACCGTGCTGGACCACAGGGGATCGAGTTCGGGATCCGAGCCCCACGGGTGGGCGTGGCTGGACGGGATGATCGCCGTCCCGATCACCGGAGAGAAGAGGTGGGCGATACCCGCCAGCGCGGCCCCGTGGTACTGCTTGCCCCAGCTGCACCAGCGGTTCGAGAGTCGTCGAAGGTTCGTGCGCGCGGTGAGGAGCTCCACCCCGAGCTCCTCGGCGATCTCGCCCACTGCCGCACGCGCGCGCTCGTCCAGCCAGTCCTTCCTGAGGCCGATGTCGAAGCCGGTGACGAAGATCAGGTGCGTCACTTCGCCGCTGTGGTCGAGCGCGCTGTAGAACGAGTCGACGCCCCCGGAGAAGAACAGCCCCACCCCCGTGCCGCTGGGCGCCGGGTCCACCCAGGTCGCCTCGACGTCGACCTCCGTGAGGTTGGTGTGCCATCCGGCGAGGATCTTCTGGGCAGCGCGGCTGGCGGGCAGGGCACCGGTGGCCACCGGGCCGTCTAGCCGGAGGCGTGCGCCGCGGCGCATCGCGATCGGGGTGAGCAGCGGCACCCACGGCGTGAGCGAGGTGTCAATCGGGGAGTCGGTCTCGATGAAGAGGTGCCCGCCAGGAAGGACGTCCACCGCGTTCCGCCCGGCTTCAGCCCGGGTCCGGACGATCAGTTCCTCGACCACGCGGCCCTCCCCGAGACGTGCGGGCACCCGCCTGTGGAGCCACGCCCGGGCGCACTGCGCTCCGCGCCCGGGCGTTTACCCTAGTGCGGGGACGCGGCAGGGTGGAAGGGCCGCCCTGTGTGGGACTAGTCCCAGCCCTTCGCGTCGAGCTCGGTGAACAGGGCGCTCCACCGCGCGGCGAAGGCCTCCTCGCTGAAGTCCGCCGCCCGCACGCGGGCCGCCGCAGACAGCCGCTGGAGCAGCGCCGGGTCCTGGAGCGTGGCGACGATCCGTTCGGCGAGTGCCCTGCGGTTTCCGTAGGGCACGAGGAGGCCGTTCACGCCGTCGTCGATGATGTCGGCCGGGCCGTAGCGCAGGTCGTAGCTGATCACCGGGCACCCGTAGCTCATCGACTCCTGGAGCGTCAGTGGTGCCCCCTCGTAGCGACTGCTCATGATGCACAGGGACGCCCGCTGGTAGGCCAGGTTCGGCTGCTTCGTGAACCCCATCAGCTTCACCTGCCGGCCCAGGCCGAGATCGGAGACCAGGTTCTTCAGCGCGGGCAGGTCGGGGCCCTTGCCGTAGATCTCCAGCCGGGCCTTGGGCAGCTTCGCCACCACCATGGCGAACGCCTCGATCGCGTGGTCGACCTGCTTCTGGCGGTCGAGCCGGGCCATCATCACGACCAGGTTCGGGTCGCGTTCGACCCCGGGCTCCTCCTTCGGGGGGCGCACCGAGTGCGGCAGAACCTTGAACGAGTCGGCGCGCCCGTACCTCGCCTCGGCCTCCGCCCGCTGGGTAGCGGTGAGGAAGACCACGGCGTCCACGCGGTCGCGAGCCTCCAGCACCGGACGGAAGCCGGGGCGGATGGCGGTGATGTCGTTGTACGGCTCCTTGATGTGCGCGTTGTGGAACACGTAGATGGACTTGGCGTTCGCCCGGGAGTAGCTGAGCAGGTAGCGGTCCAGGTAGCGGTCCTCGCACATGATGAAGGCGTGGTCGTCGCCGATCAGGCGGTCCAGGCACAGGTGGTTGATCGGGTCGAGGCTGTCGTGCACCTCCACCGGACGGGCCTCGTGGTCGAAGACCGTCACCCGCTCCACGCTGCGCTGCTGGGTCTCCGGGTCGATCACCCACCACACCGTGAAGGACGGCGTCTGGTCGGCCCGGTAGTGGATCTCCTGCCGTGGCAGGTTGTGGTGCAGGTCCATGTACACCCGTCGGCGCAGCGTGCCGTTGGGGCGGAACTCCTCCCGCAGCGTCCGGGCCCGGTTCGGGCTGAAGAAGTCCCGGACGATCATCCGCCCGGCGTAGTCGTAGCGCTTGTAGAAGCGGTAGACGCCCTCGGCGTCGAAGAACCGGTAGATCTCCCAGTCCGGGTCCTTCACCCAGTGCAGGCCCGGCTCCTCCAGGGGGTGCTCGACGTCGGGGCCGTCCCAGGTGGTGTCGTCGGGGTAGTAGTCGTGCAGGCACTCCAGCCGCAGGGTGTCCCCGATCACCCCGCGCTCCCGCAGGTCGTGCTCGATGTCCGCGAGTTCCGTCGAGTGCAGGAACGTCACCAGCCGTGACTCCACGCCCGCCTGTTCGGCGAAGATGCGGGCCTTGGCGATGATCGACGCGCTGCGTCCGGCGTAGGCGCGGGGGAGGGCGTTGACCGCGTAGAGGTAGAGCGCCTTCGGGAACGGCGTGAGCTCCGGCACCGGCTCCAGCGGACGGACGGCGGGCTTCGGCGCATCCTTCTTCGCGGGCGGTCCCTGCACAACGGTGCGGGCCTTGCGGGCGAGACGGCGCAGGGGGCCGGGCAGCTTCACGTCGCAACTCCTCGGGTGCGGATCTGCGACAATCTAAGCATGGCGGCCCCCGCGCCACGGGGCTCCGACTCCACAGGCCGGGGCGGGGCCGGGCGACGACGACCAGCGGGAGGACGCGCATGCGGGTGATCACGTACGGAACCTTCGACCTGTTCCACGAAGGGCACCGGCGCCTGCTGGAACGAGCGAAGGCGCTGGGCGACTACCTGATCGTCGGCGTCACGACCGAGAACTACGACGACTCCCGCGGCAAGCTGAACGTGCGGCAGAGCCTGATGGACCGCATCCGCAACGTGCAGGACAGCGGCCTGGCCGACGAGATCATCATCGAGGAGTACGAGGGCCAGAAGGTCCAGGACATCCAGAAGCACGGCGTCGACATCTTCGCGATCGGCTCGGACTGGCTGGGCAAGTTCGACTACCTCAACGACTACTGCAAGGTGATCTACCTCGACCGCACCAAGGGCGTGTCCAGCACCCAGCTCCGCAACGAGAGCGCCGGCGTGATCCGGCTGGGCGTCATCGGCTCCGGGCGCATCGCCGCCCGCTTCGTCGCCGAGGCGCGGTACGTGTCCGGGGTCTCGGTGGAGGCCGTCTACAGCCGCCGCTTCGAGTCGGCGAAGGCGTTCGCCGAGCGCCTGGAGCTCGAGTGGGCCAACGAGAACGTCGAGGACCTGCTCAAGCACGTGGACGCGGTGTACGTCGCCACCCCGCACGACACCCACTACGCCTACGCACGGCAGGCGATCGAGGCCGGCGTCCACGTGTTGTGCGAGAAGCCGATGACGCTCACCAAGGCGCAGACCACCGAGCTGTTCGAACTGGCGACCCGGCACGAGGTCGTGCTGCTGGAGGCCGTGAAGACCGCCTTCGCCCCCGGCTTCCAGCGCATGGTCGCGGTCGCCCGCAGCGGCTCGATCGGCCAGGTGCGCTCGGTCGACGCCACCTTCACCAAGATCGTGAAGTCCGGCCGCGAGCTGGAGGGTCCGGACGGGGGAAGCATCTCCGAGCTGGCCACCTACCCGTTGCTCGCCGTGGTCAAGCTGCTGGGCACCGACTTCACCAAGGTCACCACGCGGTCGCTGAAGCCGGCAGACTCGCCGGTGGAGGTGTTCAGCCGCATCGACGTGGACTACCCGCACGGGACCGCGTCCGCCCGGACGGGGATCGGCGTCAAGGCCGAGGGCGAGCTGATCGTCGCCGGCTCGGCCGGCTACGTCTACGTCCCTGCGCCGTGGTGGCTCACCGAGTACTTCGAGACCCGTTTCGAGGACCAGTCGAAGAACAAGAAGTACTACTACAAGTTCGACGGCGACGGCCTGCGCTACGAACTGGCCGAGTTCGCCTTCATGATCCGCAACCGCACCCCCGAGTCGTTCAAGCTGAGGGCCGCCGAATCGATCGCCATGGCGGACATCATCGAGCAGGCGAGGGCCGGCGCGGCTATCTTCGAGTGAGCAGCCCGGTCACCAGGGACCGGGCAGGACACCGCTGAATCGACGAGGAACGCATGGCGCAGAAGTTCAACCGGGTCGAGACGCTGGTTCGCAAGGCGAAACGGTCCCGGTTCTCCTTCCTCTACTCGGGCTACCTGCTGGGCCGGCGCGCCTACCGCAGCGTGGTCAACCGCTTCACCGACCAGCAGGTCGGCTGGGTCGCGCGCCTCCAGTCCGGACGGTGGGTGGACGAGACCCGCTTCGAGCTGTCCGGCTGGGCCTTCGAGCGCGGGACGGGCAGCAACGACGTCGCGCCCACGATCACGCTGGTCCTCCGCAACCACCGCACGGGGCGCAGGACCGAGGTGCCCGCCACCCTGCGCTACGACAGCGCGGCCAACATCGGTGCCCGGCTGATGCCCGTGGACTACGGCGAGTTCGCCTTCGTCGCCACCCTCGACCTCGCGCCGCTGCTGGCCGGCCGGGCCGGTGACGCGTGGACGGTCTCGGTGCGCGTCGACAGCGGCGACCGCGTGGTCACCGGCACCTTCCGCACCCGGGCGAAGACCGGCACCGCCGGCTACCTCGTCGCCCGGACCGCCGGTGATCGTCAGGTGCTGCCGGTGTGGGACGCGAAGACCGGGCTGGGCTTCCAGCTGCGGGTGCCCGAAGCGCTGGGCCTGTCGACCAGCTTCGCCGGCGACCGGGTCGAGGTGGTCGTGCGGGCGCCGCAGTTCCCGGTCGCGCACGCCGCGCTGGTGTCGGAGGGGGGACGGGTGGCCCTCGCGGTGGCGGCGGAGGCCGACGGCACCTACCGGCTGGCGGGCGAGCTGCCCGCGCCCGGGCTCCCCGCGATCAGCGAGTACCCGGAGGAGGAGCGCGAGGAGGCGAACAACCCCGAGGACCTCGGAGCGTCCCTCGCTGTGGCCGACCACCGGATCGAGGTGACCGACACCGCCGGCAACAGGGCGGTGGTGGCCAGCGGGCTCGACGAGCACGACGCCGCGCCGGCGGCCGGGGAGGTCCGCTACGCCTACACCGGTGAGGGCGGCGCGCTGTGCGTGCGCGACACCACGGCGATGCTGCTGGTCGAGGACGTCGAGCTCACCGACGAGCCGTTCGGACTGCGCTACCGCGGGCGGGTGCTCGGCGATCTGGACGGCGCGAGCCTGGTGCTCACCGGCCCCCGGCAGGACCTCGAGGTCGACCTCACGCTGGACGGCGACCGCTTCGAGGCGTTCGCTCCACTGCTGATCAGCACCTGGGGCCAGCCCGAGCTGCCGCCGCAGACCGGCTCCTACGTGCTGCGCGGGCGTACCGCCGGCGGCGCCTGGTTCCGCGTCGGGGCCGCGTCCGGCCTGATCCAGCGCACGCCGATCCGCACGACCGGGATGTGGCTCAAGGTGCGCATCGGCGTCACCACCGGACGCCGCGTCACCTGCCTGCTGAGCGCTCCGCTCGAGGACAAGTTGGTCGGCGACTACCAGCAGGCCCGGCTGAAGGCCGAGTACCACGCGCGCACGTTCGAGCCGCAGGAGGCCATCTACTTCGAGAGCTTCAACGGCCGCGCCGCCACCTGCAACACCTACGCCCTCGACCGCGAGGTCGCCCGGCGGTTCCCGGAGATGACACGGTACTGGGGGGTGCTCGACCTGTCGGTCGCCGTCCCCGAGGGCGCGGTGCCGGTGCTCAAGGGCACCCTCGAGTGGTGGGACGCCCGCAGCACCTGCCGCTACGTGATCATCAACGAGTGGATCCGGCAGAAGTTCCGGCACCAGCCGTTCCAGGTGGTGCTCCAGACCTGGCACGGGTCGATGTTCAAGCGGATCGGCCTCGACCGTCCCAACTTCAGCAAGGACGAGCAGCACTTCCTGGCCCTCGAGCGCGCCAAGTGGGACATCCTGCTGAGCCAGAACGCGCACAGCACCGGGATCTTCCGCTCGGCGTACGCGTGGGACAAGCCGATCTGGGAGGAGGGCTACCCGCGCAACGACGCCATGTCGACCTCCTCCGGCGAGGCGATCCGGGAGCTGCTCGGCATCCGTCCCGACCAGAAGGCGGTGCTCTACGCGCCGACGTGGCGGGACGACCACGAGGAGACGATGGTCGACTTCCTCGACCTGCCCGAGATGGCGCGGTTGCTGGGCGACGACTACGTCCTGCTGCTGCGGGGGCACTCGCGGACGCTGCGCAGCGGGTCGAACGTCCGGGTGCCCGGCGTGATCGACGTCACCAGCTACCCGCACGTGACTGATCTGTTCCTCGCCGCGGACGCGATGATCACCGACTACTCGTCGGTGATGTTCGACTACTCGGTGACCGGCCGGCCGATGATCTTCTTCGTGCCGGACCTCGAGAAGTACCGCGACAAGACCCGCGGGGTGTACTTCGACCTGGAGGAGCTGGCCCCCGGCCCGGTGCTGTTCACCCAGGACGCGGTGGTCGCCGCCGTCCGGGCGCTCGACGCCGAGGCGCCGGGCTATGCCGCCAAGTACACCGCCTGGCAGGAGATGTTCAACGCGCACGACGACGGGCACTCCGCCGAGCGCGTCATCGACCGGCTGTTCGCCCTGCCCCGGAGGTAGCGGCCGCCGGGAGGCCGTGCGGGCTCAGGGCAGCCAGACCGTGGCCCGGATCAGGTTGTGGTCGGACGGGATCACGCCGACGAAGTTGTTGCTCGCGTCGACGTCGACGACAGTCTCCCACTCCGAGACCCGCATCGGCGTGGTGAAGATGTAGTCGGTGTAGGTGCCGTTGACGTTGCCCGAACGCCGGGCGTACCGCTCGAAGTTGTTGTAGCTGTTGAAGCTGGTGCCGATCCGCTTCTCGACGGTCGCGCCGACAGGGGTGGACGACCGGTAGGTGTTGCCGAGCGGATCCACCAGGCCGGACGCGACGAAGAGGTCGTACGGGGCGTTGCTTGGTGCCTCCCATTTGTTCGAGTTGGGATCGCCGACCAGCACGACGGGCAGCTTGTCGGTGTTCAGCTTCGCGATTGCTGCGACCACGGTGGCGGCCTGCTCCTTGCGCAGGTTGTAATACAGCAGTGAGCCGCCGGTGTCGTTGTTGGGCTCGAAGTGGATGTCCCCGAAGAAGAAGCTCCGCCCGGTGGACTTCTGGGTGAAGACCGCCCAGGCGAGCCAGCGCGGGTAGGTGTGTTCGGGGCTGAGCGGGAGCGAGACCGCGCCCTTGTCGACCAGCACGAGGCGGTCGGTGCGGTACATGATCCGGGTGCCGTTCGTCGCGCCGCGGTCCTTGTAGACGCAGTCGGTCGGGGTCGTGCTCTTCACACAGTTGTTGCGGTACGCGTTGGTGATGGCCCACGGCTCGCCGAGGCGGTCCAGCAGATCTTCGAACTGCGCACGGTTGACCAGCTTGCCGTCCTCGGTGATCCACGACTGCTGGGCCTCCTGGAAGCCGATCACATCGGGGTCGGCCGCGTTGATCGTCGACACCACGGCGTCACGCCGCTCGGTCCAGGGGCGCTCCTCCGTGCGGCTGGAACTGCAGGTGGCGCACCGGACGTTGTAGCTCGCGACCCGGAGCGGGGCCGGCTCGGACGGGGTGGTGACGGTGACGGCCTGGGAGTAGTCACTGGCGAAGTCGCCGTACTCGTCGAGAATGCGCACCTTGACCGAGTAGGTGGTGGACGCCCTGAGCCCGGTCAGCGCGACGCTCGTCCCGGTGGACGAGGCGTATTGGGAGTTGGTCCACGGCGTGGCGTCGTACTTGATTCGGTAGCGCGTGGCGCCCGGTACGGCCTTCCAGCTGACGCTGGCCGTGGTGGTCGCGGTCGCCCGCGCGGCGAGGCCGGTCGGCGGAGCGAAGCTGGCCTTGCCGGTCGTCTTCACCGCGAGCATCGGGGAGTACTGGCTGAGGTTGGTGCCCTCGGGGGTGATCACCCGGACACTCACGTAGTAGGTGACGCCGGGGCTGAGGTCGGTGAGCTCTGCGCCGGGGCCGGTGACCCGGACGAACGACTCGTCGGTGAGCTTCGAGCTGGTCGCCCAGCGCACCCGGTAGTTGTCGGTGTCCCCCCGGGGCGCCCAGGCCAGGGTGAGGGTCGAGTCGCCGACGGCGGTGGCGGCCAGCCCGGAGGGGCTGAGCAGCCCGAAGTCGCCGGTCTTGCGGGTGGTGACCTTGATGGTGGCGCTGTAGGAGCTGAGGCTCGCGGACTTCGCGCTGATCACGCGCACCTTGAACCAGTAGGTCCGGCCCGGCTTCAGCCCGGTGACCTCGATCCCCGCGCTGGTCGCCTTGAGGTACGCGGGGGAGCGCATCGAGGAGTTGTCGTCGTACTTCACGCGGTAGGCCGGCGCCTTGCTCACGGCCTTCCACGCCAGCCGTACCGACGTGGTCGCGGTGCTGGTGGCGGTCAGCCCGGTGGGGCGTGACCAGGCCGCCTGCGCGGGGGCCGGGTTGGCGAGGGCGCCGGTCAGGGCGAGCAGGACGGCGAGCACCGTCGCCACGGCGTTCCGGACGAAGGTCGGACGCACACGTGACATGGGGGGACTCCTGGGACGGATGCTGCGGGCGTGACGGACGCTAGCAGCGTGCCCGCCGAACCCGGGAGTTACAGGAGTGGAACTCTCAAGGCACGCTCAAGGGGAGCGTGTCGCCTTGTCGGAGCGTTGTGGCGGGCGGCGCGCGCCTACGGGAGGTAGGCGGTGGCCCGGATCAGGTTGTGGTCGGACGGGATGACGCCGATGAACCGTCCGGCCGAATCCACCCGCACGACGACCTCGTACTCGCTGACCCGCATCTTCGTCATGAAGATGTAGTCGGTGTTGGAGCCGTTCACGTCGCCGGGGAAGTTGCGGGCCTTGCGCTTGTACATGTTCAGGCTCGCGTAGGAGGTGTTGATCCGCTTCTCGACGAACGCGCCCGGCGCGGAGTTGTGGGACCGGTAGGCGTTGCCCAGGGGATCGAGGTAGCCCGCGCGCTGCATGACGTCGTAGGGCGCGTTGCCCCACTTCTCCCACTTGGTGCTGGCGTAGTCGCCGACGGCGATCACCGGCAGGCCGTCCCGCAACCGGGCGGTCGCCGCAACGATGGCGTTCGCCTGGCGCTTGCGCGCCGTCCAGCCCTTGCGCCCGTCATTGGGCTCGAGGTGGGTGTTGGAGAAGAAGAACCGCTTGCCGGTGGACTTCTGCTCGAAGATGGCCCAGCCGAGGAACCGCTTCGACGCGCCGCGGGGGAGCGCGATGGTGCCCTGCTTGATGAGCTTCAGGCGGTCGGAGTTGTAGATCGTCCGCACGTCGGGGGACGCGCTCCTGCGGTACTCGGTGAGCTTGTACGGGCTGCCGAGCCGTCGGATCAGATCCATGTACTGGGTGCCGCCGCCGGGGATCCCGCCGATCGAGGCCTCCTGGACGCCGAGCACGTCGAGGTCCTCCGCGCGGATCTGGGCCACCAGCGGCCCGCGCCGCTTCGCCCAGGTGGCCTTCCCTGCCGAGCAGTTCTCGCACAGGATGTTGTAGCTGCCGACCCGCAGGGGCAGCGACTCGGGCGTGGTGAGGGACGTCGGCTCCGACCACGCCGTCACCGGGTTGGCGGCAGCATCGACCGCACGCACGCTCACGTAGTACTTCGTCGTACGTTCGAGCTTCTTGAAGGTGACGTGGGTGCCGTCCACGTCTGTCTGCCCGGACAGGCTGGTCGGGTCGGTGCCCATGATGACCTGATACGCCAGGCCGGGCTCGGGCTCCGTCCAGTCGGCGCTGACCGAGGTGCTGGTCTGGGCGGAGAGATTCACCAGTGGGGCAGCGAGGGGGTACTCCCTGTCGCCCGTGGTGAACGTGATCGTGGAGCCCCAGTCCCCGGTCGTGTTGGTCGAGGGGTCCCAGGCCGCGACGCGGACGAAGTAGGGGGTGTCGGGGATCAGCCCGGTGAGCACTGCGACGGTGTCGTCCGAGGTCGCCCGCGCGGCCGTGAGGAAGCTCGGGGAGGTGTCGTAGTCGACGGCGTAGCCGGCGGCGTGCTCCGCGGCGGGCCAGGTGAGGATCGCCATGGTCGAGCGCTGGCTGACGCTCACGGCCGGAGGCGGCGCGGGGAGGACAGGCTCGGCGATCGCTGCGTCCGTCGGGCCGCTGCACACCAGGAGGCCGACGCCGGCGAGCATGGCGAGCAGCCGGACGAACCGACCCCTCCGCGTGCCCACGCGACCTCCCAGCACTTCCGGCGGCCGTCAACCCCTCCGTTGTGGCCTCGCCAGCCCGCGTTGCGGACGCGTGGAATTTACCATGGTGAGCCAGTCCTGCCGAGGGGTCGGGGTCGTGGACGAGAGGGCGACAGGGAGGCGTCCTACGCTGGCCGGGTGATTGTGCACACCCTCCGCCGTACCTGCCCGCTGGCGGCGCTGGTCGTCGTGGCGGCTGGCGGCCTCGGCGGCGTCCTCGCCCTGGGGCTGGCCGTCCGCCTGCTCACACGCGGGCGGATCGTCCCGCCCGACCGGCTCCCACCGCTGCCGGTGGCGCTCGTGCTGGGCGCGGAGGTCTACGCCGACGGGCGCCCGTCCCGCTTCCTGCGGGCTCGGCTGGACGTGGCGGCGGACCTGTACCGCCGCAGCCTTGTCGGCCGCATCCTGCTGTCCGGCGACGGACAGTCGCCGTTCTACGACGAAACGGCGGGGATGCGCGACTACCTTCTCGCTGTCGGCGTGCCCGCCGGGCACATCGTCCTCGACCCGTCCGGGTTCGACACCTACGACTCCTGCCTGCGGGCACGGGACGTCTTCGGGCTGCGGCGCCTGGTCGTGGTGAGCCAGGCCTACCACCTGCCCCGGGCGCTCGCGATCTGCCGGGCGCTCGGCCTCGACGCCTGGGGTGTGGGCGACGACTCCGTGCGCCGCAACGTGACGGCATGGCGGGCGTCGGTCGGCCGGGAGCTCGCGGCCAACCTCAAGCTCGTCTGGGACGTGGCCACCCGCCGTCCCCCTCGGGCGCACACGCACTGACGCGGGGACGGGAGCGCGCCGCGGGCGTGGGAGGATAGCGGCCATGCTGTCGCTGCCGTCCCTGCTGAGTGAACGCATCCGGTCCGTCGCCGGAGTCGACCCGGAGCTGCGTCCGGCCACCCGTCCGCAGTTCGGCCACTTCCAGACGAACGTGGCGCTGCGCCTGGCCAACGCGGAGGGACGCCCGCCGCGCGAGGTCGCGACCCGGCTCGTGGAGCAGCTCGACCTGTCCGACCTGTGCGAACCGCTGGAGGTTGCCGGTCCCGGCTTCATCAACCTGCGGCTGCGCGCCGACGTGCTCGCGCGGGTGGCCAGCGAGGTGCTGGCCGAGCCCGGTGCCGGCATCGCCGCCGCGGCCGAGCCGCGGACGGTCGTGATCGACTACTCCTCGCCCAACGTCGCCAAGCAGATGCACGTCGGGCACCTGCGCTCGACCATCATCGGCGACTGCTTCACCCGCGTGCTGCGCGCCCAGGGCCACCGGGTGATCCCGCAGAACCACATCGGCGACTGGGGGCGCCAGTTCGGCATGCTCGTCGAGCAGATCCTCGAGGAGGGCCTGGACGCGGCGTCGCTCGACCTTCCGGCGGCCGAGGCTCTCTACCAGCGGGCCAACACCCACCTGAAGGAGTCGGAGGAGTTCGCCGCGCGGTCGCGCGACCGGGTGGTCCTGCTCCAGTCCGGCGACGCGGAGACCCGGCGCATCTGGCAGCAGCTGATCGACATCTCCCTGACCGGCTTCAACGCCACCTACGCGCGGATGAACGTCCTGCTGTCCAACACCGACCTGGCCGGGGAGTCGATCTACAACGCCGACCTCCCGGTGGTCGCCGCGGACCTCGCCGACCGCGGGATCGCCGTGGTGGACGACGGCGCGCTGGTCGTGTTCGTCGAGGGGTTCACCGCGCCGGCGATCATCCGCAACGCCCAGGGCGGCTTCGGCTACACCTGCACCGACCTCGCCGCGATCCGGCACCGCGTCGGCGACCTGCGTGCCGACCGGCTGGTCTACGTGGTCGGCGCCCCGCAGACCTTCCACTTCGAGCAGGTGTTCGCGGTCGCCCGGATGGCCGGCTACCTTCCCGACACCGTCAGCGCGGAGCACGTGGGCTTCGGCCAGGTGCTCGGGGCGGACGGCAAGAAGTTCTCCACCCGCGAGGGCACGGCGGTCACGCTGAACTCGCTGCTGGACGCCGCGGAGGCGGAGGCGGCCCCGTCCATCGCCCTGGCCGCGATCAAGTACGCCGACCTCTCCAACGGCCTCCAGAAGGACTACACCTTCGACGCCGAGCGCATGGTGGCCACCACCGGCGACACCGGCCCGTACCTCCAGTACGCGCACGCCCGGGTGAACCAGATCCTGCGCAAGGCCGAGGCCGAGGGCTTCGCCTTCGACGCCGTCACCGTGCTCGCCGAGCCCACGGAGCAGGCGCTCGCCCTGCAGCTGAGCCGCTTCGGAGAGGTCGTCGCCGCCGTCGGCGACACGCTCCAGCCCCACCGGTTGTGCGGCTACCTCTACGAGACCGCCGGAGCGCTCAGCTCGTTCTACGAGCAGTGCCCGGTGCTGAAGAGCGAGGGCGACGTGCGCGCGTCCCGCCTGGCCCTGTGCGCCGCCACCCGCAAGGTGCTGGCGATCGGCCTCGACCTGCTCGGCATCGAGGCCCCCGAGCGCATGTGACGCCGCGGGGGCCGCTGCCTCCGGTCAGGACGGACGGTCGGGGTTCTCGACCTTGTCCACGGCCAGCCAGGCGGCACCGATGATGCCGGCGCGGTTGCGCAGGTGGGCGGGGACGATCGGGGTCTTGAGGTTCAGCTTCGGCAGGAACTTGTCGGACGCCTTGGAGACGCCGCCGCCGACCACGAGCAGGTCGGGCCAGAACAGCGCCTCGAGCGTCTCGTAGTACCGCTGGAGCCGCGGCACGTACTCCTCGTAGGAGAGCCCGAGCGCGGTCTTCACCGACGCGGCGGCCTGGGTCTCCGCGTCGTGCCCGTCGATCTCGAGGTGCCCGAGCTCGGTGTTCGGGATGAGCACGCCGCGGTAGATCAGGGCGCTGCCGATGCCGGTGCCCAGCGTGGTCACCAGGACGAGGCCCTCGTTGCCCTTGGCCGCGCCGAACTTCACCTCCGCGACGCCGGCGGCGTCCGCATCGTTGACCAGCACGACCTGGCGTCCGAGGTGGTCGCTGAAGATCTGCTCGGCGGGCGCGTCGATCCACGACTTGTGGATGTTGGCCGCGGACCGGCTGATGCCGTGGGTGACCACGGCGGGGATGGTGATGCCGATCGGCCCGTCGCCCATCTGGTCGGCGAACCCGGACACGATCTCGGCGACGATGGCCGCGACGTTGGCGGGGGTGGACTCCTCGGGGGTGGCGATCCGCACGCGGTCGGTCACGAAGTCGCCGGCGGCCAGGTCGACCAACGCGCCCTTGATCCCGGATCCGCCGATGTCGATGCCCAGCACGGGTTGGTTCTGCATGGCACCACCCTAGAGGTCGAGCGCCACGGGCGCGTCCGTGACCGTGAAGCGCGAAATCCTGGCCGGGCCGCAGGCACTCGCGGGACGCCGCGCGGGTCTTCGTCGGCGGAACCGGCGGGCGCGCGGACCCCGTCCGCCTAGACTCGACGACTGTGACGACATGGCTGGTGACGGGCGGGGCGGGCTACATCGGGGCGCACGTGGTGCGGGCGCTGCAGGCGAAGGGCCTGCAACCGGTGGTGCTGGACGACCTGTCCTCCGGGATGGCGTCCTTCGTGCCCGAGGGCGTGCCGTTCGTGCGGGCGAGCATCCTCGACACCGCGACCGTCACCGACGTGCTGCGCGACCACGACTGCCTGGGCGTCATCCACGTGGCGGGGTTCAAGTACGCGGGCGTCTCGGTGCAGCGCCCCCTGCACACCTACGCGCAGAACGTCACCGGGACGGCCAGCGTGCTGTCGGCCATGGTGGACGCGGGGGTCTCGAACATCGTCTTCTCCTCCTCGGCCGCCGTCTACGGCACGCCCGACACCGAACTGGTCACCGAGGCGTCCCCGAACGCGCCCGAGTCTCCGTACGGGGAGTCGAAGCTCATCGGTGAGTGGCTGATCAGCGACGTGGCGCGCGCCACCGAGGGCTTCCGCGGCGTGAGCCTCCGCTACTTCAACGTGGTGGGCTCTGCCACCGACGAGGTGTACGACGCCAGCCCGCACAACCTCTTCCCGCTGGTGATCGAGGCCCTGCTCGCCGGGCGGACGCCGCGGATCAACGGCGACGACTACCCGACCGAGGACGGGACGTGCGTGCGCGACTACGTCCACGTCGGCGACCTCGCCGACACCCACGTCGCCGCGGCGCTCGCCCTGGCCGAGGGACGCGAGCTGCGCACGGCCTACAACCTGGGCAGCGGCCTGGGCCTGAGCATCCGGCAGATCATGGACGCCATGGCGCGGGTCACCGGCATCGACTTCGTCCCCCAGATCGCGCCGCGCCGCGCCGGCGACCCCGCGCGGATCGTCGCCGACGGCACTGCCGCCGCCGCCGACCTCGGCTGGCGGATGAGCTACTCGGTGGACGAGATGGTCTCCTCCGCCTGGTCGGCGCGCAGGGTCTCCGGCCCCGCAGCCTGATCGTCACCGCCGTTCGCGGCGCCGTCCCCGTCCCCGGCCGGCAGCGGGTCCGGCTCGGACAGGTCACGGCCGGGCAGGTGGTGCACCAGCCGCAACAGCTCCGCCTGGCGCTGGAGCACCTGGCCGGCGTCCAGCCCCGCGGCGTGGGCGTCGATCTGCGCGCCGGCGGTGTGGAACTCGAGGTCGGCCAGGCCCAGGCGCCGGGAGGCCGGCCCCTGGGTGATCCGCACCGACTGGACGCGGGCGTGCGGCACGAGCTGCCAGCGACGCACCAGCCACCCGTGGCGTGACACCACGAGGCGGTCGTCGTGGCCCCAGCGCAGGAACGGCTGGGCGAGGGGGTGCAGCCAGCGGGCCCGGGACGGCGCCCGGTGCAGCTCGACCGACTCGAAGTCCGCGCGCGGCCAGATCGCGCCGAGCGCGACACGCACCTGCTCGATCGTCCCGGCGGGCATGAGGATCGTCGAGACGCCGGTCTTGTTCTCGTCGTCGGTGACCGCCCCCCAGCCGATGACCTCGATGTCGATGCGGTAGAGGCCGAGCCTGCGCCACACCGGCGACTGGCTGAGCTGGACGGCCTGGATGCGCCGCGGCGGCAGGGACTGGCTGGTGAGGCTGGTGAGCCCGCGCGAGACCCTGAGCCCGTGGGCGCGGCGCGACAGCGTGTAGTTGAACTGCCCGGCCACCCGGCGGACCGTGAAGCCGAACAGCATGCTGATGGTCGGGATCGCCAGCGCGAAGAGCACCCACGGCTGGCGGAACACCAGCCCGGCGACGGCGGAGACCACGCCGAGCGCGACGATGCCGAAGAACTCGTGGGAGGTGACCGCTGCCAGCACCAGCGTCTGCGGGGAGACCCGCACCAGGACCTCGTCGTCGGCGCCGAGGTCGACCAGCAGGGAGTCCGTGGGCGCGTGTGCCACCGCCTCGGCCTGCACCCCGCGCGCCCTAGCCAGCAGGTAGTCGCGCAGCGCGTAGGCGCGGCCGCGCTGGAGGTAGCGCAGCTTGGACCGCTCCGAGGAGCCGACGTCGATCTGCAGCTCGGCCAGCCCGAACATGCGGGCGGCGAAGGGCTGGACGACGTCGATCGACTGCACCTTGTCGAAGGCGATCCGGACCGAGCGGCGGAACAGGGCGCCGGTGTCGATGCGCAGCTCGTCCGCGTCGATCACGAAGCGGGTGAAGCGCCACGACACGAAGCCCACGGCGCCGCTGATGGCGGCGATGGCCGCGACCCCGGCGACGATCCACTCCAGCGGGGGCAGCGGACGCGGTTCCTGCCCGATGGGCAGGTAGTCGCGCCCGAAGCTGAACGCGACGGCCAGGAGCACGATCCAGCCGCGGATGAACGGGGTCAGCGGGTGGGGGCGCTCGGTGAGCTTCTGCCCCGGCGGCGGACCGTCCGGCGGCAGGGTGGCGGCGGGCTCGCTCATAGGGGCAGCGCCTGTGCCTCCCCGGCGGTGATCAGCCGGTCGCGCAGTGCCGCAGCCTCGGATGCGGTCAGGCCCGGGATGCTCCCGCCGGACTGGGCGCTCGCGGTGACCAGCTCGACCCGCGCGAAGCCCCAGACCCGGTCGATCGGCCCGGACTCCACGGTCACCGAGAGCATCCGGCCGTACGGGATCGCGGTGAGCTGCTTGTGCCACAGGCCGTGGGTGATCAGCAGGTCCTGCTCGCGCTCGGCGTAGCCGAAGGAGCGCACCCAGCGTCCGGCGCGCACCACCCGCCAGGTCGTCCAGGCCAGGCCGGCCGCCGCGGCCGCTGCCGCCCAGGCCCAGTCCACGAACAGGCCGACGCCGAGCGTGACCACGATCGTGGTCGCGACGTTGTACAGCAGCGCGCCCAGGCGGCGGACCACGGCATAGCGGTCGGGCAGCCGCCGCCACTCGGCCGTCGGGGTGAACAGGTCGCTCATACCGACGAATCTAGTGGCGCCGGTCGCGAGCCTTCGGGTTGCGCACCTCGACGCCGCCGAATCCGCAGAAGCCCTTCACCACCAGGCGCGGCGCGGAGCCGTCCGGAGGAGTGAGCTTGCGGACGTCCGCCCCGCCGAACACGGCCATCACCTGGCTGTCGACCTCGGTGCCCGGCGGGACGACGACCTCCACCCCGCCGAAGAGGCAGAACACGTTGAAGGTCAGCTCGTGCGCCTCGAAGGTGGCCCTGGTCAGGTCGAGCTCGACGCCGCCGAACATGGCCAGGATCGAGGTGTTCCGGCGCACCCGCCACGTGTGCTTGCGGGTGGTGCCGGCGAAGATCGCGACGATCTGGTCGGCGGCATCGGTGGCGTTGGCCTCGTCGTAGGTGACGACCGGGCGCGCGGCCGGCCCGGTCG
This sequence comes from Actinomycetota bacterium, assembly GCA_020161015.1. Lineage (GTDB taxonomy): Bacteria > Actinomycetota > Actinomycetes > Propionibacteriales > Propionibacteriaceae > Propionicimonas. Next base: position 96,599 of record JAIUOT010000056.1, on the reverse strand, counting down.
GGCTGACCAGGTCACGGGTGAGCGGCACGAGGTCGTCGAAGGTCTCGGCCAGGCGCGCAGCGGCGATCCGCTGGTCGCGTTCGACGGGGGTGAGCCGGCCCTCGGCCTGGGCGGCGTTCAACAGGGAGATCACGTGGCCGCGGTCGGCGTCCGACGCGGTGAGGTCGCCACCGGCGGCCGGGCCGACATCGCTGGGCTCAAGGGGATTGGACATGGGAAGAACCTAAGCCCGCCGAGTGCCCCGAGACACCCCGGACGGGGGCCGATGGGGGTGCAGTGGGTGCCAACCCTTAGCGGGTCGACGCCGGGTGGACGCGGACGCCACCGGCGGGGCGGGGAGGCGCTAGCCTTCGGGGATGCGGAAGATCCTCATCCTCGCCGCGATCTTCTTCGGCTCCTCGGTCGTCGGACTGCTGCTCGCCGGCCTGCTGGTTCCCGGCATCGGCGTCGGGATCGGGGGCTTCATCGTGGCCGTTGCCGTGTTCACCCTCGCCCAGAGCCTGCTCACCCCCCTGACCAGCAAGCTCGCCGCGAAGTTCTCTCCGCCGCTGGTCGGTGGGGTCGGGTTGCTGTCGACCGGCCTCGCCCTCGCGATCGCCAGCTCCTTCGAGGGCGGCATCACCCTCCAGGGGCCGACGGCCTGGGTCCTGGGCACGTTGGTCGTGTGGCTGGTCACGGCGCTGGGCAGCTGGCTGCTTCCGCTGTGGCTGCTGAAGAAGACGGTGAAGAAGGTCCGCACGCGCTGACGGCGGGGGGACGGACCCCGTCGGTTCAGGCGGCGATCAGGCCCTGGGCGCGGGCGATGCTGACCGCGACCAGCCGGTCGTGCACCCCGAGCTTGCTGTAGACGTTGCTGAGGTGCTTGTGCACCGTGCGCGGCGACAGCCCGAGCCGGGCGGCGATCGTCCGAGCCAGGAGGCCCTCGGACAGCAACTGGAGCACCTCGACCTCGCGTGCGGTGAGGTTGAGCGCTGCGGCGGCATCGGCCGCGGACCGGGCGCGCTGCTCCCGGCGGCACGACTCCGCGACGTGCGGCATGAGCAGCGTCAGGGCGGTGGCCGACTCGGCGAACAGGGCGTGCGCCTCCGGGCTGAAGCCACCGCGCCGCGACAGCGCGAGCACCCTGCCCAGGTCGTGCACCTGGTGCTGCTCGAGGTCCGGCCCGATGGTGACGATCTCGCCGAGGACGGGATGCTGCGCCAGGTGGACGTTGCCCTCCGAGTGCCGGCCGCCGTGGGCGGCGGCCTCGGCCAGGACGCCCGCCCTCCGCTGGTCGGGGAAGCCGGCGTGCACGTGCAGGCGGCGTCCCACGTCGAGCCCGATGAGCACGGCGGTCTCGGCGTTCCCGGCCTTGGCCAGCGTGGTGCACACCAGCTGCTCGGCGCGCTCGCCGCCGTCGATGGCGGCCATGGCCTGCGTCATCAGTTCAACGATGGTGATGGCCCGATCCTGTCTGGTCACCCGCCTCCGCTCCTCAATGCCCCAACGCACGGTCGTCCGCCACGTACCTGTCCAGCAGCAGTCTGTCAGACGCGCGGCGCGGACTGGCGCGGTTTCGTCCGAGTCGCCGTCGCGTCGCGCTCCCCGCAGCGAGTTCGCGAGCCGCGTCGGGCTGCGGCTAGACTGCTCCACGCACGCTCGTCAGGCGTGCCCTGCGGATGTAGTTCAATGGCAGAACATCAGCTTCCCAAGCTGACAGTGCGGGTTCGATTCCCGTCATCCGCTCCATATCAGTAGGGCCTTGTCGGGGCACGCCTTCAAGGTCCGGCAGACGCCGTAACCGGCAACCGTGCGACCTCAAGTCGTCGTCTGGTGAGGTCGCATTCTTCGAGGCAGCACGGTCGCGTCGGCCATGAGCGCCGAGCCAGGCACGGGTCCTCCGGCCGGGCCGAACTCCGCCTGGAGTGCCTGGACAGCGCTACGGGTGGTGAGGACCACCTAGCATCGCAGCACCACGAGGGGACGAGGTGCGATGAAGGTGGTGGCACGGGTAGGCGAGCGCCTGGCACACAGGGTGCGGGGGTGGATGGCGTTGGCGGCAGTGGTGCTGTTCACGTTGTTCACCGCGATGGTGCTGCCCTCCCAGGCTGAGGCCGGGGCCTTCTACACGGTCCGCTACCCCGCGCCGGACACATCCTTGTGGTACTCCCCGGGCGACCTCTACGCGGCGGCCGAGGCGTGGGGGCAAGACGGTCGAGCTGCCTATGTCCGCGCGCGCGTGACATTCGATGTCATCTGGCCGATGGTGTACGGAACGCTCCTGCTGACGACGCTCGCGTGGGTCTGGGCGCGAGGGACGGTCTCCGGGAGTCGTTGGCGGGTGGTGGCCCTGCTGCCGGTCGTCGCGGTCGCGCTCGACTACGCCGAGAACATCTGCACCGCAACGGTGATGGCACGCTATCCCGCCCGGACGCCGGTGCTCGCGGAGCTGGCCCCGATCTTCACCGCCGGCAAGTGGCTCACCCTGTCGGCAGGTTTCCTGCTGCTCGGGATCGGCGTGGTGTCGCCTTCACCGCACGGTGGCGTCCACACGGTCCGCGCCCCCCCGGCCCGGGTCCGGGCGAGGTGTCGGCACAGCTCAAGGGCTGAACGATGGCCGGCCGGGTGACGAAGGCAGAGGCCTGTCGGGCGTCGCCCGTCACTGCTGACCGGGCCAAGTCACCCTCGCGGGGTCTTGGCCCGGTTCGATCGCGCCCGATACCTTCTGCACCTGGCCTCCTGCAGAGTTCCGCCAAGCTCTGCAGGCGCAACTCATGCCGAACACCGGGGGGCGTCGGCAGGCGGGTTGTGTGCTGGCAGCTACCTCCAGGAGGGATAGCCTGCGAGCCGCTCCCAGCAGGTCTTGGCGGGCCCCAGCCGCGCCGGGCGGGAGCGCGTCCGTCGTACGGTGGCGGGTGCAGGGCAGCGAGCAGCCGCAGCCCCCGAGCACCAAGGACGGTCACCATGATCGAGCACCCGGGAGCCCACACGCCGGTCACCGTCGACAACTGCACCCAGGTCGAGGGCCCGTTCTACCACGGCACGAAGGCCGTCCTCGAGGCGGGGGCGGAGCTCGTCCCGGGCCGCGGCTCCAACTTCCAGCAGGGACGGATCTCCAACCACCTCTACTTCACCACGCTCGTGGAGACGGCTGCGTGGGGAGCGCAGCTGGCGGCCGCCCTCGCGGGCAGCAGCGAGCGGGGCCACATCTACGTCGTGGAGCCCGCCGGGCCCTTCGAGGACGACCCCAACGTGACGAACAAGCGGTTCCCCGGCAACCCCACACGGTCGTACCGCACCCGCCACACCCTCCGCGTCGTCGCCGAGCACGAGGCCTGGGAGGGCCACTCCCCGGAGGCCGTCAGGACCATGCTCGACCACCTGGCGCAGCTCCGTGAGCAGGGCCTCGACGTGATCGAGGACTAGGGCGTTCCGCGTCCCACAGGCTGCACCGTTGTGAACCGAACTCGGTCAAGAACGGTGCTCGTTGTCTGGTCCGTGCGTGCGGCGGCGACGGTCGCCAGGAGCGCTACCAGCGTCAGGGCGCCGGCCAGCACGGCCACCCCGGCCCAGCCGACGGCCTGCCAGAGCAGGGTGGCGAGCGCCCCCGCGATCGTGCTGCCCAGGTAGTACGTGCCGAGGTAGGCGCTGGACGCCTGTGCGGTGCCGCGGCCGCGGCGGAGCGCGCGGTCGACCACCCAGCCGCTGAGCAGCGAGTGGACGCCGAGGAAGGCGAAGCCCACCAGGGCCAGTCCGGCGACGACGGCGGCCAGGTCGGGTACCGACAGCAGCGCGAGGCTGCCGGTCAGCAGGAGCATCCCCCCGCCCAGAGCGCGCCCGCGTCCGGCGCGTGCGGCCAGTGCCCGCGCCACGAGCGGTGCGGCGATCCCCACCGGGTAGGCGAGGTACACGAGCGAGGCCCGGGCGCCCAGCTGGAACGGCGGCGCCTGGAGGCGGAACCCGATGGCGTTGTACGTGCCGACGAACGCACCCATCGCGGCGAAGCCGGCCACGCAGAGCAGCGCGACCACACGGTCACCGAGCGCCGCGAGCGTGCCGAGGACGGCCTCGCGCAGCTCCACGGGCCCGGGAGCGAAGCCGGCCGACGATGGCAGCAGGACCGACATCAACGCGCCGGCGACCACGGTGACCAGGGCGACGACGCCGGCGGCCAGCGGCCAGCCACCGAGGGCCTCCAGAGGCACGGGCAGCAGGCGGGCGGCGGCCCCGCCCGCGGCCGTCCCCGCGATGTAGGCGGCGTTGGCCCGGGCATGGGAGCCGGCGGCCACCTCCTCCCTGAGGTAGGCCAGTGCGGCGGCGGGCAGGCCGGCGAGGGTGAACCCGAGCAACCCGCGGGTGACCAGCAGCGTCGTCCAGTCCGGGGCCAGCGCCGAGGCGATCCCGAGGACGCCGGAGGCGAGCAGGCTCCAGCGCATCACCGGCACGCGGCCCACGCGGTCGGCGAGCGGCCCGGTGACCAGCAGCCCGGCGATGATCGTGAGCGTGGTCACCGAGAGCGCGTGGGACGATTCCGCTGCGCTCACCCGGTAGTGCGCGGCCAGGGCCGGCAGGAGCGGCTGCACGAAGTACATCAGCGAGAAGTTGGCGAGCCCGCCGGCCATCAGGGCGACCACGATCCGCCGGTAGGACGCGCTGCCGGCCACGTGGCCGGTGTGCGCCCCAACCGGCCCGGGCGCGGGGAGTCCGACGGTGGTCACCCCGGCAGTCTCGCGCGCAGCCGTCGATGCGAGAAATGATCGGAACGCCACACCTGATGCGGAGTATGCATCAGTAGGGTGGGATCGTGGACGAGCAGACGTTGCAGGTCTTCCTCACCCTCGCCGACACCGAGAACACCAGGGACGCGGCCGCCCTGCTGCGCGTGAACCAGTCGAACGTGTCCCGGGCCCTCGCCCGGCTGGAGGCCGAGCTGGGCGCGGAGCTCTTCACCCGCCGCGGACGCCGGGTCGAGCTGAACCGGGCGGGCGAGGTGTTCCGTGCGGACGCGCTGCGCCTGCGGGAGGGCTTCGAGACCGGGCGCCGGCACGTCCGCCAGCTCACCGGCCCGCTGGCGACGGTCCGGCTGGGCTTCCTCCAGTCCGCCGCGCTGTGGGCGGTCCCGCGCCTGGTCGGCAGCTTCCGGTCCGGTGCCCCCGAGTGCCGCTTCGAGCTGCGCCAGGGGTTCGCCCGTGACCTCTACGGCTGGATCGCCACCGATGCGCTCGACGTGGCCTTCGTCACCGCTCCCGGCCCGGCGCGCGTCGGCTTCGGCTGGCGGCAGCTGGTCGAGCAGCGCCTCACGGTCGCGGTGCCCAGCGGTCACCGGTTCGCTGGTCTGGCGAGCGTGTCCGCGTCCGACCTCGACGGGGAGGACGTCGTCGCGTTCGCCCACAGCACCGAGCTGCGCACGGTGATCGACCCGTTGCTGGCCGAGGCGGGGGCCCGCGTCCGGATCGCGTTCGAGTCGAGCGAGATCGACACCATCCGCGGGCTGGTCGGCGTGGGCCTCGGCATCGCGATCATCCCCGAGCCGACCCGCCCGGCCGATACCGACATCACCTACGTGCCGCTGGAGCCACGCCGCTCGCGTGCGCTCGGGCTGGCCTGGAGCACTGAACGGGCGCTGCCGCGCAGCGTCGCGGACTTCCTGGACCACAGCACGGAGGAACGGTTCGTCGCGCCGTCATGAGTCGCGGGCGCGTCCTCTGCCCGCGGCGCCCGCGGACCGGGAGGATGGACGGGTGAGGCGAGCGGCCCGGGGCCCGGCAGGGGGTGCGGCGTGGCGTACGTGAACGAGCACCACGCGTATGCAGACCTGCGCAAGCCCGACCGGCGAGCCCTGCGCGACATCCTCAAGACGGCATTCCCGATCGGTGGGTCGTCGCACAGACTGTGGAGCGACTTCGTCGACACCACGGCGTTCCTGAGGCGGTCCACGGACGCGGACGCCGTCGGGCTCCCCGAAGGGATCATCGGCGGCGCGATCGTGATGAGCCACCCCGAGGACCAGTACGACTACCTCGCCTACATCGCCATCCACCCCGATCACCGGTACCGACGGCGGCTCTTCGGACGGGCGGACGAGCCGCACCACGGGACGGAGCTGCTCCACGACGTCTACGACGTCATGCGCAGCCGGGTCGGTCCCTCCCGGCTGCAGCGCTACCTGATGATCGAGCCGGCCGGCAACGACGCGCTGCGGTTCTACCTGCGGGCCCTGCCGTCGAGCGAGTACCCCGTCCGGTTCGACGAGGTCGACCGGGTCATCGCGGTCAGCTACGACGGCCTGGCCCTCTGAGCGGGACTCAGCCCAGGGGCTCCAGCATCTGGAGGCTCGAGCCGCCCCCGTCCAGGACCTCGGCGAGCTTTCCGTTGAACTCCGCGTTGGCCGGATTGGTGAGGTGGGCGTCGAAAGCCGCCTGGTCGCGGTAGCGCTCGACGACGACCATGGCGCCGCTGTCGCGGTCGCGGTAGGCCTCGAAGCGGAGGTTGCCGGGCTCGGCGCGCACCAGCTCGCCGTAGGCCAGCAGCAACGCGGACGCGGCCGGCAGCCGGTCCGCCGGAACCGGGATGGTGGCGATCAGGTCGATCTCGGACATGGCGTCCCTCCTCGTGGTGGCCCGCCCGGGAGTCTAGTGACGCCGTGTCCCCCCGCGGGCGGACGGCGTCCGATCGCCCGCGCCTCAGTCGACCCGGATGCCCAGGCGCGCGGCGAGGGCCGGCGCGAGGTCGAGCAGCTGTGTCGTGGTGATCGTCGCCCCGCGCAGACCTTCTGCGTCGCCGACGTCGTCCAGGGCGGCGCCGCGGAGGTCGACGTCGACGAGCCTCGCCCCGGTCGGCTCCAGGCGTCCGATGCGGGTCCCGGGGAACGCCACCCGGGTGGCGCTCGCGCGGGCGAGGTCGAGGTCGGTGATGACGCAGTCGGCGAACTCGACGTCGGTGAGCCGGGCGCCCCTGAGGTTGAGGTAGCCGAGCTTGCACCGGCGGAACCGCACGCCGCGCCACGTGCTGTCGTACAGCTCCGCCGAGCCGATCCGGCTCGCGGTCACCGTGACGTTCCACCAGCTCGAGCCGGCGGCGTCCAGGGCGGTCACCTCGAGCCCTTCGAGGAACGAGTCGACGAAGGACGCGGCGGGGGCGCTCCAGCTGGCCGCGGCCAGGTCGTCCACCCGGGAGGAGCCGAGTCGGCGTCGTCCCGTCCAGCTCAGCGACTCCGCCCGCACCCCGGCGACCGAGACCGCGTCGAGGTCTGTGTCGCCGTCCACCACGTCCGCGAGCCCCGCCTGGGCCAGCGCGCCGAGCCGCACGCGCGGGAAGCGCGGAGGTGCGGGCTCTGGGTCGGGGACGGTCGGCACTCCCGCACCCTAGCCCCGGGGGAGGGAATGCCGCGCGCGGGCGAACGGTTGGCCCTGGGGTGAGAGCACTGCACTACAACGAATTCGGCGGGCCCGACGTGATGACGGTGGGCGAGGTCCCCGACCCCCACATCGGCCCGGACACCATGCTGGTCAAGGTGGTCGCCGCGGGCATCAACCCGGTCGATTACAAGGTGCGCGAGGGCTACCTCGCCGGGCTGATCGACACGATCTTCCCCGCTGTCCCGGGGTGGGACGTCGCCGGAGTGGTGGTGAGGCCGGGTCTCGACACCCCGGAGTTCGCCGCAGGAGACGAGGTCCTCGCCTACGCCCGCGCGGACGTCGTGCACTCCGGCACGCTCGCCGAACTGGTCGCCGTGCCGGTGCGGACGGCGACCCGCAAGCCCGCCGCCGTCAGCTTCGAGGACGCGGCCGCCCTTCCGCTCACGGGGCTCACCGCCCTGCAGAGCATCCGCCGTTCCGGGCTCCGCGAGGGCGACACGGTGCTGGTGCACGCCGCGGCCGGCGGCGTCGGGGCGTTCGCCACGCAGCTCGCCGTGCTGGCCGGTGCCCGGGTGGTCGGCACGGCCGGCCCGGCCAACCACGAGTTCCTCCGCAGCCTGGGCGCCGAGCCGGTCGCCTACGGGGAGGGTCTGGTGGCCGCCGCGCGCGCCGTCGCCCCGGACGGCTTCGACGTCGTTCTCGACTACGTCGGAGGCGCGGCCCTCGACGTCACGCCCGACCTGCTCAGGCCCGGCGGCTCTGTGGTGTCGATCGCCGACGGGCGGGCGGCGTCGGAGTTCGGCGGGCAGTACGTGTGGGTCCGCCCCGATCGGGACGACCTCGCAGAGCTTGCCGGGCTGGTCGCCGACGGTCGACTGCGCGTCCACCTCTCCGCGGTGTACGACCTCGAGCATGCGGTGGACGCCTACCGCGCGCTCGAATCCGGGCACACGCGGGGCAAGATCGTCGTCACCCCCTAGTCGCGGCTAGCCGTAGTCGTAGAAGCCCCGGCCGCTCTTCACCCCTGCCCGGCCCTGGTCGAGGTAGCTCTTGAGGTAGGCGGCGTTGCGGGTGAGTTGCGCGTCGCCCAGCGTGCGAGCCCAGTAGTCGGTGATGTGCCAGGCGGTGTCGATCCCCACGTGGTCGAGCATGCCGAACGGCCCGTTCGGCATCTTCGTCACGGTCGTCCACGCGCGGTCGATGTCCTCCACCGTGGCCACCCCGTTCGCTGCGAGGGTGATCGCCTCCCGGTTGAGGGCGTTGTACATCGCGTTGAACACGTAGCCCGGGCTCTCGCGCAGGAGGCGGATCGGGACCTGGCCGATCCTCCCGGCGAACCCGACCAGGGTCTCGACGGTCTCCGGGGAGGTGCCCGGGTGAGGCATGACATCGACGATGGTGGCCGACCACACCGGCTGGTGGAAGTGCAGCGCAGCGAGGCGATCGGGCCGGCCGGTGGCGTCCGCGAACAGCGACGGCACCAGCGAGGACGTGTTCGTGGCGAAGATCGTGCGCGCCGCGCAGAGCCGGTCGAGTTCGGCGAACACACGGCCCTTCAGCGCCGGGTCCTCCGGCACCGACTCCGAGACCAGGTCGGCCGCGTGCGCGGCCTCGGCCGGGTCGGTCGTCGCGCTGATGCGGGCCACGTCGGCCACCACGTCGGTGTGGGCGAAGGCGGGGTCGGACGCGACGTGCCCGGCGAGCGCGTCCAGGCGGGCGCGAGCCCGGTCGAGGGCGGCCTGTTCGGTGTCCAGCAGCGTCACGGCGAAGCCGTGCGCCGCGCACTGCAGGGCGATCTGCTGTCCCATCGTCCCGGCCCCCACAACCAGCACGGTGCGGATGTCGTCGGCGTCCATCTCGGCGTCCCTCTCCCTTGCCCAGGGCCATGATGCACCCGCCGCGGCGACGGTGGGGCGGGAGTGGAGGAGGCGCGCGAAAGGGCCCCAGAAAAGGGTTCAGCCCCGCCTTGGATGGAGGCGGGGCTTGCGTCCCCTATCCCTAAAGGACTGCTGTGAAGCAAAACACCTGTCGGAGATTGTAGTCCCCACGGCGGGGGACACCACGCTGATTTCCTGAGAGTTGGCTTTGGATTTCGTCCATTCGGTCGAGTTCGTACACCCTTCCGGCGCCGGTCACCGGTGCGGCTCGACGCCCCGAGAACGGCGTCCGGTTCGAAGGGGCGGGAAGTGTACTGCGCTCGCGCTCCCAGCGGAAGGGGGAGCGCCGGACGGCACCGAAACCGATCGGTGGGACCGTCCCTTCACAGCCCGTCCCGGCAGGACTAGTGTCGGCACCGATCCAACCGGAGGCATCAATGGCTGAGCTTGGGATTGGGGCGGTGCTGGACCTCGGCCAGCTCCAGAAAGTGCTTGAGGACTTCTCAGAGGCAACGGGCCTCGCGACTGTCGCCGTCGACACGCGCGGGGTCCCAGTGACCAGCGTCTACGCGTTCACGGACTTCTGCCGCCTCATGCGGAGCGACCCCGTCCGCAGCAAACTGTGTTACGGGTGCGACGCCCACGGCGGCCTGCAGTCGCTGATCGAGGGCGCGCCGCACATCTACCGGTGCCACTCGGGCCTGGTCGACTTCTCGGTGCCGGTCACCGATGGCGACAAGTACGTCGGCGCCATCCTGTGCGGGCAGGTGCGCGTGCCCGAGGCCGAGCAGCCGGGCTACCTCACCGGCCTCTCCTCCTGGCACGGCGACGGCCAGCTCGAGGAGCTGTACAAGCAGGTGCCCGAGTCGAACCTGCGGCGCGTCGCGGCCGCGGCCAAGACGTTGCTCGGCCTCAGCGAGAGCATCGAGGGCGTCCGGCTGCCGAAGCGCCTCGGCCCGCAGCACCCGCTGCCCGCCTCCGGGACGCCCGAACGGCCGCTGCCGCGGATCGTCCCCGTCCAGGTGGTGCCCAGCCCGAACGCGCACCGTCCGGCGCCGGCACGGCCGCACGGGGCCCTGCAGGCGGCGCTGGAGTCCGAGGACCTCGCCGGCGCGTACGCCGAGGTGAGCCAGCTGCTGGACACCGTCTACGCCGAAGCCGAGGACCTGAGGGAGGGGATCGCCCGGCTGGAGGACCAGGTCGTCGACATCGCCAGGGACTGCGCGCCGCGACTCGTCCCGCACCTGTCGCAGATGGTGGAGCGCTACCGCGAACGCAGGGCCGCGTCGGTCAACCGGTACCAGATGCAGCTCTACTTCGAGCGCCTGCTGGGCACGGTCCTGGACGAGATCCTGCGCGGACGGCCCCACCGCAACCGCGACCTGCGCGACCTGCTGAACGACATCGCGCGGCACCCGAACCGGGCGCTGTCGCTCACCGAGGCGGCCGCGGCCACGCACTGGTCGCCCGGCCACCTGTCGAAGTTGTTCAAATCGGTCACCGGCTACACATTCGTGTCGTATGTCACAGCGTGGCGGATCTCGCGTGCGGAGCTGATGTTAGCTTGCACGCAGATGCCGGTTCAGAGGATCGCAACGGAGCTCGACTTCAACCAGGTGAACTACTTCTCCAGGGTGTTCCGGGCGCACACCGGTGTGTCTCCCAGCGAGTACCGGCGTCGGGCTTCTACGCGCGACGGGAGACCAACCGGTGTTTCGCTTCCAGCTCACCACAACGCTCTGCTACGGGCCTGATTCGCTGTCGGCACTGTCCGACCTCGACGGGCGCCGGGTCCTGATCATCACGGACTCGTTCATGGCGACGACGCCGCTGATGGCCCAGGTGCGCAACGCGCTGTCTGCGGCGACCGTCGAGGTGTTCGACCAGGTCATCCCGAATCCCGACATCACCGCCGTCGCCGCGGGGTTGCGGGCGTTCCTCGCCTTCGGGCCGGAGGCGATGGTGGCGCTCGGCGGCGGGTCGCCGATCGACACGGCCAAGGCGGTCCGCAAGCTCGCGCTCGAGCAGGGCCACCGCACGGACGCCGGCTTCTACGTGATCCCCACCACGAGCGGCACCGGCTCGGAGGTGACGTCGTTCTCCGTCGTCACCGACCCGCACAGCCACGTGAAGCTCCCGCTGTTCTCCGACGACATGCTGCCCGACGTGGCCATCCTCGATCCCGAGGCCGTCGCGACGGCGCCGCCGCGGCTGGTCGCCGACTCCGGCATGGACGCGGTCAGCCACGCCATCGAGGCCTACGTCGCGCTGGGGCACAACGACTTCTCCGACGCCCTGGCCGAGAAGGCGCTCCGGATCGCCGACACCTACCTGGTGCGTAGCTTCCGCAGCAACACCGACCTGAAGGCCCGCGAGCACCAGCACACCGGGGCGACGATGGCCGGGATCGCCTTCCAGAACGCCGGGCTGGGGATCGTGCACAGCTTGTCGCACTCCATCGGCGGGTCGTTCAAGGTGGCCCACGGCCGGCTCAACGGCATCCTGCTGCCGCACGTGATCGAGTACAACGCCGGCGTGCTCGGCGTCCGCCCGAGCTACGTCTCCGACGTCGGCCGTCGTTACGTCAGCCTGGCGAAGGCGATCGGCCTCACCGCGTCCAGTGACCGCAACGTCGTGTTCGGCCTGGTGGGCTGGCTGGAACGGCTGCGCCGCGAGCTCGAGATGCCGGGCAGCATCACCGAGGCCGGCATCGACGCCAACGAGTTCCGCGCAGCGATCCCGACCCTGGCGTCGACGGCCCGCAAGGACTTCTGCACGTCCGGCAACCCCGTCCCGGCGACCGAGGGCGACCTGGCCGGCATCCTCCACGCCATCGTCTGACGGACGCGGTCAGGCGAGCCGCTCGGTGAGGGCCGCCATGCCGTCCCCGGTGAGGGCGGAGACCGACAGCGTCTCGGTGACCCCGGCGAGCCGCAGGTAGTCGCCGGCGATCGAGACCTGCTCGGGGGTGGCGATGTCGGTCTTGGTCACGACGCCGATCGAGGGCGGCATGAAGAAGGTCGTGAAGCCGGGCGGGAACTTCGCCTCATAGACCGTCGCGGAGGCGAGCAGCACCACCAGCTCCACCTCGAAGGACGCCAGCCGCAGCGCGTGCTTGAACCACGGCAGTTCGAGGTACTCCCCCGGGGTGTCGACCACCTGGCCCTCCGCGTAGATCGACTCGGTCTTGGAGTACACCAGGTCGTCGCCGTGCAGCCGCTGGAGCAGGGTGGTCTTGCCGCAGCCGACGCTGCCGACGAGGAGGATCCGCTTCACGTGTGCGTCAACGGCGGACGCGCGAAGCCGAGCTCGTCGCACAGCGTGCTGACCACGCTCTCCACCGCCGACTGGACGTCGGTGAGCCGGCCGATCACGACCAGCGAGCCGGAGAAGCGGTCGACGAAGCCGAGCTCGACGGCCGCGGCCTTGGTGGCGACGTCCGCGGCGATGATCGAGGCCTCGCTGGGCGTGATGGTCATCACCCCGATCGCACCGCCGCCGGGCGGCAGGCCGATCTTCGGGTACAGCCGCGCGTCGGGGTTCGCCACGACGTGGGCGAGCGTCACCTGCTTGCCCGGGACGAACTCCTGGATGATGCGCTGCTTCTCCGACATGACACCTCTCCTCGGGGCCGGAGCGGGGGCAGCGGCGCCCGTCCCGACGAGCCCATCGTGAGCAGGAGGGGCGGCAGTGTCAACCGCCCGGACCGTCCTGTGCTGACCTGCACGAATTGGTCGCGGCAGGTGCACTTTTTGGTCGTCCTTGGGTCCAGAAAGCGACCCGAAAGGGATCGCCCGAGGTCCGTTTCGTGCCGTGCCCGCGACCTAGCCTCAACAACGACCGGGGCCAGTGTCGGCTCCGGTGAAGCACCGACCCAACGGAGGAGTCTGGAATGCAAGAAGCCCTCGGAATGGTGGAGACGAAGGGTTTTGTCGCCGCCGTTGAAGCCGCAGACGCGATGGTGAAGTCTGCCAACGTCGTTCTCATCGGAAGCCAGCGAGTGGGCTCGGGTCTGGTCACCGTGCTCGTCCGCGGCGATGTCGGCGCGGTCAAGGCCGCCACCGACGCCGGCGCCGTTGCCGCCCAGAACGTCGGCGAGCTCGTCTCGGTCCACGTGATCCCGCGCCCGCACACCGATGTGGAGAAGATCCTCCCGTCCGCGGACAAGTGAGGGAGTGAGTCCCCATGGCAAGTGAAGAACTGGTCAACCAGATCATGTCCGCCGTCATGAAGAAGATCGACGGCGGCGCTGCTCCCGCAGCAGCCCCCGCACCCGCAGGTGCCCGTCCGGCCAGCACCGAGTACGTCGGCTGCAACCCGCTGGGCGACACCATCGGCCTGGTGATCGCCAACGTCGATCCCCAGATCCACGCCCTGATGAAGATCGACCCGAAGTACAAGTCGATCGGCATCCTGGGTGCCCGCACCGGCGCCGGCCCGCACATCTTCGCCGCGGACGAGGCCGTCAAGGCGACCAACACCGAGATCGTCACCATCGAGCTCCCGCGCGACACCAAGGGTGGCGCCGGTCACGGCTCGTTGATCGTCTTCGGTGCCGTGGACGTCTCCGACGCCCGCCGGGCCGTCGAGGTCGCCCTGAGCGAGCTCGACCGCACCTTCGGCGATGTCTACGCCAACGACGCAGGACACCTGGAGTTCCAGTACACCGCGCGGGCCTCCTACGCCCTGAACAAGGCGTTCGGCGCTCCGCTCGGCAAGTCCTTCGGCATCACCGTCGGCGCCCCCGCCGCCATCGGCGTGGTCCTGGCCGACACCGCGGTGAAGGCATCGACCATCGACGTCATCGGGTACGCAAGCCCCGCCGCCGGCACCAGCTACTCCAACGAGGTCATCTCGTTCTTCAGTGGCGACTCCGGTGCGGTCCGCCAGGCGATCATCGCCGCTCGTGAGGTCGGCCGTGGCCTGCTCGGTGCGCTCGGTGCGTACCCCGGCTCCGTCACGACCCCCTACATCTGAGACGAGGCTTCTTCGTGAAGAGCAAGCGTTTCGAGGCACTCGATGCCCGGCCCGTCAACCAGGACGGGTACGTAACCGAATGGCCTGAGGTCGGCCTGATCGCGATGAGCGGCCCGAACGACCCCAAGCCCTCGATCAGGATCGAGGGTGGCAAGGTCGTGGAGATGGACGGCAAGCAGCGCGCCGACTTCGACATGATCGACACCTTCGTCGCCGACTACGGCATCAAGCTGGACAACGCCGAGGCCGTCTGCAGGATGGACTCCCTCGACCTGGCCAGGAGGCTGTGCGACATCAACGTCCCGCGCTCCGAGGTGGTCCAGCTGACCACCGCCATGACCCCCGCGAAGATCTGCGAGGTCGTGGGCAAGATGACGGTGCTCGAGATGATGATGGCCGTCAACAAGATGCGGGCCCGCAAGTCCCCGGCCAACCAGGCGCACGTCACCAACGTGAAGGACCACCCGGTCCAGATCGCCGCTGACGCCGCAGAGGCCGCCCTGCGCGGCTTCGCCGAGCTGGAGACCACCGTCGGCGTCGCGCGCATCGCACCGTACAACGCCATCGCGCTGATGGTGGGTGCGCAGGTCGGTCGTCCGGGCATCCTCACCCAGTGTGCGGTCGAGGAGGCCACCGAGCTGAACCTGGGCATGCGCGGCTTCACCGCGTACGCCGAGACGGTCTCGGTCTACGGCACCGAGCCGGTCTTCATGGACGGCGACGACACCCCGTGGTCGAAGGCCTTCCTGGCCTCCTGCTACGCGTCCCGCGGCCTGAAGATGCGGTTCACCTCCGGTACCGGCTCCGAGGTCCAGATGGGCTACGCCGAGGGCAAGTCGATGCTGTACCTGGAGGCCCGCTGCCTGTACATCACCAAGGCAGCCGGTTCCCAGGGCATCCAGAACGGCTCCGTCTCCTGTGTGGGCGTCCCGGCCGCGGTTCCCGGTGGTATCCGGGCGATCCTGGCCGAGAACCTGATCGCGATGGCGCTCGACCTCGAGTGCGCGTCGTCGAACGACCAGACCTTCACCCACTCCGACCTGCGCCGTGTCGCCCGGTCGCTGATGCAGTTCGTGCCCGGCACGGACTTCATCTGCTCCGGCTACTCGGCCACCCCGAACTACGACAACATGTTCGCCGGCTCCAACTGGGACGCCGACGACTACGACGACTGGCTGATCATCCAGCGCGACCTCAAGGTCGACGGTGGCCTGGTCCCGGTCCTCGAGGACGACGTGGTGCGGGTGCGCAACAAGGCCGCGAAGGTGATCCAGGCGCTGTTCCGTGAGCTCGGGCTGACCGATGTCAGCGACGCCGAGGTCGAGGCCGCCACCTACGCACGTGGTTCGCAGGACATGCCGAACCGCAACATGGTGGAGGACCTGAAGGCCGCGGAGGACCTGCTCAAGCGGGGCCTGACCGGTGTGGACATCGTCAAGGCCCTGGCCAAGACCGGCTTCGAGGATGTCGCCGGTTCCGTCTTCGGAATGCTCAAGCAGCGCGTGGCGGGCGACTACCTGCACACCTCGGCGATCCTCACCAAGGACTTCGAGGTCGTCAGTGCGGTCAACCAGCCCAACGACTACCGCGGGCCGCAGACGGGCTACCAGATCTCTGACGAGAAGTGGGCGCAGCTGAAGAACATCCGCCAGGCCATGAGCCCCGAGAACGTGTGAGGCGAGAGCGAGATGGACGAAAAGACACTGCGCAGCATCATCGAAGGCGTCATCAAGGAGTTCACCGAGGGCTCGGGGAAGGCGGCCACGGCCGTCGCCACCGCGCCCAGCGTGGTGGGCACCGCCGGTGAACTGAAGATCAGCGAGGCCGGGGCGGCCGAGCGCGGCACCAACCCGCGCGAGGTCGTGATCGCCCTGGCACCGGGCTTCGGTGGCCGGATGGTCAACACGATCGTCGGCATCCCGCACGCCGACGCCATCAAGGAACTGTGTGCCGGCATCGAGGAGCAGGGACTCACCTACCGGTTCATCCGGGTGTTCCGCACCGCGGACGTCGGCTTCATCGCCCACGAGGCGGCGAAGCTGTCCGGCTCCGGCATCGGCATCGGCATCCAGTCCCGCGGCACGACGGTGATCCACCAGAAGGACCTGCCGCCGCTGTCCAACCTCGAGCTGTTCTCCCAGGCTCCCCTGGTCGACCTCGACACGTTCCGGGCCATCGGCCAGAACGCTGCCAAGTACGCCAAGGGCGAGTCGCCGGCCCCCGTGCCGGTGCGCAACGACCAGATGGCACGGCCGAAGTACCAGGCCATCGCGGCGCTGTGGCACATCAAGGAGACCCAGCTGTGCGACCCGAACAAGAAGACTCAGACCCTCCGGGTCGAGTACCGGTAGGAGACGAGGATATGGAATCCGAAGAACTGATCCGCCAGATCATGGCCGAAGTCATGGCCAACCTCGGCTCCGACCAGGTGTCGTTCGCGAAGAAGCCGGCGGCCGCCGGTGCGGTCGACGCGTCCAGCTACCCGCTGGGCGAGCGGATGCCCGAGAAGATCAAGGCAGCCACCGGCAAGGTGCTGGCCGACTTCAGCCTCGACAAGGTGAAGTCCGGCGAGCTCACGGCCGATGACTTCCGCATCGCGCCCGAGACCCTCGAGATGCAGGCCCAGGTGGCCGAGTCCGTCGGTCGCGACACGCTCGCCCGCAACATGCGGCGTGCCGCAGAGCTGATCAAGGTCCCCGACGCAGAGCTCCTGCAGGTCTACAACGCCCTGCGTCCGTACCGCTCGACCAAGGGCGAGCTCTACGGCATCGCCGAGGGGCTGGAGACCAAGTACGGGTGCAAGATCAACGCCGCGTTCATCCGGGAAGCGGCGGACGTCTACGAGAAGCGCGGCCGTCTCAAGGTCGACTGACCCTGACCTGTCCGCACGACCTGGGAACTGAACCGACATGGCACTGATCGCCGGTATCGACATCGGTAACGCCACCACCGAGGTGGCACTCGCGGAGATCTCCTCGGGTGCCACCCCGGTGTTCCTGGCGTCCTCGATCGTGCCGACGACCGGCATCAAGGGGACGGCCCAGAACACCCAGGGTGTGTTCCACGCGCTCACGATGGCGCTGGACGCAGCCTCCCGGAAACTGTCGGATCTCGACCTGATCCGGATCAACGAAGCGGCGCCGGTCATCGGCGACGTGGCCATGGAGACGATCTCGGAGACGATCATCACCGAGTCGACCATGATCGGGCACAACCCGACCACTCCTGGCGGTCTCGGGATCGGCGTGGGGACGACCATTCCCCTCGCCGAGCTCGAGCACGCTCCGGCCGGCACGCCGTACATCGTGGTGGCCGACCGCGGCTACTCGTTCGAGGAGGTCGCCTCCCGGATCAACGCCGCGGCCGGCCGGGTCGACGTCACCGGGGCGATCCTGCAGCGCGACGACGGTGTGCTGGTGCACAACCGCCTGCTGCACAAGATCCCCATCGTCGACGAGGTCGGCCTCATCGAGAAGGTGCCGCTGCACATGCTCGCGGCCATCGAGGTGGCCGAGGTCGGCCGGATCATCGAGACCCTCGCCAACCCGTACGGCATCGCCACGCTGTTCGGGCTGGACTCCGACGAGACAGCATCGGTCGTCCCGATGGCGCGGTCGCTGGTCGGGAACCGGTCGGCCGTGGTGATCAAGACGCCCAAGGGCGACGTCACCGAGCGCCGGATCCCGGCCGGGTCCCTGACCTTCATCGGCGACCGCACCGCGGACGTGGACGTGGACCGTGGCGCGGAGGAGATCATGCGCGTGGCCGGCTCGGTCGGCCGCATCCAGAACGTCCGTGGCGAGGCCGGCACCAACATCGGCGGCATGATGGAGAAGGTCCGTGTGGTCATGGGCCGGCTCACCGAGCGGGACCCGGCCGGCATCGAGGTGACCGACCTGCTCGCCGTCGACACGCAGGTGCCCCAGAAGGTTACCGGCGGCCTGGCCGGCGAGTTCTCGCTGGAGGCGGCCGTCGGTATCGCGGCCATGGTCAAGGCCGACCGGCTGCAGATGCAGCGGATCGCCCACGACATGACCGCACAGTTCGGCATCCAGGTCGAGGTTGGCGGCGTAGAGGCTGACATGGCCGTACGTGGCGCGCTGACCACGCCCGGCTCGTCCGTCCCGATCGCCATCCTCGACATGGGTGCCGGCTCCACCGACGCGTCGGTGCTGCGCGGGGACGGGATCGCGCGGTCGATCCACCTGGCCGGCGCGGGGAACATGGTGACCCTGCTGATCCAGTCCGAGCTCGGGCTGGAGAGCTCAGAGGACGCCGAGAACGTGAAGCGCTACCCGCTGGCGCGGGTGGAGACGTTGTTCAACATCCGCCACGAGGACGGCACCGTCCAGTTCTTCGACACCCCGCTGCCCCCGCACGTCTTCGCCCGGACCGTGGTGCTGCACCCGGAGGGCATGATCCCGCTCCAGATCACGCACCCGCTGGAGGTCATCCGCCAGGTGCGGATCCGCGCCAAGGAGCGGGTGTTCGTCACCAACGCCCTGCGGGCCCTGGCCGCGGTGAGCCCCACGAGCAACGTCCGCGACATCGCGCACGTCGTGCTGGTGGGCGGTTCGGCGCTGGACTTCGAGATCCCGCAGCTGGTCACCAAGGCCCTGGCCGAGTACCGCGTGGTCGCCGGACGCGCGAACATCCGCGGCACCGAGGGCCCCCGCAACGCCGTGGCCACCGGCCTCGTGCTGGCCTGGGAGGCGCAGCGATGAGCAACGCCAACCGTCCCACGATCCGGCTGCGGCTGAACGAGCGCCTCGCCGACACCCACATCCTCGAGGTGCTGCACGGCATCGAGGAGGAGGGCGTGCCGGTCGAGGTGACCCGCCACGCCGAGCTCAACCCCCTCGTGCTGGCGCACGAGGCCAGCCTGGAGTCCCGCCTCGGCATCGGCATCGGGGTCAGCCTCGACTTCGTGGTCGTGACCACGGAGAAGCTCCCCGCCTCCGCCCCCTACCTCGCCGCGCGCCTGAACGCGACCGAGGCCAACGACCGCGCCGCCGGCGCCAACGCCGCCCGGCTCGTCAAACGAATGCCACTCATCGAGCTGACTGCCTGAAGGAGCACTCATGCCACAACTCAGCCTCGGCACCATCGAGGTGCTCGGCCTGCCCGCGGCGGTCGAGGCCGCCGACGTCGCCCTGAAGACAGCGGACGTGAAGCTGATCGGCTACGAGACCACCGACGGCATGGGAATGGTCGCGGTGAAGATCGAGGGCCAGGTGTCCGCGGTCACCTCCGCCGTCCAGGCCGCCTGCGCCGCGGCGTCCCGGATCACGAAGGTGTTCGCCACCTCGGTGATCCCGCGCCCGTCCGACCAGCTGTCGCCCGTGGTGCTCACCGACGTCACCGTCGGCCTCGCGCCGAAGCCCGCGCCGGCTCCCGAGCCCGAGCCTGAGCCCGTCCCCGAGCCGGAACCGGAGCCTGAGCCGGAGCCTGCCCCGGTCGCCGAGCCCGAGCCGACCCTGGTCGAGCCCGAGCCGGAGCCGACGCTGGTCGAGCCGGAGCCGGTGGCAGCGGCCGAGCCCGCCGCCGAGCCGGCCGTGGCCGAGGCGCCCGCGCCGCCGGCTCCCAGGAAGGCCTCCACGCCGGCATCCCCGCGCCGCCGGTCCTCCGGCACCCGTACTCCCAAGAAGTAGGAAAGGAACGCAACCATGAGTGAGGCACTCGGCATGGTCGAGACCAAGGGCTACGTCGGCGCCGTCGAGGCGGCGGACGCCATGGTCAAGTCGGCCAACGTCACCCTGATCGGCTACCAGAAGGTCGGGGCCGGCCTGGTCACCGTCCTCGTGCGTGGCGACGTCGGCGCGGTGAAGGCCGCCGTCGACGCCGGAGCCGCCGCCGCGGCGAAGGTGGGCGAAGAGGTCGTCAGCAAGCACGTGATCCCGCGGCCGCACGCGGACGTGGAGCAGCTGCTCCCCAAGAAGGCCTGACATGGCCGCTCCGGACACCCGTCAACTCGTCGAGGAGGTGACCCGAACCGTGCTCAGCCGCCTGCAGGACATGCAATTGCAGATCGTGGTGGGAGTGTCGAACCGCCATGCCCACCTGAGCAGGGAGGATCTGGCCACCCTGTTCGGGCTCGACGCCATGACCGTGTACCGGAGGGTCCGCCAGCCCAGTGACTTCGCCGCCGTCGAGACCGTGTCGGTCTCGGGGCCGCGGGCCACGTTCCCCAAGCTGCGCCTGATGGGGCCCTGCCGGGCCAAGACGCAGGTGGAACTCAGCCGCACCGACTGCGTGACCCTCGGCATCGACGCGCCGATCACGCAGTCGGGGCACCTGGACGAGGCCGGCCCGATCGACATCGAGGGCCCGCGCGGGAAGATCCACGTCCCGCACGGGGTGATGGTGGCCGCCCGGCACATCCACATGGGCCCGAGCCACGCCGAGGCCCTCGGCGTCAAGGACCAGGACCTGGTGAGCATCGAGTTCGGCGGCCAGCGCGGCGGCGTCCTCGACAACTTCATCATCCGGCTCAAGGACGACTGGGTCCCCGAGATCCACCTCGACACCGACGAGGCGAACGCCCTCGGCGTGAGCGACGGTGACTTCGGGAAGCTGATCAGGAAGTGACCGCGACCATGGCACCGGCCATCCGTTCCATCGAGGCGCCCGAGGCGGCCATCCGCCGCTTCGCGCACCTGGTGCGCACGGGTGAGGTGGACGAGCCCCTCGGGGAGATGCGCCTGGGCATCGACCTCGGCACCGCCAACATCGTGGTCTCGGTGGTCGACGCCCGGAACCGTCCGGTGGCCGGCGGGTGGGTGCACTCCACCGTGGTCCGCGACGGTGTCGTGGTCGACTGGCTGGGCGCGACCACCGCGGTGCGCCGTCTGAAGGAGGACGTCGAGCGGCGCCTCGGCCACCGCTTCACCGCGGCGTCGGTGTCGATCCCGCCGGGGATCAGCGAGGGCGACATCAAGGTGTTCCGCAACGTGGCCGGAGCCGCGGGCCTCGACACGGCGGAGGTCGTCGACGAGCCGGTGGCCGCCGCGCGCACCCTCGGCATCACCGACGGCTGCGTGATCGACATCGGCCACGGCACCACCGGCGTCTCGATCCTGGACGACGGCGAGGTCGTGCTGTCCGTGGACGAGGCGACCGGCGGCCACCACATGTCGCTGGTGCTCGCCGGGGCGTACCGGATCGACTACGACGAGGCCGAGGCCATGAAGAAGGACCCCGCCCGGCGTGACGACGTGGTCGGAGTCATCCGGCCGACGCTGGAGAAGATGGCGTCCATCGCCGCGGCGGCCCTGGCCGGCCGCGACGTGCCGATGGTCTACCTCGTCGGCGGGTCGAGCTCGTTCCCCAACGCGCCGGACGTGTTCGCGTCCCGGCTCGGACGCCCGGTCGTGCGCCCGATCGAGCCGCTGTTCGTGACGCCACTGGGCATTCCGATGAAGGAGGTCGGCGATGACCGAGGCTGAGCTGCGCGACATCGTCCGCGCGGCGATCCTCGAGGTGATGGGGCCCTCCCCGCGACGGGCGCTGGTGGTGTTCACCGGTGGCCTGCTCGGGTTCGAGGACGCGATCGCCTCGCTGCGGGTGCTCGCCGCCCAGGGGGTCCAGCTGGACTACCTGCAGACCCCGAGCGCGGAGCGGATCCTCGACCAGGACCTGATCCGGTCGCTCGGCATGCGGGAGGTGTCCAAGAGGATGGTCGAGGAGCACGACATGCTCATCGCGCCCACCCTGACCTCCAACATCGCGGCGAAGGTGGCCCACGGCATCGCCGACTGCCTCGCCAGCAACCTGTTCAGCGAGTTCATCATGGCCAACCGGCTGGTGGTCGCCTCGCGCACCGCGATCTGCCCCGACGGGTCGGCCAAGCAGTCCTGGTTCCCGCACATGCCACCGGCCTACGCCGACCTGCTCCGCGGCAACCTGTCCGCCCTGGCGGCGTTCGGCGTCCGGCTGACCGAGTCCCGCTTCCTGTGCCGGACGGCGCTGGCGGCCTGGGACCGCCGCGACCAGGAGCGCCGCGCGCCGTTCGTCGCCGAGCTCGGCACCTCGGTGGCCGGCGTGCTGGCCGGCCTCGACGGCCCCGCCGCACCGGCGACGGCCTCGCCAGCGGCGGCCACGCCGGCCCCCGCTCCCGGCGTGGTGCCGTGCGCCCGCAGCCTGATCAGCCAGCAGGTCGTCCAGCAGCTGCCGAACGGCGTCGAACTGCGGGTCACCGCCGGCGCCCGCGTCACCGCCCTCGCCCGCGACCTGGCCGCGGCCCGTTCCATCCGTATCACCCGGGAGGTCTGAGATGTTCCTGGCCAAGGTGCGTGGCACCGTCGTCTCCACCAGCAAGGACGAGCGGCTGGTCGGCTTCAAGCTCCTCGTGATCCAGCGGATCGGGATCGAGGACGAGTACGTGGGCATGCCGCAGGTGGCGGTCGACACCGTCGGGGCCGGCGTCGGGGCCACGGTCATCGTGACCGGGGGCAGCTCGGCGCGGGTGTCCTCGCGCCCCGACTCGCCCATCGACTCCACGATCGTCGGGATCGTCGATTCCGTGGAGATCGGCGGCGAGTAATGCCGAACGTCTACACGCGCACGGGCGACAAGGGCCTGACCGGCCTGTTCGGTGGCTCGCGCGTGCCCAAGCAGGACATGGCCGTGGAGGCCTACGGCACGGTGGACGAGGCGAACTCGGCCATCGGCGAGGCCAAGGCCGTGGCGATGGACGAGGCCGTCCGCGCCACCCTGCACGGGATCCAGCAGCGCCTGTTCGTGCTGGCCGCGGAACTCGCCAGCGACGAGCGGGGACGGGCGATCCTGGACAACACGATCAGTGACGCCGACGTCGCAGACCTC
The DNA here is from genome assembly GCA_020161015.1 of Actinomycetota bacterium. GTDB lineage: Bacteria > Actinomycetota > Actinomycetes > Propionibacteriales > Propionibacteriaceae > Propionicimonas. The sequence continues at coordinate 73,585 of JAIUOT010000056.1, read as the reverse complement.
GAGGGCCTGATCGACATGTGCCTGGAGGTCACCGGCCCGCAGCGCGCGTTCGTCGTCCCCGGACGCGACATCCCCTCCGCAGCCCTGCACAAGGCGCGGACCGTGACGCGGCGCGCGGAGCGCCGCGTGCTCACCATGGCCGAGACCCACCCCGTCCGCCCGGAGCTGGTCACCTACCTGAACCGGCTCTCCGACACCCTCTACGCCCTGGCCCGGCTCACCGAGCACCACCACGACCTCGGGCGGGTGGAGACCCTCGTCCGCGACGCGGTGGCCAGGGCACTGGGTGCCGCCCCGGCAACCCCGGGGACGGTTCCCGGCCGGCCGGGACCGGCCGGCGTGTTCGACCTCGCGGCCTGCAAGGCCATGGCAGAGGCGGCCGAGGCCGAGGCCGCGGCGATGGGGGTCCCGATCGTCTTCGCCGCCGTGGACGAGGGCGGCAACCTGATGCTGCTGCACCGCATGGCCGACTCGCTGCTCGGCAGCATCGACATCGCGGTCAACAAGGCGTTCACCTCGGCGGCGTTCAAGCTGCCGACGTCGGCGCTCAAGGACCCGTCCGCGCCCTCGGGCGACCTGCACGGCATCCAGAACTCCAACGACGGCCGGGTGGTCGTCTTCGGCGGTGGTCTCCCGGTCTTCGTCGACGGACGGATCGCCGGCGGCATCGGGGTGTCGGGGGGAACCGTCGACGAGGACGTCCGCATCGTCACGCACGCATTGAACACAGCCCAGGAGGCGAGCCACTCATGACCGATATCACCCCTGAGACCGTCCGCAAGGTCGTGGAAGAGGTCTTCCGGGAGGTCCTCGGCAACCAGCCGCCGGCCCCGGTGAGCGACGGCATCTTCCCCGACATGGACAGCGCGATCGTCGCTGCGGACGCCGCCTGGCGCGCGTACCTCGACTGCTCCATGAAGGACCGGGCGCGCTTCGTCCGGGTGATCCGCGACGTGGCCCTCGTGCCCGAGCACCTGGAGTACATGGCCCGGTGCGCGGTCGAGGAGACCGGCATGGGCAACATCACGGACAAGATCGCGAAGAACCGCGCGGTGGCCGAGCTGACGCCCGGCACGGAGGACCTGACCACGGAGGCGTGGTCCGGTGACGACGGCCTGACGACGGTGGAGATCTCCCCGTTCGGCGTGATCGGCGCCATCGCCCCCACCACGAACCCGACCGAGACGATCATCAACAACGGCATCGGGATGCTCGCCGCCGGCAACGCCGTCGTGTTCAGCCCGCACCCGCGGGCCACGAAGATCAGCCAGTGGCTGATCCGCGAGCTGAACCGCGCGCTCGCCGAGGCCGGGGCGCCGCCGAACCTGATCGTGACCGTCGCGGAGCCGTCCATCGAGAACACCAACGCGATGATGCAGCACAAGCTGGTGCGCCTGCTGGTGGCCACCGGCGGGCCGGCGATCGTGAAGGCCGTGCTGTCCAGCGGCAAGAAGGCCATCGGCGCCGGGGCCGGCAACCCGCCGGCGGTCGTCGACGCCACGGCCGACATCGAGAAGGCGGCCAGGGACATCGTCAACGGCGCCAGCTTCGACAACAACCTGCCCTGCACCGCGGAGAAGGAGGTGATCGCCGTGGAGTGCGTGGCCGACCTGCTGAAGTTCGAGATGGCCAAGAACGGCGCGTACGAGCTGCGGGATCCCGCCCTGATCGCGAAGCTCGAGGCGCTGGTCGTCAACGGACGCCACGCGGTGACCGACTGGGTGGGCAAGGACGCCTGGCGGATCCTCGAGGCGATCGGCGTCGTGCCGCCGCCCGGGACGCGCCTGATCATCGCCGAGGTGCCGTTCGAGCACCCCTTCGTGCGGGTCGAGCTGATGATGCCGATCCTGCCGATCGTGCGCGCGAAGAACGTGTCCGAGGCGATCGACATGGCGGTCATCGCCGAGCACGGCAACCGCCACACCGCGATCATGCACTCCACCGACGTCAACGCCCTCACCCGGATGGCCAAGCGGATCCAGACCACGATCTTCGTCAAGAACGGCCCGTCCTACGCCGGCATCGGGATCGGCGGTGAGGGCTACTGCAGCTTCACCATCGCCGGCCCCACCGGCGAGGGGCTGACGTCCGCACGCACCTTCGCCCGTCGTCGGCGCTGCGTCCTTGTCGGCGGACTCAACGTCCGCTGAGGTGGGTCCCGCCCGGGGGCATCAGCCAGCCAGTCGGGTGGGACCCATCCAGGACCGCACGGTCCCGGGGGACACGCCCTCCTCCAGCCACAGGTAGGCGGCCGTGTGCCGCAGGTCCGGCAGGTGGCGGCCGCGTCCGGTCACCGGCCAGTTCAGCCGGCGCAGCACGATGGCCCGGTTCAGCGGCGTCCCGAAGCTGGTCGTGAACAGCAACTCGTCGGCGTCCCGCCCGGCGACGATCCGGCGCATGATCGGGCGCACCCGCGGCGACACCGGGACGTGCCGGACGCGCTCGGGCGGCAGGGCGTGCAGGCCGCTGCGCTCCCCGGAGGCCTTGTCGACGACGATCTCCTCCGGGTCGGCGTCCGCCACGGTGATGGCCCTCGCCTCGCTCCAACGCAGGCCGGTGCGGGCGAGGACGAGCATCACGTCGGCGAGGACGGGGGAGTAGCAGGACCAGTCCGACCAGGCCTCCTCGAGCTCGAGCGCCGTGAACGGGCGCACGGCGAGAGGGGCCGGGACGTCCTCGAACCGGCGGGAGGTGTCGGCGTGGCTCACGCCGAACGGTCGGGCAACGCTCATCGTCGTCATCCTTCTGCTGCTGCACGGACGACGGGTCTCGCCGCCTCCCGTGCGTGCGCGACAGCGGGTAAGGGCCGAGCGCCGAGCAGAGTGACCCGACTCGCCGGCGAGCCGGCTCACGGTTGCGCGTCAGTGCCGGAATCCCACCGGCTTCCCTCTGCTGGGCGCAATTGCTCCTTCAGGGTACGCCCGGCCCCCGGGGCCGGGGTGGGCGGTTGGCCCGCACGACCAGAAAGGATCCATCCATGCCGGTTTCTGTGCGCAGCCGGGACCGTCCGGTGGCGTCGCCCACCGGCGTCGCGGCTCACCAGTGCCGGCGCACCCCGGCGGCCACGCGTTCGAACACGTCCCTGCTGACCCGGTCGGACACCCGGCGGATCTTCTCCGGGTCGACGCGGACGATCCGGTTCACGCGCACCTCGCTGACCCGTCCGGAGGAGTCCCAGGACCCCCGGCCGATCTCCACCCAATAGCGGCCCTCCGACGCCTCCTGGCCCGCGTCCAGGTCGTGATCCTTGCTGGTCATCGGCAGCGCGAGCAGCCAGTGGCCGTCCCGGGCGATGACCAGGACGGGGCGGTCCTTGCCCCTGCTGTGGTCCTCCTCGTACGGCACCCAGGTCCACACGACCTCCCCGGGGTCGGCGAGCCGGCCCGGGTGCGGGTCGTAGGACAGCTCGCACCGCCCGGTGAAGTCGCCGGGATAGCCGTCGGTCCGGGGGTTTCGGGCACGCGGACGCGGGGTACTCCGCCCGGGCCGGCGCCTGCCGGCCGGCCGGGGGGAGAGCGCGTCGATGATCGCCTGGCCGATGGCCTTGATGATGTCGCTGGTCGCCACGGCGGTAACGGTAGCGGTCGGCGCCGTCTGCCGCGCCTGCGGGTGCCATGGCTAGTCTGGCACCGCAGACCCGAGGAGGACCGATGCAAGTCTGGCCAGGATCGCCGTACCCGCTGGGTGCCACCTACGACGGGCGGGGGACGAACTTCGCCCTCTTCAGCGAGGTGGCCGAGCGCGTCGAACTCTGCCTGTTCGACGAGGTGCACAACGAGACCCGTGTCGAGCTGACCGAGGTGGACGCGTACGTGTGGCACTGCTACCTGCCGCAGGTCGACCCCGGGCAGCGCTACGGGTACCGCGTCCACGGACCCTACGACCCGGCACGGGGGCTGCGGTGCAACCCGAACAAGCTGCTGCTCGACCCGTACGCCAAGGCGACCGAGGGTGAGATCGCCTGGGGGCAGTCGCTGTTCGGCTACACCTTCGGGGACGAGAACTCGCGCAACGACGACGACTCCGCGGACAAGATGATGTTCTCGGTGGTCATCAACCCGTTCTTCGACTGGACCGGTGACCGCCGGCTGAACATCCCCTACAACGAGTCGCTGATCTACGAGGCCCACGTGAAGGGCCTCACCCAGCTGCACCCGGACGTGCCGGAGGAGATGCGCGGCACCTATGCGGGGCTCGCCCAGCCCGCGGTCATCAAGCACCTCCAGAACCTGGGCGTGACGGCCGTCGAGCTGATGCCGGTGCACCAGTTCATCCACGACGCCCACCTGCTCGAGCGCGGGCTGCGCAACTACTGGGGCTACAACACCATCGGCTTCCTCGCCCCGCACGCCGACTACTCCTCGGTCAAGGACCCGGGCAGCCAGGTGCAGGAGTTCAAGGGCATGGTGCGGACGCTGCACGCCGCCGGCATCGAGGTGATCCTCGACGTGGTGTACAACCACACCGCCGAGGGCAACCACCTGGGCCCGACGCTCAGCTTCAAGGGCATCGACAACCCGGCCTACTACCGGCTCGTGGATGACCAGAAGCAGTACTACATGGACTACACCGGCACGGGGAACTCGCTCAACGTCGGCCACCCGCACTCGTTGCAGCTGATCATGGACTCCCTGCGCTACTGGGTGACCGAGATGCACGTGGACGGGTTCCGGTTCGACCTCGCCTCCGCGCTGGCCCGCGAGTTCTACGACGTGAACCGGCTGGCGGCGTTCTTCGAGCTCGTGCAGCAGGACCCGGTGATCAGCCAGGTGAAGCTCATCGCCGAGCCCTGGGACGTCGGTCCCGGCGGCTACCAGGTGGGCAACTTCCCGCCGCAGTGGTCGGAGTGGAACGGCAAGTTCCGCGACGCCGTCCGCGACTTCTGGCGGGGCGAGCCGAACCTCGGCGAGTTCGCCGCCCGCATCGCCGGCTCGGCCGACCTGTACGAGCACTCGGCGCGGCGGCCCGTGGCCAGCGTCAACTTCGTCACCGCCCACGACGGCTTCACGCTGCGCGACCTCGTGTCCTACAACGAGAAGCACAACGAGGCCAACGGCGAGGACAACCGTGACGGCGAGAGCTTCAACCGCTCCTGGAACCACGGGGTGGAAGGGCCGACGACCGACCCCGACATCCTCGCGGCGCGGGCACGCGAGCAGCGCAACCTCGTCGCCACCCTGCTGCTGAGCCAGGGCGTGCCGATGATCCTGCACGGCGACGAGCTGGGGCGCACCCAGGGCGGCGACAACAACACCTACGCCCAGGACTCCGAAATCTCGTGGGTGCACTGGGACGAGCTGGACACGCCGCTGATGGAGTTCACCGCGACGGTCGCCCGGCTGCGGGCCGAGCACCCGATCTTCCGCCGCAAGCGGTTCTTCACCGGCTCAGCCGTCCGCACCGACGACGAGCAGCGCCTGAACGACATCGTCTGGCTGCACCCGGACGGCCGGCCGATGGAGGACGGCGACTGGCACGCCCCCGGCGCCCGGGCGCTGGGCATGTACCTGAACGGCGACGGCATCCCCAGCACCGATGCCACCGGCAACCGGATCGTGGACGACCATGCGCTGCTGTACTTCAACGGCGGCTCCGACCCCGTCCAGCTCACGCTGCCCGCGGAGGAGTACGCCGCGTCCTGGAACGTCGAGGTGGACACCGCCGCCGACGTCCTCGACGATGCGCCGCTGCCCGCGGGGTCGACGCGGGAGCTGCCGGGCCACAGCGTGCTCGTGCTCATGCAGCACACCGGAGTGACGCCGGAGGTGGAGATGTCGGCCGCCGCGTCCGTCGCGGTGATGGCAGAGCAGGCCCGCTGAGAGGAACCCATGCCCCGCACCCCCACCAGCACCTACCGGCTCCAGATCACCGAGGACTTCGACCTGGTCGCCGCCGCGCGGATCCTCGGCTACCTGCACGAGCTCGGCGTCGACTGGGTCTACCTGTCGCCCCTGCTCGCATCGGAGTCGGGGAGCGAGCACGGCTACGACGTCGCCGACCACCGCGCGATCGACCCGTCGCGGGGACGGGCGTCCGGGCTGGCGGCGCTGGCGACGGAGGCCCGGCGCCTGGGCATGGGCGTGCTGGTGGACATCGTGCCCAACCACGTCGGCGTCGCCCGGCCGTGGGAGAACGAGTGGTGGTGGCACGTGCTCACCCACGGGCAGGACTCGCCGTACGCCTCCGCGTTCGACATCGACTGGGAGGCCGGGGGCGGCAAGCTCCGCATCCCGGTGGTGGGGGACGACGACCTGCTCGTCGAGCCGGGCTCCGACGCCGTCCGGATCGACCACCTCCAGGTGCTCGGCGGCGAGCTGCACTACCACGACCAGCGGTTCCCGCTCGCCCCGGACACCGTCCGCGGCGGCGACGAGGACCCCAACGTGGTGCACGCCCGCCAGCACTACCAGCTGGTCGGCTGGCGGGAGGCGGACCGGACGCTGAACTACCGGCGCTTCTTCGCGGTGAACACCCTGGTCGCCATCCGGGTCGAGGACCCCGAGTGGTTCGCCCGGTCGCACGCGGAGATCCGCCGCTGGTTCGACGAGGGGCTGGTCGACGGCCTGCGGGTCGACCACCCGGACGGGCTCCGCGACCCCGGCCGCTACCTGGAGGACCTGGCCGGGCTGACCGGCGGCGCGTACGTGCTGGTGGAGAAGATCCTCTCGATCGAGGGTGGCACGGACGGCGTCGAACTGGAGGAGCTGCCGTCCACCTGGGCGACCGCCGGCACCACCGGCTACGACGCGATGGCCCTGGTCGACCGGGTGCTCGTCGACCCTGAGGGCGAGGCCCCGCTGACCGCCCTGGAGGACCGGCTGCGTGGCGGTCCCGTGGACTGGCGACGCCTCGTCCACGACGGCAAGCTGGTCGTCGCCGACGGCATCCTGAACTCGGAGGTGCGCCGGATCGCCCGCGAGGTGGTCGCCGTCCTCGATCCCGCCGATCCCCCCGACCTCGAGCGGCTGGCGGCAGCGGTGGCCGAGCTGCTCGCCGACTTCGAGGTGTACCGGTCCTACCTCCCCGAGGGCAGGGAGTACCTCGACCGGGCGTTCGGGTTCGCGTGGGAGCACCGTCCCGACCTGGGTGCGCTCCTCGACGCCCTGTACCCGGTGCTGGCCGACGGCGCGTCCGGGCCTGCCCAACGCTTCCAGCAGACCTCCGGCATGGTGATGGCCAAGGGGGTCGAGGACCGCGCGTTCTACCGCTGGGCACGCCTCACCTCGCTCAACGAGGTGGGGGGAGACCCGAGCCTGTTCAGCGTCGGGGTGGACGAGTTCCACGCGCTGATGCAGCGCCGCCAGCTGGAGTGGCCGCAGGCGATGACGGCCGGCACGACCCACGACACCAAGCGTGGCGAGGACGTGCGGGCCCGGATCAGCGTGCTCGCCGAGGTGCCGGCGCTGTGGGAGGAGGCCCTCGCCGAGCTGCTCGCCCTCGTGCCGGTGCCCGATCCCGGCTTCGCCAACCTGCTGTGGCAGGCCGTGCTCGGCGCGTGGCCCGCCGACCGCGAGCGCCTGCACGGGTACGCGGAGAAGGCGATGCGCGAGGCCGAGGAGCGGACGGCCTGGACCGCCCCCGACGCCGCGTACGAGGCCGCGCTCCAGGCGTGCGTCGACGCGGCCTTCGACGATCCCCGCGTGACCGCCGTGCTCGAGCGCGTGCTCGACGTGGTCGCGGCGCCGGGACGCAGCAACGCCCTCGCGGCCAAGCTGCTCGACCTCGCGATCCCCGGCGTCCCCGACCTCTACCAGGGCAGCGAGCTGTGGGAGCTCAGCCTGGTCGACCCGGACAACCGGCGCCCGGTCGACTTCGCCGCGCGGGCCGACCTGCTCGACCGGGTGCGCACGGGCGCCCGTCCGCCCCTGGGGGACGGGCGGGAGGACGACGGCGCGGCCAAGCTCCTGCTGTGCCACCAGGTGCTCACGCTGCGCCGCGACCATCCCGAGTTGTTCACCGGGTACACGCCGCTGGCGGCACAGGGGCCGGCCGCCGGACACCTGGTCGCCTTCGATCGTGGCGGGGCGATCGCTCTCGCCACCCGCCTCCCGGTCGGACTGGCGGCGTCCGGGGGGTGGCGCGGCACCTGGCTGGCGCTGCCCGAGGGCCGCTGGCGCGACCTGGTCTCCGGACGCCGGCTGGCCACGGACGAGCAGGGGGCCGTGCTGCTGGCCGACGTGCTCGCCCAGTACCCGGTGGCCCTGCTGGTCCGCGAGGAGCGTCGCGCCGGCGAACGCGGGCGCTTCGACGTGTGGGCGCCACTGCCCGAGCGGGTGCGGCTCCAGGTGGGCGACCGGGTGGTGCCGATGACGAGGTCGGCCGACAGCTGGTGGACGCCGGCCGAGCCGGAGCCCCTGGGGCGGGTGGACTACGGGTACCTCGTCGACGACCGCACCGCGCCGCTGCCCGACCCGCGGACGCGGTGGCAGCCGTACGGCGTGCACGGGCTGTCGCGCACCTTCGACCCGGCCGGCTTCACCTGGCACGACCAGGGCTGGACCGGGCGCCAGCTCGCCGGCGGCGTCGTCTACGAGCTGCACCTGGGCACCTTCACCCCGGAAGGCACGCTCGACGCGGCGATCGCGCGCCTGCCGCACCTCGTCGAACTGGGCGTGGACTTCGTCGAGCTGATGCCGGTGAACGCCTTCAACGGCGACCGGGGCTGGGGCTACGACGGCGTCGCCTGGTTCGCCGTCCACGAGCCCTACGGCGGGCCGGACGCGTACCGCCGGTTCGTGGACGCCTGCCACGGCCTCGGGCTGGCCGTCGTGCAGGACGTCGTCTTCAACCACCTCGGGCCGAGCGGCAACTACCTGCCCGTGTTCGGCCCCTACCTGCGGGCTCCGGGCGAGGACGGAGAGAGCGGCTGGGGCACGCGGATCAACACCGACGGGCCCGACAGCGCAGAGGTGCGCCGCACGCTGTGCGACAACGTGCGGCACTGGTTCGTCGACATGCACGTGGACGCCCTGCGGCTGGACGCGGTGCACGCGATCGTCGACCGCTCCCCGACGCACATCCTCGAGGAGCTGGCCCTGGTCGCGTCCGACCTGTCGGCCCACCTGCGACGCCCGCTCACCCTGATCGCCGAGTCCGACGAGAACGACCCGCTGCTGACGCGCCCGCGGGAGGCCGGCGGGCGGGGGATCGATGCGCAGTGGAGCGACGACTTCCACCACGCGCTGCACGTGGCGCTGACCGGGGAGACCGAGGGGTACTACGCCGACTTCGCCCCCCTGGCGGCATTGGCGAAGGTGTGCGAGAGCGGCTTCTTCCACGACGGCAGCTGGTCGAGCTTCCGCGGTCGCGAGCACGGCGGGGCGCTGGACCGCGCGACCGTGCCGGGCTGGCGACTGGTCGTCTGCGCGTCCAACCACGACCAGGTGGGCAACCGGGCGGCGGGTGACCGTCCCGCCGCACACCTGGACGACGACCAGCTGGCGTGCGCAGCGCTGGTGACCCTGACCGCGCCCTTCACGCCGATGCTGTTCATGGGGGAGGAGTGGGCGGCCGGCACCCCGTTCCCGTTCTTCTCCGGGCACCCGGAACCGGACCTCGCCGCGTCCATCACGCGGGGCCGGCTGGCGGAGTTCGCGCGGATGAACTGGGACCCCACGACGGTCCCGGACCCGATGGACCCGGCGACCTTCGTCTCCGCCCGTCTCGACTGGGGCGAGCGGGACCGCGGCCGGCACCGGGTGGTGCTCCAGGCCTATCGCGAGCTGATCGCGCTCCGCCGGCAGTACGCCGAGCTGTCGAACCCTTCGCTGGCGACGACCAGCTGCCGGGTCGACGAGAACGCCCGCTGGTTCCTGATGCGACGCGGCGGGCCGGCCGTGGTGGTCAACTTCGGCGACGCGGAGGCGACGGTCGACCTCGGCGGGCGGCACCAGCTGCGCTGGGCGACGCCGTCCGGGGCACGGCTGCTGGGCACGTCCGTGGTCCTGCCGCCCCACGCGGGCGCCCTGCTGCTCCCGCTCGAACCCTGAGCCCAGCTGAGGAGGCGGTCACCGGTGGCCGTCCCGCCGGGCGCTCCACCGGCACGCGCACCGGCGGCCGGCCCCAGGGAGAGGGCCGGCCGCCGGTGGAGTGGGGGTGACGGGTCAGCGCGGGGTACTCATCCGACGCGCCGGCCCGGAAGGGGTCACCTGACGGTGACGAAGGCCTGGAGGAACGAGCCGTCCTGGGTGGTCATCCGCACGTCGTAGCAGGGCTTGGCGAGCTTCTTGGTGCTGCCCTTGGCCTTGACCGCCGGCACCTTCCAGTTCTGGTGGAACGCGCCGTCGCGGTACTTCAGCGTGAACCCCTTGTGGGTGGAGGTCACCGTCACCGGGGCGCCCTGCGCGACGAGCGTCGTGCAGTCGACCGGCTGGGCGAGGAAGCTGGCCACGACGGCCTTGTCCTTCTCCTTGACGCCGTCGACGTAGACCTTGAACTTGAAGGGGATGGTCGAGCCGGCCTTGCGGGTGATCTTGCCGTCCTTCACGGGGGAGTAGAAGCCCTTCAGCTTCCACGCCTCGACGGTGTAGGAGGTCGCCGCGGTGGTGACGGCCTCGGGAGCGCCCCAGGTCAGGTCGGGCAGCTGGGTGCTGACCATCGGGGTGAGCGTGTGCTGGCCGACCTCGACGCTGTAGCCGTCGACGTCACACTTCAGCACCACGGCCGGGTCCTCGGAGGTCGCCGTGCAGGTGGGCGCTGCCGGGACGGCACCGTAGGTGAACGTCGCGCCGTCGGCGATCGGGTTGGTCCAGGTGATCTGCGGGGGCAGGGTTTCCGCGAAGACCGGGGTGAAGGTAACCATGCTCATGGAGATGGCCACGGCGGTGCCGAGAGCGGCGCCGATGGCGCTCCGGCTCAGCTTCGAGCGGGTCATGTGAACCTCTTTCGGGGGTCGGGTGTCACGAACCTGACGAGGCGTGGGGAGCGCCTCACACACAGGTAACCGCTCCGGGCCGTACGAAGGTTACGCAGCGCCCCCGGGATTTCGCCGGGTCGCGGCTCCGGGTCAGCGGTAGCGCGGGAGTGGCCCGTAGTAGACGTCGGTCGTCGGCGGCGCGAACACCTCGGCGGGGTGGCGGCGTGCCGTCCAGGCGGCGAAGTAGCGGGTGGCGGCCGGAAGCCACAGGAGACCCGCGGCCACTGCGGCCAGCGGGATCGCCGCCCAGGCGGGCGGGACGAGGGTGAGCGCACCGAAGCTCACCGCGGCGCCGATGAGCCCGCTCACCCGCGTCCACCGGTAGCCCGTCCACGCGTAGTAGCCGGTGATGGCCAGCGGGGCGCAGACCACCAGGGCGATCACCGTCACCGCCACCGCGAGCAGGACGCGGCCCAGCGAGCCTGGCTCGGTGACGAACTGGCCCATCAGCCACGACGCGGAGGCGAAGCCGTCGACGTCCACGGCCCTCCAGTAGACCCACAGCAGCGACCCGATCACGACGGCGACGGCCAGCTGGCTCAGCACCGACGCGATCCGGACCACCCACGGGATGCGGGGCTCGCCGGTGCGCGGGTCGTCGGGCACGATCGCCACCGGGACGGGCGGGGCGTCCAGGGTGGCGATGGGCTCGGGGACGGCGGTCTCGTCCGTGGTCATCCAACCTCCTGCCGGGTGGCCCAGCCTACGTCGTCACCACGGGTCGACGAGCTGGGTCTGCAGCGCCCGTCCCAGCACCTTCACCAGCACCGGGTTGCGCGCCTTCACCAGCGACGGGAGCTCGAGGATGTCGCGGCTCAGCGCGAGCCCCAGCAGCATGCTCACCGCCAGCTGCGCGCGCAGGCGTGCGTTCGGGTGGCCGAGTGCCTCGGCGACCTTCACCAGGATCTCGCGGGTCATGAACTCGCTGAGCGGCCGCCGGGCGTTCGGGACGGTGACCGCCGCCCGCAGCATCGCGGTGAACCGGTCGCCGGCCCCCGGCTGGTCCCAGGCGCTCAGGAACGCGTGGATCGTGCGCTCGCCGATCCCCTCGACGGGGCCCGCCAGGATGTCGGCGACGATCCGCTCTGCGTCGAGCGGGATGTCGAGGACGGACCGGGCGAACAGGTCGGCCTTGTTCTCGAAGTAGTGGTGGATCAGGGCCGGGTCCACGTCCGCGGCGCGGGCGATGGCTCGCAGCGAGACCTTCTCGTACCCCATTTCCGAGAACAGGGTGAGTGCAGCCGCCTGGATCGCTGCACGGGTGTCCGTGCGGCCGGGGCGCCGGCCTCGGGGCCGGTGCGCCTGGATGGTCACCTGCGTTCCTCCCTGTCGCGGGGTCGTATCCTCACGGTCGTGTCCTCACCACGCTGGCCCGTCGTCGTCTTCGACCTGGACGGCACGGTGGTGAACACCATCCCGCTCATTATCGCGTCCTACGAGCACGCCATGCTGGATGTCTTGGGGGAACGGCCGCGTCCGGGGGAGGCCAGGGGGTGGATCGGCGAACCCCTGTACACGACCTTCGGCTCCCGCTACCCCGAACGCGCCCAGGAGCTCATCGACAGCTACGTCACCTGGAACCTCGCCCACCTGCCGGAGTTGCTGGAGGACTTCCCCGGGACGCCCGGGCTGTTGCGCTCCCTGAGGGATGCCGGTGCCCGGCTCGGCGTCGCCACGTCGAAGCGGCGCTCGTCCGCGGAGACCACGCTCCGGCACGCCGGGCTCGAGGGACTGCTCGAGGTGACGGTCGCGATGGAGGACACGGCCGTCCACAAGCCCGAGCCGGACCCGCTGCTGCTCGCGCTCGAGCGGCTCGGCGCTCGTCCCGAGGAGGCGGCCTATGTGGGCGACGCCGCCGTCGACGTCCTCGCCGCTCGCGCTGCCGGCATGGCGGCGATCGCCGTCAGCTGGGGCGCCGCCACCCGCGACGCGCTCGTCTCCGCCCGCCCGGACGCGCTGGTCGACACCGTCGAGCAGCTACAGGCCCTCCTCCTCCCGTAGCCCCGTCCGCTTCCCTCTCCATCTCTCCTTCCCCTCCCTCGCCCCCTTCCCGCCCCGCGTTTGCCCCCGAATGCAACTCGTGCTGCCGGAACTCCGGCAGCACGAGTTGCATTCGGGGGCGCGGACGGAGATCGCGGGACGCCCCGGGGAGGGGAGGGGTGCCGCGCCGCGTCTGGGCGCGCCCGGCGGCTGTCGGCCGTTCGCCCCTGGCCTTCCCGCGCCAGCCACTCCCCGTCCGCGTTGGCTGCCGACCGCAACTCGCGCTGCCGGAATTTCGGCAGCAAGGGCTGCATTCGGGGGCGCGGACGGGGATTGGGGACGCGGGGGCGGGACGAGTGTCGCGCCGCCGGGGCTCCCGGCGTGGACGGGCCCGGTCGTCGGCCGTGGCGGCTCAGCCGTCGGGGACCGGCTCAGTCCGCCGGCCCCCATTGCCCTCCGCCGCCAGCCACGCCCCGTCCCGCGTTCGCTTCCGATCGCAACTCGCGCTGCCGGAATTTCGGGGGCGAGCGTTGCGATCGGGGGCGCGGACGGCTCGTGGGGCTCGTGGGGCGAGTGGACGGGTGGGCGGCTCGGACGCGGGGCGAAAGGCAAGGGGCCCGGCACCGATGGACGGTGCCGGGCCCCTTGGCCGGAATCAGGCCGGGAGCATCGTCCCGGTCTCGAGGAAGCGGACGTGCCAGCTGTGCGCGGTCCGCAGGTCGTGCGGGGTGTGCAGGCCGTTGGCGACGGTGAGCGCGAAGTCGTAGTACTCCTGCAGCATGTCCTTGTAGGCCGGGTGCGCGCAGTTGTTGATGATCTTCTTTGCCCGCTGCTTCGGGGAGAGGCCGCGCAGGTCGGCCAGGCCCTGCTCGGTGATCAGCACCTGCACGTCGTGCTCGGTGTGGTCGTGGTGCGACACCATCGGGACGATCGCGGAGATCGCGCCACCCTTCGCCGTGGACGGGGTGACGAACGCCGAGATGTAGGCGTTGCGGGTGAAGTCCGCCGAGCCGCCGATGCCGTTCTGCATCTTCGAGCCCATGATGTGGGTGGAGTTCACGTTGCCGTAGATGTCGGCCTCGATCATGCCGTTGCAGGCGATGACGCCCAGGCGGCGGATCATCTCGGGGTGGTTCGAGATCTCCTGCGGCCGAAGGATGATCTTGCTGCGGTAGGCCTTGGCGTTGTCGTTCATCTTGGTGGCGTACTCGGGGCTCAGCGAGAACGCGGTCGCCGAGGCGATCGTCATCTTCCCGGAGTCGAGCAGGTCGACCATGCCGTCCTGAATCACCTCGGTGTAGGAGGTGAGGTAGTCGAACGGGCCCTCGAGCAGGCCGGCGAGCACCGCGTTGGCGATGTTGCCCACGCCCGACTGCAGCGGCAGCAGGTTCTTCGGCAGCCGGTGCTGCTTCACCTCGTTGGCCAGGAAGTCGAGCAGGTGGTTCGCGATCGCGCGGGAGTCGTCGTCCAGCGGCTTGAACGGGGTGTTGCGGTCCTCGGAGTCGGTCTCGACGATCGCGACGATCTTCTTCGGGTCGACGCGGAAGTTGCGCTGGCCGATCCGGTCACCGGGGTGCGTCAGCGGCACCGGCAGGCGGTTCGGGGGCAGGGCGGCCCGGTAGTAGATGTCGTGCATGCCCTCCAGGTCGCGGCTCTGCCAGCTGTTGACCTCCAGGATGATCTGGTCGGCCTCCTGCAGGTAGGTCTTGTTGTTGCCGACAGAGGAGGACGGCACGAGCTCGCCGTCCTCGGCGATGGCGGTGACCTCGACCACGGCGGTGTGCAGCTTGCCGAGGAAGCCCTCCCACACCATCGGCGCGAGGTGGGACAGGTGGATGTCGGAGTACTCCGAGATGCCGGCGTTGATCTTGTTCCGCATGATCGGGTCGGACTGGTACGGGGTGCGGAACGCGACACCGTCCACCTCGGCCAGGGCGCCGTCGAGCTCGGGGGCGGTGGACGCGCCGGTCCACATGCCGATCATGAACTCCTCGCCGCGGGCGTGCGCCTCCTTGATCTGCGCAGCGAGGGCGACCGGGACCTCCTTGGGGTAGCCCGCGCCGGTGAAGCCCGAGAAGCCGACGTTCATGCCGGGCTTGATCAGCTTGGCCGCCTCCTCGGCGGTCGTGACCTTCTTACGGAACTCCGCGTTCTCGATGCGGGATGCCATGACTTCTCCTCGACGCTGGTTTGAACGAGGTCAGGCTATCGAGTTCGCGAACCTTCCGTCTCCACGGGCCCAACTCCGAACACTGTCAGGACAGGCGCACGGTCTGGGTCAGGATGTGCTCTTCGCCCGGGGCGAGTTCGATCGCGTCGTCCCCGACATTGCCGGCCTCGACGCACACGAAGCCCGGCCAGTTCGGGCCCACATCGGCCAGCGCGGTGCCCTTCTCCCGGCCCGGGTTCCACACCACCGTGTTCGCTGAACCCTGCTTGCCGACCGCGATCCGGCGCCCCCAGTCGGGGTCGTCGACCACCACCTCGGCGGTGTGCCGGTAGATCCGGTCCGTCTCGCCCGTGAAGCGGACGGGCCCGTCCTGGACGGCCGCCGCGCCCGCCACCTTGTCGAGGTACGTGCACCCCGACAGCCCGTCGACGGACACCGCGCCCACGTCGCTCACGGCCAGGTAGGTGTGCAGGGCCTCCTCGTAGCGGAAGGCGCCCGGACCGGGGTTGCGGACGACGAGGGAGACGCTCAGCTGCCCGGCGGTGAACTCCGAGACCAGCTCGGCCTCGAACGGCTCGCTGCCGAGGCCGGACGCGTCCAGCCCGGTTGCGTCCAGGGCGTGCCGCACTTCCAGCCGTCCGCTGGTGGCGAGGTCGTTGGTGACGGCGGTCCGTCGCCAGGCGGCGGTGCGTGCGAAGCCGTGGGACGGCCTCCGGTCGCCCGACGGCCCGGCTCCGAACCACGGGAACACCACCGGGATCCCGCCGCGGACGGCCGTGCCGGGCGCGAACACGGCGAGCGGACTCACCCACAGCACGGGGTTCTGCCCTCGTGGCGTCCATGCCAGGACGTGCGCGCCGGCGTCGAGGACCGCGTAGTGGCCGCCCTTGTGGGTCTCGATGCCGGGAAAGATGCTGTCTGCCATTCCCGAAGGCTAGAGCCAGGCCGTGGTGTCCGGCATCCCCGGTGACACCGCCCGCACTAGGCTCGGCGGCACAGGAGCCTCGAGGAGGAGCGGTGCGCGCTGGTCGCCGTCCGTGGCTGGTCGGCGTCGTCGCGCTGCTCACGGCCGCGAGCTTCGCCCTGCGGGCACCCTGTCTCGGCCCCGGTCCGGCCGGGTGGGCGACGCTCGTCCCCGGGTGCCGCGGCGACCTGGGCCTGATGTGGGACGAGCGGGGGCTGGCGGCGGGGCTGGTGCCCTATCTCCAGCCGTTCCTCGACCCGGCCACCGGCCGGCTCGTCACCGTCGAGTACCCGGTGCTCACCGGGATGCTGATGTGGCTGTTCAGCCTGCCGGGGTCGTTCGCGGTCTTCGTCGCCCTCAGCACGGCGTTGATGGGCGCGGCCGCAGCGTGGACCGCCGTCGTACTCGACCGGCTCGCCGGGCCGGCGGCCTGGTTCTGGGCGGCCTCCCCGGTCCTGGTGCACTACCTCAGCTACAACTACGACGCCCTGCCGGCGCTCACCACCGTCCTCGCGCTGGGAATGCTGGCCGGCCGGAGCCCTGTGGAGGTGGGCACCGGGCGCATCCTCGGGGCTGCGGCGATCCTCGGGGTCGGCGGTGCACTGAAGCTCTATCCGCTGCTGTTGCTGCTTCCACTCGCCCTCTGGCTGCTCTTCGGGCGGCCGGGGCCGACCCAGCCGCCGTGGCGGCGCCGCCTCGGGCGCGCCCTGGGCGCGGCCGGCGCAGGGGCGGGGGTGTTCGTGGCGATCAACCTCCCCGTCCTGGTGGCCAACCCGACGGGCTGGCTGCTGCCGTACAGCTTCCAGGCGACGCGGCCGATCGACGTCACGACGCTCTCGGTCTGGCACTTCGCCGGCCAGGCCTTCCCTGCTGTCCCGCTCGCGGCATGGATGGCCGCCGCGACGCTGGCCACCGGACTCGGGCTCCTGACCGTGGGCGCGCTGTGCTGGGCAGGGGCCCGGCGCAAGGGCAGCTTCCCCCTGCTGGGTTCCGCTGTCGCCGTCCTGGCGGTCTATCTGGCCCTCAACAAGGTGTTCTCACCGCAGTACGCGCTCTGGGTGCTTCCGCTGCTGGTGCTCGCCCGGTTCGGCCCTCGCCCGCTGGTCACGTTCCAGGCCATCGACGTGGTGCTCTTCTGGTCGTTGGGCGCGACCACGTTCGTCAAGTCGGTACGCCCCGACCTGGCCGTCACAGCAGCCGCTGTCCTCGTGCTCGCCGTCGCGGCCCGCCTCGGCTACATGCTCTGGCTCGGTGGCGCCGGCCCCAGGCGGGCGGACGCCACCGGCTGATCAGGGCAGCGGCGCCGTCGGCCGCACCACCAGGCCGGTGCGCAGCTTCGGCGTGAAGAAGGTCGACTTCGGCGGCATCAGCAGCCCCTCGCGTGCGGTCCGCTGGATCTCCTCCAGCGAGGTCGGCCGGATCAGGATCCCGGCGGCCACCGTGCCGGAGCCGACGAGGGCGACCATCTCGTCCAGGCCGTGCTGGTAGGACACCTCCGCGGTCGAGGCGGCGAGGGCGTGCTCGAGGTAGGCCCCGTCCAGCGCGCGGACGCCGTCGAACGCGCCCGGCCTGGGCACCAGCCACTCGGCGGTCCCGTCGGGAGCGAGCAGGACGAGCCGCCCCAGGTCGACCATCCGGGCCAGCAGGGACGGGGACGGTTCCGGGGCCGGTTCCAGGTCGAAGCAGCCGGCCAGGTCGGCGCGCAGTTGCTCGATCGTGGTGCCGGTGTAGACCCGGTGGATCGCCTCGATGCTCAGCTGGTCGGCGACGAGCTCGTTGACGAACGTGAGGGTGAACTCGGCGTCGGTGTCGTCACGCCCCGTGGCCGCGCGTACCTCGTCGCGGTAGGTGCGCGAGATCGAGTAGCGGTGGTGGCCGTCGGCGATCAGCACGTCGTCGGCAGCGAGGACATCGGTGATCGCGGCGATCCGCGCCGGGTCGCTCACGCGCTCCACCGTGTGCACGACACCCTCGGTCACCATCTCGCCGACCGGCTCGCCGGGCTCGGCGAGGGCAGCGGTGAGGCCGGAGGCCAGCGAGAGCCCCCACACCGGAGAGAGGTTGGTGGCCGTGGCGCGGGTGAGGTCGAGCCGGTCGGTCACCGCCTTCGGGGTGGTGCGCTCGTGTGGCAGGACGCCCCCGGCGTCGAGGTCGACGACCTCCAGGCCGCAGAGGACGCCGACGATGGTGCGGGCCGCGCCCGTGGCGTCGGTGAACGCCATCCGGTAGATGGTGAGCGACGGTGCATCGTCGCGCACGAGGACCCGGTCGGCCAGCCACTGCGACAGCGTCCGGGCGGCGACGTCGTAGCGGTCGTCACCGCCGGTGGGCACATCGACGTGCACGATGTTGTGCGGGTCGAGGGCGGCCAGCTCGGCCACGTCCGACTCCGACAGCACGTCGTACGGCGGTGCGATCACGAGCTGGAGGTCGGTGCCCGGGGCGTAGCGGATGGCCGGGAACGGTGCGATTCGAGGCATGCACCAACGCTACCGAGCCGGACGGCGCCGCCGGCGCGGCGTCCGAAGCCGTGCGTACACCGGCGGGCCGCCCGGCGTTGGGGGGCCGTTCGTCCCCGGCGGCTATCGTTGCCGCGTGAAGCGCGCGGCCTGGTGGATCGTGGCTGCCGTCGTCGTGGTGGCCGTCATCGCGGTCGGCTGGTGGGGCTACCGGCAGGCGAAGGACTTCGAGGCGCTCGCGCGGGCCGGCAAGGCCGACGCCTCGGCCGCCCTGAAGAGCCTGGAGGGTGGGGACACCGCCGCCGCCCTGGCGGGCTTCGACAAGGCCAGGGACGAGTTCTCCCGGGCGCGTGACCTGCTCGGGCCGTCCTGGCTGCGTGGCACCTGGTGGCTGGGTGACCAGCTCGACGCCGCCGACGACCTCGCGACCATCGGCGTCGAGGGCTCGACGGCCGGCGCCGAGGGCGTCCGGCTGCTCGACGAGGCCTCCGCGGTCACCGGTCCCGACCGGCTCGGACGCCTGCTGACGCTCGCGCGCCCGCGCCTGGACGCCAGCCTCACCTCGCTCACGGTGGTCGCCGACCGGTACGACCGGCTGTCCGCGGACGGCCTGGTGGGGCCGCTGGCGGAAGCGGTCACCGACGCGCGCGACCGGCTCGCGCCGCTGCGTCCGCTGCTGGCCCGCAGCGACGCGCTGCTCGGCCTGGAGCGCTACCTCTACTCCGGCCAGCACCGGTTCATCCTGCTGGCCCAGAACAACGCCCAGCTGCGTCCGACCGGCGGCCTGCCCGGCACCTACGGCCTCGTCGAGATCGGCCCGGACGGCCTGCGCCTGGACACGTTCGCCGACATCTACACCCTGCCCAACGACACCCTGAACCTGCCGATCCCGGACGGGCGTCAGGTGAACTCGCGCCACCTGTTCTTCCGCGCCGCCGGCTGGTGGATGGACTTCCCGACCAGCGCGGACGTGATGCTGAGGCTGTGGGGCAGCATGGACCAGCCGCAGGTGGACGGCATCATCGCGATCGACCTGCCGACCATCCGTGACCTGCTGAAGGTCTTCGGGCCGATCCGCGTGCCGGAGTCGGACACGGCCTTCACCTCGGAGAACCTGATCGAGCGGCTCAACTACGTGGTGCAGGTCGAGCTCAGCGGGCAGGGGCTGGACGGCAAGAAGACCGCCGTCGTCTCGCTGGCCCGGACGGTGATGGAGCGGCTGCTCCGCCTCGGCGACGACGAGTTCCTGCCGACGATGGAGTCGCTCGCGTCCTCGGCGAACGACAAGCACATCCAGCTCTACGTGACCGATCCGGACGCCCAGGCCGACCTGGTCGCGGCGGGCTGGTCCGGCGCCCTGAACCCGCCCGCGGACACCACCGACCTGCTGGCCGTGAGCAACGCGGTCATCGCACCGCCGGCGAAGGGGAACCTGGACGTCGCCAAGGCGCTCGACTACGCGGTGACCCTGAACGACGACGGCAGCGCCGACACCCGGTTGACCCTCGACTACCGCAAGAGCGCCCGCAACGTGCTCGGGCGGTTCAACACGCAGTTCTCCAACTACGTGCGCGTGCACCGCGCCGCCGGCACCACCCGGACCGGGGGAGCCGTCGACGAGTCGCTCACCGACGCCACCGGACTGCCGACCTTCGCCCGTTCGCTCGACGTCGGTCTCGGCGAGCACGTCACCACCGACCTGCGGTCCCACGTGCCGCACGCGGTGCGCGCGGGAGCCGCGGCCCCCGTGCCCGGGCTCTCCGTGCCCGTGCCGGACGCGACCGGCGCGTGGCACTACCGCCTCGTCGTCGCGCGCCAGGCGGACCTGGTCGACACCGGCCTGTCGGTGTCGGTCCAGGTCCCGAAGGGCTGGACGGTCGTCGCGTCCACCGCGTGGCTGCGCAACAGCGGGGAGGTGCTGCCCACCACGGTTGCCGGCGACCGCGTCACGCTGGCGACGCCGCTGAGCCAGGACGTCCTGCTCGACGTCACCCTGCGCCGGCCCTGAGGCGCCGGGCCCGACGCGGTCTGGCGGCGGCGGGGGCTTCTCGCTAGCGTGGCAGCACGGCGGTGCCCCGCCGACGTCTGGACCCGACCGCCCGGAGGAGCCCGATGGACGCAAGCGCACTGCTGAGCCGGCTGGTGTCCCGGTTGAAGGGACGCTCCTACGAGATCGACCCGCGCATCGACGCCCGCTACCTCGGCGTCGTGACGCTGGAGCGGGCGATGATGAAGCTGCGCGGGTTCTACCGGTTCCCGCTGCACGCCAACCGCCCGTTCGTCGGACGCGGGGTGGGCCTGCGGGCCCGTCACCTGCTGCGGTGCGGCCCCGGCGTCACCCTGGGCGACCACAGCCGCGTGGACGCGATGTCGGACAAGGGGGTGACGCTGGGTGCGGGCACCTCCCTGGGCCGGAACAGCCGCATCGAGTGCATCGGCAACCTCCGCTTCCTCGGTGTCGGCTTCACCGCCGGCGACAACGTCGGGCTCGGCACGGACTGCCTCTACGGCGCGGCGGGCGGCATCACCATCGGCGACGACACGATCATCGGCAACTTCGTCTCGATGCATTCGGAGGGCCACAACTACGACGACCCGGACGTGCCGATCCGCGACCAGGGCGTGAGCCACCAGGGCATCCGGATCGGCCGCGGGTGCTGGATCGGTTCGAAGGCCACCGTGCTCGACGGGGTCACCCTGGGCGACGGGTCGATCGTGGCGGCCGGGGCCGTACTGACGGCCGGCGCCTACCCGGCGAACGGGATCTACGGCGGCGTGCCGGCGCGACTGCTCAAGTCGCGGGACCCGCGCGAGGGGACCGGCACGGCGGGCTGAGCCGTGCCGGTCGTCGCGAGACGTCCGGTGGCGCCGGGGGGGATTCGCGCCGACGCCACCGGGTGCTCAGTAGGCGCCCGCAGAGCCGACGACGGCCTTCGCGGTCTTGGCCAGGATCATCAGGTCCTGGACCATCGACCAGTTGTCGACGTAGTACAGGTCGAGGCGGACCGTGTCGTCCCAGGAGAGGTTGGAGCGTCCTGAGACCTGCCACAGCCCGGTCAGGCCGGGTCGTACGTCGAGTCGTCGTCGGGTGTCGGAGTCGTACTGAGCGACCTCCGTGGGCAGCGCCGGGCGGGGTCCTACCAGGCTCATGTCGCCGCGGAGGGCGTTCCACAGTTGGGGCAGCTCGTCGAGCGAGAAGCGTCGGATGAACCGGCCGACCCTGGTGATGCGGGGGTCGTTGGTCATCTTGAACAGCGGTCCGGCGCCCTCGTTCTTCGCCATGAGCGCGGCGAGGCGTGCCTCGGCGTCCACGCTCATGCTCCGGAACTTCAGGCACTCGAACACCTGCCCCTTGCGCCCGACCCGGGTCTGCCGGAACATCACCGGTCCCCGGTCCTCGAGCTTGATCGCCAGCGCCACCAGTCCCATGACCGGTGAGGCCAGCAGCAGCAGCAGCGCCGAGCCGACCACGTCGAACAGGCGCTTGATCCACCGGGCCGCCTCGATCGCCTGGGGACGGTCCACGTCCACCAGCGGCAGGCCGGCCACCGGCCGGACGTCCAGGCGCTGCGCGCTGACGTCGGTCAGCGCGGGCACCACGATCATGTGGACGGCCTTCTCCTCCAGCTCCCACGCCATGCGGCGGAAGTCCGCCGGCGAGGCGAAGGAACCCTCGGCGAAGATGACGGTGGCGATGTCGTGCTCCTCGATCACCTCCACGGTGTCCGCGACCGAGCCCAGGACGGGCAGGCCGGCGGTGGTGTGGTCGACGCGGTCACGGGTGACGGCGCCGACGACCCGGTAGCCGAGCCAGGTCTCCCTGCGCAGCACCTTGGCGATGGCGTCCACGTGGCCGCTCTCTCCCGCCACGATGATCGGGGTGAGCAGCACGCCCTGGCGGTGGACGGTGGCCATCACCTTGCGGCGGGTGAACCGGGTGAGCACCAGCCCGGCCGTGCCGACGGTGAACAGCAGGACGTACAGGCCGCGCGGGAACTCCGCCTTGAGCAGGTAGCTGCCGATGCCGACGAGGCCCGCCATGGTGAAGGACGCCATCACCACGCGCTTGTACTCGGTGGCCCCGGCCCGCTGGTGGCGCAACTGGTAGCCGCCGAACGCGTAGATCATCGCCAGCCAGCCTGCTGCGACCAGCGGCGCGGTGGTCGCCATCACGTGTGCCGACTCCTCGCCACCGTCGAACGGCAGCAGGACCCGCGCGTAGGTGGCGACGAGCATCGAGACGGACAGGACGACGAGGTCGCTGAGAAGCAGGAACGTGTGCTGCGCGGCCTTCGTCAGCAGCCAGTGCTTGCGGGCACGACGGTCGGTGCCCGCGTGGCTGGTGAGTGCGTCGAGATATGTGCTGAAAGTGGTCATGATCCCCCCGGCTCAGACCAGAAAACCCCCGACGGCCCAACCCCCCCGGATGGACCGGATCGACGCCTACTCCCCCAAGCGGTCCGTCGATCGGTACAGAGTCTGCCAGACCTCCTCCGGGCCTGCCAAGGCGTGGGGAATGCGTGCAGGCAGGTTGGGCAGATCTACGCAAAGCAGGTATCAGGCGTCCGGGGTGTCTTCGGGCGTCCGCCCTCGTCGCGGACGGGTCGCCGGCCGGCTCAGACCAGCCAGGAATTCACCACGGGGATGCGGACGAGCACCGCGCTCGTCGCCACGCTGAGGGCGAGCACGGCCAGCCACACCAGCGGGACGCCGACCACGCTCGGCAGCAGCCGCGGGGTGAGGTCGAGCTCCTGGAAGATCCGCACGAATGCGGGATGGACGAGGTAGATCGGCAGGGTCCAGCGGGCGACCGTGGCGAGCCGTGGTCCGGTGACCGCTCCGCCGGCCCGGGTGCGGACGGCGAGGAAGACCGCCGCCGCGGCGAGGGCGACGCCCAGGGTGAGGTAGCCGTAGAACTCGCCGACCTGCGTCCCCCGGGCCACCGAGGCCCACGCCGTGCCGCCCACCGTCACCGCCACCCCCAGGCCACCGCCGGCGTAGACCAGCGCACGGGTGCGTGGCGAGAGCCGGTCGCCGTGCTCGTGCAGCAGGTGCCCGAGCACGAAGTAGAACGGGAAACCCGCGGCGAGGAACGGCCCGACCCGCTGCACGAGATCTGCGGTCAGGTCACCGGCCACCGGGACCAGCGCCAGCGTGGGAACCGCGAGGCTGGCGACCCCGGTGAGCAGCACGAAGTACCGCGCGAGGGCATCGTCGGCGACCACCCGCTGGAGCAGCGGGATGAGCGCGTACACTCCGGCGAGGGCCAGCAGGTACCAGAGGTGGTAGTAGCCGTCCCACAGGTGGGTGAGCAGGAAGACCGGGTCGGCGGTGCGCTGGAAGACGGCGCTCAGCACGGTGTAGGCGGCGCTCCAGGCGAGGTACATCACCAGCAGCTTCGGGATGTGGCGTCGCCAGGTCTTCGCCGGCGTGTCCGTCCGCCCGGGGGCGAGGAACAGCGAGCCGGAGATCATGAAGAACACCGGCACGCACCACCGGCTGACGGCGGCGTAGACGTTCATCGCCTGCCAGTCGGCGGACGCCGGCGGCGTGTCGCCCCAGTGCATGGCCGACACGTGGATCATCACCACGGCGAGGGCGGCCACCACCCTCAGCTGGTCGATGTAGGCCAGCCGGGGCGGGGACGCGGTCGTGGTCGCGTGGACGGGGGTGGTGGTCACGCGGTCCCGTTCAGTAGGCGCCGGAGGATCCGACGACGGCCTTGGCGGTCTTGGCGAGGATCATCAGGTCCTGCACCATCGACCAGTTGTCGACGTAGTAGAGGTCGAGCCGGACCGTCTCCTCCCAGGAGAGGTTCGACCGCCCGGAGACCTGCCACAGCCCGGTCAGGCCGGGACGAACGTCCAGCCGGCGACGGGCGTCCGAATCGTACTCGGCGACCTCCTTGGGCAGCGCGGGACGCGGGCCGACGAGGCTCATGTCGCCACGGAACGCGTTCCACAGCTGGGGCAGCTCGTCGAGCGAGAAGCGTCGGATGAACCGCCCGACGCGGGTGATGCGCGGGTCCTGGGTCATCTTGAACAGCGGCCCTGCGCCCTCGTTCTGGGCCACGAGGGCGGCCAGCCGCTCCTCGGCGTCCACGCACATGCTGCGGAACTTCAAGCACTCGAACACCTCGCCGCGCAGGCCGACCCGCGGCTGGCGGAACATGATGGGCCCCCCGTCCTCGAGCCTGATGGCCAGGGCGACCAGGCCCATCACGGGGGCGGCGAGGAGCAGCAGGACCGCCGAACCGAGCACGTCGAAGGTCCGCTTGACCCACCGGGCGGCCTCGACAGCCTGCGGGCGGTCGACGTCCACCAGCGGCAGGCCGGCGACCGGCCGGACGTCCACCCGCTGCGAGCTGACCTCGGTGAGGGCCGGCACGACGATCATGTGGATCTCGTGCTCCTCCAGCTCCCACGCCGTCCGGCGGAAGTCCGCCGGCGTGGCGAAGGAGCCCTCGGCGAAGATGACGGTGGCGATGTTGTGCTCCTCGATCACCGCGACGGTCTCCGCGGTCGACCCCAGGACGGGGAGACCGCCCGGCGTCCGGTCGCTGCGATCGCTGGTCACGGCGCCCACCACCCGGTAGCCGAGCCAGGTCTCGCGACGCAGGACCTTGGCGACGGCGTCCACGTGCCCGCTGCCGCCGGCCACGACGACCGGTGTCAGCAGGGCGCCGCGGCGGTGGAGGGCGTTCATGGCCTTGCGGCGGGCGAAGCGGGACAGCACGAGGCCAGCGGTGCCGACGGTGAAGAGCAGCGCGAACAGCCCGCGCGGGAACTCCGCCTTGAGCAGGTAGCTGCCGATGCCGACCAGGCCGGCCGTGGTGAAGGACGCGAGGAAGACGCGGCGGTACTCGGTGTCACCGGCGCGCTGGTAGCGGAGCTTGTAGGCGCCGAAGGAGTTGAGCAGCACGAGCCACAGCAGCCCCATGGCCGGCGCGGCGAGCAGGACCGCGGTGGTGAAGTCGTCGTCCCCCGGCCCGTCCAGGGGCACGAGGCTCCGGGCGAGCACGGCGAAGACGGTGGCGATGGCGATCACGACGGCGTCGCCGACGCCGAGCAGGATTCGCTGGACGCGCTGCGAGACCAGGCGATGCTGGCCCGCAGGGCGTCGTGCTGCCGACTGGTCGGCAAGTGCATCGAGATAGGCGCTGAATGTGGTCATGTAACCCCCCGGCGCTGACCAGATTGTTCTCGGACATGTGTGTCATCAGCCGATGTGTGGCTGGCTGGAGTCGGCTACGTGATCCCCCCGGCGTATCCCGACATTCACAAGGGTTGCATGCCGCTTCGCATTACGCAAAATCGTCTCAGAATGTGCACGCTCAGCCGTCGAATGCGTAACACTACGCAGGTTTGTATTTCGGGAGAGGGTGCTGCGGCCGGCGTTGCGCCGCAGCGGCCCGTCGTGGGCCGCGGAACCGGCGCGCGCGGCTCCTGGAGCTCAGTCCCGCGATTTGACAAGCGTCTGTGCGCGCCCGCATGGTGGAGATGCCGACGTGGGCCCGCCCGAGCGTGTGCCCGGCGTCGGGCACACGCGGCGCAGCATCGACAGCCCGCATCACCGCCTGGTGATTTCAGGAATCAACCGGGAAACGAAATCGAAACATTGCTGCAACCTGGGTCTGGGTACGATCGATATCCGCCGACCCGGGTAATTGTCCACTGCATGTCGGAGTCCGAGGGAGCATCGTGCCGAGAGTCAGCGTCATCATGCCGACCTATAACGCGGGAGCGCGCATTGGTGTGGCTATTGGCAGCGTGCTCACGCAGAGCCACCGCGACGTGGAGCTGGTCGTCGTCGACGACGGCTCGACCGATGACACCGCCGACATCGCCCGCGCGTTCGGCAGCCGCCTGACGCTGCTCCAGCAGGCGAACGCCGGGCCGAACGCCGCCCGGAACACGGGGCTGCGACATGCGACCGGCGACGTGATCGCGCTGTGCGACTCCGACGACGTCCTCCTGCCGAACTACCTCGCCGACGCGCTGGCGGTGCTGGAGGCGGCCCCGCCGCGCACCTGGGTGACCTGCGCCAGCCGGCTGATGACCGACGACGGCCTCAGCGACTACGGGTTCTCCCCGTTCGGCGAGGTGCGCCGCGACCGGCAGCGCCTGGCGATCCTCCAGGGCAACTTCGTGTCGATCTTCTCGGTGTTCCCGTCCGCGATGCGCGACGAGATCGGGCTGTTCGACGAGAGCCTCGCCCGCGCGGAGGACTGGGAGTACTGGGCGCGCGCCATCCTCTCGGGCTGGCGGGTGGCCTTCCAGCCGCGGATCGCGTCCTTCTACCGGCAGCAGGGGCAGAGCCAGTCGTCGGACGCGGGCGCCATGCTTGACGCGGAGGACGCGATGATCGCCGTGATCGCCGAGCGCTTCGCGGGCACCTTCACCCCCGAGGAGGAGGAACTGCTCGCCACGCGGGACCGCCTCGGCTCGGCCACCCGGCAGCGTCTCCGGGCGCGCGACGCCTGGCGGGAGGGCCACTTCACCGACGGGGCCCGGCAGCTGCGCACCGCCGCCCGCGACTTCCCGCTCTACCCCGGCGTGCGCGCCAAGGCGCTCACCGCGTCCGCGATCGCTCCGGTGCTCCAGGCGCTGCCCGCCGGCTTCCCGCTCCGCGAGCGGCTCAAGGACCGGTGGTGAGCCGTGACGGCCACTCCTGAGGGCCCGCGCCGGGGACGGACGGCCGGGGCCGAGCCCGCCGCCTCGACGATCCCGCCGGTGACGGTGCCCGCCGACGCGGTGGGCGGCGACCTGGCGGCCGCGGCCCCCGCGGCGACGCCGGACACCGGCCTCGTCCGCCGGCTGCTGGGCGGTACCGGCTGGCAGGCGCTCGCGCAGATGCTGCCGCTGGTCTTCAACCTCGCGCTCACCCCGTTCATCATCCACGGGCTCGGCGTGGGCATCTACGGCATCTTCCTGCTCGTCGTGGTCATCCAGCAGTTCGTCGGCAGCATGGACGGAGGGGTCGGGCCGAGCGCCCGCCGCTACTTCGGCATGTACGCCGGCCGGGGCGACCGCGCAGCCACCACGTCGCTGCTGGTCACCCTGCTGGTCATCGTCTCCGGCGCGGCCACCGTCCTGTGCGGCGCCCTGTTCGCCGCCGCGCCGGCCGTCATGGCGTTCTTCCCCGGTTCGGCGGAGGACCCCGACGGCTCGGTGTTCCTGCTGCGGGTGATGATCATCATCGTCGGCGTGGCCCAGGTGCGGGGGCTGTTCACGCAGGTGCTGCTCACCAACAACCAGTTCCGGCTCACCGCGCTCGGTGACCTGCTGGGCTTCTTCGCCTACGCGGCGATGATGATCTGGACGGTCAACAACGGGCTCGGGCTGTTCGGCGTCGGGCTGGCGTTCATCGCCCAGCAGGCGATGCCGACGCTCGTCGTCCTGCCGGCCGCCCTGCGGTGGCTCGACCGGAAGGCGGTGCGCTTCGCCCCGAAGAGCCTGCTCGGGGAGTTCTTCCGGTTCGCCTGGAAGCTCCAGGTCTCGGGGGTGCTCACGATGGTGGCCGCCCAGGGCGACGCGATCTTCGTCGGCCGGTTCGCCGCGCCGCAGATGACCGCCTTCGGCACGGGCGCCAGCTTCGCGGGCACGCTGCGGCAGATCCCGATGAACGCGTACGCGCCGATGGAGACCAGCATCGTGCGGGCCCTGGGTGCCTCCGGGCCTGAGGGTGCGGCCCACGAGGTCGCCCGGATCCAGAGGTTGTGGGTGCGGTTCGTCGCGGGCTGGATCGCGGTCGGCGTGCCGGCGGCGGGCTTCGGCGTGACCGCCTGGCTGCACCTGGGCACGGACCTGCCGGGGCAGGTCGCCGCCGCTGTCCTCCTCGCCCACGGCGTGACCCTGCTGATGCTCGTGCAGCGCTTCTGGCTCAACGGGCTGGGACGGTCGGGGCTCACCCTGTCCCACGACGTGCTCAGCACCGTGGTCAACCTCGGCCTCACGCTGCCGCTGATCCTCACCTTCGGCGTGCTCGGCACCATCGCCGCCACGCTCGTCGCCGCGGTGGTCGCGGCGGTCTCCCTCACCTGGCTCGCCGCGCACCGGACCACCCACCACCTGCCGACGGCCTGGAGCGAGATCCCCTGGCTGTCCGTGGTCGGGGCGTCCGCGCTGGCCACGGCGCTGAGCTGGGCCACGGCCCGCTTCCTCGTCGGCACGGTCATC
Organism: Actinomycetota bacterium; assembly: GCA_020161015.1. Classification (GTDB taxonomy): domain Bacteria; phylum Actinomycetota; class Actinomycetes; order Propionibacteriales; family Propionibacteriaceae; genus Propionicimonas. The sequence continues at coordinate 44,919 of JAIUOT010000056.1, read as the reverse complement.
CCGTTCGGGGCGCTGTCGCTGCTCGCGATCGGGGCCGCTGCCGCGCCGGCGCTCCTGCTCTACCTGGGGCACACCATCGGCTGGCGCCGGGTGCGCGGGTTCGCCGCGCGGTTCCTGTCCCGGGGACGCCGGGCGGAGGCACGGTCGTGAGCCGGCGCGGCCGGGCGGTGTTCGTCGACTTCTACGACTACCGCAACGTCGGCGACGACCTGCTCTTCGCCACGCTCGCGCGCCGGTACCCCCACGTGCCCTTCGACTACATCGGGGACAAGACCGACGGTGCCACGTTCGCCGGCCTGCCGAACGTGCGCCGGCTCTCCCGGATCCCGTACGTGGACGGGGTGCTCCGCAGGCTACGGCTCCCAGTGCGGGTGAATGACCTGCGCCGCCGGCTGCGGGTGCGGCGCTCGCCCCTGGTGGTGCGCCTGGGCGGCTCGCTGTACATGGAGCGCGGCGACTGGCGGCGCAACGCCACCCTCGACGGCGACCTCGTGCGGGGCGGGACGCCGGCGTTCTTCCTCAACGGCAACTTCGGCCCGTGGGAGACCGCCGAGTTCCTCGCCACCTACGAGCGGATCTTCTCCCTCGCGCGCGACGTGACGGTCCGCGACTCGGCCTCGCTGGAGCAGTTGCGCGCGGTGGGCACCGTCCGGCTCGCCCCGGACATGCTGTTCTGCGTGCCGCCGGCGCCCGCGTCCCAGACCCGGCAGGGGGTGGTGGTCTCTCTGATCGACCTCAGCGACCGGGCCGGGCTGAGCGCGTGGACCGACGGGTACGAGTCCGCCATGGCCGACCTGGTCGTCGACCTGGTGGCCCGGGGCGAGGCGGTCACGCTGGTGAGCTTCTGCCCCCTCGAGGGCGACGAGGCGGCGATCTCGCGGGTGCTGGCACGCATCCCGGAGGCGTCCCGCGGGTCGGTGTCCACCCACCTCTACGACGGTGACCTCGACGCCGTCCTCGGTGTGCTCCGTCGCGCGGGGACGATCGTCGCGACGCGTTTCCACGCGATGGTGCTCGGGGTGGCTTTCGGGGCGCGGGTCTGCTGCGTGGAGTACAGCGACAAGCTCGGCAACGCGCTGCGCGACCTGGACGCCACGTCGTTGGGCTGGACGCTGCCCGACTTCGTCGGCGCGACCCGCGCCGAGCGCCTCGCGCGGGTCAGCGCGCTGGAGCCCGTGGACATCCCGGGGATCGCCGCGCGCGCGGGGGCCCATTTCAGCGTGCTGGACGAGTACCTCGGCGCACCCGCCTGACGCGGAACGCCCGCCCGGCCCGTGACCGGGCGGGCGGGCGCGTCCCTCGTGCCGGCGGTCCTACCCGCGGGCCTTGTACTGCGCGGACACCGTCGCCGCGGGCAGCGCGGCCGGGTACACAGCGAACTCGTCCAGCGAGCCGGCGAAGTAGGAGTTCGTCGGCTGGTTGGGCCAGGCCTTGAGGTTGCCGCCGCCGAGCCGCCAGTAGCCGCTGTAGGCCGCGGCGCCGGTCGCCGTGCCGGTCGCCACGCGCACGGCGTCGACGTACAGCACGGTGCCGCCGCTGGACTGGGTGACCGTCGCCATGTGCCAGGCGCCGTCGTTGTAGCGGCGGGTGCTCGTGATGGCCTTCGCAGAGCCGGGCATCGTGCCGAACGCCAGGCGCCCGTCGTTCAGCATGTACAGCGACCGGTCCGAGCGCGAGCCGAAGGCCGTCTGGGCCTCCTCGAAGCCGACGAGCTTGCCGCCCTTGCCGATGCCGTTGGCCTTGAACCAGACCTGGACGGTGTAGGCGGCCCCCGAGGCGGACCTGGCGTCCGCGTGGACCAGCGAGCGGTCGTTGCCGTAGGTGGCGATCGCCGTGTTGCCCGCGATCGCGCCGGGTGCGGGACGGTAGACCGTCGTCATCCGGCCGCCCGCACCGTTCCCGCTCGCGTCCGCGACGGTCGAGCCGGTGGAGTCCAGCCGCCAGTACAGGGACGGCTTCGCCGCCTTCACCGTGGCCGCGTAGTCGGCCGTTGGCGTGGTCGCCGGCGGCGTGGACGGTGCCGTCGTGGTCGGCGAGGGAGTGGGCGCGGGTGCCGTGACCGGCACCGTGTAGTTGAGGGGCAGGGCCACCAGCTTGTCGAGCGGGAAAGCGGACTCGCCCAGGGCCTTGTTGGCCATCATCTCCTGGAACGACCACCGGTTGCGGAACAGGCCGGGGTAGGGGTTAGTGGCCAGGCCGACGGCGTTCTCCGCGGAGAAGGCGACCGAGCCGCCGGTGTCGGTGATGATGATGCCGTACTCCTGGGCGGCCCTGGCGATCGTGCGGGCCAGCGGCGAGAGTTTCATCGCGTCCAGGTCGAGGCTCGCCGGCAGGCGCAGCATCTGGCCGATGGCCAGCTCGTTGCCGGTCTTCCAGCCGTCGGTCCGGATGGCCGGCCAGGACACCGTCCCCGCCTTCGTGAACGGGATGGACAGTCCGATCACGTGGTCGATGCGTCCCTGCGCGAGCTCGGACGCCCGGATGGTCGTCGGCCACATCGCCATGCCGCTGGCCGAGGAACCGAACGTGCCCTCGTACACGCCGAGGGAGCTGCCCGCGTCGCTGAGCCGGCCGCCCCAGCAGGCCTGCCATTTCCCGTTGACCTTGCGGGCCTTCCACAGCTCCACGAGGTCGCCGGTGTCGCGGTTGTAGACCGCCATGCTGCCGTCGTCGGACGGGTCGGGCAGCGCGTCGGCGGGGATGCGGATGTCCTGGAGCTTCTCGTTGAGGAGGTTCGCGTACAACGACGTGGAGGCCTGGCAGTTCCACGCCGTCACGTCGTACAGCGGGTCGGTGTTGCGGGAGACGTACATCGGCGGGGTGTACTTCACGGTGTTCACCGAGACGTTCGCGTCGGTGGCGGTGCCGTAGAACGCGTGGGCCTGCGCGTTCAGGCTGCTCACCAGGGCCGCCGAGTTGGCCGCGGCGGGCGTGGAGCCGGGGAGCTTCTGGTAGAACGGCGACGCGCTGGAGAGGATGCGCGAGGAGACGGCGCGGGAGTCCGTGCCGGAGAGCGTCGCCGCGGAGGCGGGGACGCCCAGGGGCACCAGGAGCGCTGCCGCGCCGAGCACGCCGACGGCGGCTCGCCTGAGGTGGTTCATGGGAGGTTCCGTTCTGGAGCGGGTAGGGGGAGCCGGGGACCGGCCACCGCTCCGGCCCTTCAATGCTAAGTCATTGATGAGAAATTGGTGAACCGGCTCTCAGGGAGTACTCCACATGGTGAACAGTTCAGACCGGCCCGGGACAAGGGAGTTCCCGTGCGATGCGACGACGCCCCCAGCATGCGGAAGCCCCCGGCCACCGCTCGGGTACCCGGGAGAATGGTGAACATGGGAGACGGCAGCCTGACCTTCGCGATCCCCGTGCGCGACCCCCGCGGCGTCGAGGACTGGGACGCGGTGAAGGAGCTGATGGCGATCACGCTGCGGTCGTTGTTCGCGCAGCAGGGCCCCCGCCCGCGGGTGGTCATCGGGGCCTCGCCCGGCACCGCCCTGCCGCCGCTCACCGACGGCGTCCAGGTGGTGGAGGCGGACCTGCCCTACCGTCCCTTGCCCCCGGAGCAGGGGCCGCAGCGGTGGGACGCGATCCTCGTCGACAAGGGGCTCCGGCTCGCCCACGCCCTGGCGGCCGCACGGCCGCAGGGCCACGTGATGGTGGTCGACTACGACGACCTCGTCTCCTCCCGGCTCGCCGCGACCGTGGCGGCGTCCCCGGATGCGCCCGGCTGGTTCGTGGATGCCGGCTACCAGTGGGACGGCGGCCCGCTCGCGGCGCTGCTGCCCACCGGCTTCAACGACCTGTGCGGCACGAGCCTGCTCGTGCGCGCCGACCTGCTGCGGATCCCCGCCGATCCCGACGACCCCGCGAACCTGGAGTGGATCAAGCAGACGCTGGGCTCCCACAAGCGCTGGCACGGGCTGTTCGGCCTGGAACCGCTCGGCTTCCCGGGCGCGGTCTACCGCATCGGCAGCGGGGCGAACGTGTCCGGCGCCGTCGGGCACGGGCGCCGGGTGCTGCGCGCGGCGCGGCGTCCGGCCCGGTTCGTGCGCGAGGTCGGCGTCCTGCGGCCGTGGGCCGCGATCAGGCGGGGGTTCGGGGCCTGAGGTCCGCGTCGTCCGCTGCCGCGCCGGCGGCGCCAGCGGGGACGGCGGGAGCCGGCGGCAGGTCGACGAGGATGCCGCGTGCGGCGATCCCCCAGACCAGCCAGAACAGGTAGTTCGGCGTCGTGTAGGGGTTGGGGCTGGACAGGGAGGGGAGGAACCAGATGAAGAAGGCCGCCAGCCCCAGCAGCTTCCAGTGGCGTGCGGACGCCGTCCGCGGCGTCGACAGCAGGCCAAGGAGCGGCCCGGTGGCGAAGCAGAGCGCCCACAGCAGCGCGCCGAGGATGCCGGTCTCCGCCGCGCGCGAGAGGAAGACGTTGTGGATCTCGATGTTCACCGTGGTCATCGGGTAGGTGTCCGCCTGGCGCACCCACAACAGGCTCTGGTTCACGAACTCGCCCCAGCCGATCCCGAAGAGCGGGAGCTGGGCGACGATGCGCAGCGCGGCCTCGTTGGTGTTCTGCCGGTCGTACACCGACCGCTCGGTGGTGATCCGGGCCACGAGGACGTCGCGGAACTCCGGCGAGAGCACCAGCACCGCGGCGATGAGGACCGCAGACGCGACGAGAAGCAGGGGGAGCCACCGCCGCAGGCGGGGGACGATCAGGCCGAGCACGAGGCCGGCGACGATCAGGGCCAGCCAGACCGAGCGCACCATCGACACCAGCGACGCGACGAGCCCACCGACCAGCCCGAGGACGCCGACCACGCGCCACAGGAGGCTCTTCGTGGTGCGCACCAGGAGCCCGGAGGCGAACACGGCGAGGTTAGCGACCAGGCCGAGGGGCTCGGGGAAGAGCCACGGGCCGCCTGCGCGGATCTCCGTGCTGGTGCCCGGGTTCGCCATGATGTAGCCGGGCCACACCAGGGCGCCGACCCTGAGGTACTCGAACAGCCCGGTGAAGCCGAGGTAGATCCCCAGAAGGGCCACGGTGCGCAGCAGGAGCTCACGCCGGTGCTCGGTGGCGAAGATCAGCGCGCCCAGCGGGAACATCGCCAGCGGCATCGCCACCCGGTCGAACAGCGCGAAGAACTTCAGCGAGTCGGTCAGCGCGCCGCTGGAGACCCAGGACAGGGTGGTCCACAGGATCGTCACGGCCGCGACGACGTAGAACGAGCGCCAGCGCAGCCGCTCGCGCTCCGGGTCGAGCAGGAGCAGCAGCACGGCGAACGCGAGGAGCGGACGGTCGGGTGACAGCGGCAGGCCCATCAGGCCGGTGTGGCCGGAGAAGACCGTGAACGCCAGTGCGGCGAGGAAGAGCCACACGTACAGCGGCTCGGCCGGTGCCGCGCCGGGCTCGCCGGCTCCCGCCCGCGGCCGGGCGGCCGTCATGGCGGCCACCGGGGTCACGCCCCGGTGGTGCCGGGCGCGTCCGCGGTGCGCGCCGCGCGGGTGCCGCCGGCGCTCCGGGCGCGCCTGCGCTCGATGACGACCGAGAGCACCAGCCCGAGCGCGGCCCCCGCGGCGAGCCCGGCCAGCCCGAGACGGGCCAGCATGCTGGTCCGGTTCGAGTCGAGCTCTTCGGCCGTGCGCACCAGCAGCAGGTTCGCCGCGGTCGAGGACCCGGCGACCAGGTTCGTGTAGCGCTGCTTCAGGGCTGCCGAGCGCATCCCCGTCGCGGCGGCCTTCGCCGCGGCCTCGGTGACGGCGTCCCGGGCGTCCTTCACCGCGGACTTCGAGGGGTTGTCCTTGCCGAGGAGCTCGTCGAGGTCGTGCTGGGCAGCGGTCAGGGCCGTCTGCGCGGCCGCGTCCTCGTCCGCAGCCTTCGCGAACTCCGCCGCCACCTCGTCCGCGGACGTGCGCCCGCTGTCGTTGACAGCGTCGATGAGCTGCTGCGCTGCCGAGTTGGCCGCCTCGCGGGCGGCCTCCGGGTCGGCCGACTCGGCCTCGACCCGGATCACGTTCGACTCCGGGATCTGCGAGGCCGAGAGCGTGACGCCCTCCGGCACGTCGGTGCCGGCCACGCCGCGGTTGTTCACGTAGCGGGCGTAGTTGGACGCGAGCTGGGACGCGGCCACCGGGAACCCGGCGATCGCGCCGGAGGTGAGATCGCCCGAGCCCACGGCCACGCGGGCCTCCGCCGTGTAGGTGACCGGGAGGACGAAGGCCGCGCCCACGCCCAGCGCGGCGCCGAGCAGCGCCGCGACGACGCCGAGCACCCAGTGCCGGCGCCACGCGGTCAGCGGGCCGGCCGCCTGGACCGTGAACGGCTCGTCCTCGCGGTAGTCCGTCGTCGTACTCATCGGTGCATCCCCCTCTTTCCTTGCGCGGGCATCCCCTGTCCGGCGCGAGCCGGTGCCGCTGTCGGCAGTCCTGTGGTCCTGGAGCGGAGGTGGGACCGTCCGTCCGTTCGGCGGACAGTCGCGACGGTGGCCGGGTTCGGCCCTCCACGCCGGCTGTACCCCGGGACGGGGTGTCGGGCACCCCGGCCGGGCCGGACCGCGCCGGTGGCGCGATCGCGCAGCGTGATTCCGCGCGCGATGACGAAAACTGCCTGTCTTGTCTGTTCCAGTATCTCCACGGACGGACGGCCGTGGTCAAATCGTCCACATTTCGGCATCGCCGGGCGATCGTTCAACGCTGGTAGCATTTGGACGGTGGCTGACGTTCCCCGAAGAATTCTCGCGCTGGCGAAGTCGATTGCACGCGATGTGCAGGTCGGCGTCCGGGCGCAATGGTCCCGGGCGCAATTGCGCATGGCCTTTCCGAATGCGCTGGTCAGTTCGGACGTGCGGATCACCGGAGACGTGTCCCGCCTGGTGCTCGCCGACGGGGTGTCGATCTTCGGGCCCAGCGTGATCGTGCTGCTCGACGGCGGCGGGCTGAGCGGCTCGCGGCTGGAGGTCGGCGAGGGGACGTTCATCGGCGAGTTCGCGAACCTGCGCACCGCCGGGGCCCCGATCACGATCGGTGCCCGGTGCCTCCTCGGCCAGGGCGTGACCATCGTCGGCACCAACCACGGCACGCGCCTGGGCACGCCGATCGTCGACCAGGAGTGGGTCGGGAGCGGTGTGGAGATCGGCGACGACGTCTGGATCGCCTCGAACTCGATCATCGTCGCGGGAGCGAGGATCGCCTCCGGGGCCGTCATCGCGGCGAACTCGGTGGTGCGCGGCGAGGTCCCGGAGAACGCGATCATGGCCGGCTCGCCGGCTCGCCAGGTGGGCGAGCGGCGTCCGGGCTGAGTCCTTGGCGCGGGGTGGACGGTCATCGTCCCCCGTGCCCGAACCGCCACAGGCGCCGGCCGCCGTCGGACAGCCCGGCGCCGTCACGACCCTTCCAGAACGGGCCGCCGTCGGCCATCACCGAGTAATTGTCCCCGTGCGTGCCGTGCCACCACAGCGCCCCGACATGGCGTTCGGCCGCGAGTTCGAATACCGCTTGGGCAGCGTCGTAATTGGCGTCGTAGATGTCGGGTGAATCCTTCTTCGCCACCGTGTAGCCGAACTCGCCAATCAGCGGCGTGAGCCCCGCGTCGCGCACCTTTTCGAGGTAGGCGCCCCACTTCTCCTTCGACGCGTAGAGGCCGTACGCACCGTAATTGTGCTGCTCGAATATGACGTTCTCGTGACGTGCTGCGACGGCCGGGGCCATGCTCGCCTCGTACGCGAATCGGGCGTCGGCGAAGTAGGGGCGGGTGCCGGCGACGTCCTGGCCCCAGCACGACGCCCCGAGCAGCACCGGGCTGGTGTTGCCGGTGCCGCGGACCGCCGCGGCGAGCCCGTCCATCAGCGCGACCCACTCGTCGTTGGTGTAATCGGGCTCGTTGAGCAGGCCGTACCAGACGCGGGGGTTGGCGGCGAAACGGGTCGCCGCCTGGGTCCACCACGCGGCCAGGCCGGCCTCGGTGGCCCGCTGGTCGACACCCTCCGCACGCGGGTCGTCGTGCGCGGAGAGGATGACCACGATGCCGGCGTCGGTGTACTCCTGAACCACCTGGTCGACGAGGGCCAGCAGGTCCTCCGTGCCGCGCTGGGCGACGAAGGACCATGAGTGCGCCGCGGTCACCATGAGGTTCAGCCGCACGGTGTTCCACCCCCAGGCCACCGCGTCGGCCGCGTGGCCCCGGCTGTCGCCCTTCCAGTCGAAGGTGCCGGTGGTGCCGACGTTCGCGCCCACCGGGGTGAACAGGCTGCCGTCGGGGGCGTAGAGGAACCCGTTGCTGGCCCGGTACACCGGCCCGGGGTCGATCCGGGCCGCCGGCTGACGGGGCCCGCCGGACGCGGGCGGCTCGGCAGCCGGCGTGCAGGCGGCGAGGACGGCGGCCGCCGTCAGGCCCGCGCCGGCGGACAGCAGGCCCCGGCGGCTGATCGGCGTTCCGAGCAGCCCGGTCGCGCGGGTCACGACGCCCGGCGCGACCCGGCCGGACGGGGCGCGACGTGGCCGAGGAAGTCCTGCTGGGCCTGCGCGCAGTGCTCGAGGGAGAAGCCGGCGACCACGTCCGCGCGTGCCCGCTCGCCCAGGGACGCCCTCAGCGCGGGGTCGGCCGCGAGCCGTTCCAGGGCGTCGGCGAGCAGGTCGGCGCGCCCCGGCGGCAGCAGGTAGCCGTTGGCGCCGTCGCGCACCAGTTCGGGGATCCCGTTGATCGTGCTGGTCACCACCGGCAGGCACGTCGCCATCGCCTCCATGAGCACCACCGGCAGGCCCTCCTGGAAGCTGGGCAGGCAGAACACGTCGGCCCAGTGGTACTCCGACAGGATCTCGTCCTGGCCGACCGGGCCGACGAGCGTCACCACGTCCGACAGCCCGCGGGACGCGATCGTGCGTGCCAGGTCCTCGCTCAGGTCGCCGCTGCCCACGAGCCGGACCTCGACCGGGACACCCCGCTCGACGAGCAGCGACACCGCGTCCAGCAGGACGGGGGCACCCTTCTCCGGCACCAGGCGCCCGACGTCGAGGATGCGCAGCGCGTCCCCCTGCGGCCGGGCGTCCGGCGGGGGCACGAAGCGGTCGGTGTCCACGCTCATGTGGACGACCTCGAGCTTCGTCCAGTCCGCGGGGTCGCTGAGGCGCATCAGCTGGCTCCGCGTGAAGTCCGAGATGCAGGCCACGCGGTCGGCCGAGGCCACCTTGCCGGCGAGGTCGAACCGCTCGACGGCCTCGAACTCTGTCGGGCCGTGCATCGTGAACGACCAGCGCCAGCCGCCGTCCGGGTCGACCGAGCGCGCGTGGGCGATCGCCGCCCGGGCGACGTCCGCGCCGTTGTTGGCGAAGTGGGCGTGGACGTGTCGCACACCGAGACGCTCCAGCTCCGCCAGCAGGCGCAGTGCCTCGGCCACGTAGAAGGCCTGCCACACGCGGCTGCGCGGGCGGGCCTCTCCGGTGGACAGCGCCCTGCGCAGGCTGGCGAACCCGGCCGCCGGATGGCCGGCGAACGCGCGCGCGGAGGCCCGGGCGATCTCGCCCCACGAGTCCTGGAGGACGGTAGTGCGCCCGGCCTCGGCGCGCATGGCGTCGCTCATCAGGTCACCGGGCTCGCGGATGCTGAAGGTGTGCACGGTCGTGCCCAGAGCGCGCAGGCCCTCGATCTCGCGTTCGATGAACGTGTGCGAGATCAGCGGGTACTGGCTCACCAGGTACGCGACGGGCGCGTGGTGGTCGGCGTGGTCGGTCGTCAAGGGGCCTCCGGGGCAGGTCTGGGTAGGGACGCAGGTCTGGGTAGGGACACGGTCAGGTCGCGGGCCGGACGCGCGGTTCGTCCGGTCGCCACACCTCGTGGGTGCCGGGACGGACGGTGGCCGGCACCCCGGCAGCGGCGTGGCCCTCCGGAACGTCGCAGGTGACGACGGCCGAGGGGAAGATGAAGGCGCGGTCGCCGATGGTGACGCCGCCGAGCACCAGGGCGTTCGGCCCGATGAACACGTCGTCGCCGATCACCGGCACCCCGCCGGCGGTCGCGCCGATCGTGACGCCCTGGTGGATCCGGCAGCGGGCGCCGATGCGGGCGTCGGGGTGGATGACGAGCAGTCCGGAGTGGGCGATGCTCAGGCCCGGGCCGGTGGTGTGCCGGCCGACGTCGAACCCGAGTCGCTCGGACAGGCGGCGGAGCCGGACCTTGTACACGCCGGACACCACCCGTGCCACCGGGCCGGGCTGGTTCTCCCAGTACTCGCACAGCCGCAGGACGTGCAGGAAGTGCACGACGCCGCGGGTCAGGGCGTGCCGGGGGCGCCAGCGCTCGACGCCGTTCATCGCCGCGTCGGCGGCGGCCCAGGCCGCCAGGTCCTCCCTGGTCCGGATCCTGGCGTCCGGGCGCCCGGGGCGCGTCTGTCGGGCGTCGCTCACCCCTTGCTCACCCCGGTGACCCCGTCCAGCGTGCTGCGGGTGAGCAGCGAGGCGGCGTAGGGCGCGTCGTCCAGCAGGTAGCGGCGGGCGAGGCGGCGCGGCTCCTGGAGGAGCCGGACGATCCACTCCGCACCGAGCTTCTGGGCCGCACCGCTGGCCCGCTCCACCTCACCGGCGACCATGTCGAGCGCGCCGCCGCAGCCGAGGAACCAGGTCTGCGGAAGGTGCTGCGCGAGGGTGGCGGCCACCAGGTCCTGCTTGGGGAACCCGAGGGCGAGGTAGACGAGGTCGGGGCCGGCGGCGGTCAGCCGGGCGATCAGCGCGCGCATCGCGTCCGGCGAGTGCTCGAAGCCCCACTCGGGGCTGTCGTGGCCGACGATCCGCAGGCCGGGGAACCGCTCGGTGAACGTCCTGCCCGCACGCTGGGCGACGCCGGGTCGCCCGCCGAGGAGGTAGAGCGAGCGGCCCTCCTCCGCCGCCCGCTCGGCCAGCGACCAGACGAGGTCGGCCCCGGAGACGCGCTCGGGCAGCGGGGTTCCCCGCAGCCGGCTCGCCCACACGATCGGCATCCCGTCGGCGACCACGAGGTCGGCGGTGCGTACCAGGCGCCGCAGTTCGGGCTTGCGGCGGACCGCCTGGAGAATGTCCACGTTGGGCGTGACGATCCGGCCGCCCCGCTGCCCGGCGAGAGCGTCGAACACGGTGTCCACGACCTCTGCCTCGGTCTGCCGGGTGAACGGCACCCCCTCGATCGGCACGGGCGCGGCCGCGTCGGGCACCGCCTGCGCGCCGGCGCCGGCCGGCGCAGCCCCGTCCGCAGGCTGGCGGGTGGACTCGTCGCGGCCCCACGAGTAGTCGTCGCTGAGGCGCGAGCGCACCCGTGCGGCGATCGTGGTGCCGACGTACACGGTCGCTGCGGGCAGCAGCCCTGGCTGGACGGCGAGCGCCCGCGCCAGCGCCTTCATCGACGCGCCGGAGGTGCGCTCGAAGCCCGCGCCGGGCTCGGTGGTCGTGGCCAGCTGGGCGTTGCCGCGGTCAACGCGAGTGCGCACCTTGACCAGCTCGCGCCAGCGTCGCGGCGTCCGGACGGCGAAGCGGCCGGGCGTGCGGACGCGCTCCTGCGGGGCGAACAGGCGCTGGATGTAAAGGTCGTCGGCGAGCACGTCGGGGAACTCGTCGAACCGCCCGCGTCCGGCCTCGGACAGCCCGTAGACGCCCAGGCCCACCAGGTCGTCGGTCACGTAGGGCAGGCGCTCGAACATCCGGTAGTACTCGCGTACCCAGCGGTCGGCACCGTCGAGATCGAACTCGATGTCGGGGGACCCCGCCACCGGGGCGTCGACGGCGAGGGCGTCGACCATGCCGCCGAGGGCGTCGGGTCCCAGCACGATGTCGGCGTCCAGGTAGATGCGCGGGAAGGCGCTCACGGCCTCGTCGCCGAGGTTGAGGGCGTTCGCCTTGCCGGGCACCTCGGTCTCGACCACCACCAGGCCGGGCACGGACGGCAGGAAGGCCCGGGCGATGTCGGCGGTGTCGTCGGTGCAGGCGTTCGCGACGACGGCGACCTCGAGGGCCGGGGCCAGCGGGTCGTCCGCGATCCGCTGGAGGGTCGAGGACAGCACGCTGGCCTCGTTGTGGGCAGGGATCACCACGCTTGCGACGTTCATCGTTCCTCCAAGAGGGGGGGTTCGAGGTTGGCTGACCGACGCTGGCCGATGTGTTCGGTTTAGGTGTACCCCTTCAGCATCGCCATCACACCCGGCGCGGAGCAACCTGAATTGAATTATGAAACAGACTTGGAACATGGCGTCCCACCGATTTGGCCTCGATTTGACTTGCCCCCCGAATTCGCAGACACTGGCCGACTTCGCGACCGGGAGACGGGCGGAGGCCGACGGGGCGCAGCGGCGGGCGGGCCAGGGCCCGGGCGTCCATAACGCCTAGTGGGAAGGCTGAAAAGGGACTGTTCCGCACGCCTCCGGCGGCGCCGCACGTGCCGCCCGGAGCGCACGGGACATCACGTCAGCAGTAATGCGCACCGTGCGGCAACGCCCGGCGAACGCCTCCCAATGGGTTCGCTAATTCCCGGCGGCGAGGTATTCGGCCAGACGTTGGGCCGACGGCGCCGGGGAAAAGCCCGTGGCCTTGATCCGGGTCAGGTCGAGCGCGCTGTTGCGTGGACGGGGCGAGGTCAGCTTGCCCTCGGAGTAGTCCAGCGTGCTCACGCCGGTCACGTCCGCGGCGTCGCGCCCGCAGAGCACGAAGACCTCACGGGCGATGTCGCACCAGGACTGGACGGGGCCGTCGTTGCTGAGGTTGTAGGTGCCGAACGGCGCCCCGGTGGTGAGCAGGTGCACGATCCCCGCGGCGAGGTCTGTGGTGAACGTGAGGCGCCCGAACTGGTCGTCGACGACGCTCGGCGACACCCCGCGGGCGGCCAGGTCGGCCATCGTGCGCACGAAGTTGCGGCCCTGCCCGATCACCCAGCTCGTGCGGACGAGGTAGTGGCGGGCGAGCTGGCCGACCAGGGCGTCACCGGCGGCCTTCGTCTGGCCGTAGACGCCCAGGGGGCTGAACGGCTCGTCCTCGGGGTGCAGCTCGGCTGTCCCGTCGAAGACGTAGTCGCTGGAGACGTGCACGAGGGTGATCCGGTGCTCTGCGGCCACCCGGCACAGGTTGGCCACGCCGCTGACGTTGGCCGCCCAGCAGGCACGCCGGCCCTCGGGGGTCTCCGCCGCGTCGACGGCGGTGTAGGCGGCGGCGTTGAGGATCGTGCCGACGCCCCGCCAGGGGTGGGCCGCGACGGCGTCCATGTCCGTGCAGTCGAAGTCGGGCAGGTCGAGCAGCTCCGCACCGGGCACCAGCGCCTGGAGGGCCCGGCCCAGCTGGCCGTTGGCCCCCACGATCACCGTGCGCAGCGGCGGCACCGGACGGACGTCGTCGAGCAACGGGTGCCCGGCGTCGGCCTCGGAGATGGTGGCCTCCGCCAGGGGGATCGGCCAGGGGACGGCGACCGACGGGTCGGCGAGGTTCAGGTAGGTGTACTCGTCACGGGCCTGCGGGCTCCAGTGCTCGTTGACGAGGTAGGAGTACACCGTGCCGTGTTCGAGGGTCTGGTAGCTGTTGGCCACGCCCCTCGGCACGAACACGGCGGTCTGGGGGCCGAGCTCCACGGTCACCACGCGGCCGAACCCGTCACCCTCGCGCAGGTCGACCCAGGCGCCGAACACGCGTCCGGTGGCCACGCTGACCAGCTTGTCCCACGGCTCGGCGTGGAAGCCGCGGGTGACGCCCGCCGTCCCGTTGAACGCGACGCTGTGCTGGACGGGCCCGAAGTCGGGCAGGCCCAGTGCCGTCATCTTCGCCCGCTGCCAGTTCTCCTTGAACCAGCCCCGGTCGTCCCCGTGCAACGGCAGGTCGACCACCAGCAGCCCGGGGATCTCCGTCGTCCGCACGCCCAGTGTCGTCGGCGCGCCCGGGGAGGCGGTCACTGGCCGGCCGCCGCGTACCTGGCCTCCGTGGCCTCCTTGATCGGGCGCCACCACGACTCGTTCTCGCGGTACCAGTCGATCGTCGCGGCCAGGCCGGACTCGAAGTCGCGGTACGTGGGCTCCCAGCCCAGCTCGGTGCGCAGCTTGGACGCGTCGATCGCGTAGCGCATGTCGTGGCCGGCGCGGTCGGTCACGTGGTCGTAGGCGTCGGCCGGCTGCCCCATCAGGGTCAGGATCAGCTCGATCACGGTGCGGTTGTCCTTCTCGCCGTCCGCCCCGATCAGGTAGGTCTCACCGATCCGGCCGGCCTCGAGGATGCGCAGCACGGCGAGGTTGTGGTCGGTCACGTGGATCCAGTCGCGCACGTTCGCGCCCGCCCCGTAGAGCTTGGGGCGGATGCCGGCCAGCACGTTGGTCACCTGGCGCGGGATGAACTTCTCGATGTGCTGGTACGGGCCGTAGTTGTTCGAGCAATTGCTGATCGTCGCCTGCACGCCGAACGAGCGCACCCAGGCCCGGACGAGGAGGTCGGAGCCGGCCTTGGAGGCCGAGTACGGGCTGGAGGGGTTGTACGGCGTGCTCTCGGTGAACCGCGCGGGGTCGTCCAGCTCGAGGTCGCCGTACACCTCGTCTGTGGAGATGTGGTGGTAGCGCCGGCCGTGCCGCCGCACCGCCTCGAGCAGCGTGTAGGTGCCCACGAGGTTGGTCTGGATGAACGGCGACGGGTCGCGTAGCGAGTTGTCGTTGTGGGATTCGGCGGCGAAGTGCACCACCGTGTCGTGGTCGGCGACCAGCCGGTCGACGAGCTCCGCGTCGCACACCGAGCCCTCCACCAGGCGGAACCGGTCCGGGTCGAGCCCGTCCAGCGAACTGCGGTTGGCCGCGTAGGTGAGCGCGTCGAGCACGGTCACGCGGTCCTGGCCCTGCGCGAGAGCGAGCCGGACGAAGTTCGTTCCGATGAATCCGGCGCCGCCGGTAACAAGCATTCCCCCCATGAGGGGCGATCCTAACCCCGGCGGCTCCGGCTCTGGGAGAGGCGGCGGGGCCGTGCGAGACTAGCCGCCATGCGCGGGATCATTCTTGCCGGCGGCTCCGGCACCAGGCTCCACCCCATCACTATGGCGACCAGCAAGCAGCTGGTCCCGGTGTACGACAAGCCGATGATCTACTACCCGCTGACCACGCTCATCCTCGCCGGGATGCGCGAGGTGCTCGTCATCACCACCCCGCACGAGCAGGACGCCTTCCGCCGCCTGCTCGGCGACGGCAGCCGCTTCGGGCTGCGGATCGAGTACGCCACCCAGCCCGAGCCGAAGGGCCTGGCGCAGGCGTTCACCATCGGCGCCGACTTCATCGGGGGCGAGAAGGCCTGCCTGGTTCTCGGCGACAACATCTTCTACGGCCAGGGCCTGGGCTCGCAGCTGCGGCGCCTCGCCGACGTCGAGGGCGCCGCCGTGTTCGGCTACTGGGTGGCCGACCCGACCGCGTACGGCGTCGTCGAGGTGGACGAGTCCGGCCGGGCGCTGTCGATCGAGGAGAAGCCGGCGGAGCCGAAGTCGCACTACGCGGTGCCCGGCCTGTACTTCTACGACGAGCGGGTCGTCGAGATCGCCGCCGGCCTCACCCCGTCGGCCCGGGGGGAACTCGAGATCACCGACCTCAACCGGGTCTACCTCGAACGCGGCGAGCTCCAGGTCTCGATCCTGCCGCGCGGTACCGCGTGGCTCGACACCGGCACGTTCGACTCCCTGAACGACGCCAGCACCTTCGTGCGCACGATCCAGGTGCGCCAGGGCCTCCAGGTCGGCTGCCCCGAGGAGGCCGCGTGGCGCCGGGGGTTCCTCACCGACGACGAGCTGCTCGCCCGCGCGGACGACCTGGCGAAGTCGGGCTACGGGGCCTACCTGCGCCAGCTGGTCGAGACCGCGCACTGAGCGGTCAGCGCTGGTACTCCGCGGGGGTGGACGCCAGCGCGCCCGCCACGCGGCCCCGTCCGCGCCAGTGCCGGCGCAGGCCGCGGGCTTCCTCGGCCAGCGAGCCGCGCAGCCGTCCGGCGACCGCCTGGACGCCGCCGACTGCCGCCCGGGCGAGGCCGCCCGCGGCCAGTTCCGCACGGGCCAGCAGGCGCCGGGCCGTGCCGTCGGTGAAATAGAGACGGACGAAGCTCTGGTTGGTCCCGTGGTGCCACGCCCGGCGCAGGACCCAGGCGCGGGTGTTGCGGTCGTCCGGCACCAGGTCGTGCACGGCGGCGCCGGTGCAGAACACCACCCGCCCGCCCGCGCGCCGCAGCTGCATCGTGAAGATGGTGTCCTCCCCACCCCGCAGGCCCAGGCGGGTGTCGAACCCCAGCCCGAAGCGCCGCACCTGGCCCAGGTCGAGCAGGAGGTTGCTGGTGGGTGCCGCCATGACCTCGGCCCCGTCCGGGTGCTCGGCCCGCACGAAGAAGCCGCCGGCCTCGACGAACGGGGGCGGCGGGCTGAGGTACCGCGGCCGGATCGCGCCGGTGAGGGCTGCGGGACGGCCGAACCGCTGCCAGCCGAGCACGAGCGTGCGCAGCCAGCCGGGGTCGGGGATCTCGTCGTCGTCGATGAAGGCCAGCAGGTCGGCGTCGGACGCCTCCACCAGGCACCGCTGGCGGGCCGCGGCGATACCGGGTGTGGGCTCGTGCACGTACCGCACCACCGGGTGGGCCACGGCGTAGCGTGCCACGTCCTCGCGGGCACTGGCGTCGGGGTCGTTGTCGATGACCAGCACCTCGCCGGGCGAGCCGGTGAGGGCGCCGAGCTCCTCGACCTGGGCGATCACCTCTGGCAGTCCGATGGCCAGGCGGTCCGGGCGCCGGAAGGTCAGCATGCCGACGCTGACGCGCACCGCCGGGGCACCTGAAGCGTCCATTCCCCTCCTTCGCCGGATACCTCTGGGCCCCGTCATTCCAGCACAGCCGGGACTCCGGCGTAACTTTGCCCGGTCCCGAATGGGCGAGCTGTGGAATAATGCTCCTTACCGACGCACTGGTTGGCAACCGGGGGGAGCCAGTGCAGGGCGTTTCGCCCTTCCCTGTTTCCGACGGCCGTCGGGACAGGTGATCCGGAGGGGGCCGGGTCAGTCGATTCCCCGGGCCGGCGCGATCGGGGGGGTCGAATGAGCGCGGAGATGGCACCGGAATTCGAGGTGCGGACGGATCGTGGAGTTGTCGGTTATGTGCCCGGCGCGTGGGACATGTTCCACATCGGGCACCTCAACATCCTGCGGCGGGCCCGCGAACACTGCGACTACCTGATCGTCGGCGTGGTGACCGACGAGGCCCTGTTCCGGGCGAAGCGGAAGTACCCGATCGTCCCGTTCGATGAGCGCTGCGAGATCGTGGCGAGCATCAAGATCGTGGACGAGGTGGTCACCGACACGTCCTCGAACAAGCTGGAGGTCTGGCGCCGGGTGCCCTTCGACATCGTGTTCAAGGGCGACGACTGGCAGGGCACGCCCAAGGGCGACAAGCTCGAGCGCGACATGGCGTCGGTGGGCGTACAGGTCCACTACTTCCCGTACACGAAGCAGACCTCGTCCACCGAGCTGCGCCGCATCATCACTGAGCTGTAGCCGGCTCGGGGAAGCTCAGGGGATCAGGATGCGTGTTGCCCTCATCGGCACCCGTGGCGTGCCGGCGCGCTACGGCGGCTTCGAGACCGCGATCGAGGAGGTCGGCTCCCGGCTCGCGGCCCGTGGCCACGAAGTGGTCGTCTACTGCCGTCCCGCGGACGGCGAGGCGATCCTCGACGAGTACCTCGGCATGGAGCTGGTGAACCTGCCGTCCGTGCGTCGTCGCTCGCTGGAGACCATCTCGCACACCGCGCTGTCCGTGCTGCACCGCAGCCTCGCCGGTGTCGACTCCGCGATCGTGTTCAACGCGGCGAACGCCCCGCTGCTGCCGGTGGTGCGTGCGCGCGGCATCCCGGTGGCCACCCACGTGGACGGCCTGGAGTGGAAGCGCGCCAAATGGGGCCCGATCGGCAGCAGGTACTACCGGATGGGCGAGGCGATGGCCGTGCGCTGGTCGGACGCGCTGATCGCGGACGCCCAGGGCATCGCCGACTACTACCGCGACAAGTTCTCCGCGGAGACCCGGCTGATCGCGTACGGGGCGCCGATCCTCACCGAGCCCGGCTCGGGCCGCCTCCGCGAACTCGGTCTGGAGCCCCACGGCTACCACCTGGTGGTGGCCCGCTTCGAGCCGGAGAACCACGTGCTGGAGATCGTCCGCGGCTACGTGGCCAGCGACGCAGCCCGGCCGCTGGTCGTGGTCGGTTCCGCGCCCTACTCCGACGAGTACACCGCGGCGATCCACGAGGCGGCGGACGAGCGCGTCCGGCTGGTCGGCGGGCTGTGGGACCAGGAGCTGCTGGACCAGCTCTACGCCAACGCGCTGACCTACCTGCACGGGCACTCGGTCGGTGGTACCAACCCGTCCCTGCTGCGTGCGGCCGGCGCGGCGGCCTTCGTCGTGGCCTTCGACGTGTCCTTCAACCGCGAGGTGGTCGGTCCGTTCGCGGAGTACTTCGCCGACGAGGCCGGCGTGGGCGCGGCCCTCCGGCTCGCCGAGGCCGATCCCGCGAGCGCCCGCGACCGTGGCCTCGACCTGCAGCGTGACATCGCCCGCTACTCCTGGGACGACGTCGCCGACGCCTACGAGCGCCTGCTGTCCGACCTGGCGGCCGCCCGCGTCCGCCGACCCTCGCCGCGCGGCCTCGCCCGACGGCAGCGCTTCGAGACGGCAGGGGGCTGAGCGGGGTGGACGACGCGGCGCGCACCGTCGTGGTGGCGCACCCGAGCCCCGACCTCTACGGCTCGGACCGGGTGTTGCTGGAGTCGGTCGGCGGCCTGGTCGCCGCGGGCCACCGGGTCGTCGTGGCGCTCCCGTCGGACGGGCCGCTGGCCGGCGCCCTTCGTGAGCGCGGCGCCGTGGTGGAGTACGTCGGCTCGCCGGTGCTGCGCAAGTCCTCGCTGTCGCCGCTCGGCCTAGTCCGGCTCGCTGCGGACGCGCTGCGCAGCCTCCCGCCGATGCTGCGGCTGATCCGCGCAGAGCGGGCTGCGCTGGTGCTGGTGAACACGATCACGATCCCGCTGTGGCTGGCCGCCGGACGCCTGGCCGGCGTCCCCGTGGCCTGCCACGTGCACGAGGCGGAGAAGTCGATCCGCCCTGCGCTGCGCCGGGTGCTGTACCTGCCGCTCCTGCTGGCCCGCGTGCTGGTGGTGAACAGCCGCTTCAGCCTGGACGTGCTCAGCGAGGCCTGGCCGCTGCTGCGGCGGCGCGGCCGGCTGCTCTACAACGGCGTCCCCGGACCGGCGGAGCCCGTCCCCGCCCGGACCCGGCTCGACAGCCCGGTCGAGCTGCTGTTCATCGGACGGCTGTCGCCCCGCAAGGGCCCCCAGGTGGCCCTGGAGGCGCTGCGCCGGCTCGAGGCGGCCGAGCCCGGGCGCTACCGGCTGACCCTGCTCGGAGCGGTGTTCGAGGGCTACGAGTGGTTCGAGGCCGAGTTGCGTGCCACCGTCGCCGAGGCGGGCCTCGGGCACGCCGTGGTCTTCGCCGGCTTCGACCCCGACGTGTGGGGCTACTTCGCGCGCACCGACATCGTGCTGGTCCCCTCGACGGTCGACGAGCCGTTCGGCAACACCGCCGTCGAGGCGATGCTGGCGCTGCGTCCGCTCGTCGTCAGCGACACCAGCGGGCTGAAGGAGGCCGCCGGCGGCTACCGCACGGCCCGGCTCGTGCCGCCGGGCGACCCGGCCGCGCTCGCTGCGGCCGTCACCGGGCTCGCGGGCGACTGGACGCGGGTGGTCGCCGACTCCGCGTCCGACCGGGAACTCGCGCGCTCCCGGCACGACCCGCCCGTCTACCAGGCCGGCATGGCGGGCCTGGTGGCCGAGGCGATCGGCTCCCCGACGGCCGGCCACGGCCGGCGAGGCTTCGGAGACGAGCTGCGCGCGGCGATGGCGTCGGCCGAGGACACCGGCCGGGTGGGCCTGGTGGTGGTGAATTACGGCTCGAGTGCGCTGCTCGAGCGCAACGTCGCCGCTGCGATGCCCGGGGTGCAGGTCGTCGTCGTGGACAGCTTCTCCACGACGGCCGAGCGGGAGGCGATCGCCCGCCTGGCCGGAGAGCGGGGCTGGGAGCTGGTGGCGCCCGACCAGAACCCCGGCTTCGGAGAGGGCGTCAACCTGGGAGTGCTGCGTGCCGCGGCCCTGGGCTGCCGGGTCTTCGTGACCCTCAATCCCGACGCCGTGGCCGACCCCGGTGTCGTCGCCGGGCTGGGACAGTGCGTCCGCGAGGACCCGCGCGCGCTGGTCAGCCCGCTGGTTCTCCGCCCGGACGGGCGTCCGTTCTTCCGGGGGTCGACGATCGACATGCGCACCGGCCGGATCCGCACCGGCTGGGTGGACGGCGACGACGACCCGGACTGGAAGAACTGGCTGTCCGGAGCCTGCCTCGCCTTCGGCGGCGAGGCCTTCGCCGCGCTGGACGGCTTCGCCGACGGCTACTTCCTGTACTGGGAGGACGTCGACCTCAGCCGGCGCGCCGCTGCGCTCGGGCTGCGGCTCATGCTGCGCGAGGACCTCACGGTGACCCACGACGAGGGCGGCACCCACACCGAAAGGGGTGCGGAGGGCAAGTCATCGCTGTACTACTGGTACAACACCCGGAACCGGTTGCTCTTCGGCGCACGGCTGGCCGGGCGGGCCGACAGGGCGCGCTGGCTGCTGTCCACGCCGCGGGAGTCGCTGCGGATCTGGCTGCGCGGCGGGCGGCGGCAGCTGCTCGTCCGTCCACAGGGCCTGCTGGCCGCGGTGGGCGGCAGTGTGGCGGGCGTCGCGGCGTGGGCCGGCACCCGGGTGCCACCGGCCGGACGGCAGAAGGGATCGTGAACCGATGACACAGCAGCGGACCCCCCTGGTGGAGCGCACAGCCCCCTGGGGCGTGGTGCACTCCACGCTGCGGCAGGCGCAGAAGAGCAACCGCAACGCGCCCGCCTACTCGCGCTGGGTGAACCGTCCGGTGGGACGGGTGTTCGCCGCGACCGGCTACCGGCTCGGCCTGAGCCCCAACATGATCAGCCTGATCAGCGCGTTGTTCACGTTCACCGGCATCGTCCTGCTGGCACTGGCGACGCCGTCGCTGCTGATCGGCGTGACCGTCGCGGCCCTGCTCGTGATCGGCTACGCGCTCGATTCCGCCGACGGTCAGGTGGCCCGGCTCCAGGGCGGCGGCTCGCTGGCGGGGGAGTGGCTCGACCACGTGATCGACGCCTTCAAGACCTCGAGCTTCCACCTCGCCGTGGCGATCATGTGGGTGCGCAACCTCGACGGCTGGGACCTGTGGACCGCGACGGTGCCGCTGGTGTTCGCGCTCCAGGCCTCCGCGTGGTTCTTCACGATCATCCTGACCGACCTCCTGCTGCGCAACGCGGGGGCCAAGCAACAGGTGCTCGCCCACAGCGAGGGGGCGCAGTCGACGCTCACCAGCATCGTCGCGCTGCTCCTCGACTACGGCTTCCTCTCCTGGACGATGGTGCTGCTGGGCTGGTTCGACGTGTGGCGCTGGGTGTACGTCGTGCTGGCGGTCACGAACGTGCTGTTGCTGCTGGCCCAGCTGCCGCGCTGGTACCGGAGGGTCTCCACCGCCGGTTGAGGGTCCCCCACACGGGGGGATTACAGGGCCCGTGGGTACTGTTACGCTCTTTCTTAGATTTTCCTGAGCGTCTGGATCCCCCGGTCCCCGTTCCCTGGAGTTCTCGTGTTGCGTCCCCCCGCGATTTTTGTGTCCCTGTGCACCGCCGTTCTCGTGGCCCTGGCCGGCCTCGGGTTCGTCGCCGTCCCCGCCGCGCCCGCGCAGGCGGCGACGGTCACCTCCTCCCGCCTGCCCGCGACGATCGACGACGCGATCCCGGCCGACTACTCGGCACCCGCGGCGGCGCTCTACGTCGCCCCGGGCGGTTCGGACTCGGCCACCGGCACGCCGGAGGCTCCGTTCGCCACGCTCGCCAAGGCGATGAAGACGGTCAAGGCCGGCGGCACGATCGTGCTGCGCGGAGGCGTGTACCGCGAGGGCGCCGGCGCGGCGACCGGGTTCAACACCGGCGGCACCTACTACACGAGCCTGCCCGCGGGGGTGACGATCCAGAGCTACCCGGGGGAGACGGTGTGGCTGGACGGCACTGTCCGGATCTCCTCGTGGAAGAAGGTCTCGAAGAAGGACTACAAGGTCAGCTGGTCCACCCCTGACCTGTGCGCCCAGAAGTACTACACGCGCAAGCCGTCCAGCCCGGGTACGAGCGGACCGTGCAGCTTCCCCGACGCCGTCGGCTCCGGGGCGTCGCTCGGCGACCCGCAGATGCTGTTCCGCAACGGCAAGCAGCTCACCCAGGTGAGCTCGCTGAAGAAGATGACGTCGACCTCGAAGTTCTACTACGACTGGAGCAAGAAGGTGCTCCACGTGCGCTTCAACCCCTCGGGGAGCACGGTCGAGGCCACCCGCTTCGCGCAGGCGCTGGCGCTGTACCAGCCCTCGAACCTGAGCATCAAGGGCATCGGCTTCCGCCGCTACGCCAGCAACCAGTACACCAACGCGACCGGTGGCGCCGTGCTGCTCAACGGCGGCTCCACGGTGCTGGTCGAGCGCTCGGTGTTCACCGAGAACGCGGGCGCCGGCCTCCTGGTGTGGCAGACGACCGGACTCACCGTCCGCCAGTCGGTGCTGTCGGGCAACGGCTCCAACGGGCTGTACGTGGACGGCGTGTGGGCCAAGCGCGCGGCCGGCTACGACGTGACCGACGACCTGGTGATCGAGTCCTCGCGGCTGGACGACAACAACCGCGACCGCTACGGCGTCAACTGCACGTGGGCCTGCGGCGCGGCCGGGGCGAAGGTGACCGGGACGGTCGGCATCACCCTGCGCGACAGCAGCTTCAGCCGCAACGGAGGCGGACGGGGGTCCGGCTTCTGGTGCGACCTGGGCTGCGGCGACCTGACCGCCTACCGCAACGACTTCATCGACAACGACCGCCACGGACTGGTGTACGAGGTCAGCTCCGGCGCGGTCGTGGCGTCCAACCTTTTCGTGCGCAACGGGTGGGACAGCCCCGCCTACGGCGGTGGCTACGCGCTCTACATCGGGTCCGCCGACGTCCGCGTCTACAACAACACGCTGGTCGACAACAACGCCGGCGTGGCGATCTACGACGACGCGCGTTCGGCCGCCGGAGAGAACGACCAGAAGCTGGGCGCCAACACGGTCGGGGTCGACTTCGTCAACAACATCGTCACCGGGGGCAGCAGCAAGACCGGTCGCCAGCTGGCGGTGAGCGGCGCCGACCTGAAGTACGCCGGCAACACCACGGCGAGCAGCGTGGTCGGCACGATCAGCCACAACTCCTACTACAACCCGTCCGGCGGGTCGAAGTACTGGCTGGCCTGGACCGAGCACAAGGGAGCAACCACCGAGATCTTCACCTCTGTGGACGCGGTGATCGCCAGCAAGGGCCACGAGGTGGGCAGCGAGCTGGTCAGGAGCGGGGCGAACCCCTTCCTGACGGCGCCCGCGAGCGGGGACTACTCGGTGAAGGGCGACAGCGAGGCGTGCGGGTCGGCGGCCGACCTGCCCGCGGACATCGCCGACCTCCTCGGCGTCGCCCGCTCCGGCCACGACCGGGGTGTCATCGCCGACCGGTAGTCCCGAATTCCGCCTGAGAAATTTCCCAGGGAATACTCAGGAATGTTAGGCTGAGGCGTCCGCGGAGCATCCGGCTCTCTCGCCCCCGTCCGGAGCCCCGCAGACATCCGACAACCCCCCCATCGGAGTCCGATATGCATGTGTTCCGTACCCGCTCGCGGGTCTTCACCGCCGTGGTGGCGGGCCTGGTGACAGGCCTGGTCTCGGCGATCGTCCCGACGCAGGAGAGTTCCGCGGCCACCCTCGCGCTCTCCTCGTCCGTCCCCGGCAGTGCCGCAGCGGCGCTGGCCCCCAGCTACGCCGCGCCCGCGGGCGCCCTCTACGTCGCGACCAACGGGTCCGACACCAACGCCGGCACGCTCGCCGCCCCGTTCAAGACCCTCTACAAGGCGATGACCACCGTGAAGGCCGGCGGCACGGTCGTCGTCCGCGGCGGCGTCTACCGCCAGGGCGCGTCCGCCACGAGCGGCTACAACATCGGCGGCACCTACTACTTCACGCCGGTCCCCTCCGGCGTCACGATCCAGAACTACCCCGGCGAGACCGTGTGGTTCGACGGCACCGAGCCGGTGACCAACTGGACCAAGGTCTCCTCGACCGACTACAAGGTGAGCTGGTCGACCCCCGACCTGTGCGCCCAGAAGTACTACACGCGCGCGCCGTCGAACCAGGCCGCAGACGGGCCCTGCAGCTACTCCGACGCCCTCGGCGCCGGGGCCTCGCTCGGCGACCCGCAGATGGTGTTCCGCAACGGCACCCAGCTCACCCAGGCCGCGTCGCTCTCGGCCATGACGGCGAACAGCTTCTACTACGACTGGGCCAACAAGGTCATGCACATCGGCTTCGACCCGGCCGGGAACTCGGTCGAGCTGACGAAGTTCGCCCAGGGCATGGCGCTGTACAAGCCGACCAACTTCGCCCTCAAGGGCATCGGGTTCCGCCGGTACGCCAGCAACCAGATCCGCAACGCGACGGCGAGCGCCGTGCTCGTCAACGGCGGCTCCAACGTGCTGTTCGAGAACTCGGCGTTCGTCGAGAACGCGGGCGCGGGAGTGCAGGCGTGGCAGACCACCAACCTCACGTTCCGCCGCTCGGTGCTGTCCTCCAACGGCGCCAACGGCCTCAACTACGACGGCAACTGGTCGGCCCGCTCGACGGTCCCCTCCGACAACGTGACGATCGAGTACTCGCGGCTCGACGGGAACAACGCCGACGCCTACGGCGTGAACTGCAGCTGGGCCTGTGGCGCGGCCGCGGCCAAGCTCACCGGCACCTACGGCATGACCGTGCGCTACAGCAGCCTGAGCAACAACGGCGGCCAGCGCGCGTCCGGCTTCTGGTGCGACCTCGGCTGCAAGAACCTGACCATGTACGGAAACGTGGTGAAGGGCAACGCCCGCCACGGCCTGGTGTACGAGATCAGCGACAAGGCGATCGTGGCGTCCAACCTCTTCGTCGACAACGGCTGGAACAGCCCGGCCTACGGCGGCGGGTACGGGATGTACCTCGGCTCGGCGCACGTCCGCGTCTACAACAACACGATGGTGAACAACCGGGCGGCTATCGGCGTGTACGACGACCCCCGCCAGGCCACCACCAACACCGGTGGCTTCGCTGCCGCCCGGATCGGTCCGGACACCGTGGGCACCGAGATCGTGAACAACATCATCACCGGCGGCAGCTCCGACAACGGCCGTCACGTGATGATCACCGGCGGTGACCTGAAGTACGCCGGCAACACGACCGCCACCCAGGCGATGTCGCTGATGTCGAACAACAGCTACTACCAGGCCCCGACCGGCGACTCGAAGTACTGGACGTCGTGGAACGAGAAGTCCGGCGCGACCACGGAGATCTACTCCTCCGTGCCGGCCTTCCAGACCGCCAAGAAGCTGGAGCAGAGCAGCCAGCTGTCCAACGCGACGACCAACCCCTACCTGGCGAGCACCTCCACCGGTGACTACCGGGTGGTCTCCGGCAGCGGGGCGGACGGGTCGGCGAAGGCCCTGCCCTCCGACATCGCCGTGCTGTTCGCCAGCGGCGTCAACACCGGAGACCGCGGCGTGATCACCCTCGACGGTCAGACCGTGACGGCCGCCGGCGGCGGCACGTCCACGCCGACCCCGACGCCCACCCCGACCCCGACGCCGACCACCGCTTCGCCGACGCCCACGCCGACCGCGACCTCCCCGGCCGCCGGCACGACGAAGATCGTGTCCGCGGACTTCGGGACGGCCGTCGCCTCCGGCTGGGGGTCGGCGACCACCGGCGGCGCCTGGACGACCAGCGGGACCGGCTTCACGGTCTCCGGCGGCGTCGGCAAACTCGCGCTGGCCGCGTCCAGCACCCGCTCCGCGATGCTCGGCTCCACGAGCGGCCGGGACGTCGACGGGACCGTCGAGCTCAGTCTCGACAAGGTGCCGGCCGGCGGGCAGGCGCACGTGAACCTCGACCTCCGCAAGGGCACCGACGGTGCCTACCGCGCGAAGGTGCGGTTCGCCAAGACCGGCGCGGTCAGCGTCGTGCTGGCCAAGGTGGTCGGGTCGACCGAGTACACCCTCGGTGCGGCGACGGTCTCAGGCCTCACCTACAGCCCGGGCACCCGGCTCACCCTCGGCTTCCAGGCGACCGGCACCGGCACCACCACCCTGAAGACCCGGCTGTGGGTCACCGGCCAGACCCAGCCCTCCAGCTGGCTGCTGACCACGACCGACACCCAGCCGACCCTCCAGGACGCCGGCGCGGTGGGGGTCGCGGCCTGGGTGGAGGCGTCCACCACCAACGCGCCGATCACCGTCGGAACGGACAACCTGGCGGTGACCAGGACCGCCTGACACACCGCGCGCCCACCCCTCGCGGGGTCTTCGATAACCACGGAATCGCCCCGGGAAACGCTCCCGGGGCGATTTCCGCAGGTGTACGACATTGTCTTGCCCCCGTCGGGGGCGCGTGAGACCATGAAACGGTTCTCTGGGGGGAGAACCGGCCAGTGGAGCGTAGGCCGACCGGGGGGGAAGGGCCACGTGCCTTGTTCAAGAACGCTTTCTCGCGCGCAATCAGCATTGTCCTGAGTGGGATCCTCGTCTTTGCGACGCTGAGTTTCATCGCACCTGCAAACGTCGCCGCGGCCGCCGAATCGACGGTGCCGCCGATGGTGGACAACCCGGCGAACGCCGTCACGGCGGCGCCGCTGCCGACCGCCCAGATCAACGGCATCGCCTGGGACCAGGTGATCGTGGGGAACACCGTCTATGTCGGCGGCGAGTTCACCAGCGCCCGTCCGGCCGGAGCGGCGCTCGGCACGAACGAGTCGCCGCGGCAGAACCTCATGTCGTACAACCTGACCACCGGCGTGATGACGTCCTGGGCGCCGAACGTCAACGGGCGGATTCGCGTGATCACCGCCTCCCCCGACGGCAGCCGCCTCTACATCGGTGGCGCCTTCACCACGGTCAACGGCCAGCCGCGCAACCGCGTGGCGGCGTTCAACACCAGCGACGGCTCTCTGGTCGCCAACTGGGCGCCTGTCGTGGGCGCGGACGTCTTCGGTATCGCCGTCGGCTCGAGCGCGGTGTACCTCGGTGGCTGGTTCTCCAGCATCAACGGTGTGGCCCGCACGCGTCTCGGCGCAGTCAGCGTGTCCTCGGGTGCCCTGACCGCGTGGGCGCCGACCGCCGACTTCACCGTCCAGTCGCTCGGCCTCACCCAGGCGGAGGACCGCGTGATCGTCTCCGGTGGCTTCTCCGCGATCAACGGCGTCGCTGCGCCCAGCTTCACCAGCCTGGACGCGGTCACCGGTGAGGTCTACCCGTTCGCGGTCAACCAGGTGATCAACAACAGCGCGATCAACGCCGACTCCGGGCAGGGCGCCGGTGTCACGTCGATCAAGGTCGTCGGCAACAGCGTCTTCGCCACCGGCTGGTCGTACTACCGCGGCAACTTCGAGGGCATGGTGAAGGTCGACGCCTACACCGGCCAGATCCAGAACCTGATGGAGTGCCGTGGCGACACCTACGACGCGGTGCCTTTCAAGGGCCTGATCTACACCGTCAGCCACCACCACCGGTGCGACGGGATCGGCGGCTTCCCGCAGGCCACCCCGTGGACCTTCCAGCACTCCGACGCCGTGACCGAACAGGTCACCGGGCAGGTGCAGCTCAACTTCCCCGGCCAGCCGGCCGGCTCCTACGTCAACTGGTTCCCGACCTGGCGCCCGGCACCGGCAGGCACCGGCAGCAACGCCCAGCAGGCCGGCTGGAGCACCGAGGCCTCGGGGGACTACCTCGCCATCGGCGGCGAGTTCCTGATGATCAACGGCATCGCCCAGCAGGGGCTGGTGCGCTTCGGCACCCACGCGGTCGCCGGCGCGAGCACGTCCACCCCGGCGGCCCCCGCGGCCGAGATGGTGCCCACCCTCCGCAACATCAGCGAGACCTCAACGAGGCTCTCGGTGAAGTCGCAGTGGGACCGCGACAACATGACGCTCACCACCAACATCTTCCGGCTCGACGTCAGCACCACCGTGCCGGTCCACTCCTTCACCGGCGAGTCGACCTTCTGGAACCGCCCGGTGCTCAGCTGGGTCGACACCGGGCTGACCACGGGCCAGACGTACACCTACCGCGTCCAGTTCGTCGACGCGGACGGCAACAAGCGCACCAGCGCAGAGGTGAGCATCGTGGCCGGCACCAACGTGCCGCCCTCCAGCGACTACTCCAACCAGGTCTTCGCCGACGGCGCGCTGAACTACTGGCGCCTCGATGACGCTGTCGGCGCGACCACCGCCGTCGACTGGTCCTCTGGCAACGACCTGGTCGTGCCCGCCGGCGTGACCATGGGCCAGCAGGGCGCGATCATCGGCTCCGCGGACACCGCCGCCTCGTTCAGCGGGGCGTCCGGCGTCTCCGCCGGGGCGACCAGCCCGATCCCCGGGCCCAACACCTTCAGCCAGGAACTGTGGTTCTCCACGACGACCACCGCCGGTGGGAAGCTGATCGGCTTCGGCAGCTCCGCGTCCGGCGACAGCGGCAGCTACGACCGCCACGTCTACATGGGCTCGGACGGTCGGCTGACCTTCGGCGTCTACCCCGGCGGCGTCCGCACCGTGAGCACGGCGAAGGCCTACAACGACGGCGCGTGGCACCACGTGGTCACCTCGCTGTCCGCGGCGGGCATGGTCTTGTGGGTTGACGGCATCAAGGCCGGCGAGGACACCTCCGTCACCAGCGGCCAGGACTACACCGGCTACTGGCGGGTCGGCGGGGACAGCCTCGGCGGCTGGCCGAACACCGGCACGTCCAGCTACTTCAACGGCACCATCGACGACGTCGCGATCTACCCGACCGTCCTCACCCGCGAGCAGGTGCGCGACCACTTCACCAAGAGCGGACGCACCCTCGACATCCCGACGCCGCCGTCCGACGCCTATGGCACCGAGGTCGTCACCGACGATCCCACCCTGTTCTGGCGGCTGAACGAGACCGGCGGCGTGACCACGGCCCGCGACGCCAACGGCAACCTCCAGGACGGGACGTACTACAACGACCCGCAGCAGGGCCAGCCGTCCGACGTCGTCCCCGGTGACGCGGCCGTCGGCTTCGACGGCATCAACGACCTGGTTTCGACGAACGCCAGCTTCACGAACCCGACGGTCTTCAGCCTCGAGGCGTGGTTCAACACCACCACCGGCTCCGGCGGCAAGATCATCGGCTTCGGACGGTCCGCCACCGGCAACAGCAGCAGCTACGACCGGCACGTCTACATGAGCCCGGACGGGCGGCTGAACTTCGGCACCTACAACGGGTCGCTCAACATCGCGACCTCGCCGGCCAGCTACAACGACGGTGCCTGGCACCAGGCCGTGGCCACCATGGGCCCGGGCGGCATGGCGCTGTACGTGGACGGCGTGCTCGTGGCCACCAACCCCAACACCGTGCCGGAGAACTACACCGGTTACTGGCGCGTGGGCGGCGACAACACCTGGAGCGGCAACCCGTACTTCAACGGCCGGATCGACGAGGTCTCGGTGTACTCCAAGGTGCTGGGCGCCGACCGCGTCTTCGCCCACTACCGCGCCTCGGGCGTCTGGCAGAACCACCCGCCGACGGTCTCCATCGGTGGCACCTGCACCAACGGTGCCTGCTCGCTCGTGGCGGACGCCACCGATCCCGACGGTTCCGTCGCCTCGCTGGCCTGGGACCTCGGTGACGGCACCACGTCCACCGAGACCTCCGTGGTCCACACCTACGCCGCCCCGGGCACCTACACGGTCACCCTCACCGCGACCGACGACCTCGGCGCGAGCAGCGTGGCGACGCGCACCGTCACGGTGAAGCCGGTCAAGGACGTGCCGACCGACCCGTACGGCCAGCTCGTCAGCTCCGACGACCCGATGCTGTACTGGCGGCTCGGCGAGACCGACGGCACCACCGCCTACGACTACTCCCGCCAGGTGCACGACGGCACCTACTCCGGCGCGGCCCTCGGCCAGGACTCGCTCGTGGCGGCCCCGGACAAGGCCGTGAACCTCTCGGGCGAGGCCGCCGTGGCCAGCCAGGAGCAGTTCGCCAACCCGACCACGTTCACCTCCGAGGCCTGGTTCGCCACCACGTCGGCGGGCGGGCGCATCATCGGCTTCGGCAACACCGCCGCGGGGCGCTCGACCAACTACGACCGCCACATCTACCTCGACTCCTCCGGACGCATCGTCTTCGGCATCTGGAACGGTGGCTCCTACACCATCACCACCGCAGGGGCCTACAACGACGGTGCCTGGCACCACGTGGTCGGCACGCTCGGCACCGACGGCATGGCGCTCTACGTGGACGGCGAGCTGGTGGGCACCAACGCGCACAGCGGCGTCGATGCCTACAACGGCTACTGGCGCCTGGGCGCGGACAACATCTGGGACGGCGGCGGCCAGCTGAACGGCCTGGTCGACGAGGCGGCCGTGTACGACCACGTGCTCACCGCGTCCCAGGTGCGGGCGCACTACCGGGCGTCCGGGGTGTTCGTGAACAGCGTCCCGGCAGCGAGCTTCACGGCGGACAAGGACGGCCTCACCGTTGGCCTGGATGCCTCGGCGTCCGGTGACGCGGACGGCACCATCGCGTCCTACGCGTGGGACTTCGGTGACGGAGCAACCTCGAGCCAGGTGGCCCCGACCCACACCTACGCCGGAGAGGGCACCTACACGGTCAGCCTGACCGTGACCGACGACCTCGGGGCGTCGGCGACCTCCACGCGGACCCTCGGCGTCCGCGAGCCGTCACCGGCCCCGGCGGACGCCTACGGCCAGGCTGTCGACGCCGACGCGCCGCTGCTCTACTGGCGCCTCGACGAGACCACGGGCGACGTGGCGCGCGACGCCACCAGCCACGTCATCGACGGCACCTACGCCGGGGCCACCCTCGGCGAGGCCTCCCCGGTGACCGGCACCGGCCGGGCCGTCGGGTTCTCCGGTGACGGCTTCGCCGCCTCCGACGACGCGTTCGTGAACCCGACGACCTTCTCGGTGGAGGCCTGGTTCGCCACCGGGTCGCCCGGCCAGCGGATCATCGGCTTCGGCAACGCGCACGAGGGCCGCTCGGCCAACTACGACCGCCACGTGTTCCTCAACGACGCCGGCCAGCTCGTGTTCGGCGTCTGGAACGACTCCGGCTCGCACACCGTGACCACAGTGGGCACCTACGCCGACGGCGGGTGGCACCACGTGGTGGGCACGATGGGCGCCTCCGGCATGGCCCTCTACGTCGACGGTGTCCTTGCGGGCACCGACCCGACGACGGTGCCGCAGGCCTACACCGGCCACTGGCGGGTCGGTACGGACAACACCTGGTCGGGCAGCGGTGAGTTCACCGGCCGGATCGACGAGGCCGCGGTCTACTCGACGGTGCTCAGCGCCGAGCGGGTGTCCGCGCACTACGCCGCGTCCCTGGTGTCGAACGCCGCGCCGCTGGCGGACTTCTCCGCGACCTGCACCGGTGCCTCCTGCGAGCTGGTCGCCACGGCCAGCGACCCCGACGGCAGCATCGCCGGCTACGAGTGGGACCTCGGCGACGGCTCCGCGCCGCAGACCACGGCGTCGGTGTCGCACGTGTACGCCACGGCCGGCACCTACACCGTGACGCTCGTCGTCACGGACGACCGCGGCACCCGCACGACGGTGACCAGGGACGTCGACGTCGTGATCCCCAACTCCCCGCCGGCGGCCGTGATCGCCGACCCGGTGGTGAACGGGCTGGTCGTGGACGTGGACGGCTCCGGCTCCACCGACCCCGACGGCACGATCGCGTCCTACAGCTGGGACTTCGGGGACGGCAGCCCCGCCGTCACCGGCGCAACGGCCACCCACGCCTACGGCATCGCGGGCACCTTCCCGGTGACCCTGACCGTGACCGATGACGACGGCGCCACCGACACCGCGACGGTCGACGTCACCGTCGACGTGCCCAACCTGTCGCCGGCCGCCGTGATCGACCCGGTCAGCCCGGCCGGGCTGACGGTCGACGTGGACGGGTCCGGTTCGAGCGATCCCGACGGCCTGCTGGTCGACTGGCAGTGGACGTTCGGCGACGGCGGCACCGCCTCAGGGGCGACCGCGTCCCACACCTACGCCGGCGGCGGGACCTTCACGATCACCCTGACCGTGACCGACAACCGCGGCGGGCAGGCCTCCGCCTCGACCGAGGTGACGATCGTCGCGCCCAACCAGGCGCCGACGGCCGTGATCGGCACGCCGGTGGTCACCGGGCTGTCGGTCGACGTGGACGGCACCGGATCCTCCGACCCGGAGAACACCGCGCTCACCTACGCGTGGACGTTCGGTGACGGTGCCACTGCGACCGGTGCGACCGCGAGCCACGCCTACGCCACCGACGGCACCTACACCGTCACCCTGCTGGTCACCGACGCCGGCGGCGCGAGCAACTCGGCCACCACGACGGTGACGGTCGCCACGCCGAACGCCGCGCCGGTGGCCGTGATCGGCACGCCGGTGGTCGACCACCTCACCGTCCAGGTCGACGGCTCGGGGTCGAACGATGACGGCGCGGTCGCGGGCTACGCCTGGACGTTCGGGGACGGCGGCACGGCGAGCACAGCCGTCGCCACCCACTCCTACGCCACCGCGGGCACCTACACGGTGACCCTTGTCGTCACCGACAACCTGGGCCTGGCGTCCGACCCGGTGACCACCACCGTGACCGTGACCGCCCCCAACACCGCCCCGGTGCCGCACATCGCGACGCCGGTGGTCGACGGGCTCACCGTCGACGTGGACGGCTCCGGCTCGACCGACGACGGCACCATCGCCTCCTGGGCGTGGAGCTTCGGCGAGGGGGCGGACGCCACCGGTGCCACCGCCAGCCACACCTACGCTGCCGGCGGCACCTACACGATCACCCTCACGGTGACCGACAACCTCGGCGTCAGCGCGTCCACGACCACCTCGGTGACCGTGGTGAAGCCCAACGAGAAGCCGGTCGCGGTGATCGCCACCCCGACGGTCGACCTCAACTCCGTCTCCGTGGACGGCTCCGGCTCGACCGACGCCGACGGCTCGATCACGTCCTGGGCGTGGCAGTTCGGCGACGGGGCGACGGCGAACACCGCCACCGCGTCGCACGCCTACGCCGCGGGCGGCACCTACACCGTGACGCTGACCGTCACCGACAACCTCGGCGCGACCGGCACCGCGACCCGTCAGGTGACCGTCTCCGCCCCGCCGGTGACGGCGCTGGCGACGGACACCTTCTCGCGCACCGGCAGTCGTTGGGGGACGGCGGAGGTCGGCGGGGCCTGGACGGACTCCGGCGCGGCGTACTTCGCCACCGACGGCTCCCTCGGCCAGGTCACGGTGTCGCGGGCGGGCTCGGGTCCCTCGGCGACGCTGAACGCCGTGTCCGCCGCGGACGTGACCCTGGTGACGGACGTGGCGCTGGCCGCCCGGCCGACCGGCTCGGCGTTCCTGCACCAGAGCATGGCGCGCCTGAACGGCACCACCTACTACCTGCTCACGACCAGGTTCGAGACCACCGGCGCGGTCCGGCTGATCCTGTCCCGGGTCGTGGGTGGCGCGGAGACCCAGCTGCGGACGGTGACCGTCAGCGGCATCACGTACAACGCCGGTGACCGGCTGCGCGTGCGGTTCGACGTGCACGGCACCAGCCTCGACGGCAAGGTGTGGCCGGTGGCCGGCAGCGAGCCGGCGACGGCGCAGGCGTCGATCACCGACGCCACGATCGGCGGTGCCGGCGCGGTGGGCCTGCGGTTCTACACCGGCAGTGGGACGACGAGCCTGCCCACCCGGGCCAGCGTCGACAGCTTCCAGGTCGCCCCGTACACCGACGGGGCGCTGGAGAACCAGGCGCCGGTAGCCAGGTTCGATGCGACCCCGACGAGCTGGAAGCTCGCGGTGGACGCCGCGGCGTCCAGCGACGACGGCAGCATCACCGCCTACGCGTGGAACTTCGGCGACGGTGCCACCGCCACCGGGAGGACGGCGAACCACACCTACGCGGCGAACGGGACGTACACCGTCACGCTCACCGTGACCGACGACCGCGGGGCGACCGGGACGCTGGCGAAGACGGTGACGGTGGCCAACGCCACCCCGACCGCGGCCTTCAGCGCGACGCCGGGCGAGCGCACGCTCGCCGTGGACGCCTCCGCCTCGAGCGACGACGGCACGATCGCCGGCTACGCGTGGGAGTTCGGCGACGGCGCCACCGCCACCGGGAAGTCGGCGAGCCACACCTACGCCGCCGACGGCACGTACACGGTGGTCCTCACGGTCACCGACGAGTTCGGCGTCACGGGCACCCTCGCCACGACGGTGACGGTGGCCAACGCGGCACCGGTGGCGGGGTTCACCTCCTCCTCGATCGACCTCACCCTCGCCGTGGACGCCTCCACCTCCACCGACGACGGCGGGATCGCCGCGTACGCGTGGGCGTTCGGAGACGGCACCACGGCGACGGGGAAGACGGCGACGCACGCCTATGCCGCCGCCGGTACCTACACCGTCGAGCTCACCGTCACCGACGCGCACGGGCTGACCTCGACCTCCTCGGCCGAGGTCACGGTGGCGGTCAACCAGGCGCCCACGGCGTCCTTCACCGCCGCGGCGGCGGACCTGAAGGTGACCGTGGACGGCCGCGACTCCGCCGACCCGGACGGGACGATCGCGTCCTGGGCGTGGGAGTTCGGCGACGGCGCGACGGGGAGCGGTGACACCGCGACCCACACCTATGCCTCCGCGGGAACGTACACCGTGAAGCTCACCGTCACCGACGACAAGGGCCGGACGGACTCCTCGACCAAGTCGGTGACGGTCACCGCTCCCGCGGTGACGGTGGTGGCGTCCGACACCTTCTCCCGGACCGTGGCCTCCGGCTGGGGCACTGCTCCGACGGGTGGGGCCTGGACGGTCTCCGCGGCGATGTTCTCCGTGAACGGCACCCGGGGGCTCGTGACGCTGCCGGCGGCGTCGAAGGGACCGGTGGCCCGCCTGGCCTCGGTGTCGGAGCGAGACGTGTCGATCCTCACCGACTTCGCCCTCGACCAGGTGCCGGTGGGTGGCACCTACTACCACCAGGTGCTCGCCCGGATGAGCGGGACGACGAGCTACTACATGCTCACCGCACGGATCGAGACCACCGGTGCCCTGCGGGTGTACGTGTCCCGCGTCGTGTCGGGCACGGAGACGGTGCTGCGGACCGTGGCCTACAACGGCTTCGGCTACGCGGCCGGCGAGCGGCTCTCGATGCGCCTGGACGTCAGCGGGACGGGGACGACGAACCTCGCCGCGAAGGTGTGGCGCGCCACCGACACCGAGCCGGCGACCGCGCAGGTGACGGCCACCGACACCACCGCGGCCCTGCAGTCCGCCGGTGCGATCGGCATCCGCGCCTACACCGGGTCCGGCATGACCAGCCTGCCGCTGGTCGCCAGCGTCGGAGGGTTCCGGGCGGAGCGGCTGTGAGCGCGGCCGCCTCCTCCCGCCGGGTCGCGGTCCGGACGGGGCTCGCCACCGGGCTCGTCGTCGCGCTCGCCACGCTGGCCGGCTGCACCGGCCCGGCCGGCACGGACGGCCGCCCGACACCCGGCTCGGTCACCCAGACCGTCCCTGCGGTCACCCCGCCCGCGCCGAGGACGGTCGGACTGTCGGAGGAGGGCGATCTCGGCGGGCTGCGGCTGAGGGTGGTGTCCGTGACGGCCAAGGACGTGGAAAGCACCGTGCCCACCGAGGGCAAGGGCCCGGCCCTGGTGTTCGTCCTCTCGCTCCGCAACGACAGCGGCGCGGCGTACCGGACAGAGCAGCTCGAGACGACCCTGATCGACTCGGCCGGAGGAGCGGCGAGCCGGGTCACCGGCGCCCCGGCCACGGCCTTCCCCCCGGAGCTCGCGCCGGGGGTGACCGCGACGGCGAGCTTCGTCTACCTGGTCGCCCTCGACAAGCGTTCGCCGGTGGCGCTCACGGTCTCGGCGGGCGCCGGCCGGCAGCCGGTCGAGTTCCGCGGCAACGCCTGACGTCGGCGTCGTCGCGGCTCAGGCCAGCGCCCGCAGCGCCGTCCGGGCGCGACCGAGCAGGTCGGCCGCGCGGCGGCGCGTCGCCTCCACGCTGGCCGTGAGGTCGGTGGCAGCCAGCTCGGCCGCGTGGGGGCCGGCGTCCGGGTCGCGGAGGTCCACCACGGCGTCCCACCCCAGCTCGCCCAGCAGCGGGGCGAACTTGCGGGAGTACGCGAGCGCGATCCCCGGGGTACCGACGGAGATGCTGTTCAGGCAGGCGTGCATCCGCGAGCCGATCAGCAGGTTCGCCCCGCGCAGCAGGGCGCGCACCTCTGCCAGCCCGGACGGCACGGCCACCGGGAGCCCCCACTGCTGTCCCAGCTCGCGCACGACGGGAACGTCGTTGTCGGCCTCGGGGGAGTCGAGCACGTGCGCGAGCAGCGTCACCTCGCGCCCCGCGGCCCGCAGGGCGTCCACGAGGCCGGTCACGGTGCGCCGGTACTCCCGGGAGGGGCCGTGACGGTCGGACGTCCACAGCAGGCCGGACACGTTCAGCATGACGTCCGCGGTGCCCGCGGGTTCGGGAACGTCGAGGGCGAACACCACATCGGTGGTGACCACGGGGTCCGGGCAACCGAGCTCCGCGGCCACCTGGGCCGACACCGGGTCGCGGCAGAGAACGACGTCCGCCCGCTTCAGCGACCACGCGCCGAGGAGCCGGCCCTCCCGCGTCTCGAACGGGCCGACCGTCTGCGGCGTGAGCACCAGCGGGACGCCGGCCCGCCGCGTGAACTCGCCCATCGCGACCAGCGCGCGCAGGCGCTTGAGGCCGTAGATGTCGGCGAAGGAGTCGCCCATGCGGGTGTCGAGGGCGACGTCGTAGCCGCGCAGCCACGTCCGAAGGCCCACCCGGCCGAGCACGGCGTCACGCAGCAGCAGCCTCGGCGACGCGATGGTGCGCGGCGCCGGGCCGTCGCTGTAGTACTGGGTGTCGAGCTCGATGCCCGGCCAGGCGTCCTCGGCCATCCGCCGGGTGCCCTCGGCCAGCACCGCCACGCCGAGGTTGGCCGTGCCGCCGCGTGCCCACAGCACCACGCCGCGGCGCGGGGGAGCGGCGCTCACCGGGTACCGCCCCGGACGCGTCCGGCCAGGGCGAGGGCCCGGCGGAACGCCGCCTCGTGGTCGGCCCCCGCGGCGGGCCAGTCGCGCCGGTCGAGGTTCGGGCGTCCCGATGGCGGGGACGCCTCGACGGCGGCCAGCGCCTCCTCCAGGGCTGCGGTGGTCAGCTCGCCGGTGAAGAAGTACAACCAGCCCGGTCCCACCTCCTCGGCCAGCAGCCGGTTGAAGGCGGTGTCGGGCACCAGCGCCGGACGGTCGACCGACAGGGCGGCCAGCGCGACCCCCGAGTTGTGCATGTGGTGGTAGGGCAGGACGACGAGGGTTGCCGAGGTGAGTTCGCGGACGAACGCCGCGTCGTCGAGGAAGCTGAAGTCGAACCCGATCCGGGGGTCGTCCCCGGCCAGGTCCTCCAGCGACCGGGCCAGGTCGTCGGTGGACGGGCGCCCGGACACCCGGAGGGTCAGGCCCGGGCGGTCGAGGGCACGGAAGGCCGTGACCAGGTTCTCCACGCCCTTGTACCGCCGGATCAGCCCGACGTAGGCCACCCGGCCCGGGACGCGGGCCTCGGCCCGCTGGCGTCCGTACCAGTCGCGGTAGTGCCCGTGCGGGATCACGACCGACGGCTTGTCGTCGGTGAAGGTGGACACCGGGTTCAGGGCGATCCGCAGCGTCGTCCAGCGGTCGGCCAGGTCGAGCAGGAAGCCGTCCACCCTGCCCAGCCCCTGCGGGCGCTCGAGGTTGTGCCAGGTGCGCACCAGCGGCGTCCGGGTAATCCGCAGCCGCAGCAGCATCGCCAGGGTGAGCACGCGCCGGCGCCACCGCCGCGGCCCGGAAGTGGCGGTGAGCAGGGCTTCGGGCCAGTGCACGTGGAAGACGTCGTAGCGGCCGAGGATCGCCCGGCGGAACGAGAACAGGTGCACCTCGAGCCCGGGACGGGTGCGCAGGGCCTCGACAAGCTGGACGATGTAGGGATTGGTCGTCGGCCGGATCGCCGGCGTCGACTCCATCACGGACACCCGCGGGGTGCCGTCGGCCGCAGGGGGCAGGGGCTCGGTACTCACGATGCGGGTTCGTCCTTCCGGCGGCGCAGGTTCTGGCGGATCATCGTGACGACCCCGGTGAGGTCGCGGCGGAACCGCGGGATCAGGCTGAGCAGGGCGTAGGTCGCGGCGGCGGCGAGCAGGATCAGCGCCAGGCGCGCCACGACGTGCAGCCCGGCCGTGAGCGCCTCCGTCGCCGCAGCGGCGAGGCCGACCGTACCGGCGAACACCACCACGCGGAGGCCGCCCAGCCACAGGGCACGGACGGGGATGTTCGCGCGGCGCGACAGCCACCAGAACGACAGCGGCCAGGCGATCAGCGGCGAGAGGGCCATCGCCCACGCCACACCCATCACCCCGAAGAAGGAGCCGGTGACCACGAACGCCACCCGGATGCCGGTGCTGAGGAACGAGTAGTGCAGCAGGTGACCGACCAGGCCCTTGGACACGTACACCCAGTACCCGACGAACGACAGCATCTGCAGCCCGGCCGCCACGGCCAGCAGCCGGAGGATGTCGGTGGCGTCGACCCACTGCGGTCCCAGCAGCAGGTCGACCAGCGGCCCCGTGGAGCCGGCGACGACGGCCAGCCCGGCCACCACCGAGTAGCCGATCACCATCTGGCCCTGCGCGACGTACCGCTGGAAGCGCTCGTCGTCGGACTGCACGCGCGAGAGCACCGGGATCGCCACGGTGCTCAGCGGGCCGCGCACCTGCGACATCGGGGCGGAGATGAGCTGGTAGGAGCGGTTGTAGACGCCCAGCTCCGCGGCGCTCACGCGCAGGCCCAGCATGATCGTGTCGATGTTGTTGCCGAGGTAGGTGACCAGCTGCGAGCCGGCCAGCCGCCAGCCGAAGCTCAGGAAGGGACGCACGCGCTCCGACCGGTGCCACAGGTGCGGTATCCACCCGGCGGCCCCTGCCATCACCAGCAGCGTGGTGGCCAGTGCCACCAGCTGCTGGACGACCAGCGCCCAGAACCCCCAGCCGGCCAGCGCGGCGAGAACCGCGGCAACCAGCCCGAGCGCCGGCCCGCTGGTGTCGGCCACGGCCAGCCGCCGGAACAGCATCCGGCGGTACAGGTCGGCCCGGTACTGAGTGGCCATGCCGTTGATCAGGAAGGACGCGGCCAGCGCGAGGGTGATCGGGACCAGCTCCGGTCGCCCGTAGAACGCGGCGATGAGCGGGGACGCCGCCATCGCCAGCACCGTCAGCAGCGCCCCGAGCCCGGTGTTCAGCCAGAACAGGTTGTGCTGCTGCCCCCGCGACAGGTGCGGGGCCTGGATCGCCGCGGACGACAGCCCGAAGTCGCGGAACGTGTCGGCCACGCCGATGAGGGCCGTGACCATCGCCACCAGCCCGTAGTCGTGGGGGGTGAGCAGCCGGGCGAGGGTGATCACGGCGAGCAGCTGGATGGCGATCTTGCCCGCCTGCGCTGCCATGGTGACCGCAGCGCCGCCCACGGCCCGGCGTCCCAGGTGCTGCTGCCCCTCACCCGCGGTGGCGGCCGATGCGTCGCCGCCGGCCGGGCCGCGCTCGTCCCCGCTCACCGGCCGCCCCCGGCGCGGGCGCGGGAGTAGCTGCCGGACGCGGTGCGCAGCTGCGTCCGCGGTGCCCGCAGCACGTGCCGCCACAGGCCGAAGCCGCGGTAGCGGGGCACCGCCCGGCCCGCGAGCCGGACGCCGGCCAGGCGTCCGGCCAGCGTCGTGCGCCGCCGCACCTGGAACGGCTGGACGGCGGCCAGGTCGTCCACCTCCAGCGGAGCGGTCTCGAGCACGCCGGCCTCGACGGCCGCGGCCAGGAGCTCGGCACCCCGGGCGGTGCGGGCGAGGACGGCGCTCACGCCGTCCCCTTCCGCGAAGGACGGGTAGCCGCGCTCGTCGGTGTGCCAGAAGTCGGCGGCGACCAGGTCGGCGGAGTCGCCGACACCGTCCACGCAGAGCTTGCAGCGCCACTGCGCGGCCGGGCCCAGCACGCGTCCCCACGACTCGTCGTAGGTGACGCTGGCCTCGGTCCCGTCCGCGCCGACCACCGTGAACCGGCCGGGCCAGCCCCGGCCGCGGTACCACAGCGCTGTCGGCGGGGTGGCTCCGGAGAGCTCGGCCACGAGGGCGTCGGTGGCGTCCTGGCTCGGCGTGCCCGCGCAGAAGAAGGACAGCAGGAGCGGGGCGGCCTCGCCGCGGGCGCGCGCCAGCGCCCGCACGGCGGCCACCTCGCACGGCTTGCCGACGAAGGCCGCGTCCGGCGTGCCCAGGACGGCCGCCGCGGCGTTGGAGACCGGCGCGTAGCGTGACCCGGCCGCGGCCAGCGCGTCCGCCCGTCCGGTGAGCCGGACGGTCACCGTGCGGGTCGGGGCGGTGGGGGAGGCCGCGGCCCCCACCACGGTGCTCGCCCGCCCGGAGTCGAGGAGCCAGGCCGTGAGCGCGGAGAGGACGCCGCCGCTGCTGCCCCGGAACCGGAACTCGGGGTCGGTGGCCCACCCCTGCGCCGCCGTCACCACCGGGCCCATCGTCGGGTGCGGCCGGCTGCCCTCCGGGCGCTGCGCGACCACCGTCCGGCCGGGACAGACGCGGTCGAAGGCGGGACTGGCCGGCGCGGGGGAGGTGCCTTCCACCGGACGGGGACGGCTGAACCCCCCCTCGAGCGCCATCTCGAGGCCCGGGCCGAGCAGCACGCACGCCCCGCATCCGCTGCACAGGCCGTCGCGCACCACCGCCGCGGCCTGGCCGGCCAGCGTGGATTCACCCATGCGCACCCGCCAGGATCACGCCGAGGCGACGGCACTGCTCGGCCACCTCGCCCAGCCGGGCGGCATGCAGCTCGTCGGGGGCGGAGTGGGCGTCGGGGAGGTCCCAGGGCTCCGGGGCCTCCGGCGGGCGCCGGAACTGCCACCACCGCCGCGGAGGCGGGGGCGGCGGGGCGAGCGTCGAGAGGATGGGGCGGTTGGAGTGCAGGGCGTGGGCCCAGGCGGGCAGGCCGCCGGGGTCGAGCCGGCGTCCCCTGATCGCCGTGGCGAGGGTGCCGGCCTCGCGGAGGGTGAACAGGCGGTCGCGGGTGGACGGGTCCAGCCGTGCGACGAGCCCGCGCTGGCGGACGGTGAAGGTGAGGATCAGGGCGGCATCGGCGAGCTCCTCCACGACCAGCTCGCGCGAGCCGGTGGTGAGCTGCGGCGGCTGCGGGAGGCCCTCGACGGAGACCAGCCCGCGCACGACCGGGCAGATCTCCTGGCCCTCGACCGCCTCGACGCCCGCGCTGCCGACCGTGATCGACGTGCCGGAGAGCGCGTCGGCGAGGACCGCCGACCCGTACACCGAGCGGCAGATGTTGGCCGTGCACACGAGGAAGATCCCTCCTGCCGTCCCCCACATGGCTGTGCCCCCCATCACGTGCCGGTCATGCGGTGGTGCCGGGCGACTATCCCTCGCTCGCCTTGCTCAGCACCTGGGTCCGCCGGGTCCGTGGCCGCCGTTCCCCCGTGTCCTGCGCGGCCCCGTCCTCACCCGACGGCTCGTCCGACCCTACCGCGGACTCGTCCGCCTCGGCCATGGGGTCGTCCGCTCCCGGCTCGCCCGCCCCGTCCCACTCGTCGGCCGCGAGGTCGGCGCCGTCGTCCAGCGACAGGTCATCGGGCGCAGCGAGGAGGTCCGCATCGTCGGGGAACAGCGAGACCTGGGCGGTCGCGTCGCCCGTCGCGGCGGCCGGGTCGGCGTCGCCCGCCGGCTCGTGCGCGGCGTCGACCACCGCGGATGCCGTCCCTGCGGCGGGCTGCGTCGCGTGCGGGCGGTTGCCCGGCTGCCGCGAGGGCGTGTACTCGTAGTACTTGAGGTTCTTGTCCCGGCCGCGGCGGGCGCCGTTCAGCACGAGGCCGAAGATGTTCACGCCCGCGCTGTCGAGCTGGGCGACGCACTTCTCCAGCGAGGTCGTGGTGGTCTTGCGGTTGCGGGTGACGAGCACGAGGCCGTCGGCCTTGTGGGTGATCATGGCCGCGTCAGCCACCGCGAGCACCGGCGCGGTGTCGACGACCACGGTGGAGTACTCCTTCGAGGCCCGCGCGAGCAGGCCGGACATGGCCGCCGACCCGAGCAGCTCGCCCGGGTTGGGGGGCATCGGGCCGGAGGTGAGCACCGTGACGCCCGAGTCGCCCAGCGGCTGGACGGCGTCGGCGAGGGTCTGCTGGCCGACGAGCACGTCGGTCAGCCCGACCGAGCCCTCCACCTGCGCGTACTCCGCGACGCGGGGACGGCGCAGGTCGGCGTCGATCAGGAGCACCTTCTGGCCGCTCTCCGCCAGGACGGTGGCCAGGTTGATGGCGATGGTCGACTTGCCCTCGCCCGACACCGCAGACGACACGACGAGCACCACCGGCTGCTTCGACATCGTGGCGTAGCGCAGGTTGGCCTGGAGTTGCCGGAAGTCCTCCGCCACGAGGCTGGTCGGGTCCTGCAGCATGACCATCGCCTTGCCCTCGCCCTGCTCGATGTCGCGGATCGCGCCGAGGAACGGCCGCTGAGTGACCCGCTCGAGGTCCTCCGAGGACTTGATGCGCTGGTCGAGCAGGCGGACCAGCAGGACGATCCCGCCCACCAGAATGAGCCCGACGAAGCCGCCGAGCAGCATGTTCAGCCGGGTGTTCGGGGTGTAGGCGTAGGCCGCCGGGACCCCCTCCTCGATGAGCCGGACGGTGACGGTCGAGTCACCGGACTCCTTGCGCGGTGCGATGGACTCGACCGCCTGGCGCTGCTCGTCGGCGATCGCGTTGGCGATCCGCGCGGCGAGTTCCGGGCTGGCGGAGGAGACGGTGATCTGCATGATCATGGTGCCGCGGGGCGTGGCGACGGAGACCTGGTTGGCCAGCTCGTGGCTGGTCAGCGGCAGGGACTCGCGTTCGATCACCCGGTCGAGGACGAGCTGGGAGGTCACCAGCTCGCCGAACGACAGCATCTGGCTCTCGGTGTAGCTGGAGCCCTGGGACAGGTCGCTGGCGGTGTTGCCGAAGCTCAGCGCGTAGTAGAGCACGGACGTCGACTGGTACAGCGGGGTGACGAGCTGGGACAGCCCGTAGGCCACCACAGCTCCCATCAGCCCGCCACCGAGCGCCCAGGGCCAGATGCGCAGCAGGGTCCTGAACGACAAGCGCGACATGGCAACCAAGTTAACCCACCCTCGCAAGGCTCTCGGGACGCTCGCGCGCGGCGAGACCGGGGGTTGCTTTCGCACCGGCCGTCGGGGCGACGCCGAGACCCGACACCGCGAGGCCGACGACGAACCACACCAGGTGCGCGTACTGCGTGATCAGCGCGACGGTGAAGAAGGCCGGGATGAGGGCGACGACGGTGGCCAGTGCCTCGTCCCCGCCGCGCAGGAGCAGGCGCAGCGCGGCGATGGTGAAGGCCACGCACAGGATCAGGGCGGGCACCCAGCCGTTCGACACGGCGTGCAGGATCACGGCGCTGTCGATCGAGCCGAAGCTGCCGACGGTGGACGTGCCGTCCGTCGTCTGCACGACCAGGTCGGACTGGCCCACGGGCTTGAGTTCGGGGATCACGTCCCACAGCCACAGTCGGTACAGCGCCGAGTCGGTGTAGCCGCCGCTGTCCTCGGCGAACGCGTCGGAGGCCACCAGGAGCACCACCGGCACCGCCACGCCCGCCAGGCCGAGCAGGATCGCCCGCAGCCGCAGCGACATCGAGGGCGAGCGCAGGATGACGAGGGCGATCCCGATCGCAGCGGTGACGAGGCCGATCCGGCTGAAGGTGAGGACGAGGGCCACGGCCATCACGCCGACCGCGGCCAGCTTCGCGCCGGTGCGCAGGCGGCTGGCGAAGGTGAGCACCATGGCGATGGCGAGGCTCGCGCCGAGGGCGATGGAGTGGCCGAAGGCACCCTCCGCCCGGACGTAGCTGCCGCGGTACTGCTGCGGCCCCCACACGGCGAAGGCGCTGGTGCCGTTTCCGGTGAACTCGAGCCACAGGTTGCGGCCCGTCGCGAACTCGGCCACGGCGAGGACGGCGATCACCGTGAAGATGACCGCGAGCATCGTGGCGGTGGCGCGCAGCCC
Organism: Actinomycetota bacterium; assembly: GCA_020161015.1. Lineage (GTDB taxonomy): Bacteria > Actinomycetota > Actinomycetes > Propionibacteriales > Propionibacteriaceae > Propionicimonas. Next base: position 594 of record JAIUOT010000056.1, on the reverse strand, counting down.
GACCTTGATGCCGGCCAGGCGCCCGGCGAGGTACATCAGGCCCCAGGTGGCGACCAGGTACACCTGCCCGAAGCTGACCACTCGGAGCAGCCAGCTGCCGACGGCCAGGGCGAACAGCACGAGCAGGACGACGTCGAAGGCCCGGATCCGCGAGAGCAGCCCCACGCGCGGCGAGTGCTCGCCCGCGGGCGCCAGGGCCAGCGAAACGACGCAGAGCGCGCCGAGGGCGATGTGCGGGGTGACGAAGGGCAGCACGTTGCCGCCCACCCAGATCGGCACGGCGGCGATGCCGATGCCGAACAGAGCCAGCGTCCATCGCGGCCGTGGGACGAAGACCGCGAGCCCGACCAGGCCGGCCAGCCCGACCGCGAGCAGCAGGAGCACCTGCTGGAGCTGGACGGCCGTCATGCCGGGATCCTAGTCGGGCGGGTGCGGCGGCCGGCCGGACGGCTCAGCGGATGATGGTGATGGTGTGGGTGGTGGGGGTGCCGGCGGTGGTGTTGTGGATGGGGTCGTGGACGGTGCTGGTGATGGTGCCGGTGGTGGTGTTGATGGTGAGGATGCGGACGGGGTTGTAGGTGGGTCCGCCGAGGT
>JAIUOT010000055.1 GCA_020161015.1 Actinomycetota bacterium | reverse complement strand
CGGGTGGTCCTTCAGGTACTGCGGCATCTCCTCGCCGGCGTCCAGGCGCTCCTTGATCTTGGCGTGCGCGATGTCGCGTCCCACGATCACGGTGCCGTTCAGGCTCAGCCGGGTCTTCACCGGGTACTTGCTCAGCTCGGCGAGGATCTCGGGCATCGGCCGGCCCAGGTCGATCTCGACGACGTCGCCACCCTCGAGGTGCTCGTCGGTGGTCTCGGGCATGAAGTGCGCCGGCTCGGTCTCGAGCTGCTCGATGAACACGCCTTCGGGGGTGATCTTGCCCAGGCACTGCCGGTCGGCGGAGCACGACACCGCGATCGCCACCGGAAGGGACGCGCCGTGGCGCGGCAGCCGGACAACGCGGACGTCATGGCAGAAGTACTTGCCGCCGAACTGGGCGCCGATGCCCATCTGACGGGTGAGCTCGAGCACCTGCTCCTCCAGCTCCACGTCGCGGAAGCCGTGGGCGCTCATCGAGCCCGAGGTGGGCAGCGAGTCGAGGTACTTCGCCGAGGCGTACTTCGCGGTCTTCAGCGCGAACTCCGCGGACGTGCCGCCGACGACGATGGCCAGGTGGTACGGCGGGCAGGCCGCGGTGCCGAGGCTGCGGATCTTCTCGTCGAGGAACTTCATCATCGACGCCGGGTTCAGGATCGCCTTGGTCTCCTGGTACAGGTAGCTCTTGTTCGCCGAGCCGCCGCCCTTGGCCATGAACAGGAACTTGTAGGTGTTCTCGTGCCCGGGGGCGGTGTCGGCGTACAGCTCGATCTGGGCGGGCAGGTTGGAGCCGGTGTTCTTCTCCTCCCACATCGTCAGCGGGGCGTTCTGCGAGTAGCGCAGGTTCAGCCGCGTGTAGGCGTCGAAGACGCCCTTGCTCAGCGGACGCTCGTCCGTACCCTCGGTGAGCACCTGCTGGCCGCGCTTGCCCATGATGATCGCTGTGCCGGTGTCCTGGCACATCGGCAGGATGCCGCCGGCGGAGATGTTGGCGTTCTTCATCAGGTCGAGGGCGACGAACTTGTCGTTCGGGCTGGCCTCGGGGTCGTCCAGGATCTTCCGCAGCTGGGCCAGGTGGGCCGGGCGCAGGTAGTGCGCGATGTCGTGCATCGCGGTCTCCGCCAGCAGCTCCAGCGCCTCCGGCGCGACCTTCAGGAACGTCCGGCCGTCCGGACCCTCGACGGTCTCCACGCCCTCGGTGGTGAGAAGGCGGTACGGGGTGGGATCGTCCCCGATCGGCAGCATGTCCTCGTAGCGGAAATCGGCCATGACACTCCTTTGCTCTCGCGCTCCGCGCCACCCGTCCTCGTCGGTGAACGCGGGCAAGCCCGCCTCACTTCGTCGTCGGGTCGAACCACCGAACATCCTCCCACGGGGCGCGCGGCATCATCGCCGTTCCGGCGTACCCGGACGCCGTCGTGGGTACGATCAAAACTGTGCCGACGACGAGGTCGGTGCGGATGCTCGCGGAGGTGTGATGTTCGGCCAGCCTCGGTTCGCGGCGATGAACGCCCTGATCAACGACGTCTTCGAGTCCGAGCGGGTGGTGGTCGTCGCCCATCGCGGCAGCGGTGGCGGCAGCGTCGCGGTGAACACCGCGCTCGCCGTCCGGGCGGCCCTCCTGCAGGGCGCGGCGATGGTGGAGCTGGACGTGACCGCGTCCGCAGACGGCGAGTTCTACTGCTTCCACGACGGCTACGAGGCCGAGTCGCTCGGCATCGACACCAACCTCCAGACGCTCAGCGCCGCCGAGATCGACAAGCTCTCCTACCTGTGGATGGACCGCCCGGGACGGACGGCGCGCGTGGAGCACCTGCTCCCCCTGCTGAAGGGGTTCGCCGACACCCGGGCGCTGTTCAACATCGACCGCTCCTGGTGGCGCTGGCCGAACCTGCTGAAGGCGCTGGACGGGCTGTACATGGCCCACCAGCTGCTGCTGAAGTGCCCGGCCTGGGAGGACGCGGCGCTGCAGCGGCTGCGCCAGTTCGACGTGAAGTTCCCGTTCGTGCCGATCTGCGCGACCCCCGACGACGTCTACAAGGTGGTGAACGACCCGAAGCTGAACACGGTGGGGGTCGAGCTGATCACCAACACCCGCCAGCACCCGTGGTTCTCCGCGTCGGTGGTGCAGGAGTTCCACGCCCTGGGCGTCTTCGTGTTCGTGAACACCGTCACGCTGACCACCGGCATCCCGCTGTTCGGCGGCCTCGACGACGAGCTCGCCGTCGCGTCCTCCCCCGAGGAGGCGTACGGCCCGGTGCTCGGGCTCGGGGTGGACGCGATCCAGACCGACTGGCCGGCCATCGTCCGCGACTACCGGGACGCCTGGCTGCCCACCGGCGGACGCCGCGTCGCGACCGGCTAGGACGCCGCGGGCTCCGCGGGCGCGACGGACCCGGCGGGCGCGGGGAGCACCCGTTCGGGGCGCAGCACCAGCCACAGCCCGGAGACCAGCCCGGTCAGGAAGAGCGGGTCGCCCAGCGTGGAGTCGCCGAGCACACCCCACGGTGTCGGGTCGAGGTCGGTGCCCAACCCGCGGGTCAGCGTGACGAACGCCAGTCCCGTGGCCGCGAACAGGGTGTTGGCAAGGAACAGCAGCACGCGCGTCGACTGCGGGTAGCGGGGGGACGAGTCCGCCGTCACGTTCGCCTCGGTGGCCACGCGCCAGGCCAGCCCGAACACCAGCACCACCGGCCCACTGAAGGCCAGCGCCGCGGTGAGGGGCTCGGAGATCAGGGCGCGGTGCGGGTAGAGCACGGCGAGCAGCACGACCGTCATCACGCCGACGGCGGTCCGACGGTCGAACTCCTTGCGGGCCAGCGCCACCAGCCCCGCCACGAGGGCGACCGAGGCGGCGATCAACCCCAGGGCGTCGGTGCTGCGGTCCTGGAGCCAGCGCAGGCCCGGAACCATCCCGACGAGGTCCATCAGCACCAGGACGGAGAACGCGCCCAGCGCGACGGCCTCGGCCAGCCGCGAGCGCGCGGCCAGCCTCCAGGCGACGACCAGCACGATCACGCCGAGCACGCCCCGCAGCACCACCCCCGGGTTGTTGTCCAGGAACACGTTCAGCACCGCGGCCGCGGCCGAAGAGACGCCCGGAACCCCGACGGTCGCGCTGACCGCCTGCACCACGATCAGGGGGAAGGTGACCACCACCGTCAGCGACATGGCCACGGCCAGCGGGTAGAGCCAGGCGCCCCACACCTGCGGGTAGTGCCGCGGCTGTGGCGGCGTCGCGACCCGGGCCCGGCCCAGCAGCAGCGCCGTGAGCGCCGCGGCCGCCCCCAGTGCCATCACCGCGCCGCCGAAGGCCTGCGCGGACAGCGCGTCCGAGCCGATTCCCTGCCAGGTGGCGACGGCCAGCCACACCACGGTGAGCCCGAAGCCGGCGACGAAGAGCCGGGTCCCGACCGGACGCGAGGCCGTCGCCTGGGCACCGGTGACGACGATCTGTGCCGGCGCAGAGCCGGCCACCATCATCGCCGGCAGGATCAGCGGCTGGAGCGTGGCCAGGGCGCCCTGGAGGATCGCCGGGCGGGTGTCCATGCCCCAGTCGCCCCCGGGTGCGATGATCCACGGCCCGAGCGTGGCGAGCAGCACCAGGGCGGAGACCACGAGGAGTTCCCACCACGCGTAGGCGAACCGGGCCCGGACGAGGGTGAACACCACCAGGGCGAGGAAGGCCGGCACGGAGACCGCCAGCACCCGGAGGTCCAGCAGCGACCGGATGGAGAAGAACACGACGACGGACGCCCCGAGCAGCAGCAGGCCGGTCCGCATCCACCACGAGGTGTGCAGCGCGGCGGTGCTGGTCAGGATGAACGTCAGCAGCGTCGCGGCGAAGAGCAGCGGGACGGCCAGCGACGGCAGGCTGGTGGCCGCGTCGGCTGTCAGGGTCAGCTCGCCGAGGCGGCGCAGCGGCACGGCGAACAGGATCGCCAGCGCCAGCAGGCCGAACAGGATCGTGGTGGCCAGGCCGACCTCGCGCAGCCCCTTCGGCCACGCGGACGGGCGGGGGCGGCCCTCGCTGACCGGCTCGACGAAGGTGATCCGGAAGACGTCGCGCCCGGCGGCGAGCAGTTCTGCGAGCACCTGCTTCACGGCAGCACCCCCACCTGGAGGCCCGCGGCCCCGTAGACGACGACCCGCTGCTGGGAGGCCACGAGGTACGGGGTGGACCGGGTCGGGTCGCCCACTGACAGCGGCCACTCCTTCGCCACGCCACCGTCGGCGTCGAGCAGCACCAGCCCGGCGGCGGTGAGCATCAGCAGGCGTCCCCCGCCCCCGGTGCCGGCGTAGGTGCGGGCCCCCGCCCACCTCCAGCGCCGGGCCCCGGTGAGCGGGTCGAGGGCCAACGTCTGCGCGTCGTCGCGCAGGGCCACCACGTCGCCGAGGGCCACGACGTCGTCGGTGTCCGCGTCCTCGCGCACGCGCCACAGCCGGCTGCCGTCCTGCAGCGACAGTCCGCGCACGTGGGAGCCGCCGCCCTCCGGCACCACCACGACGGACGGGCGTCCGCCGGTGCCCGCCCAGACGCCGAGGTGCTCCACCAGGCCGGTGTCGGCCGTCCACAGCTCGGCGCCGGTGGCGTCCAGGCAGCTCAGCTGGCCCGCCTGGTCGGCCACCAGGACGCGGTCGCCGGTGACCACCGGCGCCACCCGGACCTCCGCGGAAGCGGTGTAGCTCCACCGCTTCTGGCCGGTGGCGAGGTCGAAGGCCGTCACCTGGCCGTCGAGCGTCGGCACGACGACGAGCCCGCCGAGCCGGGCCGGGGTGACCACGGCGAGGTCGCCGAGCGGCTGGTCCCACAGCCACTGCCCGGCCGGGCCGTAGGCCACCAGCCGGCGGCCGGTGCCGGCCGCGACGGTGACGCCCCCGAACGTGGCGGTGGCGGTGGTGCGTCCGCCCGGACGGCCGCGCCAGGCCGCCGGCGGCGGGTCGACGGCGGTGTCGAGGGCGAGCACGTCGTGGCTGGTGACGTGGTTGTTGAACACCAGCCGGCCGTCGGGCAGCACGCCGGGCGCGCTCAGGGGGCTGAGCAGCACGTTCGCCGCACCCACCTGGTTGACGGTGCGCGGGGTGAAGGTGAGCTGCTCGGCGCGGGCCCAGTCGAAGCCCGGGTCGTCGGTCGGGACGGGCGGTGCCGCGGGCGTGGCCGGCGCCCAGCGGCCGGCCGGGCCCTGGAAGGACGCGATGCCCGCGCCGCGGCACCACGTCACCTCGCTGTCCACCACCGGCCGGTCCCCCACGGCGTGGCGCATCGCAACGACGACGCAGCCCCGCGGGATGAGGGAGGTGTCGGCAGGGCGGAGCGCGGAGTAGTCCGAGCGGTAGTCGAGGCGCTGTTCGCCGGCCGGCGTGGTCTCGACGACGACCCCCGAGGACGCCCAGGTGGCGCCGGCGGCGAGGGCTCCCGGCACGTCGAGGCGTCCGGGCAGGTAGATGCGGGTGGTGCCGTCGGAGACCACCTCCGCTTCGGCGCGGAGCCCGTCGGGGGCAACGCTGTACAGGTCGTCCTCGCGTCCGAGCGGCTCGCCCGACGGCGACTCGAACACCGTCGACAGCCGGGCCAGCGCCGCGGTCTGCCAGTCGACGCCGGTCTGGCCGAGCCAGCTGTAGAACGCGGTCGGCCCCGAGCCGAGCAGCGGGGGCGCCTGGTCGAGGGCCCACTCGCTGGCGAAGGTGCCGGTGGCGCTGGCGTACCGCTGCCGGGTGCCGTCGGGCGGCAGCCAGGCGGCCGCGCCGTCCTGCGGATAGGTGGTGGGGCGGCCGAGCACGGCGGTGGACGCGAGCAGGGCGACGACGAGGACACCCGTCCAGACCGCAGGCGCAGCCCCCCGGCGGGGTGCGGTGCGGCTGGCCACGCGCGCAGCCTACTGAGCGGGCCCGGGCGAGCGGGAGACCCGGTGGCCCGCGCCGGTCACCTCCCGCAGTTGTGCGGATACCGGTCAGGCCCGGGCCCGGACCTGGCCCTCGATCACCTCCTGGCACAGCTGCACGGTCCCGGGCAGCAGGTCGACGCCGAGCAGTCGCGCCTGCCGGGTGACCTGGTTGACCAGTCGCCCGACCTCCGCGCCGTTGCCCGCGCGGTGCTCGGTGCGGATCCGCGCGCACATCAGCAGCTCGTCCCCCGCGGCCGCGACCAGGGCCCGGGAGGCCGCCCAGCGGGCCAGGTCCAGGTCGCCGCGCGCCAGCGCACGGTCGGCGAGCACGACCCCCACGTCGCGCAGCGCGCAGGCCAGGTCGGTGCGCAGCTCCTCGGCCCAGTGCCACTGGCCGGGAGCGGCGTCGGCCAGGGGTGCGCCCCGGACGAGGTCCAGCGCGGCCACGAGGGTGCTCTCGCCCACCCGGTCGATGCCGGGGGAGAGCAGCACGCGCAGCCGGTGCCAGTCCGACGTCACCCCGGGATGCAGCAGCACCCGTCCGGAGTAGGCGTCCGGGAGGTAGGCCGAGCCGTCCGGCGCGGTACCCAGCCAGGCGCGGAGCCGGCTCAGGTTGGACCGCCGGGTGCCCTCCGCCACCGCGAGGCCCGCCGCCATCGCCGTGGCCGTGCTGCCGGGGTGCTCCAGCAGCCACGCGCACAGCTCGATCAGCTGCTGGCGGGAGCGGGCCGGCTCGGGGCCGGTCGCGCCCCGCAGTTCCGTGGGCCCGAGCAGCAACACCTGCGGGTGTGCCACGGCCGCCACGACTTCGACGATGTCCACGTCCTCACCTCCTGGGTGCACGCGCGCGGGAAGGGCCACCACGTTGTCGTCGCCCGCGGCCTCCGGCCCGCCCCACCAGGGGGCACGCGTCGTCGCCGGGTCGTCGGCCGCGCGGAACAGCTCGGCCACCGAGGCCCGGGTCGCCTCGGGGATGGCGTGCGCGAACAGCGCGCCCGGGGCCCCGCGGAGCCGGCCGCGCGGGGCGTCCACCGCGCCCCCCACCTGCCAGTCCGCGTCGGCGGCCGGGGACGCCGGCACGATGGCCGCCACTCCGGCCGGGGACCCGGCCAGCAGCTCGTCCAGGCGGGCGGCGACATCGCGAGCGGCATCCCCCAGCACGCACAGGACCACCGGAGCCACAGCCTCCGCCCGGTCAGGATCACGCCGCAGCACCGCCAGCGGCTCGGACCCGAGCGCCGACCGTCGGGCCTCCAGCAGCGTGCGCGCCCCGTCCAGCAGCTCGTCCACGCTCGAGGCCTCCTGCACGCGCTCCGCGCCCGCGGCGCGCACGAGTCCGGCGTCGGGGCCGAGGACCACCAGCCGCGCATCGGCCGCCCACGGCGCGCACGCGAGCTCCACCGCCATCGCCGCGAGGGAGGAGCGCCGCAGCTCGGGGTCGTCCGAGGCGACGCCGAGCACCCGGGAACGCTCCACGTCGACCAGCACCAGTTCACCGTCCCCGGTGCTGCCGAGGCTGACCACCGCCGGGTACGGGCAGGGGTGGTCGGTGCCGTCGGGCGCGGCGTCCACGTCGACGGTCCAGCGGCTCTGGTCGCCCCCGAAGCCCGGCGGTGGCTCGTCCGCCGGACGTGCCCACTCCAGCGTGATGAGGACGTCCGACACCGTGATTCTGGCCAGCTCGGGCAGGGGGAGCCGGTGGTCGAAGCAGTGCTTCCCGATCCGGCGCAGCGCGGCGTCCAGCACCGACAGCCGGTCGGGCCGCTGCGTCGCGCCCAGGGCCGTGCGGACGCGGACGGCGGCCTCGGGCGCGGGCAGGAACCGCCGCCCGACCGGGCGCTCCCGCAGCCGGAGGAAGCGCCGGGCCTCGACCGCACCGATGATGGCGGCGGCCGCGAGGCTGCCCACCGTCCCGAGCAGGGGCAGGCCCGGCTGTCCTGTGTCGTCGTCGGGGGTGTCGTCGTCGGGGCCGTCGGCCGCCGCCGCGGTGCTGTCACCCGCCACGGTCGAGCTCGGCGTCGGTGCCCCGATGCTGGGGGTGGCGCCGGTGGTGGCGGCAGCCGTCCCGGTGGGCTCGGGGCCGGGCGCCGGCGGCACCGCTCCCGCCGTCGGCTCGACGCGGTCGACCGGCTCGTCGGTGGGAGGATCCGCCTCCCGCTCCGGCTGCCGTTCGTGGTGGCGTGGCCCAGCGCGGTGGACGGGCTCGGGGACGGTGAGTCTCCAGCCGACCTCGATGTGGTCGGGGTCATCGATGAGGCCCGGGTTGGCGGACGCGATCCGCGGCCAGCGTCCGGCGGCGCCGAGGTGCTCGAGGGCCAGGCCACTCAGCGTGTCGCCGCGCTCGACCGTCACCCGATGGGGGCGCGTGCCCCGGTCCAGCGCCCCCGCCGGGAGCGCCAGCCGGGTGCCGGGGATGAGCTGGCTCGTCGGGTCACGCAGCAGGTCGGGATTGGCGGCCACCAGGTCGCGCCAGCGCGCGCCGTCCCCGAGGGTGCGCTCGCTGACCGTCCACAGGTCGTCGCCCGGCTCGACGAGGTAGCCACCGGTCACCGCCGGCCCGGTCGGCGCATCCGCACCGGGCACGGCGGGAGGGGCCTGCGGAGCGGCGAGCAGGGATGGCTGGGACTCGGGCGCCTCGACGCCCCGCGGTGCCAGCGCGAGGACGGCGAGCAGCAGGCCGGCGCTCACCTGCTGGAGCCGGCCGAGCAACGGGATCCGGACGTGTCGCCGGGCCACCAGTCCGACCACCTCCGCCACCGTGGACGCCGCGAACGCCAGCCAGGCCAGCCACCCGAGCACGGTCAGCGCGGCGAGGAGGAGCGTGCCGTCGTCCGGGCGGCCGAGTACGGCCCAGTGGGTGGGGAGCCGTCCCCACAGCGCCAGCGCGATCGGCGCCCCGAGCAGGCCGAGCGCGAGCACGAGCAGGGCGCCGAGCGCGCGCGTCCGGCGCATCACGGCCGCCCCCGGTAGCGGTCCACGACGGCGGACGCCTCCGCGCGGACGTCGACCGCGCCCGGCCAGCCGGGCACGAGCACGTCGGACAGCGGGACCGTGCACGACACCGTGGCCGTCACCCAGGCCTGGGTCCCCACCGGCGAGGTGAGCCCGCGGGCGTCCACGTCGACGCTCCAGCGGTCGCAGCGCAGCCCGCCGACGGCCGACTGGGCGGCGGCGAGGTCGCGGGCGTCACGTTCGGCCTCCGCAGGGGTGCGTGCCTGGGACGCGCCGCGCGCGGCGGCCGCTGCGGCCTGCTCGACCGCGCCGCGAGCCAGCCATGTCCGCGCGCCGCCGACGACGAGGCCGAACAGCAGCACGAGCACCGGTACCACCATCGCGAACTCGAGCGCCGCCGACCCCCGCTGGTTCACCGGGTCACCTCTTCCAGCGGCAGGACGGCCCTCTCGGAGATCGCCCCCTGGCCGACGTCGAGGAACAGCGGGGCGCGACCGGACACGGTCACCACCAGGTGGCCGCCTTCGGCGTCCACGCTGACCTGTACCTGCTGGAGTCCGCCGGCGAGGGCGACGCGGCGTCCCGCCTCCCTCGCGGCGTCGTCGGCCGCCGGGCCGGTGGCACGGAGGTCGGCGACCGTTGCGGCCGCCTGCGCGGCGACGGTCCGCGAGTACAGCCAGACGCCCACCTGCACCAGCCCCAGCACGAGCAGCAGCAGCGTCGGCATCAGGATCGCCCACTGGGTGGATTCCGCCACCCCGCGCTGGTTCACGGCCGGGGCAGCTTGGCGTTCACGTAGATGGTGACCGCAGCCACCACGATGGCCGCCACGGCGACCGCGCCGCCGAGCAGGATCGCGGTCTCTGTGGACTGCGACAGGCCGCGTTCGTCGCGCCGCGGCGGCGGGCCGACCAGCGCCCCCACGAACAGGTGCCAGTACCTCATCTCTTCTCCTTCACGGTGGATGGGTCAGCCCCCGACCAGCCGGAGCACCGGCGGGACGAGGAAGAACATGCCGAAGACCAGCGACGGGATGACCATGAAGAAGGCCATCCGCTCCGAGACGGCGGAGGCAGCGATCCGCGCCTGGGTGAGGTGGGCGTCGCGCAGTTCCCGAACGCGCGCCCGCAGCGCCCCCGACAGGGAGGCGCCCGCGTCGTCGAGCGCCATGACGTCCGCGATGTCGACCAGCGCGGGCAGCTCCAGCTCGGCCCCGAGGCGACGGAGTTCGGGGTAGGGGGCTCGCTGCTCCAGCCGCGCGCGTTCCAGCGCGTCCCTGATCACGGCGAACACGGTGACGTCGCTGACGGCCGCGGCCGACCGCAGCGCCTGGCTGCCGGAGGCGTTGGCGAGCCGCTCCAGCGTCACCAGGTCGAAGTAGGTCAGCAGCGCCTCTGTGGCGTCCTCGGTGAGCTCGCTGTCGGCCCCCCTGAGCACCAGGTCGGGCAGGAAGAAGCCGAGCACCCCGCACAGCAGCCCGGCGAAGGCCGGGACAGCAAGACCGGTTCCGGCGACGGCGGCGAGCACGGCACCCAGCAGGGCGGGGACGACCAGCCCGACCAGTGCGGCCACGACCTTGTGCGCGTAGTGGCGGTTGACGCTGCGGCCCGCCATCCGCAGGCGGCGGCTGGTGGCCGCGGGCACGGGGCGCCGCAGGCGCGCACGCACCCAGGCGCCGACCCGTTCCGCCCGCCCGGTCGCTGGCTCCTCCTCGTCGAGGAGGACGCCGTCGAGCAGGTCGAGGGCATCGGCCAGTCTCGGACGGGCCGGCAGGAGCGTCCCGGCGAGCGCCCAGGCGCCGAAGCCGAGCAGGACGCCGGTGAGGGTGGCGAGCAGCAGGGCACTCATGCCGCCCTCCGGAGGATCCGCTGCCGCGGGCGGGGAAGCGTGAGCCGGCGCAGGAGGAGCAGGGAGCCGAGGTAGGCGGCGACAAGGGCGGCCAGGAGAGCCTGCCCGAGCCCGGTCGCGTACGGGGCGAAGAACGACCCGCCGAACGCCAGAGCGAGGCCGAGAACGACGACGGTGATGATCGTCACCTGCCGTACGACGATCCTCGGCTTGGCACGCTCGGTCTCGATCTCGCGCAGGGCGTGGAGGCGGTCCTGGATGTTGTCGGCGAGCGCGGTGAGGGTGGCGCTCGCCCCTGTCCCGCCTCTGCGGGCGGCCAGCGCCAGTGCGGCGAGCACCGCGTCCGCGTCCGCGCTGTCGAGCTCGTCGGCAAGCGCGAACAACGCCTGCTCGATCGTCCACCGGTCGTCGAGGCGGGCGCTCAGCACCCGCAGGTGGGGCGCGAGCAGAGCGGGCGCCTGCCGCGCGGAGACCCGGATGGCGTCGGTGATCGAGCGGCCGGTGGGCAGCAGGGAGCCCAGCGTGCGCACCCACCGGTCGAGTGCCTCCAGCAGTGCGAGGTCGCGATTCGACGGCGCGGACAGGACGACCGGGATCCCGAAGGCGACCACCGGAACCAGCACGACCAGCAGCGGCCACCCCGTGACGGCTCCCGCCACCAGCCCGGCGAGGACGGCAGCGAGCACCTGCCACCACCGGCGGCGGACCGCCCGTCCGCCCCTTCCGTCCACAAGACTTTTCCACACCCTTGTGGACGAAGGCGGGGCGCCTGTGGGCGGGCTGTGGACACCGGCGACCAGCAGGACCATTCCTCCGCTCACGAGCATCCCGCACACCGTGGCGAGCAGGGCGGTCATGCGGCCTCCCAGGCGTGGGCGAAGGGCGCGAGTTCGGCGAGCAGCGCCGGGTCGGGGCTGAACCAGTCCTCCGTCTCTCCGCTGCGGTAGGCGAGGTGGGTCACGGGGCGTCCGTTCTCGATGCCGCCGGTGAGCTGCCGGATCTCGGCGACGGCCCGCGTGCGCAGGCCGCCGCGCCAGGTGTCGTCCACCAGGCGTACATGGATCAGCAGGTCGATGTGGTGGGCGATCTGCCGGTAGGCCTCCTCGATGCCGAGGACGCCGCCCTGCGCCACCCGCGAAGCGAGCCGGTCGATCGTCGATCCCGCCGAGTGGGAGTGCGTCGTGCTCAGCGTGCCGGCCCCCGCGGTCATCGCCTCGAACATCGCTCCGGCCTCACTGCCGCGCACCTCGCCCACCACCAGCCGGGAGAGGTTCTGCCGCAGCGCCTCCGGGATGAGGTCCGCGACGGTGAACTCGCCCACGCGCCGCCCGTCCTGCACCTCGCCCATGCCCACCCGCGACTGGAGCGCGAGCATGTTCCTGCGGTTCGGCTGCAGGTGGGTGAGCAGCTCGTAATCGGTCTCGAGGGTGCCGAACCGCTCGTTCTGCGGGATCGCGGCGATGAGGGCGCGGAGGAGGGTCGTCTTCCCTGCCCCTTGATCGCCGGAGATCACCATCGACTTGCGCGCCAGCACGGCCGCGTGCAGGAACCGCGCGACCGCCTCGGGCATCATGCCGCCCGCGGCGAGCCGACGCAGGTCGATGTCGGTGAGCGTGTGCTGCCGGATGGTGATGCTCGGCCGGTAGCTCAGCCCGAACCCGATGGCGTGCAGGCGGAACCGGTCGCCGAGGGCGAGGGTGAGCATCGGGTGCGCGTCGTCGAAGGGACGGGCGGGGGTGACCGTCTCGCCGAGGAAGCGGATGGCCTCCACGAGCTCCGCGTCGCTGTCTGCCACGGGCGGACGGGTCTCGCGGCGCCCGTCCCCGAACTGCACGACGACCGAGTCGCACCCGTGGATCTCGATGTTCTCCGCCTCGGGGATCTCGAAGAGCGGCTGGAGGCGGCCGAAGCCGAAGATCGCGTTCTCCACCGCGAGCGCGTACGCCTGCTCGACGGCGATCGGCCACAGCGCCTCGCCGTTGGTGCTGAGGGTGTCGGCGTGGTCGCGGACGACCGTCCGGACGATCGATCTCCCCAGCAGGCGGCGGTCCACCTCGGCGAGCGGGCCGCCGTGTTCGGCGATCGCCGCCGTGATCCGCTCGGATGCGCGGCGCCGGAGCGCGACCACGAGCTGCCAGTCGACCGCCGGTTCGTCCGGACGGGCCTCGATCAGCCGTTCGCGCGTGAACCCGGTCTCGAAGCGGGCGTCAGCCGCCAGCAGGTCGACGTCGGCGAGGCGCTTCACGACGCCACCCGCGCACGCCCGTCCCCACCGCCCGGACGCCGGCACCCGACCACTCGCCCCGAACCCGCCTGCACCTCGGCCATCAGCCGACCCCCTCGCGCCGCGGCCGCTGGACCGGGGGTGGTGACCAGGAGCCTGCCGGCGATTCCCGGGATCGTAGGCGAACCCCCGCCACGTTCCCAGAGTCTCGTCGCGATCTGTGGATAACTCCCGCAGGTTCGTACAGCTACCCACAGGGGCGGCTCCGGCCTCCGTCACGCCGGCAGCTGCACCCGTCCCCGGCGCGTTCGGCGAGCCCGTCGGCGACCAGGGACGCGATCGCCCGCTCCCGCTGGGCCGCGTCCGGCCAGTCGGGCAGCAGCCCGGCCACAGCCACCGCCTGCCCGGGAGCCTCGCGCAGCAGCTTCAGCACCGCGCCGCGCGCCTGCCGATCGCTTCCCTCGTAGCGCGCCTGCCTGCGGCGCCCGTCCCCGGTGTCGGGATGGCCGGCGGCACGCCAGGCACACAGCCCGGCCACCGGGCACTCGCCGCACCGGGGTGCCCGCGCGGTGCACACCACCGCGCCGAGCTCCATCGTCGCCGCGTTCACCACCGCGGCGGCCGCGGCGTCCTCGGGGAGGACCGCCGCCATCACCGCCAGGTCGCCGCGGGCGGGAGGTCCGGGCTGGGCGCGTCCCCCGATCGCGCGGGCCAGGACGCGGCGCGTGTTGGTGTCGACCACCGGGTGCCGCTCCCCGTACGCGAACACCGCGACCGCCCGGGCGGTGTAGTCACCGACCCCGGACAGGGCAAGGAGCGCGTCCACCTCCCGCGGCACCTCGCCGCCGTGCCGGTCGCGCAGTTCGACCGCCGCACGGTGGAGCCACAGCGCCCGGCGCGGGTAGCCGAGGTTCGCCCACTGGCGGACGGCCTCCGACGGCGGCTCCGCGGCCAGGTCCGCCGGGGACGGCCAGCGGCGCAGCCAGGCCTGCAGGTGCGGGACGACGCGGTTCACCGGCGTCTGCTGCAGCATGAACTCGCTCACGAGCACGCCCCACGCGCCGAAGCCGGGTCGCCGCCACGGCAGGTCCCGGGCGTGCCCGGCGTACCAGGCGATCAGCGGTGAGGCGAGGTCCGGCACGCCGGTCAGCCTAGGCGCGTCCCCGCGGCCCCGGCCGACCGGCGGGGCTCCCCCGGCGTCCCGATCAGACCCTGCCGGCCGGACGCCCGCTCGGCCAGCACCTCCCCGAGGCGCCGGACGTCCTCCACGTACGCGGACGACATCAGCCGTCGCGGCGCGGGCTCCCCCGCGGCGAACACCTCGGCCTCCACCGGCTGCCAGGCGAGCTTCCCCCACACCGGGACGCCGAACCGGTGCCCGATCTCGCCCGACCCGTACGGCCTGCCGGGCCCGACCACCGCAAGCCCCACCCGCTCCTCTCCGGCCGCCGCCACCACCTGCGGCAGCGACAGGCGCAGCGCCGCGAGGTCGACCAGCCGGCTGCCGGTCACCACCAGCACGCCGCTGCACACCGTCACCAGTCCGGCCGGCAGCCCGTCGGGGCCGACGCGGCCGGCGTCCACGAGGACCGTCCGTCCGGCGGCCTCCAGCGCCTGCCCGAACTCGGGCCACACGGGCGCGAACAGGTCGACCATTCCGGGGTGGGAGAAGCCGGGGAGGAAGTCTCGGCCGCCCTCGGCCAGCGGCACCGTCAGCGCGTCCAGGGCATCGACGAGCGGGCGCCGCTCCCGGTGCGCCTGGAGGAGCCCGCCGAGTCCCCGTCCTGCCGGGTCGGTGCCCTGGAGGTACCCGGCCAGCACCGACTGGTCGGGCATCCGGTTGGCGTCGACGAGCAGGACAGGCTCCGGCCAGGTGAGCGCCAGTGCCACCCCCAGCGCGGTCACCCCCGGCGCGTGGCCCGCCCCGGCGAGCAGCAGGACGCTCACGGCCGGCCCGCCCGCCGCACCAGGACGAGCTGGTCGTTGGCCGCCAGGCGGGCCACCCACTCGGCCTCGGAGGCCGCGACGCTGACGTCGACGATCGATGCGCCGTCAGGCAGCACGCCGGCCGGCGTGGCGATGCGGGCCACCACGCTGGCGCCGGGCGGCGGCTCGCCACCGTCGCGTCCGACGGGAACCAGCAACACCTCCGTACCGGGCGGCATCGGCGCGGACGGCAACCGGCCGGCGGCCAGCCGAAGGCCGAGCCGGACGCTGCCCGCCTCGACCGCAGGTTCGCCGTAGCCACGCGGGGTGAGCAGGCTCCCCTCGGCCAGGTCGAGCAGCGCGGTGCGTCCGACCACCTCGTCGATGCGGTCGGCGGGCACCGCGTCCACCCCGGCAGCCGGGACGACGGAGGTCACCCCGAGGTCGGCGGCCGTGATCACCTGGTCGCGGTAGACGGTGCGCGTGACGGTGATCACCGACTGCGCGTTGCTCAGGTTCGCGTAGAGCAGCGCCGCGCCGAGACCGCCCAGGCAGACGGCCAGCAACCCGACGGCCATCCAGCGCAGGTTCCGGCGAGCCCGCAGCGGGCTGTTCCCCTCGGCCATGGCCGACCCCCTCGCGCCGGTGCGGCTGGACCGGGGGTGGTGGGCAGGCGCGGACCGGCGATTGGGCGATCGTAGGGGACGCACCACGCCGCAGTCAGCGGTCGGGCGACGATCTGTGGACAACAGCGGGCGTTCGGCCGCCCTCCCGGAGTGGGGACGGGGGCCGCGGCGGGGATAAGTTGTCCCTGTGAACGTGGAAGCCCTGGCAG
Organism: Actinomycetota bacterium; assembly: GCA_020161015.1. Taxonomy (GTDB): domain Bacteria; phylum Actinomycetota; class Actinomycetes; order Propionibacteriales; family Propionibacteriaceae; genus Propionicimonas. Next base: position 209,053 of record JAIUOT010000055.1, on the reverse strand, counting down.
CCCGCTACCGCACCCTGGTGGTGACGGCCTGCGAGTGGCGTGCGATGGGCCTGGCCGAGCCGGACGCGATGGCCGACGAGGTCTTCGCACGCCTCGACCCGCGCAAGGACCACACCCTGAAGGACCTGTACAAGGCCATCGAGGCGGTCGTGTTCGCCAGCTACCAGCGCTTCTCCGACGGCATGAGCGTGCTCGACCGGCTGCGCGTCGGCGCCACGATGTCGCGCCCGCGCCGCAACCCCGCCGACGACTTTCTGGTGGCGCTGAGCAACCTGCGCCAGCGCGATCGCGAACTCATCCAGCTGCGGTTCTGGGACGACCTCGACGACGACGAGGCCGCCGAGGTCGTCGGCAGCACCCGCGAGGCGGTCCGCGAGCGGCTCGCCCACGCGGGCACCCGCTACCTTTCCAAGCTGTCCCGCACGCACCCCGACCTCGCCATCAGCGACATCGAGGACACGATCCGCAGCATCAAGCCCGGCGTCCACCGCCGGTTCGAGGGCGGTTCCGCCCGGTAGCCAGGACGCGCCGTCCGTCATCCGGCGCCCATGTCGCGCCCGACGTCCCCCACCCCCGCCGTAACCGCACCACGGGGACCCCCGCACGCTCCCCGAGGGCCAGCCTTGACGCCGAGGGCCAGCCCCTGTGTCGTGGCCCTCGGCCAGACGGCTGGCGCTCGCGCGGGAAGGCTGGCCCTCACTCGGGACGGCTGGCCCTCAGTCGAGAAGGAAAGGCTGGTGAAGGGCTGGCCACCGAGGGTGCTGGCGAGGTGATCAGTCGAAGATCGGGCCGACGGTCCTCGTGCGCTTGAGCTCGAAGAAGCCGGGGTAGGCCAGGACGTTGACGAAGCCGTCCCACAGGCGCCCGGCCTCCTCGCCCTTGGGGGCGGGCGAGATCACCGGCCCGAAGAGGCTCATGCCGTCCACCCGGATCACCGGGGTGCCCACCTCGTCGCCGACGGCTGCGGTCACCTCGGCCTGCGCCGCGCGCAGCGCGTCGTCATTGTCCCCGGACGCGCCCGCGTCCGCGAGCTCCACCGGTAACCCCACCTCGGCCAGGGCAGCCGCGTGCGTAGCGTGGACGTTGGGTTCGCCGCGCAGGTGGATGCGGGTCCCCAGCGCGGTGTAGAAGCTCCCGAGCTGGGCGGGGTACTGCTGCTGTACGGCAAGCGCCACCCTCGCCCCCGCCCACGACCGGTCCATCAGCGCCCGGTAGCCGGGGGAGAGGTCGCGGCCCTCGTTCAGCACGGAGAGGCTCATCACATGGAACACGACGTCCACCTCACGCACCCGCGAGACCTCCAGCGCCCAGCGCGAGGTCATCCAGGCCCAGGGGCACAGCGGGTCGAACCAGAGGTCCATGGTCTTGCGTGCATCGTCCATCGGGCGAGTGTAGGTGGGTTCTGGGACCACCCGGCCACCCCCGCGGGGCGGGCTACCCTCGAACGATGATCCGCTTCGTGGTCTTCGACCTGGGCCAGGTGCTGTCGTCGCCCCCCGACCTGTACCGGACGCCGGCCGGGCTCCTGGGGGTCGAGCCGGACGCCTACCAGGCGCTCTACTGGGGAGCGACGGAGAGCCTATGACTCGGGCGGCTCCCGCGTGGAGTACTGGCAGCCGATCCTCGAAGGCCTGGGCGTCCCACCCAGCGGGGACCTGATCACCCGGCTCGCCCGCATGGACGCCGACCTGTGGCTGGAGCCACGCCCCGCCGCCCTCGACCTGGTCAACAGCGTGTTCGGCTGGGGCGTGCGGACGGCGCTGCTGAGCAACGCGCCGCTGATCATGGGCAAGCTGATCCGCCACACCGACTGGGTGAACCTGTTCGACAAGGTGTACATCTCGGCGGAGCTGGGCTTCGTGAAGCCCGACCCCCGGGTGTTCGCCCTCGTCACCGCGGACCTGGGCGTGCAACCTTCCGAGATCGCCTTCATCGACGACCGCGAGCCGAACGTGCTCGCCGCACGGGACCTGGGCTGGGAGGCCCACCTGTGGGTCGACGACGACGACTCGCGCCGCTGGCTCGGCGACGTCTGCGGCGGCGCGCTGCCGGGAGATCCGGCCTAGTCAGCCCAGCGGGAGCAGAGCCAGGCGGTCGGTCTGCCGGCTCCCGTCCCAGCCGCCGAACACCAGCACGCCGTCCGGGCCGGCGACGACCGTCTGCCCCTCGAGGTTGCCCAGCGGGGGAGGCGACAGCAGTTCCCAGGTGCGGGCGACCGGGTCGAGCAGGTGGCCGGACGCGAGCAGCCGCCCACCGGCCACGGACGTGTTCGACCACGCCTGGCGGACGCCCTCCCCGGCGTCGGTGAGGGCGGGCAGCCCGCTCCAGTCCCCGGACGCGGGGTCGTAGATGCCGCCCATCGGGTAGCTGCGGCCCCAGTTGCCCACCTCTCCGCCGTCGGCCGAGCCGGTGTCGGGCAGCACCACCCGTCCCGCGACGGCGACCGCGCCGCCGCCGATCACGCCGGAGTCGGGCAGGCGCTGCCACGTCGAGGTCGCGAAGTCGAAGGACGCCAGCCGGACGAGCGAGGGCCCCTCCGCGCCGGGGTTCGGCACCAGGTCGTGCGCGAGGAGCAGCAGCCGGCCGTCCACCCACACCGCGCCGCGGTTGAAGCTGGGCCCCAGCGGGTCGTCGGGCAGCGCCGTCCAGGAGCGGGCGGACGGGTCGTAGACCTCGTCGACGGCCGTCGACTGCTCGTCGCTGCCCCCGATGCTCACCAGCCGGTCGCCCGCGGCGACGAGCCCCCCGTCACCCGAGGGCTTCGGCAGCGTGGCCCACGCGTCGGCCGTGGTGTCGTAGGCGTACACCCCGGCCACGCCGTCCCGCCACACCTGGTAGTAGAGGGTGCTCCCCACCGCCACTGGTGCGCCCGAGGCGGACACGGGCGCGTCCGCGATCGCCCGCCACTCCCCCGTAGCCGGGTCGTAGCTCGCCCCGTCGCGCAGCAGCCTGCTCGGGGCGACGCAGCTGGCGTTCGGCGGGCACGGTGCGTCGAGCTGGCCGCCGGTCAGGTAGAACCGCCCGTCCAGCCACGCCCCCGCGGCGTACGAGCGCGGCGACAGCGGTGCGGACGCGAGGTCAATCCAGCCCTGAGCCGCTCCGGCGACGCCGGCATCCTCCGCGCTCGCGGCGGCCGTCGACCGGTCCGCCGCGTCCATCGGTGCCATGCCTGCGGCGGGCGCCGGGGCGGCCTCCACGGTGCCGGAGGCCGCCGTGCCGCCGGCCGCGAGGCGGGGCAGGACGACGCCCGCAGCGAGCGCGACCACCACGACGGCCGCTGCGGCGGCCAGGCCCTTCGCCCACGGGCCCACGGCCCGGCGCCGCGGCGCGGCCGCGGTGATCTCGTCGGCGTCCAGCGGACGGAAGGCCTCCGCGGCGAGTGCCTCGCGGAACGCGTCGGCGAAGGCGCGCTCCTCACGGTCGAAGTCCTCGCTCACCGCTCCACCCCCTCCAGGCGGGCGCGCAACGCGATCAGTGCGCGGTGGACGTGGGAGCGGGCCGTCCCCTCGGGGCAGCCCAGGATGTCGGCGATCTCGGCGAACGTCCGGTCCTCGTAGTAGCGCAGCACGACCGCGGCCCGCTGCATCGGCGGCAGCTCGCCGCACAGGCGCAGCGCCTGGTCGGCGTCCGCCAGCGCGTCCGCAGCGTCAGGCACCGACGGCGCCCGTCCGGAGGCCTCGGGCTCGGCGGTCGGGAACAGCCGGCGCACCTTGCGCCACGAGGACACGTGCGCGTTCACGATGCTGCGGCGCACGTAGGCATCCACGTCACCGCGGGAGGAGATCTGCTTCCAGCGCGGGTAGATCCCGGTGAGCGCCTCCTGCACGGCGTCGTGAGCATCGTCGGTGTTCCGCGTGACCAGGTAGGCGAACCGCAGCAGGGACGCCGACCGCAGCGCGACGTAGTCCTCGAACGTGTCGACGGCGGACGGCGCGACCACCGAAGCCGGCTCGCTCACCAGAACCCCCTGCCAGACCGTCACGCACTCTTCACGCGTGGACGGCCGTGTTCGTTGCAGCTACTCCCCGGGGTACCGCACGCGCACCTGCGAGCGGATCTCGTCGAGCACCTCCATGATCGCGATCGTCTCGTCGAGCGGCAGCTGCGGCGACTCGGTGAAGCCGTCTGCCACGAGCTGGGCGAAGTGGGCCGCCTCGTAGGCCAGGCCCTGGTGGCCGAGCACCGGGGGCGCCTCGCTGGTGATGGACTCCCCGGACGGGCTCACCAGCCGCACGCGGTTGGGCGCGTAGAAGTCGCCGTCCAGCTCGATGCGGGCCAGGCTGCCGCTGATCGTCGCCGTGGTCGGCGTCTTGGCGGCCAGGGTGCAGCTGACGAGCGCCTGGGCGTGGGGGTGGTCTGCGAAGCGGGTGAGCAGCGCAGACACCTGCCGGTCGACGCCGGTCTCGGTGAGCGATCCGCTGGCCAGGACGGCGTCCGGGCGGCCGAGCACGAACGAGGCGAACGAGACCGGGTAGACGCCGAGGTCGAGCAGCGCGCCGCCGGCGAGCTTCGGGTCGTGCAGGCGCCAGGCCCGCTCCGGCGGGATCTGCTGCCCGTGGTCTGCGGCGAACACCTCCAGCTCGCCGATGGTGCCGTCGGCCAGCAACTGGCGGACGACGTCGGTGTGCGGCAGGAACCGCGTCCACATCGCCTCCATCAGCGCCACGCCGCGGCGGCGGGCCGCGTCCACCACCTTGCGCGCCTCGCGGGCGTTGCGGGTGAACGCCTTCTCCACCAGGACGTGCTTGCCCGCCTCGATCGCCAGCAGGGCCTGCGCGGCGTGCTCGCTGTGGGGGGACGCGACGTACACCGCCTCGACCGTGGGGTCGGCCACCAGCTGCTCGTAGGACCCGTACGCGGACGTGACACCGAAGTCCGCGGCGAACGCGCGCGCGTTGTCGATGCTCCGGGAGCCGACCGCGACGATGCGCTGGCGCGTGGACAGGCGGACGGCGGACGCGAACTGGCGGGCGATGCCGCCCGGGGCGATGATCCCCCAGTTCAGCGGCGGGGCCGCGGCGGGGTCGGGCACACGGGACGACGGCAGGACGTGCGGAAAGGCCATGCCGACAACCTACTTCGCGCACGCCCCGGACCGGGAGGGGCCGCGCGGCTTTCCCGCCCCCAACGACGTCCGGACGCGCCCGCGGGAACTCCCCGGGCGTGGAATCATGGCCCCCGACGGAAGGGCGCGGATGAGGACCGGCGGCGGTGTGGCGGACTGGCGGGCGGCGGCCGACCCGGAGGACCTCCGGGAGTACGACCGCTTCGGGCCGTGGATCGACCGCGTCACCGAGCCGGTCGACATGCCGCGGCGGTTCCGTCCCTGGTGGGACGAGCTGGGCGGCGTCCCGTTCCTGCTGAAGGTTCCCCGCGACTACGACCGTGCCCAGGTGCGTCCCGGCATGGACCTCTACCGGTCGGTGATCGCGATCGGGGACGAGCGCGTCACCGTCCTGGACGCGGGCGAGCGCGAGGTCGTCCGGCGCGACATCCTCACCGGCGACGTCGTCGCGACCAACCTGTACCGCAACCTGCTGCTGGGCCGCTGGTCACTGCTGCTGGCCGACGGCGGCTCGATGGACATCGAGTTCAACAGCGTCTCGCTGCCGGTCATCGCCCAGGCCGACCGGTTCGTCCGCCGCCTGCTGCAGGGCGAGCGCCGGCACGAGGCGCCCGCGGCCGCCGTCCGCCCGGGCGACCACTTCTTCCGCGCCGTCGCCGCCGAACTGGACGCCGCCTCCGACGAGCCGGTCCGCCCGGTGCACGTCGAGGACGGGGGCCGTCTGTGCCGCAGCCTGCGCGGGTGGCGCCGCCGCTCGGCGGGGATGATGCTGCTCGCCTCCGGCAGCGACCTGGTGATCGTGAACCGCGACCTCGCCACCCTCCCCCTGCTGCGGCGGGGGCACTACGCGTCCAACATCGAGACGATCGCGTTCGCCGGGATGACCTCGTGGTCGCTCGAGGAGCCCGAGGCCGACAACCCGCCGCGGTTCGGCGCGCTGGTGATCACCTGCGGGCGCCAGGTGGTGCGCCAGCCGTTCCTCGACCGTCCGGACGGTGCCCTGGCCGCCCTGGCCGCGCACGGCGTCCCCCGGGCCTGACGCGTCCGCGGGGCCCGGACCGGCGGTCAGGCCAGCGTGGCCACCATGACCGCCTTGATCGAGTGCATCCTGTTCTCCGCCTGGTCGAACACGATGGAGGCCGGCGACTCGAACACCTCGTCGGTCACCTCCAGCTCCTCCAGCCCGAAGCGGGAGTAGATCGCCTCACCGACCGTGGTCTCCCGGTTGTGGTAGGCCGGCAGGCAGTGCATGAACTTCACGTCGCTGACGCCGGTGCGCTCCAGCAGGGCGGTGTTCACCTGGTAGTCGCGCAACAGCAGGATCCGCTCGGTCCACACGCTCTCCGGTTCGCCCATCGACACCCAGATGTCGGTGTGGATGAACTGGCAGCCCTCCACCGCGGCGAGGTCGTCGGTGAGCGTGATCCGCGCGCCGGTGGTCTCGGCGATCCGCCGGGCCGTGGCCACCACCGAGGCCGGGGGCAGCAGCTTCTCCGGCGCGACCAGGCGGACGTCCATGCCGAGCAGCGCGCCGCCCATCAGCAGCGAGCAGCCCACGTTGAAGCGGGCGTCGCCGACGTAGGCGAAGGTGATGTCGTGGTCGTCGAGGCCGGAGGCCTCGCGCATGGTGAACATGTCGCACAGGCTCTGGGTGGGGTGCCACTCGTCGGTGAGCCCGTTCCAGACCGGGACGGAGGAGTACCGGGCGATCGTCTCCACCGTCGACTGCCACGCGCCGCGGTACTCGATGCCGTCGAACAGCCGCGACAGCACGCGGGCTGTGTCGGCCGGCGACTCCTTGTGGCCGAGCTGGGACGAGTTGCCGTCCATCTGCGTGACGTGCGCGCCCTGCTGGTGGGCGGCCACCTCGAAGGCCGACCGGGTGCGGGTGGACGTCTTCTCGAAGATCAGGGCGATGTTCGCGCCGCTCAGCCGCTGGACCTCCGTGCCGGCCGCGCGGGCGGCCTTGAGCTCGCCGGTGAGGTCGAGCAGCGCCCGCCACTCACCGGGGGTGAAGTCCTGCTCCTTGAGGAAGTGCCTCCCCGTCAGCGAACCCGTCACCGCGCCTCCGTCCCGAATCGATGGGAGAACTCTGCCAGCAATGGACGGCCAGCGGTCCGCCGGATCGGGAACGTGGGCAGGACGCCTCTCCAGTCCCCCGGCCGCGCCGTCCCGTCCCCCCACCTCCTCGCGGGGCCCGGTCCCACCCGTCCCACCCGTTGCTCCCGCTACCGATAGCAACTCCTGCTGCCGGAATTCCGGTAGCAGGAGTTGCACTCGGCAGCAAACGCGGGGGCGGGGGCAGGGATGGAGCGGGCGGACGCGGCGTCCGATTCGGGCCCACGGTCGGTGTGGGGGCGGCGGCCGTACCATTGGGGCCATGCTCGTCCGATTCCTCGCCAGCGCCGCGGCCCTCGCCGTGGCGACCTGGCTGCTGCCGGGGATCACGCTGGCCGACGGCGACAACTGGAGCCGCGCTACCACGATGCTCATCGTGGCGGCGATCTTCGGCATCGTGAACAGCGTCATCAAGCCGCTGTTCAAGTTCGTGACCGCGCCGCTGATCTTCCTGTCCCTCGGCCTGTTCCTGCTGGTCATCAACGCGCTGCTGCTGGAGCTGGTCTCCTGGGCGGCCGGCCAGTTCGGGCTGGGGTGGAGCGTCACCGACTGGGGGTCGGCGATCTGGGGTGCCGTGATCGTCTCCGTCGTCAGCTTCGTCCTCAACGCCTTCTTCAAGCGGAGCGAGCAGCACCGGTGAGCGCCGACATCATGTTCGTCTGCTGGGGGAACATCTGCCGTTCCCCGATGGCCCAGGTCGTTGCCGAGGCGCACGCCGCCCGGGAGGGCCTGACCGGGATCACCTTCGGCAGCGCCGGCGTCTCGGCCGAGGAGGCCGGCAACCCGATGGACCCGCGCGCGGTCGCCACGCTCCGGGCGGCCGGGTACGCCCCCGGGCCGTTCACCGCCCACCGCATCACCGCGGACGAGGCCCGCTCCGCGGCCATGCTGATCGGCATGGAGGAGCTGCACCTCAGCCGGCTGCGCCAGCTCGTCCCGGGCGCCCACAACCTGTACCTGATGACCGACTTCGACCGCGACGCGATCCCCGGCTCCGGCATCGAGGACCCCTGGTACGGCGACGACGAGGACTTCGTCACCGCCCTGACGCAGATCGAGGCGGCGATGCCCGAGGTGATCAAGCGCGCGGCGGAGCTCGTCCGCGGGTGAGCGGGGGCGCGGCGCGCGGTCCGGACACGGGCCGCACGGAGCCAAGCCCGGCACGTCCATGGCAGTCTGGTGCCATGCACATCCTCGTTGTCGATGACGACCAGGCGGTCCGCGACTCGCTGGCCCGGTCGCTCCACTACTCCGGCTGGGAGGTGACGACGGCCAGCGACGGGATCGAGGCGCTCGCGCGCCTGTCGGCGATGCGCCCGGACGCGGTGATCATGGACGTGATGATGCCCCGGCTCGACGGCCTGGAGACCACCCGCTCGCTCCGCGCCTCCGGCAACGACGTGCCCATCCTGGTGCTGACCGCCAGGGACGCTGTCGGCGACCGGGTCGACGGCCTGGACGCCGGCGCCGACGACTACATGGCCAAGCCGTTCTCGTTCGAGGAGCTCCAGGCCCGGCTGCGGGCGCTCACCCGTCGTGCCCGTCCGACCACGGACGAGGCCGGCGCAGAGGTGCTCACCTTCGCCGACCTCAGCCTCGACCTCCAGACGCGCGAGGTGACCCGCGGTGGACGGCGGATCAGCCTGACCCGCACCGAGTTCGCCCTGCTCCAGACCTTCCTGGAGAACCCCCGGCGCGTGCTGGAGCGCAGCTGGCTGCTCAACGAGGTCTGGGGCTTCGACTTCCCGACGACCGCCAACTCCCTCGAGGTCTACATCGGCTACCTGCGCCGCAAGACCGAGGGTGAGGGCGAGGCCCGGCTGATCCACACCGTGCGCGGCATCGGCTACGTGCTGCGCGAGACCCCGCCGTGATCCGCTGGCTGCGATCCGTCCTCTCCGTCAACAACCGGCCGCTGCACGACCGGCTCGCTGCGCTGGTGTCGGCGGCCGTGGCCGGAGCGGTGGCGATCACCGGTATCGCCGCCTACATCATCACCACGGTGGCGGTCTACAACCAGCTCGACGGTGAGCTGTTCGACATCGCCGGGGTGACCGCGAGCTGGATCCGTGGCGACGTGGAGTCGATGGGCGGGCTCAACAGCGACGCCCTCGCGACCGCGAACGTGACCATGATGCTGGTCCGCTCCGACAACGCGCGCATCACGCCGCCCGGCGCCTCCACCGTGCTGGAGCCGACGGCGGCCGAGCGCGCGATCGCCCGCACCCAGATGGGTGCGACGGCGCGCACCGGCGTCGACCAGGCAGGGACGCCGTACCGCATCGTCGCCGTCCCGCTGACCGACGGCACGAACCACTACGCGCTGATGCTCGGACGCCCGCTGGGTCCGACCGACCAGATCCTGCGGATCCTCGCGTTCTCGCTGCTCACGTTCGGCCTGCTGGCCGTGCTCGTCGCCGGCGCCATCGGCTGGGTGATCGCCCGCTCCGGCCTGCAGCCGATCCAGCGGCTCACCGACGCCGTCATCCGGGTCACGGAGACCGACCAGCTCGAGCCGATCGAGCTGGGGGGCATGGACGAGCTCACCGACCTGACGCGCTCGTTCAACACGATGATGGGCACCCTGGCGTCCTCCCGGGAACGCCAGCGCCGCCTGATCGCGGACGCCGGGCACGAGCTGCGCACCCCGCTGACCTCGCTGCGCACCAACGTCGAGCTCCTCATCGCCGACGAGCGCCAGGGCATGCTGCCGCCGGGCGCCCGGGGCGAGATCCTGCGCGACATCGCCGCCCAGCTCGGCGAGTTCACCCAGCTGATCGGCGACCTGGTGCACCTGTCCCGCGAGGACAAGGTGGAGGCGCACCCCGAACCGATCGACCTGCGCGACGTCGTGAACTCCTCTGTCACCAGGGCGCGGCGCCGCGGCCCCGGGCTCGCGTTCGACGTCGAGGTCGAGCCGCTCTACCTCGTCGGCGAGCCCGACAGCCTCGAGCGGGCGATCACCAACCTGCTCGACAACGCGGTGAAGTTCTCCCCGCCCGGCGGGACCGTCACCGTGCGCCTGATCGGCGACCGGCTGCGGATCAGCGACGAGGGCCCCGGCATCGCCGAGGCCGACCTGCCGCACGTGTTCGACCGGTTCTACCGCTCCGACAAGGCCCGGAACACCCCCGGCTCGGGGCTCGGCCTGTCGATCGTTGCGCAGACGATCAAGGCGCACGGCGGCTGGGTGAAGGCCGGACGGTCGGAGTCCGGCGGCGCGGAGTTCACGATCCGGCTGCCCGGGTCGAGCGTCCCGCCGGAGGAGGCGACCGAGGTCACCGACGGCGAGGGGACGGTCGTCCTGCCCCGCGTGCCGGGCTGAGCGTCGCGCTCGCGACCGCCCGGCGAAGGAGTGGGGGCAGCGGCGGCCGGGAGGGGTTTCGGCCGCCGCCGCCGGTTCATGCCCAGGTCATCCGATGGGGGTCGGACTCCGGTGGCGTGCACATCCTCTCAGGTGGTGCGTCCACTCCTCAGTAGCCACGCGACGTGTCGGCCGACACCGCGTCCCCCGACATCGCGGCCACGAAGTCCGCGGTCGCGATCGGCTTGGAGAACATCGGGTAGTCGTAGGTGATCGCGTTGGCGTGCTCTGCCTGCGAGGTGGCGCCGACGGCGTCGGTCAGGGTGTACACCTCGAACCCCTTCTCGTACGCCGAGCGCATCGTCGACTCCACGCAGCAGTTGGTCAGGAAGCCGGCGAGGACCACCGTCCGGATCCCCTTGCTGCGCAGGATGAAGTCGAGGTTGGTGGAGGCGAAGGCGTCCAGGCCACGCTTGCCCTCGAGCACGATGTCACCCTCGGCGGGCGCCATCCGGTCGTCGATCTCGCAGCCCCAGGTGCCCTTGACGAAGGACGTCGAGTCGACGACCCCCTTGAGGATGCCGTACGGGTGCTGGGTGATCTCGTAGTAGCCCGGCTGGAACGAGATCGGGCTGTGGATGACGGTGGCCCCGGCGGCGTGGGCAGCGCCCACCGCTTCCTGGGCGTGCTCGACGGTCTTCGTCGACTCCATCACCTCGGCGACGGCCCCGTGGAGGGTTCCCCCTTCGCTGGTGAAGTCGTTCTGGAACTCGATCAGGACAAGGGCGGTGGTCTTGGGATCCATCGCTGCTCCTCTCATATCGCTGGCCCGGTCCGGCCCGGGCGTGGTCAGCGCCATTTCCAGTGGGGGTGGTCTAGGGGGTCAGGCCCGCCTGCTCCGCGAGCAGCTCGAGCACGTGGCGGTACGGCGTCCCCGTGGCACGGGTGAGGCCGAGCTCACAGGTGCGGTTGCAGCTGGCGTGGGCCTCGGCGCCCAGGGACGCGGCCTCTGCCGCCTCCCGCCGGGTGGCGGAAGCGGTGAGCTCCGGGTGCAGCATCCCGCGGTCACCGGCGAAGGCGCAACAGCCCCAGTCCAGCGGCACGTTGACCGTCTCGGCCACCGCCCGCGACACCGTCACCAGGTCGGGGTTGAGACCCATCTGGGTGGAGGAGCAGGTGGGGTGGATCGTCAGCGAGTCGAGCTTGCGGTACTCGCCGAGGACCGGCAGCACGTGCTCGGCCACGAACGCCACGGCGTCGATCACCTCGACGTGCAGGTCGGGGTCGGTCTCGAGCATGTGCCGGAAGCCCTCGGTGCAGCTGGACGCATCGCACACCACCGGCAGCCGGCCGTTGTCGGTCGCCTCCCGGATCACTGGCAGCACGCGCTCGCGCATCGCCGCGTAGCCGTCCGGGATGCCCTTGCTCGACCACGGGGTGCCGCAGCACAAGGCCTCGACCTCCGTGGGGACGAGCAGCGTCAGGCCGGCCTTCGCGCACAAGGCCTCGAAGCTCACCTGGACGCCGGGGCCCTCCAGCGGGCCGAACATCACGTTCACGCACGCCGGGATGTAGACGGCGTCGGGCGCCCCCTTCGGCGCCGGGCGGGCACGGGACGGGCCGCCGCCGGGCAGCTCGGCCGACCACAGCGGCACGTTGTCGGTGCCGAGCACCGCCCGTCCGAGCCGGTTGACGCCCACCAGGGCGGCCTCCAGCGGCCCGGGGAGCCGGTCGGTGATGCCCATCACGGTCGAGAACGTCGCCGTGGTGCCCTTCCAGTGCCGGGCGAGGGTGGTCCACACGGCCTTGGTCGCCGCAGGCGTGGTTTTCTCCCGCCGCAGCTTCTTCACCAGCAGTCCGGTGTTGATCAGCACCGGGCAGGCGGTGCCGCACATGCCGTCGACAGCGCAGGTGTGGACGCCCGCGTACTCGTAGTCGTCCTCGAGGAGCCGGACGAGGGCGTGGTCGCCGGCCGCCTCGGCGTTGGCGATCTCGCGGCGCAGCGCGATCCGCTGGCGCGGGGTGAGGGTGAGGTCGCGGGACGGGCAGACCGGCTCGCAGTAGCCGCACTCCACGCAGCGGTCGACCTCGGGCTCGACGGTCGGCGGCAGCTTGATGTGCTTGAGGTGGAGCTCCGGGTCGTCGGTGATGATCGTGCCGGCGTTCAGCAGGCGCTTCGGGTCGAACAGGTCCTTGATCGCGACCATGACCTCGTACAGCTCGTCGCCATACTGGCGCCGGACGTAGGGCGACATCACGCGACCGGTGCCGTGCTCGGCCTTCAGCGAGCCGTCGTTGGCCAGCACGAGGTCGACCATGTCCTCGGTGAAGCCGATGTAGCGGGCCATCTGCTCGTCGTTCTCGAACCGGTCGGTGAGCATGAAGTGGATGTTGCCGTCCTTGGCATGCCCGAAGATCACCGAGTCGCGGTAGGAGTACCGCTCGAAGAGCACGGCGAGGTCGGCGCAGGTGTCGGCCAGCTTCGCCACCGGCACCACCACGTCCTCCAGCAGGGCGGTCGTCCCGCTGGTCCGGGCGCCGGCCACCGAGGTGTACAGGCCCTTGCGCAGCTTCCACAGCTTGCCGCGGACGGCCTCGTCCTGGGTGAGCTCGACCGGGCCGAGGCCCAGGTCGTCCAGCGTGGGACGCGCGCCGTGCGCGAGGTGCGCGAGCTCCTCCGCAGTGGTGGCCTGGTACTCCAGGAGGAGCGCGGCCTGGGTCGACACGTCGAGCTGCTTGATCATCGCCGGGGTGTCGGGGAAGGCCTGGCCCACGCGCAGCGAGGTGGCGTCCATCAGCTCGAGGGTGGCGGCTCCGGTGGCCACCAGGCCCGGGAGCGCGCGGTTCGCCGCGTACAGGTCGTCGAACACCAGCAGCGCCGACGAGGTGTGGGTGCGCAGCGGGATCGTGCGGAAGGTGGCGGAGGCGACGAAGGCCAGCGTCCCCTCGCTGCCGACGATCAGGTGGGCGAGGATCTCGGGCACGGTGTCGTAGTCGACCAGCGCGTTGACGCCGTAGCCCATCGTGTTCTTCATGGAGAACTGCTGGGCGATCCTGGCCACCGACGCCGGGTTGGAGACCACCCGCTCGCGCAGCCGGAGCAGGCCCTCGTACAGGGCCGGCTCGAGCGTCCGCAGCTTCTCGTCCGCGTCCGTCGCCCCGGTGTCGACGACGGTGCCGGACGGCAGCACGACCACGACCGATTCCAGCGTCCGGTAGCTGTTCTCGACCGTCCCGCAGGCCATGCCGGAGGAGTTGTTGGCGACGACGCCGCCGATGGTGCAGGCGGCCTCGCTGGCCGGGTCGGGGCCGAACTTCCGTCCGTACCGGGCGAGCCGGGCGTTCAGCTGCTTGACCGTGACGCCGGGCTGCACCCGCACCCGTGCGCCGTCGTCCAGCACCTCGACGCCGGTGAAGTTGCGGTGGACGTCGGCCAGGACTCCGTCGGTACCGGCCTGGCCGGACAGGCTGGTACCGCCGGAGCGGAAGGTGAGGCCGATCCCCGCTGCTGCGGTCGCCCGGAGCAACCGGGCGACCTCGTCGGCGTCGCGGGGAGCGACGACGGCCGACGGCAGCAGCAGGAAGTGGGACGCGTCGTGCGCCAGTGCCCGGCGATCGAGTTCTCGCGTCCGCACCTGAGCGGGCTCGGCCACGCAACCGGCCAGCAGCGAGGTGAGTTCGGCCTCGGTGAGGACACCGGTCATGGCGTCGGCACCATCCAGGACAGCGGGCCGGCCTGGAGGACGACCAGGACCGTGAAGTAGGCCAGCAGGCCGAGGCTCCACAGCACCACCTTCCGGAAGATGTCGCCCTCGCGGTGGATCATGCCCACCGCTGCGGCGGCCACGGCGAGGTTCTGCGGCGAGATCATCTTGCCCATCACGCCACCGGAGGAGTTGGCCGCGGCCATCAGCACGGGGTTGAGGCCCGCCTTCTCCGCCGCGGTCACCTGGAGCAGGCCGAACAGCGCGTTGGCCGAGGTGTCCGAGCCGGTGATGGCGACGCCCACCCAGCCGATCACCGGCGACATCAGTGCGAACGCGGAGCCGACGGCTGCCAGGGCGTTGCCGAGGCTTGCGGTCTGGCCGGACAGGTTCATCACGTAGGCGAGGGCGAGGACGCTGAGCACGGTGACGATCGTGAACTTCAGCTGCTTGATCGTGGTCACGTACGCCTGCACGGCGTCCTTCGCCTTCACCTTGTAGACGAAGCAGGTGATGATGCCCGACAGCAGCAGCAGGGTGCCGGTGGCGCGCAGGTGGTCGAAGGTGAAGATCGTCGCGACCGGCTTGCCGGCGGCGTTGAGGACCGTCGAGGCCATCTTCCCGTCCTCGCCGACGGCGTTGAGGCCCGGCCAGGGGAACTTCACCTGCCCGATCGAGAGCAGCCACGCCTTCACCGCGGGGATCTGGCTGATCGAGAACACGATGATGATGATCGCGTACGGGGCGATGGCGCCCCAGATGCGGCGGGCACCGGTGGCCGTGATCTCGGGGTAGTGGGCGAGCTTGCCGGACTTCAGCGCCTCGGCCTCCTCGTCGGGGACGACGGAGTGGTCCAGCGGCAGCGGGTTGGACGGCTTCCAGAACCGCAGCATGACCAGGACGACCGCGATGGTGACCAGGGAGGCGACCACGTCGGTGATCTCGACGGTGATGTAGTTGGCGGTGATGAACTGGGCGATGCCGAACACCACGCCGGCGGTGAGCGCCACCGGCCAGGTCTGGCGGACGCCGCGCCAGCCGTCGACGAGGAAGACCAGCACCAGCGGCACGATCGCGGCGACGAACGGGGTCTGCCGGCCGGCCATCTGCGAGAGCACGTGGGTGGTGAGCTCGGGGTGGGTGGAGCTGACCGCGCCGGACAGCGCGATGATCGGGGCGCCCATGGCGCCGAACGCGACCGGGGCGGTGTTGGCCAGCAGGGAGACGACGGCCGACTTCACCGGCTTCATGCCGGCGGCCATCAGCATCGCCGCGGAGATCGCGACGGGTGCGCCGAAGCCGGCGAGCGCCTCCATCAGCGCGCCGAAGCAGAAGGCGATCAGGATCGCCAGCACGCGCTGGTCGTCCGAGATCGAGCGGATGAGCTGGCCGAGGCTCTCGAACCAGCCGGTGATCACCGACAGCTGGTAGACCCAGATGGCGTTGACGAGGATCCACATGATCGGGAAGGCGCCGTAGAAGGCGCCCTCGGCGGTCGCGCTGAACGCCATGGCGGCCGGCATGCCCCAGCCGATGATCGCCACGGCGATCGAGGCGGCGAGACCGATCAGGGCCGACAGCCAGGCCTTGACCTTGAAGACGCCGAGCAGGAGGAACAGGAGTATCAGCGGGAGCGCCGCGAGCAGCGCGGAGAGCGCCAGGCTCCCGGCGATCGGGGCGAGCGGTTGAGTGAACACGGGGGGATCTCCTCTTTGAGATTGACCAACGTGTAAGATTGTCGAACAAGTGGACTCGTTCGGCAAGGGGTTCGGGCGAGTTTGTTGCCCTAGGATTCGGCTCGCAGGAACTACGCAAGAAAGCCCAGGGGTGGAAGTGGTCCGCAACATCGTGGTGACGTCGGTCATCGACGCCGTGGTGGACGACCTGAAGGCGCAGGTCCTGGCACACGACCTGCGTCCCGGCATGCCGCTCACCGAGGCGGAGGTGGCCGCCCGCTACGACGTGGCCCGCGCCACGGCGAAGGCGGCGATCGAGCGGCTCGTGGCCGACAAGGTGCTGGTGCGCAAGAACCACAAGACGGCAAGGGTGGTGAAGCTCGGGCCGGCCGACGTCCGCGACATCTACCGCACCCGCGCCTACCTCGAGTCCGAGGTGTTGCGCCGGCTCGCCGAGCGCCGCGAGGTGCCGCTCGAGGCGCGCGTGGCCAACGCGGAGATCGAGGCCCTGTGGCGTCAGGGCAGCTGGGACAGCGTGGACGCGGACATGCGCTTCCACACCTCGCTGATCGACGCCCTCGGCAGCGCCCGCACGAGCTCGGTGTACGGCTCGCTGGCCTTCGAGGTGAAGCTGTGCATGGCCCAGCTCCAGGGCAGCCAACGGCTGAGCCCGGAGATCATCGTGGCCGAGCACTCCCGGATCCTCGACCTGATCGACGCCGGGGACGCCTCCGGCGTCGCGGCGATGCTGGACGAGCACCTGGCCCGCGCCCGCGAGCTCCTCGCCGGTGCCCTGGGCGGCGTGCCGGGGCCGGAGGCCGAGCGGCCGTCGACCGCGCTGATGGCGCAGCTGCCGGGCTGACGCCCGCGCGTCAGGGGTACGGCCAGGGGTTGGACGTGCAGCCCCCCAGGTCCTCGGCCTGCGGCATCATCACCGGCGCCGGCTTGCCCTTCTTCGCGCAGTCCTGGCTCTTCTCCCCCAGCAGCCGGCCCACGCCGTGGTTCACCAGGTACGCCTGCCAGGACGCCCTGCTGGCGTAGGTGGAGGGCATCCCCTTCCACCACGAGGCGTCGAGCACGGCGTCGCCGCCGTCCACGCAGCTGCCTCCGCCGTCGAGGCCGCACAGCTTCTTCGCCGTCGCCGGCGAGGCGAGGGTGATCGTGAAGTCGGCCTTCTTCGCGTCCGCGACCAGGGCGAAGCGGACGCTGCCGCTGCCGGCCCAGCTTCGCGGGTCGTTCAGCACATCAGCCACCTGGCGTCCCACCTTGTCGGCGTCGAGCTTCGCCGAGGTCTCCACGCGCAGCGCGTAGCGGTGCAGCGTCCCGGACGACCCCGCGGCGTCGACGCTGAGCCCCGCGGTGTCGAACCGGCCCGACGACCCCACCTTCGGCCAGCTCGTCGACGGTTCCGGTGAGGGCGAGCCCGACGGCTCGCCCGTTGCGGTTCCCGACGCGGACGGCGTGGGGGTCGGCGTCGCGGTGGCGGGGGCGGGGACGGGAGTGACCGACGCGGTCGGCCGCCCGTCGCGGTGCACCGGGGCGGACAGGGCGTTCGCGCCGACCACCAGCGCCACCACCAGCAGCGCGGCGACGGCTGCCGATACCCAGGTGAGGGGACTGATCCGGACTCCCGCTCCCCGCGTGGCGCCGCGCACGGTCTCGCGGAGCGCCGTCCAACGGTTCGGCGGGGTGGGCTGGGTCACCGTCCCAGACTAGGGGGCGATCCGGTGGCCCCCGTGGTGCGACGCGGGCGGACGCGGGGACGGGCCCCGGTCACCGGTGCCGGAACGCGGAAGCGCCGGCCGTCCGTGGAGGGACGACCGGCGCAACCGGTGGAGGAAATCAGGCGGCGACGACACCCACGGTGATGTGGGCGACCACGCCGGCGGTCAGCTTGATGCCGACCAGGTGGCTGCCGACCGTCTTGATCGGCTTGGCGATCTCGACCGCGCGCTTGTCGAGGGCCGGGCCACCGGCCTTCTTCACCGCGAGGACGATGTCGCCCGGGGTCACCGCGCCGAACAGCTTGCCGGTCTCGCCGGCGTGGGCGGGCAGGGAGACCTCGAGGGCCTCGAGCTGCTCGCGCACCTGGACGGCGTGCTCGGTGCCGCGGATCTCGCGGGCGTCACGCGCCCGCTTGATGCCCTCGATCTGCTTCTCCGCACCGCGGGTCCACTTGATCGCGAAGCTGCGCGGGAGCAGGAAGTTGCGGCCGTAGCCGTCCTTCACCTCGACGACGTCACCGGGGACGCCCAGGTGCTCGACGGGGGCGGTCAGGATGAGCTTCATGTGTGACTCCCCCTTCTCAGCGAGCGGTCGAGGCGTAGGGCAGCAGCGCCAGTTCGCGGGCGTTCTTCACCGCGATGGCGACCTTGCGCTGCTCCTGCACCGAGAGTCCGGTCACGCGACGAGCGCGGATCTTGCCCCGCTCGGAGATGAACTTCCGCAGCGTGGCGGTGTCCTTGTAGTCGATCGTGCCGATGCGAATGCTCTTCGCGGGCGCGATCTTCTTCGATTTCAGCGGCTTGCGCTGTTGGGCCATTGTGGTGCTCTCCTTGGTTCATGAAAGCCCGGCTCGTGCCGGAATGACGTGTGTGGTGCCGCCCCGAGGGCCTCGGGCGCGGCGTGGGGGATCAGAACGGGGGTTCCTCGCTCTGGGCCGAGGCCCAGGGGTCGGCACCCGCGGACCGATCGCTCTGCCCGCCCGAGTTGTTGCTCCAGCCACCGCCGGAACCGGACGAGCCGCCGGAGTACGAGCCGCCGCCACCGCCGGATGAGCGGGTGACCTTGGCGGTCGCGTACTTCAGCGCGGGACCGATCTCCTCGACGTCCACCTCGAAGACGGTGCGCTTCTCACCTTCCCGGGTCTCGTACGTGCGCGAGCGCAGACGGCCCTGGACGATGACCCGCATCCCCTTGGTGAGGGATTCGGCCACGTTCTCGGCCGCCTGTCGCCAGACCGCGCAGTTGAGGAACATGGCGTCGCCGTCCTTCCACTCATTGGTGGTGCGGTCGAACGTGCGCGGCGTGGAGGCGACGGTGAAGTTCGCCACGGGTGCCCCGGACGGGGTGAAGCGCAGTTCCGGGTCGGCGGTCAGGTTGCCGACCAGGGTGATGAGGGTTTCGCCAGCCATGTGGATGTCTTTCGATCGGACGTCATCAGGACCCCCCTAGCGTGTCAGGTGCCACCGACAGCGCGCGAGGGTTCGCTGTGGATCAGTGCAGGTCGGGACGGATCACCTTGGTCCGCAGGATCTGCTCGTTCAGGGTGAACTGGCGGTCCAGTTCCTTCACCACGGCCGGCTCTGCGGTCAGGTTGATGACGGCGTAGATGCCCTCGGACTTCTTCTTGATGTCGTAAGCGAGGCGACGACGGCCCCACACATCGATGTTGTCCACGGTGCCGCCGGCCTTCGTCAGTCCTGCGAGCGGCTTGTCCAACAGGCCGTTCACCTGACGCTCGTCGACCTCGGGATCAATGATCACCACGACTTCGTACTTGCGCATACGCGAACTCCACCTCCTCTGGTCTCTGGCGGCCATGGGCGCTTCCCATGGCAGGAGGGCGTAGCAGTGGCCGTCACGGGACGGCCGAAGAGCAAGCGTACCGGCAGCGGGCGGGCGGGGGCCAATCGCGCGCGACGGCGACGCGCGGCGTCCGCCCGGGTTCGGTGCCGGAGGGGCAAGACCCGCACCGCGGGTGGTCGCCGGCCACTACGCTGCGGCCCAACCAGGTTCCGGGGAGGCACCCATGCGCACACGGCTCGCGGCCGTCGTCGCCACCGCCGTCGCCGCTGCGCTGCTGTGGTCGGCGCCCGCGCCGGCAGCCGTGGGGAAGACCCCGCCGCCGCCCGCGTCCCTGGCGACGAACACCATCGACGCCCACCTCGGCTACATGCCGCAGACCACGTGTACGCCCACGGCCAAGCCAGGGACGAAGGCCCTGCTGTCGCTGCTGATCGCCACCTGGGGCGGCGGCTCGTCCGGGATCTCCCGCGCGTGCAGCGTCGGCGCGACCTCGGAGCACAAGGAGGGTCGCGCCCTCGACTGGCACATGGACATGAAGTCGTCGAGCCAGCGCGCGAGGGTCGACAAGGCCCTGGCGTGGCTCACGGCCAACAACGGCGAGGTCGCCTACCGGCTGGGCGTGATGTACATCCTGTGGAACCAGCGCATCTGGTCGGTGTACTACCCCGAGCTCGGCTGGCGGAAGATGGCCGACCGCGGCTCCTACACCGCCAACCACAAGAACCACGTGCACATCTCGCTGTCCTGGGACGGCGCGATGAAGCAGACCTCCTGGTGGACGGGCGTCCCGGTGTCCTCGCCGCTGAACAGCCGGTGCGGCACCGGCGGCGCGCGCGCCTGCCTGCCCACGATCGCCCGCGGCACCCTGGCCTGGCCGTACCAGCACACCGAGGTGCCGGCATCGTTCCTGCCCGCGCCGTGGACGACGCCCGGCATCGGCGGGGGACCGCAGGTGGACCGCACGCTCACCGCGGTGCCCGGCACCTGGGTGCCCGAGGGCGCGGAGGTCGGCTACCAGTGGCTCGCGGACGGCCGGCCCGTCCCTGAGGCCACCGCACCGACGTTCGTGGTCACGCCGGACCTCGTGGGCGCGGCGATCCGGGTGCGGGTCACCGCGACGTCGGAGGCGGGGTCGACCACGAAGATCTCCGACGGCACGACGGAGGTGGTGAAGGCCCGCTTCGCCCAGGCGCCGAAGCCGGTCCTCGCCGGCACCGTCGCGACGGGCCGGACCGTCACCGTGGAGACCGGCGCGTGGGCGCCGGTGCCCGACAGTCTCACCATCACCTGGAAGCGGGACGGCCGCACGATCAGCGGCGCGAGCGGAGTGGACGCCACCAGCTACACCCCCACCGCGTCCGACACCGGCGACCGGCTGACCGTGACGGTCACCGCGCGGCGCGCCGGCTACGCGACCACGTCGGTGACGTCGGCGGCCACGACGGTCGCCAGGGGCACCTTCGACACCACCCCCGTGCCCACGGTGTCCGGCGAGCCGGTCGTCGGGGGGCAGCTCACCGCCGACCCGGGCACGTGGGAGCCCGCGGCCACGATCTCCTACCAGTGGTACGCGAACGCGAAGAAGATCAGCGGGGCGACCCGGCAGTCCTACCGGCCCACCGCGGGCCGGGTCGGCGCACAGGTGCAGGTGCGGGTGAAGGCCACCCGCTCCGGCTACACGACGGTCTACCTGAAGTCGGTCGCGGTCGTCGTCACCGCAGCCTGACCGTACGCGGACGGCCTCACGGTCCCGTGAGCAGGACGAGCACCGTGATCGCGAGGGCGAGGCTGACCAGCGCCAGCACGGCCACCGCCACCTGCCAGCGCCGCAGGCCGGCTGCGGCCCCGGCGTCCACCGGATCGCCGGTCGCGGAGAAGTAGGCCTCGGACGCGGCGACGAACTCCCGCTCGGCGTCGGTGAGCAGGCGCTTGCGCCGGGCCCGGTCGACCCAGGAGTCGAACATGGCCAGCCGCCGCACCGGGATCAGCGCTGCCGGATCGCGCCCGCTGCCGACCCAGACGTCCGCGCAGCTGCGCAGCTTCTCCATCACCACGAGGTCGTCGCGGTGCTCGGCCAGCCAGCCACCCAGGCGACCCCAGTGCGCGAGCAGCGCCTGGTGGCTGATCCGCACCTCGTTGTCGACGGTGGTGAGCATCCGCGCCGCGACGAACGCCTCCATCGCCGGACGTGCGGTCGCGTCCACCTCCGACAGCGGGACGGTCTCGCGCACCAGCACGTCGCCGGCCACGCGCACCAGCCGCAGGAACAGCCGCTCCGCCGCGGCCTTCTGCTCCGGCTCGAGCGCGAGGTAGACCTGCTCGGCCAGCCTCTCCACAGCTCGCGCGATGCCGCCGGCGGCGTGGTAGTCGGCGGCCGTGAGCCGGCGGCCGTTCCCCACGGCCCAGATCAGCAGCAGGGCGTTGGACAGCAACGGCAGCGCGCCCGCGCCGATGCGGTCCGCCGGCCCCGGCGCGAGCTCCTCCAGCAGCACCCTGACCAGGTCCTCGTCCACGGCCACCCCGAGCGCCTCCGCCGGGCGGACGATGACGTCCCGGCACTCGTCCCTGGTCAGCGGACCCAGCAGGACCGGCCGCGACAGGGCCTCCTGGAGCAGGGGCTCGAGGCTGGCGGCCTCGAACGCGTCCGACCTCATCCCCACCACCACGACCGCCTGCCGCGACAGCGCCTCGAGCGCGGCGAGGAACGACCGGCGGGCCGCGTCGGGCAGGGCGAGCGCCTCCTCCAGCTGGTCGACGACCACCAGCTGCCGGCCCGGCTCCCCGGCCAGCGCCGGTGTGGCGTCCGCGAGCAGCCGGATCACGGTGAGCGCCGTGCCACCCCAGCCGGCCAGCGCGCCGCCGGTGGCCTCGCGGCCCAGCAGGCCCGCGGCGAGCAGCGATGACTTCCCGCTGCCGGAGGCGCCCACCAGCGCGATCATCCCGGTGCCCTCGCGGGCGGAGAGCTCCAGCACCGCCTCGGCGAGGCGGGCGCTCTGGCCGGAGCGGCCGAAGAAGAGGTCCTTGTCCGCGACGCGGTAGGGACGCAGCCCGAGGTAGGGGGACTGGCCGCTGCGCAGCGCCGGCTCCACCCCCGTCCAGCTGTCGTCCCACAGGTCCTCCGGCACGGCGTCGACGAGGTCGAGGTGCTCGAGGAGCTTCAGGTAGTTGCCGCGCAGCGCCGGCGTGGGGAAGTGCTTGCCGTTGAGCCAGCCCTGCGCCGTGGTCGCGGGCACGTCGGCGATCCGGGCGACGGCACGGATCGAGAGGTGGTGCCGCTGGCGGGCGTCGTTCACCAGGGAGGCGAACTCCTGGCGACTCGCGGGGGTGGACATGACGTGATTGTGTCAGCGCCCGCCCACAGGGCCCGCGCTATTCGGAATTCTTCGGATGCGGAACGTCGTCCAGCCACAGGGCCGGGTGAAGGAGCTCTGACAGCTCCAGCGCCTCGACGAGCACGAGGAATTTCGGGCGGAGCGCCGGCGTGGGGAAGTGCCGGCCGGCGAGCCAGCCCTGCACGGTGGCCGCGGGGACGCCTGCGATCCGCGCGGCGGACCGGATCGAGAGATGCCGGTCCAGCCTGGCCTGGTTGATCAGGTGGGCCAGCTCGGAGCGGGTCGGCCGGTTGTGCACAATGCTCCTGTCGGGGGTGTGGCCGACCTGGGGGTGACCGGGTCGACGCGGACAGACGTAGGTGCAGGCACGAACCAGGGAATGAAGCGTTCGGCCGCGCCAACGTCTTTGACTGCGATCACCGCCATGATCGCGCGTCCCCTCTACGGTTGGCCGGACAGAACCAGCGCCCCCCAGCCCTGGTCGTGCGTGCCTGCTCCCCTAGTGAATCGTCCTTACCCGCGTCGGATGCGCAGCGTCCACCGACTTCGTACAGACTCATACACCTTCGTCCCTCAGATCCTCGCCCAGGTGCGATAACCGCCGTCGAGGTTGCGGACGCGGCGGCCGTGCTGGGCGAGCGTCCGGGCGGCCAGGTAGCCGCGCAGGCCGACCTGGCAGTGCACGATCACCTCGTCCGCCACCTCGTCCAGGCGCGCGCGCAGGTCGTCGACCGGGATGTTCACCGCGCCGTCCACGGTGCCGCGGGCGTACTCCGCGGGCGTCCGGACGTCGATCAGCTGGACGCCCCTGGCCACCTCGCCGGCGACCTCGTGCCACTGGATGGTCTCGGTGAGCCCGTCGCGCAGGTTCTCCGCGATGAAGCCGAGCATGTTCACCGGGTCCTTGGCCGAGCCGAACTGCGGCGCGTAGCTGAGCTCGAGGTCGGCGAGGTCGGACGCGGTGAGGCCGCCCCGCATGGCGGTCGCGATGACGTCGATGCGCTTGTCGACGCCGGCGCCGCCAACGCCCTGCGCGCCGAGGATCGCGTCGGTGTCCGCGTCCACCACCAGCTTGAGGCTCATGCCCTCCGCGCCGGGGTAGTAGCCGGCGTGGTTGGCCGGGTGGCTGTGGATCACGCGGATCCTCCGGCCCGCGGCGACCGCGCGCTTCTCCGTCCAGCCGGTGGCGGCGGCCACCAGGCCGAAGGCACCGACGATCGCGGTGCCGAGCACCGTCCGGGACGCCACGGGGCGTCCGGCGATGACGTCCGCGACGAGCCGGCCGTGACGGTTCGCGGGTCCGGCGAGGGGCACCAGGGCCTGGTCGCCGGTGACCGCGTCGCGCTTCACCACGGCGTCGCCGACGGCGAAGACGGCCGGGTCGGACGTGCGCTGGTGCTCGTCGACCAGGATGCCGCCGCGGGCTCCCAGCTCCAGGCCGGCGTCCTCGGCGAGGCGGGTCTCCGGGCGGACGCCGATCGCGGCGACCACCAGGTGCGCGGGCAGCGTGGTGCCGTCGGAGAGCTCGACGGTGTCCGCGCCGATGCTCGCCACGGACGCCCCGGTGCGGACGTCCACGCCCTTCTTCACCAGGTGCGTGGCCACCAGCGCGGCCATCTCGACGTCGAGCGGGGCGAGGATCTGGTCGGCGAGTTCGACGACGACCACCTTCAGCCCGCGCTCGGTGAGGTTCTCGGCCAGCTCGATGCCGATGAAGCCGCCGCCCATGATCACCGCTGTGGGCTCCGCGGAGGCGTCGGCGCCACCGCCCAGGCGTTCGCGCTCGGCCTGCTCGAGGACGGTGTCCACGGCGGAGGCCATCGCGTCGGTGTCGCCGATGTTGCGCAGCGCGAGCGCGCGCTCGACGCCCGGGATCGGGGGCACGAACGGCGCCGCTCCGGGGGCGAGGACGAGGGAGTCGTAGGACTCGGTGTACTGCTCGCCGGTGGCGAGGTCGCGCACGAGCACCGTGCGGGCCGCGCGGTCGATGGAGAGCGCCTCGGTGTTCACCCGGACGTCGATGCCGAAGCGCGCCTTCAGGCTCGACGGGGTCTGCAGCAGCAGGTCGTTCCGGTTGGAGATCACCCCTCCCACGTAGTAGGGGAGCCCGCAGTTCGCGAACGACACGTGGCCGGACCGCTCCAGCACCACGATCTGTGCGGACTCGTCGAGCCGCCGCAACCTCGTCGCGGCCGACATTCCACCCGCGACACCACCGATGATCACCGTCTTCATGGCCGGCACTATACCCCCCGGGGTATTAAGATTCCGAATCGGGATGTCCGCGGGGACCTTCGGTAACGGCGTGGGGGAACCTCCGTGGCGCACCGTCCAGCCAACCACCGCATCGGCGGGCGCGCGGGCGGACCGGGAGAATTCGGGCGCCGGCAGGGGGCCTGCGGGCCGGACGGCTCCGCGGGGCGCGTCAGTGGCGCGGCCTGCCGGCCCGGGAGTACATCTCGTCGACGAGCTGGGCGAACCGGCGCTCGACCTCCTTGCGCTTCACCTTGAGCGTCGGGGTGAGCAGGCCGTTCTCCTGGGTGAACTCCTCCACCAGCAGACGCAGGTCGCGGATCTGCTCGTAGCCGGGAAGCTTGGCGGTGAGCTCACCGGCGCGACGGCGCAACTCGTCGAGGATCGCCGGGTGCGAGAGCAACTCGTCCCGGTGCGCCCAGGTGATCTGGAGCTGCCGCGCGATGTCCTCCAGGTGGGGCAGGGACGGCGCGACCAGCAGCGTGAGGTAGGGACGGTTGTCGCCCAGCAGAAGCGTGTACTCGAAGAGCGGGTCCGCGGCGAGCAGGCCCTCGATCGAGGCCGGGGCGACGTTCTTGCCGTTGCTGGTGACGATCAGGTCCTTGATCCGGTCGGTGATCCGCAGGTAGCCGTCCTCGTCCAGTTCGCCGACGTCACCGGTGTGCAGCCAGCCGTCCACCAGCACCGCTGCGGTGTCGTCCGGCCGTCCCCAGTAGCCCGTCATCACGTTCGGCCCGCGGTAGCAGATCTCCCCGGCCTCGGCGATCCGCACCTCGGCACCGTCGATCACGCGGCCGACCGTGCCGAAGCGGAAGCCGGTCGGGGAGGGGAAGCTCACCAGCGGGGACGCCTCGGTGAGGCCGTAGCCCTGGAGCACCAGGAGCCCGCAGGCGAAGAAGAACTCCTCGATCTCGGTGCGCAGCGGCGCGCCGCCGCAGGCCAGCACCTTCTTGCGTCCGCCCATGGCGTCGCGGATGCTGCTCAGCACCAGCTTGTCGGCGACCTTGAACCGGACGATCAGCGAGCTGCTGCGCGGCAACCCGTCGCGCACCGCGCCGTGGAACTCCGCGCCCACCCGCAGCGCCCAGGCCATCAGCCGTTGCTTCAGCGGGGAGTCGGCCACCTTGTCGCGGGCGGCGAGGAACACCTTCTCGTACAGCCGCGGGACGCTGACCAGCAGGTTCGGGCGCGTGCGCACCATCGCCTCCGCGACCGTCCGCGGGTCGGGGACGTAGGTGTTCAGGGCGCCGGAGGTGACCACCACGTAGGTCCACGCCCGCTCCAGCGCGTGGCTGAGCGGCAGGAAGCACAGGGAGACGTCGGTGTCGGCGAGGTCGAAGTAGCGGTTCAGCACGTCCACCTGGTGGGTGAACCCACGGTGGGTGAGCATCACGCCCTTCGGCTCGCCGGTCGTCCCGGAGGTGTAGATGATCGTGGCCAGGTCGTCCGCGCTCGCTGCGGCCAGGCGCTCGTCCACCGCCGCCGTGTCGGCCGGCGCCTCGGCGAGCTCCTGGGCGAGGGTGGTCGCCCCCGGCACCTCCGCGAAGCCGACCACGCGCTCCAGCGCCGGGAGGTTCGCACGAACCCCCTCGAGCTTGTCCGCCTGCTCCGGCCCGGAGACGAAGATCAGCCGGGCGCCGGAGTCGGCGAGGATGTGGTGGACCTGGTGGGGCGTGCTGGTCGGGTACAGCGGCACGGAGACCAGGCCCGCCGTCGCGCAGGCCAGGTCGGCCAGCGTCCACTCGGGCAGGTTGGGCGCGAGGATCGCCACCCGGTCGCCGGGCTCCAGGCCGAGCGCGACCAGGCGCGCCGCGAGGGCGCGGACGTCGGTGAGGAGCTCGCCGTAGGTGCGGACGCTGCCCTCGGCACCGTCCACGCTCGTGGCCGGGCGCGACGCGTGGGCCGCGGCCGCCTCGGCGAACCTGACCGCCAGATGACCCCTGTCCATGTGAGCTCCTTCGCATCCGGACCTGACTCAAACCTACTCCACCGTAGGTAGTCCCGTCCCGTGGCCGGGGGCAGACTGGGACGGGCGAGGAGGATCGATGGAAGACCCCGGGGTGAGGGACCTGGACGAGTTGCTGCGCGGCCTGCGTCCGGAGCGCCGGCCGGGCGAGTACGTGGTGGTCAGCACGACGAGCGAGTCGACGCTGCCCGCGCTCGCGACAGTGGTCGAGGACGAGGGCACAACGCTCGTGCTGGAGCGGCACCACGCGGACGCCTTCCGCCTCGAGCACACCGCGACGTTCGCCTGGATCACGCTCACCGTGCACTCCTCGCTCGAGGCGGTGGGACTGACCGCGGCGGTGTCCCGGGCGCTGGCCGCGCAGGGCATCCCGTGCAACGTGCTCGCCGGCTTCCACCACGACCACCTGCTGGTTCCCTTCGACCGGGCGGAGGACGCGCTCGCCGTCCTCGAAGGGCTGTCCTCGGCCGGCCGGGCCTGACGTCCGACCCCCTGCCTAGACTGCTGCCCATGCGGATGGGAGCGCACGTCGACCAGGAGGACCCGATCGCCGAGGCCAGGGCGCGCGGGGCGGGACTCAGCCAGTTCTTCCTCGGCGACCCACAGGCCTGGAAGGGCCCGAAGGTCGCCTACCCGGGAGGCGCGGAGGCGCTCAGGGCCGACGCCGAGGCCGCGGGCGTCGCCCTCTACGTGCACGCGCCGTACGTGCTGAACCTCGCCTCCACCAACAACCGCATCCGGATCCCCAGCCGCCAGCACCTGCAGAAGCAGCTCACCGCCGCGGCCGAGATCGGCGCGGCCGGGCTCATCGTCCACGGCGGCCACGTGCTGGCCACCGATGACGCCGCGGTGGGGTTCGACAACTGGCGCAAGGCCATCGACGGGCTGAGCATCGACGTGCCCCTGCTGATCGAGAACACTGCCGGCGGCGCGAACGCGATGGCCCGCCACCTCGACCGGCTGGCGCAGTTGTGGGACGCGATCTCGCACTCCCCCAACGCCGACAAGGTCGGCTTCTGCCTCGACACCTGCCACGCCCACGCCGGCGGCATGGAACTGCTCGGCCTCGTCGACCGGGTGCGCGCGATCACCGGACGGATCGACCTCGTCCACGCCAACGACTCCCGCGACGCCTTCGACTCCGGCGCCGACCGCCACACCAACTTCGGCCAGGGGTTCTGCGACCCGGAGGGCGTCGCAGAGGTGGTCGCGACCGCCGGGGCACCGGTGGTCGTGGAGACGCCGGGTGGGGTCGAGGGCCAGCGGGCGGACCTCGACTGGCTGGCCTCGGTCACCGGCCCGAGGGGCTGAACGCTTTCGGTTCGACCCGCAGGGCTTTCGATTGGCCTGACCAGCCACCGGCGAGGGCCGATTCCGCCGTCCGCCGTCCGGACCACTACTCCGACGGCGATAGCCTGACCCGGTGAGCAACAGCATCTACGTCGCTGCGCCGGAGGGGCTGACGGGCAAGTCCATGGTCGCCGTGGGCATCATCGAGGCCCTCACCAGGACCGTGAGCTCGGTCGGCGTGTTCCGTCCCGTCGTCCGCAGCGGGTCCGAGGACGCGATCCTGCACACCCTCCTCGGCCAGGCCGGGATCGACCAGAGCTACGAGGACGCCGTGGGCGTCACCTACGAGGACGTCCACCACGACCCCGACGCCGCGCTGCACCGCCTGGTCGAGAAGTTCGCCGGCATCAAGGAGAAGTACGAGTCGGTCGTGATCCTCGGCTCGGACTACACCGAGACGACCTCGCCGACAGAGCTCACGTTCAACGCCCGCGTCGCCGCCAACCTGAACACCCCGGTGGTGCTGGTCGTCTCCGGCCGCAACCGGACCCCGGAGGAGATCCGCTCCGCGGCCGAGGGCGGTCTCGCCGAGTTCTCCGCCCACCACGCCAAGGTGATCGCGGTCATCGCGAACCGGGTGTCGCGGATCGACCGCGCCTCCAGCGAGGAGGTCGACCCGGCCGACCTGGACGCCGTCCGCGCCGAACTGTCGAAGCTGCCCGGCGTGGTCACCGCCGCGCTGCCCGCCGACCGGCTGCTCGCCGCGCCCACCGTCCGCGCCCAGTTCGAGGCCGTCGAGGCCAACCTCGTGCTCGGCAACCCCGAACTGCTCGACCGCGAGAGCCAGGACATCCTGGTGGCCGCGATGACCCTGCCCAACGTGCTGCGGCGGCTCACGCCCGAGTCGACCGTGATCATGCCGGGCGACCGCTCGGACATGCTCCCCGGCCTGCTGCTCGCGCACGCGTCCGGCTCGTTCCCGCGGCTGGCCGGCATCATCCTGCTCGGCGGCTACGAGATCCCCGACACGATCGTCACCCTCGTCGACAGCATCCACAACGAGCTGCCGATCGGGCTCACCCAGCTCGGCACCTACACCTCGTCGGACCGGATGTTCCGCCTCGAGGGCGCGATGACGTCCAGCCCCCGGAAGGTCGAGGTCGCGCGCCGGCTGTTCTCCGAGCACGTGGACACCTCGGCGCTGCTGCAGGCGCTCCAGGTGCACCGCTCCGAGGTGGTCACCCCCCTGATGTTCGAGCACCAGCTCCAGGATCTCGCCCGCTCCGACCGCCGCACGATCGTGATGCCGGAGTCCACCGACGACCGGATCCTCGCCTCGGCCGACATCCTGCTCCAGCGCGGCGTGGCCAACCTGATCCTGCTGGGCGACGCACAGGCCATCAAGCTGCGCGCCACCCAGCTGGGGCTGAGCCTGCTCGGCGTCCAGGTGGTCGACCCGAACGACCCCGAGCTCGTCGAGCGCTTCGCCGCCGAGTACGCCCGGCTCCGCGCCCACAAGGGCGTGAGCCTGGAGCAGGCGCGGGAGAAGCTGAAGGACCTGTCGTACTTCGGCACGATGATGGTGCACCTCGGCATGGCCGACGGCATGGTGTCGGGCGCGATCAACACCACCGCGAACACGATCCGCCCGTCCCTGGAGTTCATCAAGACCAAGCCCGGCGTACGCGTGGTGTCGGGCTCGTTCCTGATGTGCATGCCCGACCGCGTGGTGGTCTACGCCGACTGCGCGGTGAACCCCGACCCGACCGCGGAGCAGCTGGCAGACATCGCGATCAGCTCCGCCGAGACCGCGATCGCCTTCGGCATCGAGCCGCGCGTAGCGATGCTCAGCTACTCCACCGGCACCTCGGGCTCCGGCGCGGACGTCGACAAGGTGCGTGCCGCGACCGAGCTCGTCCGGGAGCGGATGCCTGAGCTCGCGCTCGAGGGCCCGATCCAGTTCGACGCCGCCGTCGACCCGGTGGTCGCCCGCACCAAGCTGCCCGACTCGCCGGTGGCGGGACGGGCGACGGTGTTCATCTTCCCCGACCTGAACACCGGCAACAACACCTACAAGGCCGTCCAGCGCTCCAGCGGCGCGGTCGCCATCGGTCCGGTCCTCCAGGGCCTGAACAGGGCCGTGAACGACCTCTCCCGCGGCGCGCTGGTCGAGGACATCGTCAACACCGTCGCCATCACCGCCATCCAGGCGCAGGCGGACCCCCGAGGAGGGAACTCGTGAGCACCCCGATCCTGCTGCTGAACTGTGGTTCCAGTTCGATCAAGTACCAGGTGATCGACGTCGACACCGAGGCGGTGGTGGCCTCCGGCATCATCCAGCGGATCGGTGAGGAGTCCGGCAGCCTGGACCACAAGCTGGACGGGGAGACCGTCCACGTCGACCGCGGCTTCCCCAACCACTCCCGGGCGCTGAACTACCTGGTGCGGGTGTTCAACGCGCACGGCCCGGAGCTCGACACGATCCGGGCGGTCGGGCACCGCACCGTCCACGGCGGCGAGCGGTTCCGCTCCACCGTGGTGATCGACGACGAGGTGCTCGAGGGGCTGCGCGAGCTCTCCCCCCTGGCCCCCCTGCACAACCCGCCCGGCATCGCCGGCATCGAGGCCGCCCGCGAGGCGCTGCCCGACGTCCCGCACGTGGCGATCTTCGACACCGCCTTCTTCGCCACCCTGCCCCGGGAGGCCTACACCTACGCGATCGACACCGAGACCGCCCGGGCGCACGGCATCCGCAAGTACGGCTTCCACGGCACCTCCCACAGCTACGTGTCCAAGAAGGTCGCCGAGGTCCTGGGACGCGACTACGCAGAGCTCAACCAGATCGTGTGCCACCTGGGCAACGGCGCGTCCATCTCGGCCATCCGCGGCGGGGTCGCCGTCGACACCTCGATGGGCCTCACCCCGCTGGCCGGCCTGGTCATGGGCACCCGCTCCGGTGACGTCGACCCCGGCCTGCACGCCTTCCTCGGCCGCGAACTCGGCCTCGACCTCGCCGGCGTCGACAACCTGCTGAACAAGAAGTCCGGCATGCTCGGGCTGTCCGGCGTCACCGACTTCCGCGACCTGCTCGAACTGATCCACGACGGGGACGAGGCCGCAGAACTCGCGCTCGACGTGTACTGCCACCGGCTGCTCAGCTACATCGGCTCCTACCTCGCCGTCCTCGGACGGGTCGACGTACTCACCTTCACCGCCGGCGTCGGCGAGAACAACCCGGTCGTCCGCGCCAAGGTCGTGAACCGGCTGGCCGCCCTCGGCTTCGTCCTCGACGAGCAGGCCAACCAGGCGCGCTCGAAGGACCCGCGGGTGATCTCCACCCCCGACTCGCCCGTGACCGTCATGGTGGTGCCGACCAACGAGGAACTGGCCATGGCCCGCGAGGCGAAGGCCGCCATCTCCTGACGGCGCCCGGCCCCTAGGACAGGGCGAAGTCGACCGCGGCCTGCGCGTGCAGGCGGGTGGTCGCGAAGACGGGGAGGTCCACGTCCCCGGGACCGACGAGGAGTTCGATCTCGGTGCAGCCGAGGATGACTCCCTCGGCGCCGCGCGCGGCGAGGCGTCCGATCACCTCGACGAAGGCGGCGCGGGAGGCGTCCTCCACCCGTCCCACGACGAGTTCTGTGTAGATCACCCGGTCGACCAGCGCGCGGTCAGCGGCGTCCGGGGTGAGGACGGTGAGCCCGCGCGCCACGAGCCGGTCGGCGTAGAACGACTCCTCCATCGTGAACCGCGTCCCGAGCAGGGCGACCGTGCCGAGTCCGGACGCGACCACCGCGTCGGCCGCCACGTCGGCGAGGTGCAGCAGCGGGACGCCGATCGCCGCGGCGACGGTGTCGGCCACCTTGTGCATGGTGTTGGTGCAGATCAGCACCGCGTCCGCCCCCGCGGCCTCGAGGCCCCGGGCCTGCCCGGCGAGCAGGTCGCCCGCCGCGTCCCACCGGCCCGCGGACTGCATGGCCTCGATCTCGGCGAAGTCGACCGACGCCAGCACGCACCGCGCGGAGTGCAGGCCGCCCAGGCGCTGCTTCACGCCCTCGTTGAGCAGCCGGTAGTACAGGGCGGAGCTCTCCCAGCTCATGCCTCCGATGAGGCCGATGCAGCGCATGGGCCCGATGCTAGTGCCGCCCCCACCGGGGGCGCCGCCCGTCCGCTGTCCACAGGCTCTGTCCACAGTGGGGATAACTACACCGGTGTCATTCCGCGCTCACCGCGGGTTTCGGCGCGCACGAGCCCGGCTCTCCGGCGCGCTCCGGTGTCACCGCGGGTTTCGACGCGCCTGCGGGCCCGAATTGAGGGGTTTTGCGCGCCGAAACCCGCGGTGACCTCTGGGGGGTGGCGGGGCCGACGCCGGTGCGCGCCGAAACCCGCGGTGGGCGCTGGGCGCGGCACGTCGTTTGCTCGTGGCTGGGGGCGGGTACTTCGAGGGTGAAGCGCGAATCGACGTGCACGCAAGGAGGTAGCCATGACCGACAGCGTCAACGAGTACGGGCTGGGTACGCCCAACACGCAGAACGAATCCCCGGTGGCCGACGACCCCACCACCGATCCCCTCGCCCACGGCCTGGGCGCACGCGACGTGGCCGACGACCAGGGCCACGACAGCGTCCCGGAGGGCGGGCGCCGCAACCACCTCGAGCACGGCATGGTCGGTGCCGGTCCGGACGAGACGGTGGACGCACCCCCGAACGATCCGCTGCGCCACGGGTTGGGCACCGCGGACCGGGCGAACTGATCCCATCCCCTGCACGGCCGGGCCACCTTCGGGTGGTCCGGCCGTCGCCGTATCAGCCCCGGGAGAGGCCCCCGGCCAGCAGGCCGATGCCGAACTCGTAGGCCTCGTCCGAGCTGCCCCCGAGCTGGAAGCCGCCGAGGGCCTCCATCCGGAGGAACCCGGACGCCCACGCCGTCACCGTCCGTGCCGCGTCCAGTGCCCGCTCGGGGCCGGCGAGTTCCTCGCACACGCGCAGCACCGGCGCGACGGACGCGGCGAACAGGGCCGGGGCCGGGGCCATCGCCGCCGGCAGGGGCGTGAACAGCAGCCCGTAGGCGGACGGGTCCCGCCGGGCGAACTCCCGCAGCGCCGCGGCGAGCGCACGCAGGTCGCGCTCGGCGTCCCCGGTGCGCGCCGCGTCATCCAGCAGCGTGCCGACCTCGGCCAGCACCTGTTCCGCGACCAGCCGGACGAGCGCGGAGCGGTCCTGCACCCGCTTGTACAGCGAGGGTGCACGGACGCCGACGCGCGCGGCCACCCGCTGCATGGTCAGCCCGTCGAGGCCCTCGGCGGCGAGCACCTCCCGGCCGGCGGCGACGATGGCGGCCACCGACGTCCGCGGGACGGTGGGCATACGCACTCCTTCTGATGGCTATTGCTCTTAGCCTTAATGGCTAACTACTCTAGCCATGGCGTCATCATGACACGAACTCACGAGGAGGACCATGCTCACGCTCACCAACCTCGCCCTCCGCTTCGCGCTGGAGATCGCCGGGCTCGTCGCGGCCGGCTACGCCGCCAACACCCTTGTCGACGGGCCGCTGCGCTGGCCGGCCACCGTCGCCGCGCCCGTGGCCCTGGCGGTCTTCTGGGGACTGGTCGTGGCCCCGAACGCCACCAACGGCCTCGCCCCGCACACCCGCGAGGTGATCGGCTCCGCCGCCCTGCTGGTGGCCGCCGCGGCGGTCGCGCTGGCGGGCCGGCCGGTGCCGGCCGCCGTGCTGGCCGGGCTGGTCGTCGCCAACACCGTCGTGTTGCTCGCCACCCCCGCGGAGGTGGCCCGATGAGGCTCGCGGACGGCCTGCACCGGGTCGGCAACGACATCGTCGCCTGCTACCTCGTCGCCGATGCAGACGGCGTCACCCTCTTCGACGCGGGCCTGGCCGGCCAGTGGAACGAGTTCCTCGCCGAACTGGCGGCGATGGGACGCACCCTCGGCGACGTGCGCGCCGTGGTGCTGACGCACGGGGACGAGGACCACCTCGGGTTCGCCGAGCGGCTGCGCCGTGACCACGGCGTGCCCGTCTGGGTGCACGAGGCGGACGCCGGCCGCGCGCGCGGCGAGGGCAAGCCGCCGACGGCCTGGGGACGCGTCCGCCCCCTGCCGCTGCTGCGCTTCCTCGGCTACGCCGCCGGCAGGGGCGGCCTGCGCACTACCTACCTCCGTGAGGTGCGGACCTTCACCGCCGGGGAGCGGCTGCCGGTGCCGGGCGCACCGCTGGTCGTCGCGATGCCCGGGCACTCTCCCGGCAGCGTCGCGCTCCACGTTCCCGCGCTCGACGCGGTGGTCGTCGGGGACGCCCTGACCACGCGTCACGTGCTCACCGGAGAGGAGGGCCCCCGCCCCGCGCCGTTCACCGACGACCCGCAGGCCGCCCTCGACTCCCTCGCCGCGCTGGAGCGGCTGGACGCCCGGTGGGTGCTGCCCGGGCACGGCGCGCCGTGGGACAGGGGTACCGCGGAGGCGGTCCGGCACGTCCGGCAGGTCACGCCCGCCGGCTGAGCCCCGTCCGGCCGGTGCTCCCGAACCGGGAGGTCAACCCCGTCCGGTCGCCCACAGGCCGAGCACCAGCAGGTCCTCGCGCAGGTAGTTCGCGGCCCAGAAGTACCAGGGCGTGCGGCTGCTCGCGTGGGTGGCGTCCAGGCCCGCCGCCGCGGCGATGCGCCCGGCCCGGTACACGTGGAACTCGTCGGTGACGAACGCCACCCGGTAGCCCGACGGCAGGCGAGCGTCGAGCAGCGCGCGGGAGAAGGTGAAGTTCTCCTCGGTGGAGGTGGCCCGGTCCTCGACCACGATCAGGTCGTCCGGGACACCGCGGGCGCGCAGGTAGTCGCGCATCGCGACGGCCTCGGGCAGGTCCTCCTGCGGCCCCCGCCCCCCGGTGACCACCAGCAGCGCCCGCGGGTTCCGCGCGTGGTAGTCCACGGCCCGGTCGAGGCGGCCGACGAGGGTGCGCGAGAGTTCGCTGCCGTGCACGGCAGCACCGAGGACGATCACCGCGTCCTCGTCGTGGCGGACGTCGTCCGCGGTGCCGACCACGGCCAGGAACGCCGACAGCGGCACGACGAGCAGGGCCACCAGCACCGCGACGGCGGTCAGCCACCGGACGCGGCGCAGGCGCGGGAACCAGCCGCCCCACGCCAGCAGGCTGAGCCCGAGGAGGGCCGTGGCGCCCGTCCCGACGGTGAGGTTCGCGGTGAGGGCCAGCCAGGCGGCATTCGCGGTGAGGGCGGCGCCGAGGACGAGCAGCAGCGTGCGCAGCACCCGTCCGCCGGCTCCCATGGCCGCCACCCTAGCCCGGTGCCGGACGCGGCCCCGCGGGCGCGCGACCGGCTCAGGCGGCGTCGTCGTCGGTGGTGACCCGGGCGACGTGCAGCGAGAGGTAGGACACCTCGTCGTCGGTCAGGGACGCCCCGAGGCGGAGCTCCAGCAGGGCGGCGAGCCGCACCGCGCACTCGGCCGCCCGGGGGTAGGCGTCGCGGATCGCGACGCCGATCGTGGAGTGCTCGCCGCTGAGCTGGCGGTGCTGGTGGATGCGCACGAACAGGTAACGCAGGTGGGTGACGAACCGTCCGACGCTCACGCTGCCGGAGTCGAGCGGCAGCCCGTAGGACTGCTCGATGACCGCCACCATCTGCTGGATGATGCCGGTCATCTTGTAGGTGTAGGAGAGGTCGCCGGTGGCGAACCCCGCGTTCACCAGGTGCAGCGCCAGCCCGACCGCCTCCACCTCCGGCAGCGGCACCTCCGCGGCACGGTTTATGGCGTGCAGCAGCGAGAGCGCCTGCTGGTACTCCTCGTTGTACAGGTGCTGCACCTCGGCGAGCAGCGGGTACTCCAGGTCCATGCCGAGCGCGACCCGGCGCAGGGCGAAGCTGACGTGGTCGGCCAGCGCGATCACCAGGGACGGGTTGCGCGACACCGCGTCGAGGCCGACCTCGGCGAGCGCCTGCCCGACGAGCTGGATGTGCTCGGGCGGGATGCCCGAGAGCAGGTGCGCCAGGTGGTCGGGGTCACGCCCGTCCACCGGGACGAAGACCCGGACCACCTTCTCCGGGTCGACGGCCTGGCCCGGCCGGGCCTGGAATCCCAGGCCACGGCCGGTCAGGATCACTTCGCGTCCGGCATCGTCCAGCGCGAGGACGAGGTTGTTGTTGAAGACGCGTGCGATTTCCATCTCAGGTCCGGTCGATGCCTCTAGGGGGTCACATCAATGATGGGGTCCCCGAGGGCCACGACGTCGGACGTCCGCGGAACAACCGACTCCAGGGTCATGGTGTTGATCACCACGACCACGGTGGTGGTGTCGTACCCCGCCGCCTTGATCGCGTCGAGGTCGACGTTGGCGAGCACGTCGCCGGCCATCACGTGCTGGTCCTTGGCGACCGCCACGGAGAAGCCCTTGCCGTTGAGCCGGACGGTGTCGATGCCCACGTGCACCAGCACCTCCACGCCGTCGTCGGTCTTGATGCCGAAGGCGTGGCCGCTGTCCGGGACGGTGACCAGCACGCCGGAGACCGGGGCGACGACCCGTCCGGAGCTGGGCTCGATGCCGACGCCCTCACCGAGGGCCTTGGACGCGAACACCTTGTCCTTCACGTCGGCCAGCGCGACGACCTTGCCGGCCATCGGGGCTGCCACCACGTCGGTGCGGACCAGCGTGGCCACGCCACCGCCGGCAGCGGCGACGGCCACGGGAGCGGCGGACGGGGCAGCGAGGGCCTCGGCCTTGCGGGCCTTCTCCATGGCGAGGTCGGCCTCGGCCTGGGCGCGATCGGCCTCCTCCTCCGCCTTCTGCTCCGGGGTGCGGTAGTCGGAGATGATGACCAGGATCATCGCGGTGGCGAACGCCGCGGCGATCGAGATGCCGTAGACCCACATCGGGCTGAACACCGGGATGGTGAGCAGGGAGGTGAAGGCGAACACGCTGGTCTTGACGCCGCCGCTGGCCCAGCCGAGCAGGCCGGTGAGGACGCCGCCGACCGCACAGCCGATGAGCATGCGGGGGTAGATCCGCTTGTAGCGCAGGTGGATGCCGTACAGGGACGGCTCCGAGATGCCGCCGAGCAGGCCGGCTGCGAGGGCACCGGTGGCGACCTCCTTCATCTCGGTGTTCCGGTTGCGCCACGCGATGAACAGCACGCCGGCGGTCGCGCCGAAGGCGGCGAAGTTCCACGAACCCATGGGGCCCTGGATGAAGTCGTAGCCGAGGGTGTTGATGTTCACCAGCATGAGCGCGTTCAGCGGCCAGTGCAGGCCCAGCGGCACGAGGAACGGGTAGAGCAGCGGGATGATGATCGCGAACACGATCGGGGCGCTGGTGTTGAGCCACGCGAGTCCGGAACCGAGGCCGTTACCGAGCCAGATTCCGAGCGGGCCGATCAGGAATGCGGTCACCGGAATCATGATCAGCATCGAGAAGAACGGCACGAAGACCATCTGGATGTTCTCCGGGAACACCTTCTTCAGCGCCTTGTAGACCAGGGCGAGAACGGCGACCATGATCAGCGGCACGAACACCTGGCCGCCGTAGTCGTTCAGCTGCATCGGCAGGCCGAAGATGTTGGCGACGCAGGACTGGGTGCCCAGCAGCGGGTTGGTGGTGCAGACGGTGTCTGCGGCCTTCGACAGGCTGATGAACTCGGGGGTCATCATCGCGCCCATGACCGTCGCGCCCACCCACGGGTCGACGTTCAGCTTCTTGGAGGCGTTGTAGGCGACCATGATCGGCAGGAAGTAGAACACCGCGCGCCACATGGCGTCCCAGAACACCCAGCCGGCCGGCTTGTCCGCGGAACGGAAGTCGATGATGCCCAGGGCGTCGAGCACCGCGGCGAACGCGATGATCAGCGACGCGCCCAGCAGCACGCCCAGCAGCGGTCGGAACGAGTCGGACAGGTACTCGAAGAACGCGTCCAGCCAGGCGACCTTGCCGCGGGCCTTGGCCCGCTCGCGGGCCTTCACGTCGGCGTCGGAGACGCCCTTGCCGACATTCGCCATCGCCGGCAGGTTCATGATCTCGTTGAAGGTGGTCTGGACGCCGCCGCCGATGACCACCTGGTAGCGGTCGCCGCTCTGCGGCACGGCCCCCATCACGCCGGGCACCTTCTCGACGGCCTTCACGTCGATGCCGGAGGCGTCCTTCAGTTCGAACCGAAGGCGCGTGGCGCAGTGCGTCAGGCTGAGCACGTTGTCAGCGCCGCCGACGGCGTCGACGATAGCCTCCGCCGTACTTCGCTTCGTCGTGGACTCCATTGTCGATTTCCTTTCCCCGTTCTGGCCCGAAAAACAAAAAAGACCCGAGACGCACTGTGTGCATCTCAGGTCTTGCCCCGTATGGGTAACAACCCTGTTCGAGCGACTCGCTCACGAATGAGGGTAATCCCGGTGGCGCGGGCGCGTCAATCGCGACGTTTCACGAACAGCTCGCACTCGGTGTCGTAGTAGCGGTCGGTGGGCCCGAGGCGGGCCATGCCGAGGCGCTCGCAGACCGCCTGCGAGGCCAGGTTCTGGGGGTAGGTGACGGCGTACACCTCGGTCAGGCCGTGCGCCCAGGCGTTCTCGACCAGGCGCCCGCCGGCCTCGGTGGCGTAGCCGTGGCCCCACGCCCGCGGGTGCAGGTGCCAGCCCACCTCGGTGTCGGCGGTGGGCTCCCCGGTGCCGCTGGCCGGCAGGAGCTTCATCAGGGCCGAGCCGACCGGGACGTCCTCACCCTTCGGCACGATCGCCCACACCCCGTGCACCTCCCCGGTCAGGGCCGACCAGCGGGCGAGGGCGGCCTCGGCGTCGGACCGGTCGATCCACGCCTGCGGGGTGGCGCCGAGGTAGCGGGCCACCTCCCAGCGGGAGTAGATGTCGAAGGCGGCGTCGACGTCGGCGTCGGTCCAGGGACGCAGCACCAGTCGGTCGGTCAGGAGCGTCACGGGCATGGACGCCACCCTAGTCCGGCGGCGATCATGGGCCGGTGCACCCCTTCCCCGATCCCGCCCGGCGTGCCCGGCTGGCCCGGCGGCACGGCCTCCACCCCGGCCACCGTCTCGCCGACGCCGTGTCCGTGACCGCTGCGATGACGGTGCTGCACGCGACCGAGGCGCCCACCGTCCACCTGGCCGTGGCCGCGCGGAGCGAAGGGGTGACGATCGCCGACGTCGACGCCGAGCTCTACCGGCGCCGGACGCTGGTGAAGCAGCTCGCGATGCGGCGCACGCTGTTCGTCTTCCCGCGCGACCTGCTGCCGGCGGCCTGGGGGAGCGCCTCGGCCCGGGTCGCCGCAGCAGAGGGACGCCGGCTCGCGGCCGACATCGAGAAGGCGGGGGCTGCCGCGGACGGTTCGGCCTGGCTGGAGGAGGCGGCCGCCGCCGTGCTCGAGCGCCTGGCGGCCGGCGAGGAACTGGACGCCGCCACCCTGCGCGCCGAGGTCCCCGCGCTGGCCACCCGGATCGTGTTCGGCAGCGGCAAGTGGTCGCAGGAGGCGCCGGTCGCGCCCCGGCTGCTGACGGTGCTGGGGGCGCGGGGCCTGCTCGTGCGCGGGAGCAACGGCGGCCACTGGCGCCTCTCGAAGCCGCGGTGGACGCCGATGGCCTCGTGGCTGGGCGAGGAGCCGGCGCTCCTCCCGGAGGCCGCCGGCTACGCGGAACTCGTCCGGCGCTGGTTGTGGACGTTCGGCCCCGGGACCGAGTCCGACCTCGCATGGTGGCTCGGCGCGACGAAGGCGGCCGTGCGTCGCGCG
Organism: Actinomycetota bacterium; assembly: GCA_020161015.1. GTDB lineage: Bacteria > Actinomycetota > Actinomycetes > Propionibacteriales > Propionibacteriaceae > Propionicimonas. Next base: position 169,075 of record JAIUOT010000055.1, on the reverse strand, counting down.
CCCGCGGACGTGGCGGCGGTCGGCGTCCGCCTGGACTCGGGGGAGACCGGCTGGGTGCTGCCGGGCGACGAGGTGCCGGACGCGCCCGTGGAGCCGTGGGGCGCGCTGCTGCCCACGCTCGACCCCACCACGATGGGGTGGAAGCAGCGGGACTTCTACCTCGACCCCGACGACGTCCCGTTCCTGTTCGACAGCGCCGGCAACGCCGGCACCACCGCCTGGTGGGACGGCCGCGTGGTCGGCTGCTGGGTGCAGGACGCCGACGGGACCGTGCGGGTCGTGTACCGCCGCGACCCCGGTCCGGACGCCCGCGCGGCCCTGGCGCACGAGGCGGCCCGGCTGACGGACTGGATGGGCGGCGAGGTGGTCACGAACGTGTTCGCGTCCCCCCAGGTGCGGGGCGAGCGCCTGCGCTGAGGCCGTCCGGCGGCCGACGCACCGCCGAGGTTTGACGCGGAGGGCGGGGAGCGCGCACTCTGGACGGCATGTGGAACTGACCTCTCGCCCTGTCCCCGCGATCGAAGGTCTCCTGTGTCCGCATCCCTCCTGCTCTCCGGCGTCGCCGCCTCCTTCGGCGCCCGCCCGCTCTTCTCCGGCCTCGACCTGACGCTCGCGCCCGGAGACGTCACCGCGCTCGTCGGACCCAACGGGTCGGGCAAGACCACGCTCCTGCGGATCGTCGCGGGCGAGCACGCCGCCGACAGCGGCACCGTCCGGTTGTCGCCCCCGGGCGCCAGCGTCGGCTACCTGCCGCAGGCGCCGCCCTCGCCGCAGGACACGATCCTCGGCTACGCCCGGCGCCGCACCGGTGTCGGCCCTGCCCAGGAGGCCTTCGAGGCCGCCGCCGACCGCCTCGCCGCGGGGGTGGAGCAGGCAGGGGAGCGGTACGCCCACGCCCTGGAGGTGTGGCTCGCGCTCGGCGGCGCCGACCTCGACGTGCGGCTGGCCGAGGTGCTCGCCCGCCTCGACCTGGACGTCGCCCTCGACCGTCCGCTCGGCAGCCTGTCCGGGGGGCAGGCGGCGCGGGCCGGGCTGGCGACCATCCTCGTCAGCCGCTACGACCTGCTGCTGCTGGACGAGCCGACCAACAACCTCGACGCCGCCGGCCTCGACGCGCTCACGGCGTTCGTCCGGGCCGTGGGCTCGCCGGTGCTGCTGGCCTCGCACGACCGGGAGTTCCTGGACGCCGTGGCCACGTCCGTGCTCGAGCTCGACATCGCGCAACAGGCGGTGAACGCCTACGCCGGGGGCTGGACGGCGTACCGCGAGGAACGCGCGCGGGCCCGCGCCCGGGCCGTCGAGGACTACGAGGCCTCCCTTGCCCAGCGGGACGCCCTCCTCCAGCAGGCGCGGCGCAAGACCGAGTGGGCGCGGGAGGGCCGCGCCAGGGCGGATCGCCTGGGCCCGGGGAACAAGCTGGAGAAGAAGTACCGGGAGGACCGCGCGCGCCGGATGGACCAGCGCGCGGCACGCGTCCGCGACGCCGTCGAGCGCCTGCCGGAGGTGGAGCAACCCCGCAAGGAGTGGGAGCTGCGCTACGCCATCGGCGAGGCTCCCGCGCCCGCCGAGGTGGTGCTCACCCTCGAGTCGGTGGTCGTGGCGCGCGGCGGGTTCCGGCTGGGGCCGGTGTCGGCCCAGGTCGCGCGGGGGGACCGGGTGGCACTGCTCGGGCCGAACGGCGCCGGCAAGTCCACCCTGCTGGACGCCGTGCTGGGCGTCCGGCCCCCGGCGTCCGGGCGGGTCTCGTGGGGAAGCCGCACCCGCGTCGGGACGATCGACCAGGGCCGCACGCTGGTCGGCGGCACCCGCCCGCTGGCGGAGGTGGTCTCCGCCCGCCTCGGCGAGCCCGACCCGGTCGTGGTGCGGACGCTGCTCGCGAAGTTCGGGCTGGGGCCCGAACACGTCGGACGGCCCTGCGACACGCTCTCCCTCGGCGAGCGGACGCGCGCCGCGCTGGCCGTCCTCCAGGGCGGCGCGGTGAACGTCGTCGTGCTCGACGAGCCGACGAACCACCTCGACGCCGCGGCCATCGAGCAGCTGGAGGCCGCCCTGGGCGCGTTCTCCGGCACGCTGCTGATCGTCACCCACGACCGCGCGCTGCTCGACGGGCTGGCGCCGTCGAGCACCTGGGCGTTCCGGCGCGACGGCGACGAGGCGACGGTGGAAGTCCTTGCGGCGGGCTGAGCCGGGACGCCGCGTCCCTCAGAAGGCGAGGAGCGACAGCGACCCGATCGTCGGGTCCAGCAGGCGGGCCAGCAGCAGGGCGGTCCCGGCGGTGCCGACGAACAGGCCGAGGCAGCCGTCCGCGCGGACGCCGCCCGGCCAGTCCAGCGGGTCCTCCGGAGCGGTCGCCAGCAGGTCGGACGCGATCCGCCGCGCGGCCTCGAGGTGCGCGGGTTCGCCGAACACCTCGGCGGCGAGCACGAGCACGTCGAGCGCGCCGCCGGCACCGTGGCACAGCGTGAGCCCGCCCGGGACGGCGGCCAGCCGACCGGCGCGCGCCAGCGCCGCGAGCCGGGTGAGTTCGCGCCCGCAGGCCAGCACACCGGCGTGGGCCTCCGCGGCGATCGCCTCCGCCGGGTAGTCGAGGGCGAGCCCGAGCTGGAGCAGCCGCAGCCGCACCGCGGCGATGCCGGCGGCGCCGTGGCACCACATCACCGGGTAGGTGGGCGGACCGTCCCCCCGAAGGTCCGGCCACCCCCCGGTGACGGGATCGAACCAGGCCGCCTCCCAGCGCAGGCCCGCCGCCACCAGCGGCAGCGCCCGTCCGGCGACCTCGGGGACGGCGGCCGCGGCCTCGGCGAGCGCGAGCACCACCCCGGAGACCCCGTGCGCCAGTCCGCACAGCGCCTCCTCCTCGGGCCAGCACGCGCCTTCGCCGTCGCGGCGCGCGCCGTCGACGAGCGCGTCGACGACCGCGGCCACCTCCCTCGACCCCGTGCGGACCAGCGCCAGCAGGTCGCCGGCCAATCCCCCGCCGAGATCGAAGCCCCTGCCCCCGACGGGTGCGGAGCACGTCCTTGCGGCCGCGAGGTCCACCCCGGTGGACCCGCCGAGCAGGCCGGGCGCGCCCTCCGTCGCGCCGGCGGCCCGTCCGACATCGCGGCCGAGGGTGCGCAGTGCCCAGGCGATGCCCGCGTTGCCGTCGTAGAGCGCGCTGCGACCAGCGCTCAACGCCAACGGTTCCCCCCTCTGGTCGAGCTCCCAGGTCCCCCATCCGCACTGGTTCCCCTGGGGCACTGCGCACGTCTGCAGGGCGTCCACGCACCGGGCGAGCGCACGCTCCACCAGCGGGACGCCGACCGGCTCCGCGGTCATCGTCGTCCTCCTCGAAGATGGGGACGGTCCGGGTCGAGCCCGGCGGCACGGAAGGCCGTCGCCGCGGCGTCGAGCGGGTCGCCACCGGCGGCGAAGCCGTCGGCGAGGACCTCGCACCGCTGCTGGCCGAAGCTCTGTTCCGTGCCCGGATCCTCTGCCCAGCACATGCCGGGCACCAGCGGCGCGGCCAGCGGCACGGCACCGGCCGGGTCGACGAGGTCGGCCAGCGGCGGCAGCAGGGCGAACACGGCGTCGCGGTCGGCGTCGCGGACGTAGAGCACCACGGCGTCGGGACGGCCGAGCATCCCCGGCTGCGCCGCGATCTTCAGCGACCAGGCCAGCCCGGCGGCGTCCAGCGCCTCCGGAAGCCGGCGGGCGAGCTCGAGCACCCGGTGCGGCAGCACGGCGAGGTACACCCGGGTCACGTCGGGTCGGGCGCTGGTGACGTCCCAGCCGCCACCCCAGGCCCGCCACCAGCCCTCGGCCTCGTAGCCGCCCGCACGGGCGACGGCGACCACCACGTCCCCGGTCCTGGCGGGACGCCCGGGTCGCCCGGGCACCGAGTAGTCGCCCAGGGACACCGCACGGGACGCCCCGTCCGGCCCGGTGACGACGATGGTGCCGGCCAGGCCGGTGCCGGTGACCCGGCAGCCCGGGGCCCAGCGGCGGCTGTGCGCCACCCGGAGCTGGCCGGCGAGCGGGGGAGCCCCCGGCGCGGGCGCCGGGGCCTCCACCCCCTCCCGCGCCGCGGCGTACCAGCCGGCGTACAGGTCCCCCCCGGCCTGCCACACCCGGTGCGCCTCGCGGATCGCCTGCTCATGCATGGGCGCACTCCCTCCGGTGCGCCCCTGCCGCCCGGCGGGCCTGGTCGAGCAGGGTCGTCACGCTGCCGTCGGCGTCCGGTGTCCCCCCGCCGACCAGGACGCCGACGGCCTGCTGGTAGGCCGCCACGAGCAGCCGCACGCACCACAGCGCGTGGGCCGGCTCCGGAGCGGGACCTCCCGCGGCGCGGTAGGCCGCGTGGAGGCGTCGCCAGGCGAGGTCGCTCCAGCCGGTGGCGACCAGGTCGGCCACGACGCGGGCACCGGCCAGGTCCCAGGACGGGTCGCCCCGGCCGGCGGACTCCCAGTCGATGAGCCGGGCGCCGTCCGGCCCGACCAGCACGTTCGTCGCGCTGACGTCCCCGTGGGCCCAGCCGTCGGCCCGCCAGGCGGCCTTCGCGGCGACGGCCACGTCGGCCAGGTCGGCCGCCGTCTCGAGCACGCGGGCGGGCACCTCGTGGTGCCGGGCGGAGTGCATGTGGGGCGGGAGCGCGTCCCGCATCGGCCAGGGCAGGTCCATCGCCGGTGTGGACGATCCGGCGCGCAGGCGGTGCAGGCCAGCCAGCGCGACCCCGACGGACGCGAACGCCTCGCTCAGCGCCCCGACGTCGCCGGACTGCGAGAGCTCGGCGAGGGAGCGTCCCTCGACCGCCGACAGCCACAGTTCGTGCGGGGTGCCCTGCGGGAGCGCCCGCGGCGCGGTGCCGGACGCGGCCAGGCGGCTGACCACCGCACGTTCGCGGGCCACCGTGTCCTCGCCGTTCAGCAGCGCCGCCTCACCCGTCCCCTTCACGAACGCCACCGGACGCCCGTCCCGCGCGAGGCGCAGCACGGGGTTGGACCCGTCGATCCGGGTCACGGTCACCACGCCCGCCAGCGCAGCGGACGCGTCCACCAGCCCGGTGCGCACGGCCTGGGCCAGCACGGCGGCGGCGCTCGTCACGACGCCCCTCCCTGGAGCTCGACGCGCAGCTCCCGGACCTCCACCGGTACGCCGGAGACCTCGCCGGGGACGCGCGCCCGGTCGGCGGCGGCGGTCGCCGGGTCGACGTAGACCACGATCCCCGCGACGGTCCCGACCTCGCCGATGTCCACGCCGGTGACGCCGGGCAGCGCGAGGAACGCGTCCTCCACCTGCTCCTTGACCGGGCGTACCCGCTCGGCGTCGGCAGCGGAAAGGGCCATGGCTCCTCCTTCGGGTCGGTTATGGGAGCGGACGTGCCGTCGCCTGATACGAGGGGGCCCCGGCGATCTCGCGCCGGGGCCCCCGTCGTGCGAACCACTACTGTCCGGTGCCCTGTTCCAGGCCCGCGAGGTAGGCGGCCCAGTACGAGGCATCCATCGCCGGGCCGGTCACACCCGGGTCACCGGGGGTGCAGGCCAGGCTGGGGCACGCCAACGTCGGGCACGCCAACGTCGGGCAGGCCAGCGTCGGGCACGCCAGCGTCGGGCACGCCAACGTCGGGCAGGCCCTGGTGGGGCACACCAGGGTCGGGCAGGCGCGGGTGGGGCACACCCGCGTCGGGCACAGCCGGGTCGGGCACGTCACCACGGACGGGCAGGCGATGCTCGGGCAGACCGCCCACGACAGCCGCGGCACCAGGGTGTCGCCGATGCCCTGCGCGTCCCCGGCCTCCTGCGCGGCCGGTGCGGCAGCCCCGCTCGCCGCGGCGTAGCCCTCGGCGTAGCCCGCCGAGTACGCGTCCGCCTCGCCGTACCCGTAGTCGAGGTGCTCGCCGTCGAAGCCGTCGACGGGGAACTCGACCGGCCCGCCGGGCGGCCCACCGCACACCGGCCCGGACACGACGCAGATCGGCGTCCGGGTGATGTCGTTGCAGACCACCGGCATCGTCGGGCAGACGATCGTCCGGGTCGGGCAGATCGTCAGCAGGCTCCGGCAGACCACGGCCAGCGTGTTCACGCAGCCCGTGGCCGGCCGGGTGAAGCAGGTCGCAGCCCGCGTCGGGCAGAGCACCGGCGTGGACGGACAGACCACCCGGGTGAACCGCTCGCAGATCACCGGCGAGGTCAGTGTGAACGTCCCTCCGGTGAGCATGGTCACGTCCAGCTCGCCGAGGACGTCGGCGATCGGGTTGGCGAAGGTGTTCGCCCCGTCCGTCGAACCGGCGAACAGCAGTCCCACGACGTGCCGGTCGTCGGTCATGATCACCGATCCCGAGTCCCCGTGGTCGGAGAAGCGCGTCGACCGCGTGGTGTCGGTGGCGATGCGCAGCTGGTTCTTCAGCGTCCGCAGCCCCACCCCGTCCCCGTAGTCGACGGACACGGTGAAGTCGAGCGACTCCACGGTGCCGTAGGTGAGCTCGGTCGTGCGCCCGCGCTTGCGGACGGCCTGGTGCAGGACGGCGGCCGCCGTGCCCGCCACCGCGCCGATCCCGGTCACCTCAGCCTTCCACGCGCGCCCGGCGTCGAGCCGGGTCACCGACCCGTCCACGTGCTCGCTGATGACCGCCCGGGCGAGCGTGCCGAACTCGTCCCCGGGCGGGCTGCCCCCGTCCACGCGGCCCGGCTGACACTGGCGGTCGGACGTCGACCACCCGGTGTCCACGGCCGCCACGTGGAAGTTGGACAGCGCCATGGTGTCGCCGGTGGCGTTGTCCCTGACCAGGGCGCCGAGCGTGCCCACCATCACGTAGTTGCCGGGGGTCTCGACCTCCGGCGGCGTGAGGTAGAAGCTGCGCGATGGTCCCATGGAGATCCCGCCCAGCAGCGGGGTGTAGGTGCCCGCGTCGACGAGGGCGTCGGCCCCCAGGCGCTCCCAGCGGGGCGACTGGAGCTCGACGCTCATCTCCTGCACGTCGGTCCGGATGCCGTCGATCTCCGCCGGGATGGCGTTGGCCTTCGACAGCCGCCCGGGCGGCACCTTCTTGTCGACGTAGACCACGATCGACAACTCGCCTGTCGGCCTGCCGTCGGTGATCTTCTCCGCGATGTCCACGGCGTTGACGCCGGGACGCGCGATGAGCTCGTCCTCCACCCTGGCCTTGACCGGTCGGATGGCGGCCCGAATCTCGTTGTTCATGGCCTGATCCCTTCCCTCCCCCTCGGTGTGGGGTCGTCGGCCATCCGACCCGGGTGCACGACGGGTGATACCGGGCGGCAGCGGTGTATCAGGAGGGGGGAAGGATGCCTCTAGGAAAGTGCGCAGGCCGACTTCTACGCTGAGACCGGCCGGTACGACGAGGGAGGCTCCCGTGATCCGTGTGCTTGACCCTGCCACCGCTGTGCAGCGGCCCGTGCGGGCGCGGAGATGGGAGGACGGCGACCGTCGCAGGGCGCCCGCGCAGCTGCGGCCCACCGTGTACGTGGCCGAGAAGCTGCTGGTCCGGGGGGACCAGGCCGACCAGGGCATCGAGCCGAAGGTCGCCGCCCTGCTGGCCGAGCGCTTCGGCTGGACGCTCTCGCCGGTCCGCAAGCCCGAGCCGCGCCGGGAGTACCGCCTGGACGTGAAGCTGGAGTCCCGGCGTCCCCAGGTGCTCACCCTCTCGGTGGCCGAGGGCAGGCTGGCCGCACCTCCGGACGCCTGGCTGGCGCTCCAGCACATCGCCGACGAGTTCCCCGAGCTCGCCGGCGAGTTCGAGCTGGTGCACGTTCTCGCCGCGACCACGCTCACCGGCGTGGGCGGCTACTGGAGCGGGATCGGGGGCTACTGGAGCGGCATCGGCGGCTACTGGAGCGGGATCGGCGGCTACTGGAGCGGCATCGGTACCTCCAGCACGCCCGGCGAGTACGGCGTGCCCGGCCTGGGCGGCCGCTCCCCGGTCGCGCTGGTGGTGGCCGACCCGGCGCTCACCGCGCCGAAGGTCGCCCGGCCGCCCGTGGTGGTCATGCCCGACACCGGCATCGGCGTCCACCCCTGGTTCCCGGACCTCTCCGCCCAGCCGCTCGCCTTCCCGCCGCCGCCGGCCTCCGGCGTCGAGGTGAAGGGCTCCCCTGTGGCGGACGTCGACGACGGCGTCACCGACTACCTCACCGGCGACATCCAGCGACTCGCGGGGCACGGGACGTTCATCGCCGGCATCGTCCGGCAGGCCTGCCCGTCCGCACGGCTGGAGGCGCACGCGGTGATGGCGTCCTCCGGGGTCATGGAGGAGGACGTCCTGCTCGACGACCTGCACGACCTGCTCGAACGGCAGCTCGGCGCCCTCGAGTCCGGCGACGCCGCCGGTGTAGTGGACGTGCTGACCCTGTCGGTCGGCTACTACCACGAGGAGGGTGCGGACGCCGACGACGCCAGCATCGCGCAGGTGCTGCGCGACCTCGGGCGAGCCGGCGTGCTCGTCGTCGCCGGCGCCGGCAACGACGCCACGACCGAGCCGATGCTGCCGGCCGGCTTCGCCGGCGGGCCGGCGGAGGCGTCCGCGCTGCCGCTGGTGAGCGTGGGCTCGCTGAACCCCAACGGGGCGTCGGTCTCGCTGTTCTCCAACGCCGGGGAGTGGGTGACCACCTATCGCACCGGCGCCGCCATCGTCTCGACGCTGCCGGTCAACATGAACGCCGGGGTGCAGTCCTCGTCCCGCGTCGACGGGGACGCGTCCCTCACCCCCGCCCAGCGGCGGGCCCTGCACGCGGGCGTCGGGCAACCCCCGAAGGACCGCAGCACGATCGACCGCGACGACTACTCCGGTGGCTTCGGCGTGTGGAGCGGCACCTCCTTCGCCACCCCGGTGCTCGCCGGCGAGCTGGCCCGGGCGCTGCTGGAGAAGGGCACGGACGCGGTCGACCTGTCCTCGATGCTCGACCGCGGCTGGGCCGCGCTGTCGTCCGTCCTCGGGCTGGACCGGCCGTGAGTGCCACCGCCTCGCTCGGCGCGCGCGCAGCGCAGGCCTTCGTCGCCTACCGGGACGGGGACCGAGAGCAGCTGCGCGAACTGGTCGCCCTGCTGACGCCGCTGCTGTGGCACACCGCCCGCTCCCAGCACGCGCCCCGCGAGATCGCGGAGGACGCCATCCAGACCGCGTGGCTGCGCCTGGTGGACGCCGCGGACACCATCACCGACCCCCGGGGGGTCGTCTCCTGGCTCGTGGTGACCGTGAAGCGCGAGACGTGGCGGCTGCTGCGCCTCGCCGGCCGGGAGACCACGCCGGAGTCCGGCGTGCCCGACGTCACCGACGCCGTCACGCCGGAGGACGCCGCCGTCTCCGGCGACCAGCAGCGGGTGCTGTGGGCGCACGTCGACGAACTGCCCGAACGCTGCCGGGCCCTGCTCCGCGTGATCGCCTTCGCCCCGGCTCCCGACTACGCGGGGGTCGCGGCCAGCCTCGGCATGCCCGTGGGCAGCATCGGTCCCACGCGCGGACGGTGCCTGGCCAAGCTCCGCACGATCCTGCTCTCCGACCCCAGATGGGAGGCCTGACATGCCCGAAGAGTTCCCTGACGGCCTCATCGACGAGGTGGACGATCGGATCCTCGCCGGCCTGGCGACGCTGTACGAGACCATCGACCCGGTGCCGCCGGGCCTGCTGGAGCGCATCGACTTCGCCCTGGCGGTGGCCGAGCTGGAGGCCGACATCGCCGAGCTCAGCCGCGGCGACCTGGTCGGCGTCCGCGGTGAGGAGACCGACTCGGTCACCTTCACCAGCGGGACGCTGAGCCTGATGGTGACCACGGCCGCCTCCGCCCACCACGTCCGCATCGACGGCTGGGTGACCAGCCCCGGTGCAGAGGTGGACGTCGTCGGTGAGGGGCTGACCCGCACCACCGTGGCCGACGAGGCCGGGCGCTTCTCGGTCGAGGGCGTCCCCCGCGGGCGGGCGCACTTCGTGGTCCGCCGCGAGGGCTACCGTCCGGTGATCACGCCGTCGATGGAGATCTGACGACGACGGTTCCTGCACAGGCCCTGGCCCGCGCGCGGGACCTGCGGCTCGCCAGCCTGGCGGACAACGCCGCCGGGCGGGCCGTGCGCGCCGCCCGGACGCTGCGGACCGCGCTGTCGCTGCTGCCACCCGTGGACACCCCGGCACCGCGCGAGGTGGACGTCGTGCGGGTGTCGTGCCTGCTCACGCTCGCCCTGTCGGAGCTGGCGACCGGCGGGCTGGTGGCGGCAGAGCCGCACCTCGCCGACGCCCGGCGGATCGCCGGGGACGACCCGGAGCTGCTGGCCCGGTGGCGCTGCCAGCGCGGGAACATCCTGGGCCGGTGCGGCGACTTCGCCACGGCGGCCGCGGAGCTGGCCGTCGTGGTGGACGAGCCGCAGTGGTTCACCACCGTCGAGCGCTGCGCGATGCTGCTGAACCGCGGCATGGTGTTCGTCGAGCTGGGACGCCCGGAGGAGGCGGCGGCGGCCTTCCGCGGCGCGTCCGCCCTGGCCGCGGAGGCCGGCGACCCCCGGCACCTGTTCATGGCCGAGCACAACCTCGGCTACGCCCTCTACCTCACCGGCGACCTGCCCGCTGCCCTGGCCACGATGGCCGCGGCAGAGGAGATGCCCGCGGACGTCTTCCGGGGGCCGTCCCTGCTCGACCTGGGCCGGGTGCTGGGAGAGGCGGGCCTGCTGGACGAGGCCCTGTCGGCGCTCGACCGCGCCCGGCGCGCCTGCCGTCCGCGGCAGGACCAGCTCCTTCGCGCGGAGATCGACCTCGAGCGCGCCCGCATCCTGCGCCTGGCCGGCGAGGTCGCGGAGGCCGGGGCAGCCGCCCGCGCGTCCCGCGAGCGGTTCGCGCGGCTGGGGGCCGCCGCGCCGGCGGCCCGGGCCGACCTCACCGTGCTCGACTGCGCCCTCAGCCGTGGCCGGGGCCTCGCCCGGGTGCTCGACGGGGCGCTGGCCGACGAGGCGGTGGCCGTCGACCTCGGGGACGCGGAACTGCGCGCCCGCAGCATCGCCGTGGCGGCCGAGGCCGCCGCGCGCCTGGGACGGCCGGACGTCGCCCGCGCGGCGCTGCGCCGCTACCCGTCCGACTCGTTCGGGCTGGTCGTGCACCTGCGCCACGCCTACGCCGCAGCGCTCACCGACGTGGCGTCCGGGCGATCGCCGGGACGCCGCCTGGCCGCCGCGGCCTCGGACCTGGCGGCCAGCCAGGCGGTCAGTGCGTCGCTGGACTCGCGCGCGGCCCGCAAGGTGCTCAGCCTCCGGCTGGCCGGCCTCGACACCGCGCTCGCGGTCGGCCGCGGGCCGGGCGCGGTGCTGGCGTCCCTGGAGCGGTGGAGCAGCCGGGGACTCCCGGTGGTCCGTCCGCCCGACGACCCCCGCCAGGCAGCGCTGACCCGCCGGCTGCGGGCGCTTTCGCAGGCGTTGCGGGACGAGCCGTCCGGGCCGGGCGCCGCCGGGCGCCGCGCGGAGGTCGACCGCCTCCAGCGGGAGCTGCTCGACCTGGGGCTCGCGCAGCGCCAGGCGGACGCCACGTCCCACCCGCTGCCCACGCTGGAGGAGGCGCTCGACACCCTGGCCGCGGAGGGACGAGCCCTGCTGCGGCTGTTCGCGCACGAGGGGGCGCTGTGGGGCGTGGCCGTGATGGGGGGCCGCCGCCGGCTGGCCCGGCTGGCCGGCCTCGGCGAGTGCCTCGAGGTGACCCGGCGGCTGCGGGCCGACCTGCGCGCCGCAGCCCACCAGCCGCCCGCCCCGCTGGGCGCCGCCATCGCGTCTTCGCTGGCCGCCGGGCTCGGCTGGCTGGACGACGTGGTCCTCGGGCCGTGGCGGCAGGGGCCGTCGACCGGGCTCGTGGTGATCGGCAGCCACGCGGTGGCGTCGGTGCCGTGGGGGCTGCTGCCCACGCTCGGCGGCGTCCCGGTGACCGTCGCCCGTTCGGTGACCGAGTGGGCCGCGGGGCGGAGCGTGACCGCCCGTCCGGCGGTGCAGGTGCTCACCGGTCCCGGGCTCACCCACGCCGACGCGGAAGGACGCCGTGTCGCGGCAGCCTGGCCGTCGGCCCGGCTGGCGGTGCAGGCGGGTTCTTCCGACCTCGTCGCAGCGCTCGAGGGGGCGGACGTGGTGCACGTGGCGGCGCACGGGCAGCACCGGGCGGCCAGCCCGCTGTTCTCCTCGTTGCGCATGGCCGACGGCGAGGTCTTCGCCCACGAGTTGCCCGCCGGGCGGGTGCGGGCGCGACACGTCGTGCTGTCGGCCTGCGACGTCGCGACGGCCCAGGTGCGTCCTGGCGACGAGCCCCTCGGACTCGCCGACACGCTGCTCTCACTCGGGGTCGGCTCGGTCGTGGCAGCCGTCGCGCCGGTGGCCGACGACACCACCGCAGCGGTGATGGCCGCCTACCACCAGGGCCTGCGTCGCGGGCTGCCCAGCGACGAGGCCCTCGCCGCCGCCGGGCCGGGCTCGCCGTTCGTCGTCCTCGGCTCGCCATGGCGCGCTCGAAACGGGGCGGATCCGGCGGGCTCGGACACCTTCCCCGCGGCGTGATCGAGTATTACCCTGTACTACATGCCCGCACCGCAACGTCGCACGCTCGTGTACTCCGTCCGGCTCAGCCCGCAGGAGAGCAACGCCATCCAGAAGATCGCGGACGCCCGCCACCTGCCGGCGTCCACCCTCGTCCGCGCCTGGATCCTCGACCGGCTCGACGCCGAGCAGCGGGCCTGATGCTCGGAGCCAAGCCCACCCTGGCCGGGGAGGTGGTGACGCTGCGTCCGGTGACCGCCGCGGACGCTGCCACCCTCAAGGAGCTGATGGCCGACCCCGAGGTCGGCGTCCTCACCGGCTCGGTGCACTCCCGGGCGGAGGCCGCGGACGAGCAGTACACCCTGGACCAGCTGCGCGAGGTCTACGGACGCTGGGCGGTCGCGGACGACCGCGTGGTGTGGGTGATCGTCGAGAACGCCACCGGACGCGTCGTCGGCGAGTCGGTCCTGAACGACCTCGACGAGGACAACCTGAGCTGCGGCTTCCGGATCTGGATCAGCGGCGCCACCGGACGCGGCCTCGGCACGGAAGCCGTCCGCCTGAGCGTCGGCCACGCCTTCGCCGTCGGGCTGCACCGGGTGGAGCTGGAGGTCTACGACTTCAACCCGCGCGCCCGGCACGTCTACGAGAAGGTCGGGTTCGTGCACGAGGGCACCCGGCGCGAGGCCCTGCGGTTCGAGGACGGGTGGGTCGACTGCCACGTGATGGGCCTGCTGGCCACGCAGTGGCGCGGGTGAGTCCGGCGCCGCCGGGCGATGTGGCAGGGTTCGGGTGAGCGAAAGGACTGCGATGCGGTTGTTGTTCCTCGGTGCCGGGGCCATCGGCACCTACGTGGGCGGCTCGCTGGCCGCCGCCGGGCACCACGTCACCTACAGCGAGCAGCCGGAGGCCGCCGCCGTCATCGCCGAGCAGGGGCTCCGGCTGACCAGGGACGGGCGCACGACCCCCGTCCGCGACTTCGCCATCTTCGGCTCCGCCGCCGAGGCGCTCGCCGCGGGGCCGCACGACGCCTGCGTGTTCGCCCTGAAGTCCTTCGACACCGAGCCGGCCCTCGACGGGCTGGTCGCGACCGGCGCAGAGCTGCCGCCCGTGCTGTCGCTCCAGAACGGGGTGGACAACGAGCCCGCGATCGCCGCCCGCCTCGGCGCGGACCGGGTGATCACCGGGACGGTGACGACCGCCGTCGGCAAGCCCGGGATCGGACAGGTGGTCGAGGAGAAGCGGCGCGGCATCGGCATCGCCCTCGACCACCCGCTCGGTGAGCGCCTGGTCTCCGCGCTGAACGACGCCGGGCTGAACGGCGTCGGCTACCCGCACGCGGGGCCGATGAAGTGGTCGAAGCTGCTCACCAACCTCACCGGGAACGCGACGTCGGCGATCCTCGACGAGCCGGTCTCCGCGCTGTTCGCCGACCGGCGGCTGTACGAGGTGGAACTCGCCGTCCTGCGCGAGTGCCTCGCCGTGATGGAGGCCCTCGGCCACAAGCCGGTCGACCTGCCCGGCACCCCCGTACGCGCCCTCGCGCTCGCGGCGACACGGCTCCCGCGCTTCATCGCCCAGCCCGCGCTCACCCGGGCCCTGGGCGGCGGACGGGGCGACAAGATGCCGTCCTTCCACATCGACCTGCACTCCGGGCGCGGCCGCACGGAGGTCCGCTACCTCAACGGCGCCGTGGTCCGCCACGGCGAGCAGCACGGCGTCCCCACCCCGGTGAACCGCGTCCTCACCGAGACCCTCGAGGCGCTCAGCGCCGGCACCCTCAGCCTCGAGACCTTCCGCCACTCCCCGGAGGCGTTGCTCGCCCTCCTGTGAGGCCGGTCAGCCCCCGGCCAGGTGGACGGGGATCCGGCGGTGGCCGAAATCGCCGGCGGCGTCGGCGAAGCAGCCGGCGATCACGGTGTCGCAGTCCGGGCAGCGGCCGTCCGCGGTGAGGCGGTACTCGAGGATCTGGTACCAGTCGCGCCGCACCAGGGCCTGGCCGCACTCCGGGCACCAGGTGGTCTCGCCGTCCGGGTCGTGCACGTTGCCGGTGTAGACGTGGTGCAGTCCCTCCTCCCGGGCGATCCGGCGTGCCCGGCGCAGCGTGGCGGGCGGGGTCGGCGGGACGTCCATCAGGTGGTGGGACGGGTGGAACGCGGAGAAGTGCAGAGGGACGTCCGGACCGAGCTCGCTCGCCACCCATCCCGACAGCCGGCGCACCTCGTCGTCGGAGTCGTTGTGGCCGGGGATCAGCAGCGTGGTCAGCTCCACCCAGACCGGCGTCTCGTGCACCAGGTAGCTGATGGTGTCCAGCACCGGCTGCAGGTGCGAGCGGGTCAGCCGGGTGTAGAACTCCTCGCTGAACGACTTCAGGTCGACGTTCGCCGCGTCGATGTGGGCGAAGAACTCCCGCCGCGGCTCGGGGTTGACGTAGCCGGCGGTCACCGCGACCGTCTTCAGGCCCGCCTCGTGGCAGGCGTCCGCCGCGTCCATCGCGTACTCGGCGAAGATCACCGGGTCGTTGTAGGTGAAGGCCACGCTGCGGCAGCCCCACTGTGTCGCCGCCCGGGCGATGGACGCCGGCGAGGCGGCGTCCTGCAACCGGTCGGCGTCCCGGGACGTGCTGATGTCCCAGTTCTGGCAGTACCGGCAGGCGAGGTTGCAGCCGACCGTGCCGAAGGAGAGCACGCTGCTGCCCGGATAGAAGTGGGCCAGCGGCTTCTTCTCGATCGGGTCGACGCAGAAGCCGGACGCCAGCCCGTAGGTGGTCAGCACCAGCTGCGACCCGTCGCGCCGCCGGACGAAGCAGGCGCCGCGCTGGCCGTCCCTCAGCTTGCACTCCTGCGGGCACAGGTCGCACTGGAGCCGGCCGTCGTCGAGGGCGTGCCACCAGCGCGCGGGATGGGGCGTCGCCATGTCGTCACCCCCGGCCGGCCAGCGTCGGGGCCGGCACCGCCGGCTCCTGCTCCTGCCAGCTGGACACGGTGAAGCGGGCCACGCAGAGCTCCAGGTCCCAGAACGACACCGGCAGCCCCGCCTTGTGCAGCAGGTGCTCGACGAAGTCCTCCGGGTCGGGCAGCTGCTCCCACACCTGGGGGAGGAACACCCCCCGGTGCCCGTGCCAGGACAGCACCACCCCGTCGACGCCGGGATGCAGCCGCGCGAGCAGTTCGGTGCGCGAACAGCACTCCACCGGGCTCATCGGCGAGAGCACCGACACCTCGATCCGCACCCGCGGCACCTCCTGCGCGGCGACCGGCGGGAACCGGGGGTCGTGGAACGCCGCGGCGCACGCGTTGCGCAGCACGTCCTCGCGCAGGGTGCGGTGCGGCTCGATCGAGCCGATGCACCCGCGCAGCCGTCCGCGCTCGGTGAGCGTCACGAACGCCGCCCCGGGGTCGTCCAGCCAGTCGGGGTCGTCCGGCGATCGCGGGGGACGGCTTCCCCGGGAGGCGATGGCCCCGCGGGCGAGGCCCAGCAGGACCGTGCCCGCCCGGGGGTCGGACGCGGGCCCGGAACGCTCGGCGGTCGCGCGGGCGCTGGTCGGGTTCAGGTCAACCTTGGTCACTTCGCACCTCCTCGAAACGAACGGTGGCGTAGCCCACGACCCTGGCGCGGTCGCCGGCGGTGTCTCCGGAATTTCGGGCGTCGACGAGCACCGGACGCAGCCCGCGCGCCCGCGCGACGACGACCATGCCGTTCACCCCGACGGCCCCGCACGCCCGGCGCTCGGGCAGCGGCCACCGCAGGGCGAGGATGCGCCGCACGGTGTCGGCGTCCATCGCCCTCGCGTCCGCGTAGGGCCGGTAGTGGGACAGGTCGGAACTGATCAGCACCAGCGTCTCCGGCCCTCCCCAGCACGCCTCGATCACCTGGGCGACGTCCTCCGGCGTCGCGTCCCCCACCACCAGCGGCACCAGCGTGAAGGTGTCGAGCACCCTCTGGAGGAACGGGAGCTGGACCTCCAGGGAGTGCTCGCGCTCGTGCGGCGCGTCCCACCGGACGACCTGCGGCAGGCGCAGCAGCCCGTCCGCCGGCTCGACCGGCACCTCGCCCAGGGGTGTCGCGAAACGGTCGGACGTGGGCAGCGCGAGCCCGGGGAACGGCACGTAGTGGGACGGGCCGAGCAGGACCACCCTGCTGATGCGGGTGCGCAGGGCCTCCACCTGGACATAGCCCAGGGCTGCGGTGGGGCCGGAGTAGGCGTAGCCGGCGTGGGGGACGATCATCGCCCGTGGCGGGCCTCCCGGGACGCCGCTCGTGCGGGCCGCGGCGAGCAGGCGGTCGAGGTCACGGCGAAGGTCATCGGGTCGCCCGGGGTAGAAGCGCCCGGAGACTGCGGGTTGACGCACGGTCGCCATCGACATCGCCCCCACCCCAGACGCTACTCCGCTCGTGCGGGCCTCGGGGGCCCGGGGGGCGAAGAACCGCCGGACCGGCGGGGTCGTGGCCGTCGGGGGCCTGCGCGGCAGGCCCCTTCGGAGGGGGTGAACGTCGGGCCGGGAGCGCCTCTCGGCGCGTGGCCGCTCGTAGCGGCGAATGTTGGAGCCCGGGGCTACCGCGGCCCGACGCCTCGGACAGGATAGGCCGTGGCCTCCCCGGAACCAAGCACGCCCGGCTACTCCAGCTCGCCCGCCCGCCACAGCCGGGCGCCCGCGGTGAGGTCGTCGGCCATGACCTGGAGGCGCCCGGCCTGGATCACCGCGCGGGCCCCTTCGGTGACGTCCGCGCGGCCGGAGGAGACGACGCGGCAGAACGCGGCGGCACGTTCGAGCGCCACCGCGAAGTCACCGTCGAACACGCCGTGCAGGATCTCGTCCGCGACCCGCCGCACCTCGTCGGGGCCCGGCGGCTCCACCCCGGCCACCGCGTGGTTGGGCTCGGTGAAGCGGATCCCCGCGGCGTACTCGCGCGCGGCGCCGTGCGGGTCGGTGGTCACCCACTCCCGCAGGAGGTACAGCCGCCAGAGCACGCCCGGGAGCGAGCGGGCGGGACGGGACGCCCACAGGTCGGCCAGCGTGCCGAGCCCGATGTCGTCGGCGAGCGCGACGAGACGCGCGGTGACGGCGGGATCGGTGGCCGCCCGTCCGGTGTGCAGCAGGGCCGCCGCCGTCTCGTGGGCGGCATGCAGCTGCGCGATCGGGTCGGACGGCTGCCCGAGCGCCTCCAGCGCTCCCGGCTCCCGATAGCTCGGACGCCTCGGCTTGTGCGGCTCGCTCATCGGGCAAGGGTAGCCCGCGGCCCCGTCCCGCCTGCCCGCGCGCCCCGCCCCGCCCACCCCCCGATCCGCGTTCGCTGCCGAGCGCAACTCGCGCCACCGGAATTCCGGTGGCGCGAGTTGCGCTCTGCAGCAGGAACGAGGGAAAGGCGCGGGCCGACGCGGCCGGCGAGGGGGGTCCGGCCTCAGGAGGCCAGGACCTCCTCGATGGAGGTGTGGTCGTGACCCCAGGCCTCGGCGACCGGTCCGCTGGTGAGCACGCCGTCGAACGTCGACAGGCCGCGGGCCAGTGTCGTGTCGGACGCGAGCGCGGCGCGCCAGCCGAGGTCGGCGATGCGGGTGACGTAGGGCAGCGTGGCGTTCGTCAGCGCGTAGGTCGAGGTCACCGGGACGGCGCCCGGCATGTTCGCGACAGCGTAGAACACCGCGTCGTGCACCCCGTAGGTGGGGTCGGCGTGGGTGGTCGCGTGGGTGTCGGCGAAGCAGCCGCCCTGGTCCACGGCGATGTCGACGAAGACCGAGCCGGGCTTGGCGCCGGCCACCATCTCGTTGGTCACCAGCTTGGGCGCCCGCGCACCCGGCACCAGCACGGAGCCGATCACCAGGTCGGCGTCGCGGATCGCCGCCTCGATCGCGTACGCGGTGGACATCTGGGTCTTCACCTGGCCGGCGAACTCCGAGTCGAGCTGCACCAACCGGTCGGTCGAGATGTCGAGGATGGTCACGTCCGCACGGAGGCCGTGCGCGATCTGGGCCGCGTTCAGGCCGGCCACCCCGCCGCCGATCACGACCACCTTGCCGGGGGTGACGCCGGGGACGCCGGGCAGCAGCACCCCGTCACCACCGGCGTGCTTGAGCAGCGCGTTGGTGCCGGCGAGGACGGACAGGCGTCCGGCCACCTCGCTCATCGGACGCAGCAGCGGCAGCGCGCCGGCGTCGGTCTGCACGGTCTCGTAGGCGATCGCGGTCGTGCCGGACGCGAGCAGCGCCTCGGTCTGCGGGCGGTCGGCGGCGAGGTGGAGGTAGGTGAACAGCACCTGGTCGGCGCGCAGGAACCCGTACTCGGCTGCGATCGGTTCCTTCACCTTCAGCAGCAGGTCGGCGGTGCCCCAGACGTCCGCGGCATCGGGCACGATGGTCGCGCCGGCGAGGGTGTAGGCGTCATCGCTGATCGCCGAGCCGACCCCGGCACCGGCCTGGACGAACACCTCGTGCCCGCGGCGGGTGAGGTGGTCCACCCCGGCGGGGGTGATCGCGACGCGGTTCTCCTGGCTCTTGATCTCGGTGGGGATGCCGATCTTCATGGGTCTGCTGCCTTTCCGTCTCCCGGCCTGCCACCGGTGGTCGGCAGAGAGTGTGGCGGCGTCGCCCGTCCGTGCGCCTCCCGCGGAAACGAGATCGAAAGAATCCTCGGCTACCCTGCAACACGTGACCGGCAAGGGTGTTACGGGCCGGGCGGAGCGGCCGAAGAATCCCCGCGCGCTGGACGGGATCGACCGGCGCCTGCTTCGCCTGCTCATGCGCAATGGACGCGTCTCGAACAGTCGCCTCGCACAGGAGGCGAGCGTCGCGGAGTCGACCGCGCACACACGCGTGGCCGGGCTGATCGAATCCGGTGTCATCCGCGGCTTCCACGCCGCCGTCGACCTCGCTGCGGTCGGCTTCCCGATCCAGGCGCTCATCCTCGTCCGGCTCCAGGACAGCGCGCGTCCACGGCTGCGCGAGGAGGCGCACCGGCTGGCGTCCTGTCCCGGCGTGCTGGACGTGTTCTTCCTCGCCGGGCAGTACGACCTCGCCGTCCGCGTGGCCGCGGCCAATACGTCCGACCTGCGCGACTTCGTGGTCAACGAGCTGAGTCGCCACCCCGAGACGGCCGGCACGGAGACGTGCCTGATCCTCGAGGACGTCCGCGGCGAACTGCCGCCGCTCGGCGACTGAGGCTCAGCGCTCCTGGAGGCAGAGGACGCGGCCGTTCCCGCCGGGCGCGCCCTCCCAGTAGGAGGCGTCCGCCGCCGCGACGTCCGCGCACGGGTCGGTCGCGTCCGTCGTCTCCGGCTGGTTCTCCACGATGGAGATGACGGTGTACTGCGCCTCCGCGGAATCGCACTGCACGGACTTGACCTCGTTCTCGGACACCTGGGCCAGGCAGTCGCCCACCTTCGCGCCGTGCACGTCGAACTGGCTCAGCGCGTAGAAGAGCCCGAGCCCGCCCAGGACGACGGCGATCACGATGCCGACGATCAGGCGGACCTTGCCGCCCTTGGGCTTCTCCGGGACGGGCGGCGCAGCCGGCAGGTAGGCGCCCGGCTCCAGGTAGGGACCCTGCTGTGG
Organism: Actinomycetota bacterium; assembly: GCA_020161015.1. GTDB lineage: Bacteria > Actinomycetota > Actinomycetes > Propionibacteriales > Propionibacteriaceae > Propionicimonas. Next base: position 149,040 of record JAIUOT010000055.1, on the reverse strand, counting down.
CGTGCCGGCCGCCATACCGCCGGGGACGGACTGCGGGTACTCGGCGCCGGTCGGCTGGGGGTGCTGCGTGGTCATCGTTTCCTCTCCGCGCCGCACCCTAGAGCACCGTCACCCCGTCCCGCGCCGAAAACCCCCGACTGGACCGTTCCGTCCCGCCCCACGCCCCGGTCCCGCCACTCGAGGCGGGCGGACGTTCCGACACGGGCGGCGTCCCCACGCCCCGTTCCCGCCACCGAGTGCAACCCTCGCCACCGGAATTCCGGCAGCAGGAGTTGCGATCGGGAGCGAACGCGGGGGGAGGACGGGTGGGACGGCGGCCCGACACCGGTGGCACGCGACACCGGTGGCAGGCCGACACCGGTGGCACGCCGACGCTGGCGGCAGGACGGCGCTGGCGGCAGGACGGCGCCGACACCAGCGGCGGAACGGCGGCGGGAGGGCGGACGGCGCGACACGCCGACACCGGCCCGCGTCCCACCCCCGCCCGTTCCCGCTACCGAGTGCAACCCTCGCCGCCGGCCCCCGCCCCGTTCCGGCTACCGAGTGCAACCCTCGCCACCGGAATTCCGGCAGCAAGAGTTGCGATCGGGAGCAAACGCGGCAGGAGGGACGAGTGGGACGCCGACCCGAGACCCGTGGCAGGCCGACACCAGCGGCGGGACCGCGTGCGCGACTGCGGCGGCGGGACTGCCTGCGCGCTACGCGGCGGCGGCACGGCAAACGGCGGCAGTCCCGACACCGGCCCGTCCCACCCACGCCCCGTTCCCACTACCGACTGCAACGCTCGCCACCGGAATTCCGGCAGCAAGCGTTGCCATCGGGAGCGAACGCGGGCGGTGGGGGAGGTGGGACGGGTGGGACGCAGGCGGGCGGCCCAACCGGCTCAGCCGCGGCGGACGAGGCCGGTCTCGTAGGCGAAGAGGACCAGCCCTACGCGATCCCGGATCTGGAGCTTGGCGAGCAGGCGGGTGATGTGGGTCTTCACGGTGCCCTCGGCCATGTAGAGGCGGCGGGCGATCTCGGCGTTGGTCGCACCGGCGGCGATCTCCACCAGGACCTCCTGCTCACGGTCGGTGAGGACGGCCACCCGGGGGTCCGCACCCTCGGGGCTCGCCGGCAGGGTGGGCACGATGTGGTCCAGCAGGCGCCGGGTGGCCGACGGCGCCATCACGGCCTCGCCGGCGGCGACCGTCCGGATCGCGTTGAGCAGGTCTCCCGGACGCGCGTCCTTCAGCATGAAGCCGCTGGCCCCGGCCTTGAGCGCGCTGAACACGTACTCGTCGAGGTCGAAGGTGGTGAGCACCAGCACCTTGGTGGGCACGTCGGCCGCCACGATCCGCCGCGTCGCCTCCACGCCGTCCATCACCGGCATGCGGATGTCCATCAGCACCACGTCACAGGGCACCGACATCACCCCGGCCACCGTCTGCGCCCCGTCGGCGGCCTCACCGACCACCTGAAGGTCCTCCTCCGCCTCGATGAGCATCCGGAAGCCGCTGCGCACCAGCTCCTGGTCGTCGGCAAGGAACACCCTGATCATGCTCACTCCTCCACGCTCGCCTGCACCGGCACCGGCAGCGTCGCGGTCACCTGGAACCCTCCACTCGGCCGGGCACGGGTGACCAGGCGTCCGCCCATCGCCGAGATCCGCTCGTTCATGCCCCGCAGCCCGTGCCCCGGGTTCTGGGGCACCGCGGACGGGGTCGCCACGCCATTGTCCAGCACGTCGATCGAGATCTCCCGCATCCCGTAGGTGATCGTGACCATGGCCGTCGCCTGGGGCCCGGCGTGCTTGAGGAAGTTCGTCAGCGCCTCCTGCACCACCCGGTAGACGGTCAGCTCCAGCGCCTGCGACACCCCGCGCGGCGGCTGCCCGTGCACCGCCAGCTGCACCCGGTCGCTGGTCCGCGCGACCAGGTCGGGGATGTCGGTGAACCGTGGGGTGGGCGTGAACTCGGCCTGGCTGCGCGACTCGGGGGCGTCCCTGAGGACGCCGAGGATCCGGCGCATCTCGCTGAGCGCCTCCCGCCCGGTCTCCGCGATGGTGGTGAGCGCCTGCGTCGCGGCCTCGGGCTTCTTGGCCGCGAGCGCCTTGCCGCCCTCGGCCTGCACGATCATCACCGACAGCGAGTGGGCCACGATGTCGTGCAGCTCGCGCGCGATCTGCGTCCGCGCCCGGGACTCGGCCAGCCGGGTCTCCTGCTCACGCTCGAGCAGCATCGTGCGGTACCGCTCCTCCGCCACGAGGACGCGGTCCTGGTGCGCCTCGCTGGACTCCCGAACGCGGCGCCCGATCGCGTAGGGCGTGATCACCAGGCCCATGCAGACGAACCACGCGAGCGCCAGCCAGATGAGCTGGCGAAGGCTGGGGTTGCTCCAGTCGTCGAGGATCCAGCGGACGGGGCCCAGCACGGAACTCACCGCCCCGATCGCGAGCACCACCCGGGCCATCGGGCCGGGCACCCAGCGGGCGACCGAGTAGGCGACCACGGGCACCGCGACCAGCGTGGCCATGGGGTCGGAGGAGAAGACCAGCTGCATCAGCCCGGCGAGGGTGACCCCGGCCAGGGCGAGCAGGGGGGAGTGCCGCCGCAGCACCAGCGAACCGATCATCAGCACCGCGCTGACCAGCGGTCCGAGGGCGAGCACCCACTGCCCGCCGGCGCCGGGGAGGTCGCGCACCCCGTACGGCGGGACGGTGAGCAGGCCGAGGCCGGCCGCCAGCGCGGCGTCCAGCACCCAGTCGTGCCGGGTCGCGCCGGGCGGGAAGAGCAGGTCTCGATGCATCGGTGCCAAGCGTACGGCCCCACTACCATGGCAGGAGTCGATGGGAGGGGCTCCATGTCGCCACGCCTGGCCGGACTCTGGCTGGTGCTCGTCCTGTTCGCCTCCGGGTGCGTCGCGGGGACGCCGGGAACCGGCTCCGCGAGCCCCGGGGAACCGGCGGCGAGCACCCCGTCAGCCACCCCGTCCGAGCCCCCGGTCGCCGCGCTGGTCGTGGGCGACTGCACGGGCGACGTCGACCTGTCGGGAGCCTCGATCACCGGCGTGCCAGCGGTGCCCTGCACCGGGTCGCACTACTACGAGGTGCACGGCGTGATCCCGGTCACCGGGGAGGCGTGGCCGGGAGCGGACGCCCTCGGCGAGCAGGCCAAGACCGCCTGCACCGCCAGCTTCACGACCTACGTCGGCGTGGCGGCGGAGTACAGCCGCTACACCTCGGCCTACCTGGCCCCGGACGAGACCGCCTGGGCCGTCCCGGCGAACCGTGCGATCACCTGCCTCGCGGGGTCGGCGGACGGCGGGCTGGTCGGCTCGGCCAAGGGCGACACCCTGATCTTCCCCGTGGAGGGGCAGTGCACGGGGCCGCAGGACGTGACCGCGCAGGCCCTCAAGGTGCTCGACTGCGCGGCCGCTCACTACTACGAGGTCTTCGCCACCAAGGAGATCACCGGCGCCAAGCCGCCGACCACCGCGCAGGAGCAGAAGCTCTTCACGTCGGTGTGCCAGCAGGGCTTCAAGGAGTTCGTCGGCGTGGACGTGGGCAAGTCGAAGTACGAGGTGACCTACTTCCTCGCCGGCGCGGATGTCTGGACCAAGGTGGCCGACCACCGGATCGTGTGCAGCGCCGGCTCCCCCGGGGGTGGGGTGAAAGGCTCGCTGAAGGGCGTGAAGAAGTAGCTCAGCCCCCGAGGAGGTCGGTGAAGTCGACCACCTCGAACTCGTCGTCCCCGGCCGGCGCCCCGGCCATGACCAGCGGGGCGAACGCCTGCGCCGCGCGTGCGATGCGCCGTTCGAGCTTGCCGGACGCGCTGCCCCAGTCCTTGGTCGCGGCGAACACCGGGTGCGCGGCGACGCGTGCCTTCAGGTAGTAGAACAGCGGCAGCATCGCGTGCTCGACCACCAGGGAGTGCCGGGCGGTGCCACCCGTCGCGGCGAGCAGCACGGGACGGTCGCGCATCACGTTCTCGTCGAGGGCGTCGAAGAACAGCTTGAACAACCCCGAGTAGGAGCCGTTGAACACCGGGGTCACCGCGATCACGCCGTCCGCCTCGCGCACCAGGTCGAAGGCCTCGCGCAGCCTCGTCCCCGGCACGCGGGTGGCGAGGTGGTGGGCGAGCTCGACGGCGAGCGTCCGCAGCTCCACCTGGGTCACCTGCGGCTGCCCGCCGGCGGCGGTGACCGCCGCGGCCGTCGCCTCTCCCAGCCGCTCGCCGAGCAACCGGCTCGAGGACGGGATGCTGGTGCCGGCACTGATCACGACGATCCGGGTCATCGCGCCACCTCGACCGCTTCGGCCACCGGGTAGGGCGAGCGCCCGGTGACGTCGTCCACCGCCGCGGGCGCCGCCGGCTCAGCCTCCTCGCCCGCGTCCTGCGCCGCGCGGGCAGCGACCAGCGACGCGTGCGTCGGCGCCTCGGGGATGTGCGCCGGACGGCCCTCTGCGAAGCCCTTGCGCAGCTCGGGCAGGATCTCGCCGAGCAGGTCGAGCTGTTCGAGCACGGTCTTCAGCGGCAGGCCGGCGTGGTCGACCAGGAAGAGCTGGCGCTGGTAGTGGCCGACCTCGCGGGTGAACGACAGCGTCCGCTCGAGCACCTGCTGGGGCGAGCCGACGGTGAGCGGGGTCTCCGCCATGAACTCCTCAAGGCTGGGCCCGTAGCCGTACACCGGCGCGACGTCGAAGTAGGGGCGGAACTCGGCGATCGCGTCCTGGCTGTTGCGGCGCATGAAGAATTGCCCGCCGAGACCGACGATGGCGGTGTCGGCCGGGCCGTGGCCGTGGTGCTCGAAGCGGCGTCGGTACAGGTTCACCATCCGCTTGGTGTGCGACATGTTCCAGAAGATGTTGTTGTGGAAGAAGCCGTCGCCGTAGTAGGCGGCCTGTTCGGCGATCTCCGGGGAGCGGATCGAGCCGTGCCAGACGAACGGCGGCACACCGTCCAGAGGACGCGGGGCGAGGGTGAAGCCCTGCAACGGCGTGCGGAACTTGCCCTCCCAGTTCACCACGTCCTCGCGCCAGAGGCGCCGGAGCAGCGCGTAGTTCTCGATCGCGAGGCCGATGCCGTCGCGGATGTCCTTTCCGAACCAGGGGTAGACCGGGCCGGTGTTGCCGCGTCCCATCATCAGGTCGACGCGGCCCTCGGCCAGGTGCTGGAGCACCGCGTAGTCCTCGGCGATCTTCACCGGGTCGTTGGTTGTGATCAGCGTGGTGGCCGTCGACAGCAGGATCCGTGAGGTCTGCGCGGCGATGAAGCCCAGCAGCGTGGTCGGCGAGGACGGGTGGAACGGCGGGTTGTGGTGCTCGCCGGTGGCGAAGACGTCCAGCCCGATCTCCTCCGCCTTCTTCGCGATCGCCACCGCAGCGAGGATCCGCTCGTGCTCGGACGGGGTACGCCCGGTGGTGGGGTCCTGGGTGATGTCACCCACGCTGAAGATGCCCAGCTGCATGAGAGGTCGCCTCCGATAGTTGGATATTCAACTACTGCGAACACCCCACGGGGTGCAGCTATTCCCCATATGGGGACGCCGGGTGCGCGGCGACGATGGAGGAGCCGACCGTGAGGAGGCACATGCTCCGACTGTCCATCGTGGCGTCCTGCGCGGTCGCCCTGCTCGCCGGGTGCGTCCCGGCACCACCGGTCCGGCCCCCCGCCACACCGGAGCCGACTCCGCTGACGCCCCGGATCGTCGCGAGGATCACCCAGGAGCACCTGCCCGACGGCGCTGCGTCCTACGCTGCGGGAGCCCCGGGAGCGGTGGGGGCTGCCGTCCACTACCGCGCGACCGGCAGGGTGCCGGCGTGGACGGTGACGGTCGGCCTCGGTCCGACTCCCGGCTGGCTGGCCCCCAAGGCCTGCCGCGCGGCGTCCGGTGCGCCACGCGCCCACTGCTTCCGCGAGGGAGAGGTCCGCGTCGCCTGGCCCGACGAGGGCACGGAGGTGCTGCTGGTGGCGCCGCGGCGGGACGGCTTCGCCACCGTCCGCGCGGAGGGCAGGGCGTGGGTCGGCGATCCACGGCGCGGCGCCCGACCCGTAGAACTCGACGCGCTTCTGGAGCTGGCCCGTGACCGGCGGCTCGACGCGACCACCGACCCGCGCCTTCCCCTCCGGGCCGAGAACCTGCCCAACTGGCGCGACGACCTCGCCTGTGACCGCGCGCGCAGGGCGGGGACGGCCAGCCTGCCGGCGAGCGCCGCCACCGGGGGGACGGGGGCCGCGACGCCGCAGGCCTTCGCCGCGCTCCTGGCGGCGGAGGTCAACGCGCGGTGCGTCGGCGAGTGGGAGGGGACGCCGGCAGAGGTCGGCGCGGTCGCCTACCTGGGCGGAGGCACCGAGTGGCTGGCCGCCTATGTGACGACCGACCCGACGGCCGGTGACTGCCCCGCCGGGTGGGAGACCTGCGGCCGGGTGGACGGCGCGACCATCGCCTACCGCTTCGACCGGCCCGGGACGTCCCCGGCCAAGGTGTGGCTGAGCAGGCCGATCGCCGACGGCTTCGTCGTGCTCCAGCAGGCCAGCCGCAAGGCGGACGCCCGCACCCGGGTGTTCCCGGTCGCGATGGCGACCATGCGTCGGCTGCTTGCCGACAACCGCTTCGCCTTCACCGTGACCAGCGGCCTCACGACGGCCGGCAACAACCTCCCGCTGTGCTGGCGGATCGCGCCGCGAGTCGACGTGCCCACCCCGGTGGCCCCCGACCCGCCACGCGGCTGAGCGCGTCGGCGAGCGGGACGCCGATCGCCGCGCGCCCGTCCGCCACAATGAACCCATGACCCCGCTCGCCATCGAATGGACCTGGCCGGACACCCCGATCGCCCTCGCGGTGGTGATCGTGCTGTTCCTGCTCGCCCGCTGGCTGATCGTGCGGGGCATCACCCTGGCCACCAGGACCGCGCTCAAGCGGGCCCAGGACCAGCGCAATCACCCGGACTCCCGGACCCAGCGCATCCTCGCGATGGCGACCGGGTCGGACCACGAACGCTTCGAGCAGCGCGTCAACACGATCGGCTCGCTGCTGCGCAACCTGACCTCTGTCATCGTGGGCACCCTGCTGGTGCTCACGATCCTCGCCGTCCTGGACGTGCCGCTCGCCCCGCTGCTCGCCTCGGCGGGCGTCGGCGGCATCGCCCTCGCGTTCGGCGCGCAGAGCCTGGTCAAGGACTTCCTCTCCGGCATCTTCATGATCCTCGAGGACCAGTACGGCGTCGGCGACCTGATCGACACCGGCGACGTCCGCGGCACCGTCGAGGACGTGGGCCTGCGTGTGACGCGGCTGCGCGACCCGTCCGGCACGGTCTGGTACGTGCGCAACGGCGAGGTGCTGCGGGTCGGGAACCAGAGCCAGGGCTGGTCGACCGCGATCGTGGACGTCCCGGTGGCCTACGACGAGGACGCGGGGAGGGTGATCGGCATCCTCGAGCAGGTCTCGGCGGAGATGGAGGAGGACGCCGCGTTCGCCGACGTGCTGCTGGAGAAGCCGACCGTCGCCGGCGTCAACGCCGTCACCGCCACCGCGATGACCATCCGCGTGATCGCCAAGACGGCCCCGAACCAGCACTGGGGCGTCCAGCGCGCGCTCCTTGAGCGGGCGCTCGGAGCCCTGGGCAGGGCCGGCGTCCGCAGCCCCGCGCCGCACCTGGGCGTCCTTCCGGACTGAGCCGGCAGCGCGGGGGCCTGGTCCGGCGCGGAGGACTAGTTCGGCGCGGGCGCCTTCGCCAGGGCCCGCGTGGAGCCCACGCTCGCCACGATCACGCAGGCCATCGCCACCAGTTCCACCCAGCCCAGCTGTTCGCCCAGCACCAGCAGGGCCGGCAGCGCCGCCGCCGCCGGTTCGAGGCTCATCAGGATGCCGAACACCCCGGCGGGGATCCGCCGGCGGGCGACCATCTCCAGGCCGTAGGGGATCACGGAGCTGAGCACGCCCACCACCACGGCGAGGACGGCCACCCGCGGCTGCCACAGCGAACTGCCGCCGGCCACCAGACCGGGCACGAGGAACACCAGTGCGCCCACGAGGCTGCCAACGCTGACGCCGGTCACCCCCTCCCACGCGGCGCCGGTCGGGCCGGACAGCACGATGTACGCGGCCCACGCGGCACCGGCGAGCAGGGCGAAGCCGATGCCCGCCCAGTCCACCGTCGTCGGGAAGACACCGAGCAGGGTGACGCCGACCGCGGCCAGGCCCACCCAGACCAGGTCGCGGGCCCGGCGCGAGCCGACCAGGGCGACCGCGAGCGGCCCGAGGAACTCGATGGTCACCGCCAGCCCGATCGGGATCCGGGCGAAGGACTGGTAGATCGCCCAGTTCATCGTGGCCAGCGCGATGCCGTAGCCGATCACGACCCGCCACTCCGGCCAGGTCCGTCCCCGCAGCCGGGGGCGGGCGAAGACCCAGAAGATCGCCGCGGCCGCGGCCATCCGGAGCCAGGCGACCGCCGTGGGATCGGTGAGCGCGAACAGCGACTTCGCGAACGCCGCGCCCACCTGCACGGAGACGATCGCACCCAGGACCAGCCAGACCGGGCTCAGCCAGGCCGGCAGGCTCCGAGGCGCGGACGGGCGAGCGCTCATGCCAGAGCGGCGCAGCGCGCGTGCGCGGGACAGGTCAGGAGATGGTCGTTGAACATCCCGACCGCCTGCGCGAACGCGTAGACGATCGTCGGCCCGCAGAAGCGGAAGCCGGCGCGCTTCAGGCGCTTCGACAGCGCGTCCGTCCGGGGGTCCGTGGCCGGCACCTGGGCGAGCGCGGTCAGCTCGCGCTGCACCGGACGCCCGTCCACCGCGCTCCAGACGAAGGCGGCGAACCCGCCGTCGGACTCGATCTCCTGCCACGCCCTGGCGTTGCCGATGGCGGCCTCGATCTTGCCCCTGTGCCGCACGATGCCCGCGTCGCCCAGCAGCCGGACGACGTCCGGCTCACCCCAGCCGGCGATGACGTCGGGGTCGAACCCGGCGAACGCGGCCCGGAAGTTCTCGCGCTTGCGCAGGATCGTGTACCAGGACAGGCCGGCCTGGAAGCCGTCGAGGACGAGCTTCTCGAACAGCGCCCGGGAGTCGCGTTCCGGGACGCCCCACTCGTCGTCGTGGTAGGCGACGTACAGCGGATCGGTGCCGCACCACCCGCAGCGCTCGCCCATCGCGTCCTCCCTCCCGTCGGGTCATCGTATTGCCCGCCACCCCCGGCCACCCCGCCGCGACCGCCAGCCGCCCGTGCTCCGGCACGACCACCCGCGTCCTCGTCACCACCACCCGCGCTCCGGCACCACCCGCCCTCGTCACCACCACCCGCACTCCCGCCACCACCCGCACGCCCCCCACCACCTGCGCTCCCGCACCACCACCCCATCACCCCCAGCATCGATCCCACCCGCCTCCCGCCCGCGATGCCCACAAAGCGGACCGAAACCGCCGACGTCGGCGGTTTCAGTCCTCTTTGGGCGAGAGAGGCGGGGCGGGCGGCTGGACGATCGGCGGGGACGGACTCCCGTCCCATCGAGGGCCAGCCTTGATGCCGAGGGCCAGCACACCGGAGCTGGCCCTCGGTCAGAAGGCTGGCCCTCGCGCACGGGGGCTGGCGCTCGCGGATGGGGGCGGGGCCTCGCGGACGGGGCGCTCCTCACCCGGGCGCGGGCGGACGCTGGTGGCGATGAGCCGAGGGACGGATCGCGCGGCTTTCGGCGTGGGGACGCTGACCCAGACAGTAGTGTCGCGGTGTGGACGCACCCTGGGTCAGGCACTACCAGCCGGGGGTACCGGCAGAGATCGAACTTCCCACCGAGTCGCTGGTGGCGCTCTACGAGCGCTCGGTCGCGGAGGCCGGCAGCCATGTGGCCACCGAGTTCTTCGGACGCACCACCACCTACACCGAGCTGGGTGACCAGATCGCCCGCACCGCAGAGGGGTTGCGCCGCCTCGGCGTCCAGGCCGGCGACCGGGTGGCGATCATCCTGCCGAACTGCCCCCAGCACATCGTGGCGTTCTACGCCGTCCTGCGCCTGGGCGCGGTCGTCGTCGAGCACAACCCGCTGTACACCGAGCGCGAGTTGCGGCACCTCTTCGAGGACCACGCCGCCCGCGTCGCGATCAGCTGGGACGCGGCCGTCGGCAAGCTCAAGGCCATGCCGGGCGACCTCGCGCTGGAGCACATCGTCTCGGTGAACCTGCTCAAGGCGTTCCCGACGATCAAGCGGCTCGCGCTGCAGCTGCCGGTGAAGAAGCTGCGCGAGACCCGCGACCGGCTCACCCGGCCCGCGCCCGGCACGCTGCCGTGGGAGAAGCTGCTGGACGCGCCGCCGCTCGTCGCGTCCCACCCCCGGCCCGGGGTGCACGACCTCGCGGTGATCCAGTACACCTCCGGCACCACGGGGCTGCCGAAGGGCGCGATGCTCAGCCACTTCAACCTGTTCAGCAACGCGCGGCAGGGCGAGGCGTGGATGCACGGCGCCCAGTACCGCAAGGAGACCTTCTACGCGATCCTGCCGCTGTTCCACGCCTTCGGCATGACGCTGTTCCTGACCTATGGCGTGCTCAAGCAGGCGCGGATCGTGCTGTTCCCCGCCTTCGACGTCGACCTGGTGCTGGACGCGGCGAAGAAGTCGCCGCCCACGGTCTACTGCGCGGTGCCACCGATCTACGAGAAGACCGCGCTGCGCGCCCGCGAGCGGAAGATCAGCCTGCGCTCGGCCAAGTACTGCATCTCGGGGGCGATGAACCTGCCGGACTCGGTGGTCGAGCTGTGGGAGTCGGTGTCCGGCGGGCTGCTCGTGGAGGGCTACGGCATGACCGAGGCGTCCCCGGTGTGCCTGGGCAACCCGTTCGCGCCGTCGCGGCGCACCGGGACGATCGGCGTCCCGTTCCCGTCCACGCAGATGCTGGTCGTCGACCCGGACGACCCGACGCGCGAGGTCGCGCAGGGCGAGCGCGGCGAGCTGCTGATCAGGGGCCCGCAGGTGTTCAGCGGCTACTGGAACAACCCCGAGGAGACCGCGAAGGCGCTGCTGCCCGGCGGCTGGCTGCGCACCGGTGACGTGGTGACGGTGGACGCCGACGGCTTCACCACGATCGTCGACCGGGTGAAGGAGCTGATCATCACCGGCGGCTTCAACGTGGCGCCGTCCGAGGTGGAGAACGTGCTCCGCGGCCACCCCGACCTCACCGACGCCGCCGTGATCGGCGTCCCGGCACCGTCGGGCGGGGAGAAGGTGGTGGCCGTCGTGGTGCTGCGTCCCGGCGTCGCGCTGGACGAGGACGCGCTGCGCCAGTACTGCCGCGAGCGCCTGGCCGGCTACAAGGTGCCCCGGCAGGTGGTGGCCGCCGACGACCTGCCCCGCTCGATGCTGGGCAAGGTGCTCCGCAAGCAGGTGCGCGAGGAGTTCGTGGCCGGCTCCCGCTGAGTCAGCGGGCCGCCTGGAAGTCGTCGACGACGACCTCCTCCTCCACGCGGCGCCACGGCAGGACGCCCCAGCCCGACTCGCGCACCAGGTTTGCGACCGCGACCACGACGGCCAGCGCGCAGGCGATCGCGCCGATCGCCAGCGTCCAGCGCGGGCCGAAGGCGTCGCCGACCCAGCCGATCACGGGGGCGCCCAGCGGGGTGCCCCCGAGGAAGATCGCCTGGTACAGCGCCATCACCCGGCCGCGCATGACCGGCTCGGTGGACAGCTGGACGGACGCGTTCGCCGCCGTCATCACGGTCAGCGACGTGAGCCCGGTCGGGATCAGGAACGCCGCGTACCACCAGTAGGTGGGCGCGACGGTGAGGACGCCGACGCACAGCGAGAACCCGGCCAGCGCCCCGATGATCAGGCGCAGGCGCAGCTGCGTCCGCCGTGCCGCCAGCAGGCCGGCCGACAGCGACCCGATCGCGAGGATCGAGCCCAGCAGCCCGTACTGCTCCGCACCGACGTGGAACACCTCGGTGGCCATGAGGGCGTTGGTCAGCTGGAAGTTCAGCCCGAACGTCCCCAGCATGAACACCAGGAACATCAGCAGGATGATGTCCGGGCGCGAGCGGACGTACCGCACCCCGGCCATCACCGACCCCTTCGCCCGTGCCCGGGGCGCCGGGGTGAGGTCCGAGGGGTCCATCATCACCAGCGCGACCATCACCGCGACGAAGCTGAGCCCGTTGAGCAGCAGCGCGGGCCCGACGCCCCACCAGGCGATCGTGAGTCCGGCGACGGCCGGCCCGATCAGCCGGGCGGCGTGGAAGGACGTGGTGTTCAGCCCGACGGCGTTGGCGATGAGCTTCTCGCTCACCATCTCGGGTGCGAACGCCTGCCGGGCCGGGCCGTCGAAAGCCGCGGCCACGCCCTGGAGCGCCGCCAGGACGTAGACGTGCCACAACTGCGTCCAGCCCCCCAGCACCAGCGCGGCCAGCGTCAGGCCCACCAGGGCGAGGCCGACCTGGGTCCAGATCAGCATCCGCCGCTTGGAGATGCGGTCGGCCAGCGCCCCGGCGTACGGGGCGAGCACGGCGATCGGCAGGAACTGCAGCCCGGTCACGATGCCGAGCGCTGTCGAGGAGTTGTCGGTGAGCATCGTCAGCACCAGCCAGTCCTGGGCGACGCGCGCCATCCAGGTGCCGACGTTCGAGATCAGTCCCCCGGTCCAGAACAGCCGGTAGTTCCGGATCCCGAGGGACGAGAAGGTGGGGACGTGCTCGACGGTGGCAGCACTCACTTCTCCAGCACCCGGTTCAACAATCTGGTCGCCTCTTCCAACAGCTTCTGTTCGTCCTTCGTCAGCCCCTCCAGCTGGTGGAGCATCCAGTCGTCCCTCGCCCGCGCGACCCGGTCCATGGCCGCCCGTCCGGCGTCGGTGAGCTCGAGGAGCTTCGAGCGCCCGTCGCTGGGGTGGTCGTCGCGGGCCACGAGGCCGCGCTCGACCAGGCAGTTCACGGTGCGGGTCATGCTCGGCGGCGACACCCTCTCGATCTCGGCCAGCTCACCGGGGGTGAGGGGTCCGGACTTCAGCTGCGACAGGGCGCTCACCTGGTGGGGCGCGAGCTCGTCGGCCGACTCGAACCGGACCCGGCGGCTCACCCGCTGGCACGCGATGCGCAGGTCGTTCGCCAGGCCGGAGAGGGTTTCGGGAGTCATGATGCTTAGCCTAACTCATTAGCTTGGCTAAGTATTCCTCCAGGCAGGGTCCCGCGGGGACGTGCGGTGGTCTCAGAGCGAGGACGCCCAGGCGAGGAGCCGCGGGTCGTCGAGCGCGGGCAGCAGCCAGTCCGCGCCGAGTTCGCCGGCCTCGGGCGAGGGGACGCCGATCACCCGCAGGCCCGCGGCGTGCGCCGCGGCGGTGCCCGTGGCGGTGTCCTCCAGCGCGACCGCCCCGACCGCAGGGACGCCCAGGAGGCGGCAGGCGGACAGGTACAGGTCCGGGGCGGGCTTGGGCACCGGCACCTCGTCGGCGGCCACCACGGCGCCGAACGCGTCGCGCAGCCCCGCCCTGCCCAGCGCCGCATCCAGGACGAACCGCGGCGAGTTGCTCGCCACGCCGATCGGCAGCCGCCCGGACAGCAGCTCCACGAGTTCGAGCGCGCCCGGCATGGGTTCGGCGCTGGTGGCGATCACGTCGCCGATCGCGTCGAGCAGCTGGGCGAGGATCGCCTCCTCGTTGCCCTCCTCGCCGAAGATCGAGGCCATCAGCTCGACCGACCCCGGCACGCTGCGTCCGATGAACAGGGCCTTCTGCTCCGGCCCGTACGGCAGGCCGCGGGTGGCGAACACCGCGGTCTCCGCGACCGTCCAGCACGGCTCGGTGTCGAGCAGGAGGCCGTCGCAGTCGAACACCACCCCGGACGGGCGCGGGAGGCCCAGCGCCTCCGGCCGGACCCCCGGATCAGTCATCGCCGCCCGCCGCGGGGGTCCCGGACGCCGTGGCGCCGTCCCCGGGGTGCCGCTCCGCCCACCAGGCGAGCAGCTCGCGGGTGGCCCGCTCCTGCCCGAGCGGACCCTCCTCCATGCGCAGCTCCATCAGGAACCGGTAGGCCTGCCCGACCTCCCGCCCCTCGGGGATTCCGAGCAGCTCCATGATCTGCGTACCGTCGAGGTCGGGACGGATGGCGTTCAGCTCCTCGCGCTGGGCGAGCTCGTCGATCCGCCACTCCAGCTCCTCGTACGCGCGGCGCAGGTTCTGCGCCTTGCGCTGGTTGCGGGTCGTGCAGTCCGAGCGGGTGAGGATGTGCAGCCGTTCGAGCTGGTCGCCGGCGTCGCGGACGTAGCGCCGCACCGCGGAGTCCGTCCACTCGCCCTCGGCGTAGCCGTGGAACCTCAGGTGCAGCTCCACGAGCGTGGCCACGGCCTTCGTCTCCTCCGAGGAGAAGTGCAGGGCCTGCATCCGCTTGGCGGCCATCTTCGCCCCGACGACGTCGTGGTGGTGGAAGGAGACCTTTCCGCCGGGCTCGAAGCGCCGCGTGCGCGGCTTGCCGATGTCGTGGAAGACCGCGGCGAGGCGGTTGACGATGTCGGGCGCGTGCCCACGCAGCCTCTCCAGCTCGATCGCCTGGTCGAGCACGGTGAGGGTGTGCTCGTAGACGTCCTTGTGGCGGTTGTGCTCGTCGCGTTCCATCCGCAGGGCGGGCAGCTCCGGCAGCACGATGTCGGCGATCCCGGTCTGCACCAGCAGGTCCAGGCCCGGCCGGGGGTTGTCGGTGAGCAGCAGCTTGACCAGCTCGTCGCGGATCCGCTCCGCGGAGACGATCGTGATCCGGGACGCCATCTGGGTCATCGCCCGCACCACGTCCGGGTCGGGACGGAAGCCGAGCTGGGACGTGAACCGCGCGGCGCGCATCATCCGCAGCGGGTCGTCGGAGAACGACAGCTCCGCAGCGGCGGGGGTGCGGATCACCTCTGCCCGCAGGTCACCCAGTCCGCCGAACGGGTCGAGCAGCGCGCCGTCGGTGGTGCGCAGGGCCATCGCGTTGACGGTGAAGTCGCGACGCACGAGGTCGCCGCCGAGATGGTCGCCGAAGACCACGTCCGGCTTGCGGGTGTGGTCGGCGTAGGTGTCGGCCCGGAAGGTGGTGATCTCCACCTGCCAGTCGGTGCCGTCGTCCTCGGTGATCCGGCACGCGATCGTGCCGAAGGCGCGGCCCACATCCCAGACGGCGTGCGTGACCTTCCGCACGAGCGCCTCGATCTCGTCCGGGCGCGCGGAGGTGGTGTAGTCCAGATCGTGTCCCAGGCGCCCCATCAGCGCGTCGCGCACGGACCCGCCGACGAGGTACAGCTCGTGGCCGGCGCGCTCGAACTGGCGGGCGAGTCGCCGGACCTTCGGGCCTGCGGCCAGCACGTCGTCCAGCGCTGCGCGCTGCTCTTCGGTCACCGGGGGCACGACCGCGTACTCTACCGGCCCGCCCCCCGCGGCCGGGTCGCGCGCCGGCCCGCACCGCGAGGAACCCGCGCCGGGCCGGGCGGGTGCGGGGACGGGGGCCGACCGGCGCCCCGTACGATAAGACGGTGATCGGCAGCTCCAGGCACAGGCGTCGTGCCGTGGCGTCCCTGCTGGCCGGTCTCGCCGCTACCGCCGGCCTCCTGCTGGCCACGCCGTCCCCCGCGCACGCCGCGGAGCCCGAGCTCACCTTCACCATGACCGCGCTCAAGGTCTCCGGCTACGGCAAGGACGACACCGTCACCCTGTCCGGGACGGTGGCCAACACCGGCAGCGTCCCCGCCTTCGGGGTGCAGGCCATCCTGTGGCGCTCCCGGGACGCCATCCGCGACCTCGCCACGCTCCGGCGGGCAAGCACCAGCACGGTGCTCGGCGCCCGGCTGCCGATCAGCTCCGACCACTACGTGGTGGTCAGCACCTCCGCGGAGGCGTTCAACCCCGGACAGAGCGAGCAGGTCACCCTGCGCGCCACGATCGGCGAGCTGGGCTTCGACGTGCGCGGCGCCGCCTTCCCCTTCGGCGCGGACGTGATCGCCAACACCGACTCGGGCGCCACCGCCAACTTCCGCAGCATGGGCGAGCTGCGCACCTTCGTGAACATCCCCGGCACCGAGAAGGTGCCGGTCACCTCCGTCGTGCTCCTGACCGACCCGCCCACCAAGCTCGTCGACAACCTCTTCCGCAACGACTCCCTGGCCCAGGACCTGACCGGCCGCCTGGGCACCCTGCTGGACGCCGCCGCGCGCCCGGGCATGAACTGGCTGATCGACCCCGCCCTCCTCGACGAGGTGCGCGACATGGCGGACGGCTACCAGGTCGTCTCCGGCGAGACCACCGTCGCCGGCACCGGCCAGGACGCCGCCAAGGCCTGGCTGGCGCGCTTCGAGGGCCTGGAGAATCGGTTCGGCGGACGGACGCTGTTCGCCAACCCCGACCTCACCGGGGCGAGGGTGGCCGGCGACGAGCTCGTCGTCGCCCGCTCCGAGCGTGCCGCGGCGAAGGTGTCCGGCCTCGATGACCTGCCGCTGGTCGTCGTGCCCGCCGGCACGCAGCTCACCACGGCGACCTACGACCTCATCGCCTCCTCCGACCCGGACGCGGTCGTGGCCACCAACACCGTCGCGGCCGGCGCCCTCCAGGCCGGCACACCCGGCCACCCGCCCGTCCTGGGGGCGTCCGGCGCGCTTCCGGGCACCACGGACGCGCCGCAGAACCTCCGCCGCCAGTACGCCCTGGCCACGTCCGTGGTCGCCGGCGCGCGCGGCGAGGTCCGCCTGCTGCGCACCCCTGCCGACGTCGAGCAGGACGAGGCGGCGATGGGCAGCTGGCTGGTGCGCCGCAGCCTCGACGAACTCCTGGAGTCGACGCCGGGCGTGAGCACGGTCGGGCTCGCGTCCGCCCGTCCCGCGCGGCTGCCGACCGAGGCGTTCGAGGAGCTCGGCCGGCTCGAGAGCGACTTCACCGCCTTCGCAGAGCTCGCCCCCGATTCCAGCCTCCCGGCCCAGTCGGACGCCGCGGTGTCGCGGGCGGCATCGTCGGCCTGGGTGGGCGACACGACCGGCTTCGACGCCCACCTGCGCGGCCTCTCCCGGCTCGTCAGCCTGCCCGAGGTCGGACGGTCGGTGCACCTCGACGCCAGCCCGCGGTTCGTGATGTCCTCGCGCACGAACCAGTTCCCGGTGACGGTCACCAACAACCTCACCGAGCCCATCCGCGTGCAGGTGCGGGTGACCACGGCCAACGAACTGCGGCTCACCGTCCCGCCGTCGGAGGTCGTGACCGTGGAGCCCGACCAGAGCGTGACGGTGAACGTGCGCCCGGAGGCCACCTCGAACGGGCTGGTCACCGCCCGGGCCTACGTCGCCACAGAGAGCGGACGGCGGGTGACGCCCGACATCGCGATCACCGTCGAGATCACCGACCTCGGCGTGGTGGCCTGGATCATCGTCGGGGTGTCGACGCTGGTGCTGGTGGGTGCCACCGCCTGGCGCATCCGCCAGGTGCGCCGCCGGGCCTCGACCACCGCACCGGCACGCGACGGCGGCCCCGTCACCCCAGAGGCAGGCGAATGACGGACACGAGCCCCGCCGGCGGGCGCCGCCTCATCAACGCCACAGCGGTGATGGCGTCCGGCACGATGGCCTCGCGCGTGCTGGGCCTGGTGCGCACCGCCCTGCTGGCGTTCGTCATCGGCAACGGCACGCTCCAGGCGGAGGCGTTCAACTTCGCCAACACCGTGCCCACGTCCCTCTACCTGCTGCTCGCCGGCGGCACCCTCAACAACGTCCTCGTGCCGCAGATCGTGCGCGCGGTCAACCACGACGAGGACGGCGGCAAGGCGTTCATCGACCGGATCATCACCGGCTTCCTGCTCGTCCTGGGCGCCCTGACCGTGGTGGTGACGGCGGCGACGCCACTGGTGATGAGCCTGTACACCTCGGCCATCTGGCGCACGCCCGAGATGGCCGACCACTGGCAGTCGCTGCTGCTGATGAGCTACATCTGCATGCCGCAACTGTTCTTCTACGGCGTCTTCTTCCTGATCGGGCAGGTGCTGAACGCCCGCGAGAAGTTCGGGCCGATGATGTGGGCGCCGACGGTGAACAACCTCGTCTCCATCATCGTCTTCAGCGCCTACCTGTGGCTGTGGGGCAGCGAGGGCGCCCTCGGCGGCGAGCCGTTCACCACGGCGCAGGCGTGGCTGCTCGCCCTCGGCTCCACGATCGGCATCCTCGTCCAGACCCTGGTCCTGCTGCCGTACCTCAAGCGGGCGGGCTTCTCCTACCGTCCCCGGTTCGACCTCAAGGGCACCGGCCTGGGACGGACCTTCCACGTCGCGAAGTGGATGGTCGGCTACGTCGCGCTCACCTCGGTCGCGCAGATCGTCGTGTCGAACCTCGCCTCCGCCGCCGCACCCAGCGCCGGCGCGCAGGCGGCCGGCGGCGGCTGGACGGTCTACCAGAACGCCTACCTGATCTGGATCCTGCCCCACTCGCTGCTGACCGTCTCGCTGGCCACGGCGATGCTGCCGGCGGCGTCCCGCTACGCGGTCGCCGGCGACCGGTCCGGCGTCGCGGCC
Organism: Actinomycetota bacterium; assembly: GCA_020161015.1. Taxonomy (GTDB): domain Bacteria; phylum Actinomycetota; class Actinomycetes; order Propionibacteriales; family Propionibacteriaceae; genus Propionicimonas. Next base: position 130,566 of record JAIUOT010000055.1, on the reverse strand, counting down.
GAGACCACGAGGGCCCTGCGGCTGGCGACCACCTTCCTGCTGCCGGCCAGCATCGGGCTGGCGGTGCTCGCCGATCCGGTCACCCGGATCATCTACGGCAACGGCAGCGGCGCGAACGACTACGTCTTCATCGCCTGGGCGCTGATCGGTTTCGCGATCGGCCTGGTGCCGTTCACGATCCAGTACCTGTACCTGCGCGCGTTCTACGCGATGGACAACACGAGGACCCCGTTCCTGCTGCAGATCTGGATCAGCGCGGCCAACGCCCTGTTCGCCGTCGTCTTCGTGCTCGCCTGGGACGACCCGGGGACGGTCGCCGCGCGCCTGGCGCTGTCGTACTCGGTGTCGTACTTCATCGGTGCGGTGATCACCCACCGGGTGCTGCGCCGTCGCCTGCCCGAACTGCCGGGCGTCGAGACCCTGCGGCACCTGGGGCGCCTGGCCGTGGCCACGGTGCCTGCCGCGCTGCTGGCGTGGGTGATCAGCTGGTGGTTCGAGCGCTACCCCAGCCTGCTGCTGCGGGTGCTCGGGCTCGCCCTGGCCGGCGTGGTGGCGGTGCTGGCCTTCTTCTTCACGGCCAAGCGGCTGGGCATCCCGGAGACCACCTCGCTGCTGGAGGTCCTCCGCCGGCCGCGGGCGGCCGTCGACCCCGACACCGACGCGGCAGGCGCGATCGCCGACGAGGCCGATGCGGAGGACGACCGGGACGCCGGACCACCCGACCCGGACGGGGTGGGCGTCTTCGTCCCCGTGTCCGCGACGCAGCCGGCGTCCTCCGACGTTCTGGAGTTCCCCGAGCCGCCGATCGCCGGCACGCCGGAGGCCGAGGCGTCCCTGGACGGGCGCGTCCTGGGCGAGCGCTACCGGCTGGCCGAGCAGCTCGCTGTCCGTCACCGGAGCCAGACCTGGCGCGCAGATGACCTCGTTCTGGGACGTCCCGTGCTGGTGCACCTGCTGGACGCCGACAGCCCGGCGACCGCCGAGGTGCTGCGGCTCTCCCACGAGGCGGCTCTGGCGACGGACGCCCGGTTCCTTCGCGTGCTCGACGTGGTCGGGGACGAGGCCGGCACCGGCCCCTACCTGGTCTACGAGTACGCGGCTGGCCAGACGCTGGAGAAAGTGCTGCGCAGCGGCCCGCTGACCGGCGTGGAGGCCGCCTGGATCGTCCGGGAGGTCGCCGACGCGCTGATCGCGCTGCACGCCCAGGGGCACTTCCACCGCCGGCTGAGCCCCGCCACCGTGCTGATCAGCGCCTCCGGCAACGTGAAGGTGCTCGGCTTCGCGATGAACGAGCTGAGCGGCTCCACGCCCGACCACCTCGCCGGTGAGGCGGCGGACGTCCGCTCGCTCGGCCAGTTGCTCTACGCCTGCCTGGTCGCCCGCTGGCCGGGCGCCGACCGCTTCGGCCTGGCCGCGGCCCCGGTCGTGGAGGGCCACTGGGTGCTGCCGAGCCAGGTGCGCTCCGGGGTGGCCCCGGCCGTCGACCAGGTGGTGGACCGCATCCTGTCGCCGGCCCCCCGCAACCACGCGAGCCGGCTGACCACCGCCCAGGAGGTCACCACCCAGCTGTCGCTGGTGCTGGGACCGATGGGGGCGGCCCACGACCTGCGTGCCCGCCTGCACCCCAGCGTCGACCCCGACTCCGCGTCCGCGCCCGCGGTGCCGGTCTCGACCGTCGCGCCGCCCGTGCCGACGCCGGTGGCCAGCCGGTTCTCCTCGTCCAGCCCCGTCCAGGGGTCACCGTCCGCGCCGCCGGCGGTCCCGGCCGCCTCCGCCGGGACGGCGGGAGCCGGTCCGGTCGCCGTCGACCCCGGTGCCGCCGGCCCGTACGCCGACTGGGACGACGAGCCCGAGGACTCCACCGCGCCGTTCGTGGACGAGGCCCTCAGCCGCGGCGAGTCGTTCACCCCGGTGCCCCCGCCGGCCGGCTGGCGTCCCCCCGCGGCCGGGCAGGCTCCACCCCGGCGGCCGCGACGGCTGCCGATCCTGATCGGTGGTCTCGGCGTGCTCGTGACCCTCGCGATCGTCGCGGCGCTGGCGCTGAACCTGCGCGCCCCGTCCGCCCCGGCGGCACCGGAGGGCGCCCCGCTCGCGGTGGCCGCCGTGGACGACTTCGACCCCAAGGGCGACGGCGGCGACGGCGCGGAGAACGCGAAGTCGGCCCGAAACGCCGTGGACGGCAACCCGGAGACCTTCTGGCGCACGGAGAAGTACCGCTCGGCCGCCATGGGCGGGCTGAAGCCCGGCGCGGGCCTCGTGCTCGACCTGGGGGAGGTGCGCACCGTCACCGCCGTCCGGCTGGTGCTGGCCGGCCAGCCGACCGCGGTCGCCGTGCTGGTGCCGCAGAAGGCCGGACGGTCGGCCCCGACCAAGTCGGTGTCGCAGTGGACGCCGGTCGCGAGCGCGGACGCGGCCTCTGCCGAGGTCACGCTGACACCCGCCGAGCCGGTCAGCACCCGGTTCCTGCTCGTACACCTCTCCTCGCTGCCCGACATCGGCGAGGGGTACTTCCGCGGCGGCATCGCCGAGGTCACCGTCCTGGGGCGTTGACGGGCGGGACGGACAGGCGTCCGGCCATCACCTAAGCTACGTGGCGTAGTTTCTCGACGCTGGCTCGGGGGGGGCATGAGGAAACTGCGCTGGGGGGCGTATCTGTGCGGTCTCGGCCTGGCTCTCGCCGGCTGGACGCAGCCCCTGCCCGCGCACGCCGACACCCCGGTTCCCGCGCCGCCGGCGACGGCGCCGTCCGCCCCCGCACCCGCCGAGCCAAGCCCGACCACGACCGCTCCGCCCACGCCCGCCCCGGGCGCGTCGTCCAGCACCGGCGGCGCGACCTACATCGTCCGGTTCCGTAACGAGGCAGGTCCGGCCGACGGCACGGCGGCGGACGCCACCCTCGCCGACCGGACCCAGCGCGAGCTCGACGCGATCCCCGGGGTGATCGCCCGGCTGACCTCGGCGCAGGCCCGCGACCTGGCGCTCGACCCCGCCGTCGCCTACGTGCAGAAGGACGCACCCGTCCACGTCGCCGACACCCAGACCCAGCCGCCGTGGGGCCTGGACCGCATCGACGAGTCCGGCCTCCCGCTGGACAGCCGCTACACCTACGCCCGGACCGGGGCGGGGGTGAAGGTGTACGTGGTCGACACCGGCATCGACGCGGACCACCCGGAGTTCGGCGGGCGGGTGGCCGCCGGCGCATCGTTCGTCCCCGACGGCAGCGGCACCGGGGACTGCTACGGACACGGCACCCACGTCGCGGGCACGATCGGCGGGACGACGTTCGGCGTGGCCAAGCAGGTGACCCTCGTCCCGGTGCGGGTGCTGGACTGCAGCGGCAACGGCACGTCCGCGGCCACCGTGGCCGCCCTGGACTGGATCGCCAAGGACCACCGCACGGGGCAGAAGGCCGTGGTGAACCTCAGCCTCACCGGCTCGTACAGCCGGGCGGAGAACGACATGGTGGCCCGCCTGGTGGCCGAGGGCGTCACCGTCGTGGCCGCAGCGGGCAACGACAGCATGGACGCCTGCGAGGCCTCGCCCGGCTCCGCGCCGGCCGCCCTGACCGTCGCGGCGACGGACGCCGCAGACCAGCGGGCGGGCTTCTCCAACGACGGGCCCTGCGTCGACCTCTACGCCCCCGGGGTGGACATCCGCTCGGCCTCCCCCTTCGGCGCGCCGGTGCTGATGTCGGGCACGTCGATGGCCAGCCCGCACGTGGCCGGCGTCGCGGCCATGCTCGTCGGCGCCCACCCGACGTGGACGCCCGCCAAGGTGGCCGCGCGCATCCTGCGACTGAGCCTCACCAGTCGCGTCGGCGGGAACCCCGCCGGCACGCCCAACCTGCTGCTGAACATCGCCCCGAGCATCCACGCGGTCAGCCCCGCGACCGCGTCCACGGCCGGCGGGCAGGTCGTCACGCTCTCCGGGCGCCGGTTCGACGGGGTCACCGCCGCGCTGTTCGACGGCGTCCCCGGCACCGGCCTGAAGATCTCCGCCGACCACAACAGCCTCACGGTCACCACCCCGGCCCACGCCGAGGGCACGGCGCGCCTGGTGCTGGCCTCCGAGTTGTCGAACTCCAACCGCGACGTCACGCTCGCGTTCCTGCCGCCCGCTGTGGTCACCTCGGTCTCCCCGGGCGCCGGGCCCGTGGGCGGCGGGACGCCCGTCACGCTGCGCGGGAGCCGGTTCACCGGCGCCACGGCGGTCACGTTCGGCGGTACTCCCGCGGCCTCCTTCACGGTGGTCTCGGACGCAGAGGTGCACGCGGTGTCCCCGCCGGGGAGCAGCGGCACGGTCGACGTGCGCGTGACCACCGCCGCCGGCCCGTCCGCGCCGCGGGCGGCCGACCACTTCGCCTACGGCAAGGTGCCGACGGTCTCTGCGGTCTCACCGTCCACGGGGTTGACGATCGGCGGGGCGCGCGTGACCATCACCGGCCGGCACTTCTCTGCGGGCACCACGGTGCTCTTCGGCACCGTGCCGGGGACGGCGGTGTCGGTGTCCTCGTCGAAGAAGCTCTCGGTGACCGCCCCTGCACTGCCCGCGGGCCCGGCCAGCCTCCGCGTGGTGAACCGGTACGGCCCGTCGACCGGCGTGGCCTTCACCGCGACGGTGGCGCCCGCCCCCCGGATCTCGGCGCTCTCCCCCGCGAAGGGCTTCGCCGCCGGTGGCGCGAAGGTGACCATCACCGGCAGCAACTTCCACGGCGTGACCGCGGTGACCTTCGGCCGGACGGCCGCGACGATCGTGTCCGCGTCGAGCACGAAGCTGGTGGTCCGCGCCCCCGCCCAGCCCGCGGGCGCCGTGGGCGTGACGGTGACCGGGGCGTACGGGACCGCCACGGGCGGCACCTACACCTACGCCCCCACGCCCGCCCCGGTGGTGTCGGGCGTGTCCCCGGCCAAGGGCTCACGCAAGGGCGGCACCGTCGTCACCCTCACCGGCAAGTACTTCTACGGCGTCACCGCCGTGACCTTCGGCGGCGTCCCGGGGACGCGGCTGAGCGTCACTTCCTCCACGCGGCTGAAGGTGACCACCCCCGCGCACGCCACCGGGAAGGTGGCGATCGGCGTCCGCGCCGGCGCCGGGCTGGTGTCCGCGGCGAGCTCCACGGCCCGCTTCACCTACGCCTGACCGCGCCGCTCCGCTCGTCCGGGAGGCCGGAACCGCGCACCGGGCGGCTCCCCCGGAAGCCCCACACACAGCGGCGGCGCCGCCGGGATGGTGTCCCGGCGGCGCCGCCTGTGTCGATGAGCGTCAGATCGCGACGTCGTCGTCGACCCAGTCGAAGGTCTTGGTGACGGCCTTCTTCCAGTTGCGGTACAGGCGGGCGCGCTCGCCCTCCTCCGCCTTCGGCTCCCACCGCTTGTCCTCGGCCCAGTTGGCGATGACGTCGGCTTCGCCCTGCCAGTAACCGGTGGCGATGCCAGCGGCGTAGGCAGCACCCAGGGCAGTCGTCTCGGCGACGACCGGACGCACCACCGGCACGCCCAGCTGATCGGCCTGGAACTGCATCAGGGTCTCGTTCATCGTCATGCCGCCGTCGACCTTGAGCTCGGCGAGCTTCACGCCGGAGTCGGCCTCCATGGCGTCCAGCACCTCACGGGTCTGGTAGGCGGTGGCCTCCAGGACGGCGCGGGCGATGTGGCCACGGTTGACGAACCGGGTGAGGCCGACGATCGCGCCACGGGCGTCGGAACGCCAGTACGGAGCGAACAGGCCGGAGAACGCCGGGACGAAGTAGCAGCCACCGTTGTCCTCGACGGACGCGGCGAGCTCCTCGATCTCCGGAGCGGAGGAGAACATCTTAAGGTTGTCGCGCAGCCACTGCACCAGCGAGCCGGTGACGGCGATCGAACCCTCGAGCGCGTAGATCGGCTTGTCGTCGCCGATCTTGTAGCACACGGTGGTGAGCAGGCCGTTCTTGGAGGGAACGATCTCCTCGCCGGTGTTCATGATCATGAAGCAGCCGGTGCCGTAGGTGTTCTTCGCCATGCCCGGCTTGAACGCCGCCTGGCCGAAGGTCGCGGCCTGCTGGTCACCGAGGTCGCCGGCGACCGGGACGCCACCGAGCAGGCCCTCTTCGCGGCCGTAGCCGTAGACCTGCGAGGACGACTTGATCTCGGGGAGCATGGACATCGGGATGCCCATGTCGGCCGCGATCTCGGCGTCCCAGCTGAGGGTGTTGAGGTCCATCAGCATGGTGCGGGAGGCGTTGGTCACGTCGGTCACGTGCACGCCGCCGTTGACGCCACCGGTCAGGTTCCAGATGACCCAGGTGTCCATGTTGCCCATGACCAGCTTGCCGGCCTCGGCATCGGCGCGGGCGCCCTCGACGTTGTCGAGGATCCACTTGACCTTGGGGCCCGAGAAGTAGGTGGCCAGGGGCAGGCCGACGCGGGCCTTGTACTTGTCCTGGCCCTCGGCGCCGCCGAGCTCCTCGACGATCTTGGAGGTGCGGGTGTCCTGCCAGACGATCGCGTTGTAGACCGGGATGCCGGTCTCCTTGTTCCACACCACGGTGGTCTCACGCTGGTTGGTGACACCGACGGCCTGGATGTTCTCCTTGTTGAGGCTGGCCTTGGCCAGGGCCTCGGCGACGACCTCGCGCACGGCGTCCCAGACCTCGATCGGGTTGTGCTCGACCCAGCCGGCGCGCGGGAAGATCTGCTCGTGCTCCTTCTGGCCCACGGAGACGATCTGGCCCTCGTGGTTGAAGATGATCGCCCGAGAACTGGTCGTTCCCTGGTCAATCGCGAGGATGTACTTGTCGGCCATGGATAATTCCTTCCACGTCATTGTTCGAGAGGATGATGATTGCTTGTAGAGAGCGGGTCGGCGGCCACCGGCCCGCTCCGTTTTTTGTCAGGCGAGACCTGGTCCGACCGGACGGGGTGCTCAGCCGCACCCCGCCCAGCCGGGATCACTGTCACTTGGGCAGCAGGACACCGCTCAGCAGACCGGCGAGAACACCACCGATGATCGGGCCGACAACCGGAACCCAGGAGTACGCCCAGTCGGAGTCGCCCTTGCCCTTGATCGGGAGAACGGCGTGCGCAATGCGCGGGCCGAGGTCACGAGCAGGGTTGATGGCGTAACCGGTGGGGCCACCGAGGGAGGCGCCGATGCCGACGACCAGGAGGGCAACGCCGAGGGCGCTGAGCCAGCCGAGGTCGGTCGACTTCCAGTGGCCGGCAGCGAGGACGACGAACACCAGGACGAACGTGCCGATGACCTCAGTGATGACGTTCCACGCGTAGTTGCGGATCGCCGGGCCGGTGGAGAACACGCCGAGCTTGGTGGCCGGATCCGGCTCTGCATCGAAGTGCTCCTTGTAGGCCAGCCAGGCCAGCGTCGCACCGAGGAACGCGCCCACGAGCTGCGCGCCGATGTAGGTCATGATCGACATGGCGTCGACCGGGACACCCGCGACGAACTCCTTGGCGCCGGAAGCGACGACACCCAGGGTGACGGCCGGGTTCAGGTGGCCGCCGGACTTGTAGGACACGAGGACGCCGGCGAACACGGCGAGACCCCATCCCCAGTTGACGAACAGGAAGCCGGTTCCGTTGCCCTTCGACTTTGTCAGGGCGGTGTTGGCGACAACGCCAGCACCCAGGAGGAGCAGCATCGCAGTGCCGACTACCTCAGAGAGGAAAATGGTCCCCAGCACTTCTTTCTCACTTTCAGACGCCAGCTAGGGGCGTCAGTTTGGGCATCCCCGGGGGGACGCAGGCTCGGTGTTTTTTGTCTTCTCAGACATGAGTGGATGGAGCAGACACCCGTCCTCGCGTCGCGGCGTGCGCTGAACTCCGGAGGGAGGCGCCGCGGGGCGAGCTGGTGTGCTGTGCGACGGACAGCGGCATGCGTGTGCCACGTCCGACCTGACGGCGAGCGACAACGGTCGCCGGAGCCTCACTCGTGATCGCATCCGCCGAGGCTCTCGGGCGCGGACGCGAGGTATGACAGTGGCCAGCGGAATCGGATTCTTCCTTGAGCTCCGGCACGAAGGCCCCAACGGTGCACGCATGCGCGGCGACCGCAGTGAGGTTCATCTGACTCCTTCGTACCCGCTGAACCACGTACAGACAGGAGGGTGCCACCACAGGAGTTCACCCCATCCCGACAGGCCCATCTTGCTAATGGTTGAACGCATGCGCTAGACCTGTGCACGAACGTGCACCGAGAGGGAGCAAGCTTGAACGAGCGCTACGAGGACATGTACCAAGCGGCCTCCCGCTACTACATACAGGGCGAGACGATGGAGAGCATCGCCCACCAGTTGCGGCTCTCGCGGTCCTCGGTGTCGCGGCTGCTGAAGGAGGCCCGGGAGAGCGGCCTGGTGCGGATCAGCCTCGCCGACCACAGCGGCTCGCAGTCCCCCCTGGCCTCCACGATCAGCCGCCATTTCGGGGTGCGCGTCCACATGGTCTCGGTGCGGGAGAACGCCAACGAGAACGTCCGTTTCGACCAGGTCGCCCGGCTCGCCGGCCGCCTGTTCACCGAGGCCGTCGACGACCACCAGCTGATCGGCGTGGCCTGGGGCGTGACGCTCTCGCACGTGGTGAAGCACCTGGGACGGCGTCCGCTGGTCGGGTCGACGGTGGTGCAGATCAACGGCGGCGCCAACCAGCGCAGCTCGGGCATCCCCTACATCGGGGAGATCCTCCAGTCCATCGGGGACGCCTTCGACGCGCGGGTGGTGCTCTTCCCCGTCCCCGCGTTCTTCGACTTCGCCGAGACCAAGCAGGCGATGTGGCGGGAACGTTCCGTGCAGAACGTGCTCAAGCTGCACCAGAAGCTCGACCTCGCCGTGTTCGGCGTCGGCTGCCTGGAGGGACGGGTGCCGTCCCACGTCTACACCGCCGGGTACATGGACACCTCGGACATGCGACAGCTCGCCGCCGACGGCGTCGTCGGAGACGTGTGCACCGTCCTGCTGCGCGAGGACGGGTCGTACTCCGACATCTCCTACAACGACCGCGCCACCGGGCTCACCCCGGCGGAGCTCCAGCGGGTCCCGCGGCGCATCTGCGTCGTGGCCGACCCGTCCCGGGCTCCCGCCGTCGTCGGCGCGCTGCGGGCCGGCACCGCGACCGACCTCGTCCTGGACGAGGGCACCGCGCGCGCCGTCCTCGACCGGGCCCGCCTCTAGCCCCTGCGTGGCGCGGGCGGGCCGCAGGCTGTCGATTTCCCATGACCCCGGCACGGACGTGCACGTCTGAGCGACCTTCGCCCGTGGGGGTGAATCGGCGACCCGCCCCTGATTAGCCTGAACGATGAAGAGCGCGCTGCCGCGCTGCGCTGGGTGTCGACGGAGAGCCCGGGCCGCGGGCGCCGCGAAAAAGTCGTTCGGGAGGTCTACGTGAGAAAGCTGGCTGTTGACGTCGTGGTCATCGGTGGCGGCTCGACCGGGGCCGGCGTGGTGCGCGACGTCGCGATGCGGGGCTACAGCACCGTCCTGGTGGAGCGGGCCGACCTCGGCCAGGGCACCACCGGCCGGTTCCACGGCCTGTTGCATTCGGGCGGGCGCTACGTCGTGAGTGACCCGTTGTCGGCCACCGAGTGTGCCCAGGAGAACGCGATCCTGACGAGGATCCAGTCGCAGGCGATCGAGACCACCGGTGGCTACTTCGTCACCGGGCCGGACGACGACCCCGCCTTCGCCGACAAGTTCCTCGAGGGCGCGAAGGCCACCGGGGTGCCGGCGCGCGAGATCAGCGTCGCCGAGGCGCTGCGCAACGAGCCCCGCCTCAACCGGCGCATCCTGCGCGCGATCGAGGTCGAGGACGGCACCGTCGACGGCTGGCAGTTGGTGTGGGGCGCGGCGAACTCCGCCAAGGCCTACGGCGCGCAGGTGCTGACCTACCACCGCGTGACGAAGATCGACACCGCCGACGGCCAGGTGACCGCCGTCCACTGCACGGACCTCAAGAGCGGTGAGGACGTGCTGATCGAGTGCGGGTTCGTGCTCAACTGCGCCGGCCCGTGGGCCGGCCAGATCGCCGCCATGGCGGGCGCGCACCCGGTGGACGTGATCCCCGGGCGCGGCATCATGATCGCGATGAACCACCGCCTGGTGAACCGGGTGGTGAACCGCTGCATCTACCCCGCCGACGGCGACATCCTCGTCCCCGTGCACACGGTGAGCATCATCGGCACCACGGACGTGAAGGTCGACGACCCCGACGACCTGGCGATCGAGCACGCGGAGGTCCAGCAGATGCTGGACGCCGGCGAGGTGCTCATCCCGGGCTTCCGGTCCTCGCGCGCCCTGCACGCCTGGGCCGGCGCCCGTCCCCTGATCAAGGACAGCCGCGTCTCCTCCTCCGACACCCGGCACATGAGCCGCGGCATGGCGGTCATCGACCACACCACGCGCGACGGCCTCGACGGGATGCTGACCATCGGTGGCGGCAAGCTCACCACCTACCGGCTGATGGCGGAGCACATCGTGGACGCGATGTGCGAGAAGCTCGGCGAGAAGCGTCCCTGCCGGACCGCAGACGAGGCGATCCCCGGCTCGGAGTCCGGGAAGAACTACGTGGTCACGCACCGCCTCGAGGAGCGGGAGCACGACCGGCTGGACGACCAGATCATCTGCGAGTGCGAGCTGATGAGCCGCCGGATGTTCACCGACGCGCTCGCGTCCCAGCCCAAGGGCACCTTCGACGACCTGCGGCGCCAGCTGCGGCTGGGGATGGGCCCCTGCCAGGGCGGCTTCTGCTCGATGCGCGCCACCGGCATCGCCCTGGAGAGCGGGCACATCGACATCGAGCGGGCCACCGGCCTGCTGCGGCTGTTCCTGAAGAACCGCTGGATCGGGTTGTGGCCGATCCTCTACGGCGACCAGGTGCGACAGACCGCCCTCGACAACTGGATCTTCCAGGGCACGCTCGACGTCGAGCACCTGCCCCAGCCCGAAAGTGAGGTGGCCCTGTGAGCCGCGTCGTCGTCATCGGTGCCGGCCTCGCCGGCCTGGTCGCCGCCAACCGGCTCGCGTCGGCCGGCGTGGGCGTGACCCTGCTCACCAAGGGCATCGGCGGGCTGCAACTCAGCCAGGGGACGATCGATGTCCTCGGCTATGCGCCGGACCGGGTGACGAACCCCGTCCTGACGCTCTCGGCGATCGCGTCCGCACGGCCCGGGCACCCCTACGCCGCCATCGGCGCCGCGGGCGTCCACACCGGCATCGAGTACCTCAAGCAACTGCTGCCCGACCTGCTGGTCGGCGACGCGGAGGCCAACTACCAGCTGCCGACAGCGGTGGGCGCGATCCGTCCCACCTGCCTGGTGCAGCCGAGCATGGTGGCCGGGCACCTCAAGGACGGGGCGAAGGTCGCTGTCGTCGGCCTGCGCCGGCTGAAGGACTTCCACCCGGCGCTCGTCGCGGAGAACCTCGCCCGCACCACGCTCCCCGACGGCGGCCGCCTCGTCGCCCGCCCGGTCAGCGTGGACGTGCCGGCCCGTGACGCGGAGGTCGACTCCTCCGGCCTCACCTACGCCCGCGCGTTCGACGACCCCGCCTTCCGCGCCCGGTTCGCCGCGGCCCTGAAGCCCCTGCTGGGCGACGGCGAGACGGTCGGACTGCCCGCGGTGCTCGGCCTCAAGGACCGCACCGCGTGGTCGGACCTGGCCGACAAGCTCGGGCACCCGGTGTTCGAGATCCCGCTCCCGCCGCCGTCGGTGCCCGGGATGCGCCTCAACGAGGCCCTCATGGCCAGCGCCAAGGCCGCCGGCGTCCGCGTCGTCAACGGCACCCGGGCCGTCTCGGTGCGGGTCGAGGACGGCGTGGTCAAGGGCGTCACCGTGGCCACGGCCGGCGCGGACCGCGAGTTCACCGCGGACGCGTTCGTGCTCGCCGCCGGCGGGTTCGAGTCCGGGGCGCTGGCCCTCGACTCCTACGGCACCGTGACCGAGACCCTGTTCGGGCTGCCGCTCGCGGGCCTGGACGCCGGTCCGCTGGTGCACGGCGACTACTGGGGGCCCGAGCAGCCACTGTTCAGCGTGGGGGTGCGCGTTGCCGGCGACATGCGGGTACTGGACGGCAACGGCGCGGTCGTCCACCCGAACCTGTACGCGGCGGGCGGCATCATCGGGGGCTCGTCCCGGTGGGCGGAGAAGTCCGGCGACGGTATCGCCGTAGGCAGCGCGGTCGTGGCCGCCGATTCGATCCTGGAGGTGCTGGCATGAGCCACGAAGGCCTTGAGTTCGCCGGGCACGAGCTGGCGAGGGCCAGCCTCGACGCCTGTGTGAAGTGCACGATCTGCGAGACCATGTGCCCGGTGTCGGCGGTGACCCCGCTGTTCTCCGGACCCAAGTTCGTCGGGCCGCAGGCCGAGCGCTTCCGCAACGGCGACAGCGTCGACCACTCGCTCGACTACTGCTCCAGTTGCGGCACGTGCACGCTGGTCTGCCCGCAGGGCGTCCAGATCGCCGAGCTGAACAGCCAGGCGCGCGCGGTGATGAAGGCCGACCACATGCCCCTGCGCGACAAGCTGATCGGCCAGACGGTGCTGATGGGCAAGGTGATGACGCCGGTGGCGCCGATCGCCAAGGCAGCGCTGAACAACAAGCCGATCCGGGCGATGATGGAAGCGGTGGTGAAGGTGCACCGGGACGCCCCGATGCCGCCTCCGCAGGGCCAGACCTTCGAGGGCTGGTTCCGCAAGCGTCCGAAGCCGTCCAGGACCCCGACCCGCGGTGCGCTGGTGTTCTTCCACGGCTGCGCGGGCGGCTACTTCGAGGTGGAGACGTCGAAGAAGTCGGTGGAGGTGCTGGAGCACCTCGGCTACGAGGTCATCGTCCCGAAGCAGGGGTGCTGCGGCCTCGCCCAGCAGTCCAACGGGCTCTTCGACCAGGCGACGGCGTCCGTGCTCAAGCTCTGCGACGACCTGCGGGCGGCCGGCACCGACTTGACGATCATCTCCTCGTCCGGCTCGTGCACCGGCATGCTCAAGCACGAGGCGCACGAGATCATGGGCGTCACCGACGACAAGCTGAAGGACGTCGGGACGCGGATCCGCGACATCATGGAGTTCCTGCTCGACCTGCACGAGGCCGGCGAACTGCCGACCGACTTCGCGCCGATCGACATGACCGTGCCGTACCACGCCCCCTGCCAGCTGAAGAGCCAGGGCATGGGGATGCCGGCGGTCGAGGTGCTCAAGCTGATCCCGGACCTGACCGTCGTGGAGTCGGGCGCCGTCTGCTGCGGCATCGCCGGCACCTACGGCCTGAAGAAGGAGAAGTACGACATCGCCCAGGCGGTCGGACGTCCCCTGTTCGAGATGGTGAAGAAGACCAACCCCGACCTCGCCCTGTGCGACACCGAGACCTGCCGCTGGCAGATCGAGCAGTCCTCCGGCGTGAAGACCGAGCACCCGATCTTCCTGGTCCACCGGGCGTACGGCCTCTCGTAGTCCCGGACGCGAACCCGCCGGAGCCAGGAATGGTGCTCCGGCGGGTTCGTCGTCCCCAGGTCCGGCGCCCCGCCCGTCCCCCCCGCCCGTTCCTGCCCCCGAGTGCAACTCCCGCTACCGGAATTCCGGCAGCAAGGGTTGCCCTCGGCAGCAAGCGCGGGGGTTGGGGGCGGGACGGGGCCCGCGGCGGGGATGGTCAGGGGCGCGCGGTGAAGGGGCGGACGAAGACCGGCACCCCGGCGGTCGAGGACGCGGGGTCGTAGCGGTAGCCGGCGGCGTCGAAGTCGCGCAGCGCCCGCACCGAGCGGACGCGGTGTCGCACCAGCCAGGACGCCAGCTCGCCGCGGGCACGCTTGGCGTAGAACGACACCACGGAACGGCGGCCGCGCGCGTCGGTGTCCTCGAACCTCGGGGACACGACGGGCGCGCCCAGCTCGTCGGGACGCACCGCGCCGAAGTACTCCCCGGACGCGAGGTTCACCACCACGCCCGGCCCGGGGGACGCGGCGAGGTCCTCCCGCAGCAGCGCCGTGATGGTGCCGCCCCACCAGTCGTACAACGACCGTCCCTGCTCGGTCGCGAGCCGCGTACCCATCTCGAGCCGGTACGGCTGCATGAGGTCCAGCGGACGCAGCACCCCGTACAGGCCGGACAGGATCCGGACGGTCTTCTGCGCCTCGGTGTAGTCGCGGGTGGTGAACCGGCCGCGCACGTCCATGCCCTGGTAGACGTCGCCGGCGAACGCGAGCACCGCCGGGCGCGCGTTGCGCCGCGTGAACGGGGTGGCGAAGGACGCCCACCGCCCGGCGTTCAGCGCGGCCAGTTCGTCGGAGATGTCGGCGAGGGCCGCGAGGTCGGCCACCGACCTGGTGCGCATCACCTCGACCAGGCGCTCCGCCTCCGCCAGCAGCCGCGGCTGGGACGGGGTGAGCGCGGGCAGTTTCGACTCGTAGTCCAGCGATTTGGCCGGCGACAGCAGGATGAGCACGCAGCGAGCCTATGCGCCGCGCACCCGCCCCCGGCAACCCGCACCGGGCGTCCCGCGTCCGCTCCTGGCGTGATCGGGAATGCCCGCGCCCGTCGGGTGGTTGTCGGGTGTGCGTCCGGGGTGCCTCGGTAGAGTGGGCACCCTCTCCAGACCTGTACGAGGAACCATGTCCGACATCCGCGAAGTCATCATCATCGGCTCCGGCCCGACCGGGTACACCGCCGCCATCTACACCGCCCGCGCCGGCCTGAAGCCGCTCGTGTTCGAGGGCGCCCTCGCGGCCGGCGGCGCCCTGATGAACACCACGGAGGTGGAGAACTACCCCGGCTTCACCGACGGCATCATGGGTCCTGACCTGATGCTGGCGATGCGCGGCCAGGCCGAGCGGTTCGGCGCCGAGATCATCACCGACGACATCGTCTCCACCGACCTCACCGGCGACGTGAAGACCGTCACCGACGCCGAGGGCAACACCTACTCCGCGCGCGCGGTGATCCTCGCGATGGGCTCCGGCTACCGCAAGCTCGGCCTTCCCGCGGAGGAGGTCTTCAGCGGACGGGGCGTGTCGTGGTGCGCCACCTGTGACGGCTTCTTCTTCCGCGACAAGGACATCGCCGTCGTCGGCGGCGGCGACTCCGCGCTGGAGGAGGCGACCTTCCTCACCCGCTTCGCCAGCAGCGTGACGATCGTGCACCGCCGCGACGAGCTGCGCGGGTCGAAGATCATGGTCGACCGGGCGATGTCGGACCCGAAGATCCGCTTCGCCTGGAACTCGGTGGTCACCGACCTGCACGGCGACGGCACGCTCACCGGCCTCACCCTCACCGACACGGTCTCCGGCGAGACCCGCGAACTCCCCGTCCAGGGCCTGTTCGTCGCCATCGGGCACGACCCGCGCTCGGAGATCGTCCGTGGGCAGGTGGAGGTGGACGCCGCCGGCTACGTCGTGGTAGACGCCCCGAGCACCCGGACCAACGTCCCGGGCGTGTTCGCCGCCGGCGACCTGGTCGACCACACCTACCGGCAGGCGATCACCGCCGCCGGCACCGGCTGCGCCGCGGCCCTGGACGCCGAGCGCTACCTCGCCGCCCTGTCGGACGCGGACGCTAGCCTCACCCCTGTCCCCGCCAACGCCTGAGAAGTAGGAGAACCCCATGGCCGCCGTCGCAGACGTCACCGACGCCACCTTCACCGACCTCGTGCTGAAGTCGTCCAAGCCGGTCGTGATCGACTACTGGGCCGACTGGTGCGCGCCCTGCAAGCAGCTCTCGCCGATCATCGAGGAACTGGCCCGCGACTACGGCGACAAGGTCACCTTCCTGAAGATGGACACCAACACCAGCACCCAGGTACCCACCCAGCAGGGTGTGCTCGGGCTGCCGACGATCCAGGTGTTCGTCGGCGGCGAGGTGGTGAAGTCGTTCACCGGAGCCAAGCCGAAGTCGGTGCTGCTGCGCGCCATCGAGGAATACCTGTGAGCTGACGCGCGACGAGAGCCCCCGGCCCCCGCGCCGGGGGCTTTCGCGTTGTTCAGGTGTGGTTCGTGCGCCCGGAGATCGCGCCGCCGGCAGGCTCGGGGGGCGTGACGGGACGCAGGGACTCCCAGAACCGCTCGAACACCCCGCGGACCCCCGCGCGCTCGCCCAGCACTGCCCGGTCGAGCTCGAGGCGCCACATCCGGTCCTCCAGGCCCCGGGTGAAGCCGACCGCCCGCAGGAAGTCCCGCGGCGGCGCCTGGCAGGTGACGGTGGTGCGGCTGCCGCGTGCGATCACGACGCGGGCCTTCCTGCTCACCAGGCCGGCCGCCGCGCCCTGCACGAGCTGGCGTCCGTACCCCGCCCCGGTGGCACCGGGACGCACCCAGGCGCAGGTCAGGCGGGCGTGGCCGGGCTCGTCGGCGGGCGCCAGCAGCAGCAGCCCCTGCACCTCGTCGTCCGCGGTGAGCTTCACGCCGCACCATCCCCAGACGGTCGCCGCCGACACGGCCCCGGGATCGTCGACGGGGATCGTGCGCCCGCAGTAGGGGCAGGCGAGCGCGGCCAGTTCGGCCAGCGTCACCATGGACACTCTCGGCATGCCACCCCCACGACGAACCGCCCACCGCTGAGGTGGGTCGGTTTCATCCTAGGCGGAACGTACGGCAGTCTGGTGCGGTGACCCTGCCAGAGCCGTCCCGCCGCGACACCCGGCTGGACCCCTACATCGACGCGTACGCGGAGCGGACGCACGGCCTGACGGTCTCGGCCGTCCGCGCCCTGTTCGCCGTCGCGAACCGGCCCGAGGTGGTCTCGCTCGCCGGCGGCATGCCGAACATCGCCGACCTCCCCCGTGAGGCCCTCGGACGCGCCGTCGACCGGCTGATCGCCGAACGCGGCACGCAGGCGATGCAGTACGGGTCGGGCCAGGGCGAGCCGTTCATGCGCGAGAAGATCGTCGAGGTGATGGCGGAGGAGCATATCCGCGCGCACGCCGACGACGTCGTGGTC
The DNA here is from genome assembly GCA_020161015.1 of Actinomycetota bacterium. Taxonomy (GTDB): domain Bacteria; phylum Actinomycetota; class Actinomycetes; order Propionibacteriales; family Propionibacteriaceae; genus Propionicimonas. The sequence continues at coordinate 113,665 of JAIUOT010000055.1, read as the reverse complement.
ACCTGTGGTTCCCAGCAGGCGCTCGACCTCGTCACCCGCGTCTTCTGCGACCCGGGTGACGTGGTGCTCGCCGAGGCCCCCAGTTACGTGGGCGCCCTCGGCACGTTCCACGCCTACCAGTGCCAGGTGGTGCACGTCGCGATGGACGACGCCGGCCTCGACCCGGTGGCGCTGCGCGGGGCGCTGGTGTCGCTCAAGGCGGCCGGCAAGCGGGTGAAGTTCCTGTACACGATCCCGAACTTCCAGAACCCCACCGGCGTCACCCAGACCGTCGAGCGGCGCCGGGCGATCCTCGAGATCGCCCGCGAGCACGACCTGCTGATCATCGAGGACAACCCGTACGGCCTGCTGACCCTCGGCCCGGCCCCGCTGCCGGCCCTGCGCTCGATGGACGCCGACAACGTCATCTACCTGGGCTCGTTCTCCAAGATCTTCGCCCCGGGCTTCCGGGTGGGCTGGGTGCTCGCACCGCACGCCGTCCGGGAGAAGCTGGTGCTCACCCAGGAGGCGGCGACCCTGTGCCCTCCGGTGTTCAGCCAGTTCGCGATCGCCACCTACCTCGACGAGTTCGACTGGCGCAGCCAGATCACGGTGTTCCGCGACATGTACCGCGCCCGCAGGGACGCGATGCTGGCCGGCCTGGAGGAGCACATGCTCGAGGGCACCACGTGGACCCAGCCCGACGGCGGCTTCTTCGTCTGGGTGACCCTCCCCGAGGGACTCGACTCCCAGGCCATGCTGCCGCGTGCGGTGACGGCACGCGTGGCGTACACCCCCGGCACCGCGTTCTACGCCGACGGCATGGGGAGCCGCAACATGCGCCTGTCGTTCTGCTTCCCGACCCCCGAGCGCATCCTCGAGGGCACCCGCCGGCTGGGTGAGGTGCTCGTCCAGGAGCAGGAGATGCACCGGACCTTCGGCCTGGGCACCACCACGACCCGCCACCACGACCTCACCGCCGGCCCGGCACCCGACATCAGTTAGGCGAACGACATGAACGACAACCCCACCCACGGCCCCATCGTCGTGCTGGCCGGCGGGCTCTCCCACGAGCGGGACGTCTCGCTGCGGTCGGGACGCCGCGTCGCCCAGGCGCTGCGCGACCAGGGCAAGGAGGTCGTCGAGTCCGACCTCACCCCCGACCTCATCGACCTGCTGCGCAGCCTGGAGAACCCGGTGGCGTTCCCGGTCCTGCACGGCGGGGTGGGCGAGGACGGCGGCCTTCAGCAGGTACTGACGCTGCTCGACGTCGCCTACGTCGGCTCCGACCCGGGCGCGTGCCGCCGCTCGTTCAACAAGGCCGTCGGCGGTCCCCTGGCCGCGCAGGCCGGGCTCGCCCGCCCGCGGATGGCCGCCCTGCCCCATGACATGTTCCGTGAGCTCGGCGCCGCCGCACTGGTGGTCGCGCTGGGAGAGCGCATCGGCTTCCCCATGATCGTGAAGCCGGCCCGGGGCGGTTCCGCCCTCGGCTGCACGAAGGTCGACGCGGTCGAGGAGCTGCCGTCGGCGATGGTGGCCGCCTACTCCTACGGCGACCTTGCCGTGGTCGAGGAGTTCATCGAGGGCACGGAGGTGGCCGTCACGGTCGTCGAGCTGGACGGGGCGCCGGTGGCGCTGCCGGCGGTGGAGATCCGCCCGAACTCCGGCATCTACGACTACACGGCCCGCTACACCGCCGGTGAGACCCGGTTCATCGTCCCCGCGACGCTCGGCGACGAGGCGGCCGCGGCCTGCGCGGAGCTGGCGGTCGCTGCGCACCGGGTGCTCGGCCTCCGCGACCTGTCGCGGGCCGACATCGTGGTGCGACAGGAGGGCACGCCGGTGCTCATCGAGACCAACGTCGCCCCCGGCATGACCGAGACCTCGCTGCTGCCGCAGGCGGTCGAGGCCGCCGGCTGGGACTTCGGCCTGCTCTGCGCGCAGCTGGTGGACAACGCCTGGGCGCGCCACCTCGCCTAGATGGCCACCCGGGCGAAGCAGTGGCTCGTCGCCGTGCTCGGCGCGGCCCTCTGCCTCGCCATGCTCGCCCTCGGCCTGTGGCAGATGCGGGTCTTCGAGGACAAGGAGGCCGAGTCGGCCGCTGCCCGCGCCGCGCAGCCGCCCGTCCCGCTGCTGGCCAACGTGGGCCCGGACGGCATCACCGGTGACGTCTACGGGCGCGCAGTCTCGCTCGAGGGCCGCTACGAGCCCGGCCAGCAGGCACTGGTCGTGGACGAGGACGGCACCGTGCGCGTGGTGACGGCCTTCGTCACCGAAGACGGACGCGCGCTGGCCGTCGTCCGCGGGACGGTGCCGGACGCCGCGTCCCCGCTCCCGTCGCCGCCCGAGGGACGCCTCACGCAGGCGGGGGTGTTCCTGCCCTCCGAGGCGCCCGCCACCCACGCGACCCCCCCGGGGACGCTCTCCTCCGTCCGGCTCCCCCTGCTCGCGCAGGACTGGCCCCAGCAGCTGTTCCCCGGCTACGTCACGCTCGGGCCCGGGGACGCGGCCGCGCAGGGCCTGGGGGCGGCCCCCGTCCGGCTGCCGACCGGTGAGGGCTCGGTGCAGAACATCGGCTACGCGCTGCAGTGGTGGGCGTTCGCCGCCTTCGGGGCGTTCATGACGATCCGCTTCGTGCGTGCGATCGGGCGCCGTGGCGGGCTGGGTACGCTGGCGGGCCAGGAGGACGAATGAGCGAGACCACGGCACCGGTGGTGCCCCCTGTCACGGCCGACCAGGTTCCCGGGATCCGCGGGGCGCTGCTGCGCTACCGGATCATGGCCTACCTCGTCGGCACGCTCCTGGTGGTGCTGGTGGTGGTCGGGATGCCGCTGAAGTACCTGGCCGGCAACTCGGTGGTCGTGATGGCCACGGGCGTGCCGCACGGCTGGCTCTACATGGTGCTGATCGCCACCGCCTACGACCTGGGCCGCCGCGTCCACTGGCCCTGGGGCCGGCTGATCCTGATCGCGCTGGCCGGCACGATCCCGTTCCTGTCGTTCTGGGCGGAGTACGCCGCGCGGAAGGACGTTCAGGCGCGGCTCCGCGAGGTCGAGCCGTCCGACGCGTCCTGATGTCCGTGCCGCTGTCCGCCGTGGTCGTCGACGTCGGCCCCGACCGCTACCCCGAGTGCCTCGCGGTGCTACGCGCGGGCTTCGCCACGGTGGTGGACGACTACGGGATCACTGCGGAGAACACCCCGAGCAACCCGGCGTTCTGGGGTGAGGACGCCGTGGCGTCCGTGGTGGGCCGGGGGTTCTCGCTGTTCGCTGTCGAGGACGCCGCCGGGATCGCCGGCTGTGCCTTCGCGGGTCCGTCACGCTCTCGCCCGGGGACCTGGGGACTTCGGCACCTGGCCGTCCTGCCCGGGGCGCGCCACCGGGGCTACGGCGAGGCGCTGGTGGAAGAGGCCGCCCGGCGCGCTCGCGAGGACGGCGCACACACGCTGGGCATCGGGATCGTGGCGGAGAACACCGCGCTGGGCGCGTGGTACCACCGGCTCGGCTTCACGACGGTCGACAGGACGCGCTACGACGGGCTCGTCTTCACCGTGGAGCACCTCGAGCTGTCGCTCGGCTGACGACAAAGCACCGAAGCAGCTTTATCGACAAAGGTGCTTATCGCTAAGTCGTCAGGATGTCGGCGATCCGCTCCAGGTCCTCCGGGCCGGCGAACTCGATCACGATCCGTCCCTTCGCGCGGCCCTCGCTGACGAGCACCCGGGTGTCGAGCCGTTCCCCGAGCTCGCGCTGGAGTTCCTCCGCCGCCGGGGAAAGCTCAACGGGCCGCGTGGAGCGCGGGGCGCGACGCGTCCCGTGCTCCCCCACCGAGACGATCTCCTCCGCGGCACGCACGGACAGTCCCTCGGCCACGATCCGCGTCGCCAGGTGCTCCATCGCGGACGCGTCGGGGAGCATCAGGATGGCGCGTGCGTGCCCGGCGCTCAACACGCCCGCCGCCACGCGCCTCTGCACGGGAGCGGGCAGCTGAAGCAGCCGGATGGTGTTCGAGATCTGCGGACGCGAGCGCTTGATGCGGGTGGACAGCTCCTCCTGGGTGCAGGCGAAGTCGCTCATCATCTGCTGGTAGGCGGCGGCCTCCTCGAGCGGGTTGAGCTGCACGCGGTGCAGGTTCTCCAGAAGAGCGTCGCGGAGGAGGTCGGCCTCCTCCGTCCGGCGGACGATCGCCGGGATTGTCGATAAACCGGCTTGTTGACTTGCCCGGAGACGGCGCTCGCCCATGACCAGCTCGTAGCCGCCCTCGTCCAGCGGCCGCACGACGATCGGCTGGAGCAGCCCGACCTCACTGATGGAGGAGACCAGCTCGGCAAGCTGGTCCTCGTCGAAGACCGTGCGCGGCTGTTTCGGGTTGGGACGGATCTCCGCGATCGGGACCTCGGCGAACCGTGCTCCCCCCACGCTGACCAGTTCCTCCGCGTCCCCGGAGGGCGGCGCGAGCTCCGGGTCCGTCCTCTGCAGGAGGTCGCCGAGGCCGCGACCCAGGCCGCTGCGCTTGGGGGTGTTCATGCGGTCTTCTCCTTCGTCTGGTCGGCTCCCCGCTCGGCGAGTTCGGTCGCGGCGTCGAGGTAGGCCTGGGCGCCGGCCGATGCGGCGTGGTAGGTGAGCACGGACTGTCCGTAGCTGGGCGCCTCCGAGACGCGGACCGACCGCGGGATCGCCGCCCGGAGCGTCTCGCGCGGGAAGTGCTCGCGCACCTCCGCCGCTACCTGGGACGCAAGTCGCGTGCGTCCGTCGTACATGGTGAGCAACACGGTGGACAGGCGGAGGTGGTCATTCATCGACCCCTTCACCAGGTTGATGGTGCGCAACAACTGGGAGACCCCCTCCAGCGCGTAGTACTCGCACTGGATCGGGATCAGGATCTCCTCCGCCGCCACGAGCGCGTTGAGGGTGAGGAGGCCGAGCGAGGGTGGGCAGTCGATGAAGACGTAGTCGGGCCGGTACTTCCGGTTGAACGAGCGCAGGGCGTGCAGCAGCCGGCTCTCCCGCGCCGGCGTGCTGACGAGGCCGATCTCGGCTCCGGCGAGGTCGATCGTGGCGGGCAGCACCCACAGGCCCCGGGCTTCCGGGGACCGCTTGATGAGGGTCTCGATCGGGGAGTTGGCGGTGAGCACTTCGTAGGTGCCCTGGATTCCCTCGTGGTGTTCGATGCCCAGGGCCGTGGACGCGTTGCCCTGGGGATCGAGGTCGATGACGAGGACGGTGAGGCCGCCCATGGCGAGCGCCGTCGCCAGGTTCACCGCGGTCGTCGTCTTGCCGACGCCACCCTTCTGGTTCGCGATGACGAGCGTGCGCGTCCTCGCCGGCTTGGGAAGCGTTGTTTCACGTGAAACATCGAAGTCGAGGTCGTCGGGTTCCAGGCTCCGCGGGTCGCCGAACTCCGGCTCGTCGAAGACGACACGGCGCGGGGTGGGCGGGGGAGTGATCGTCATGAAGCTCCTGAGGCACTCGCTGTTTCACGTGAAACATCAGGATAGGGCTTCGCGCGGACAGCCCCGTCCGCCCACCCACGACAGTCACCACGCGCCAACAAACCGCGCCGCGCGGGCCGCTGAGGGCGGCGAGTATGGCCAGCGCCCGCTGTGGCCTCAGCGCGCGACCACGACGGCGAAAGTCTCCTCGCCGCTGACCGGAACCACGAGACGATGGACCTCGCCCACCAGCCCCTTCCGGCGCAGGAGCCCGCGGGCATCCTCGAGCTCCGCCGCCGCGGTGGAACCCTTGAGGGCCACCACCATCCCGCCCGGGGCCGCCAGGGGTAGACACCAGCCGAGCAGCCGGGGGAGCGGCGCCACGGCCCGCGAGGTCACCACGTCGTACTGGGCACGGTGCTCCTCCGCCCGCCCGCGTACCACGCTCACCCGGTCGGCCAGCCCGAGCTCGTCCACGGCCAGCTCCAGGAAGGACACCCGCCGCAGGAGCGACTCCAGCAGCGTGACCCGCAGGTCCGGCCGGAGGATCGCCAGCGGCAGGCCCGGCAGGCCGGCCCCGCTCCCGACGTCGACCACCGAGGCACCCTCGGGAAACAGACCTGCGCCGGCCACCGAGTTCAGGACGTGCCGCTCCCACAGGCGCTCGCCCTCGCGGGGACCGACCAGGCCCCAGTCGATTCCTCGACTTGCCAATATGTCGACATATAGTGAGATGGCCGACGCGCCGTCCCCGAAGAACGAGGCGGGCGCGCCGGCCATCAACTGCTCAGTCCTTGGGCAGCACCACGACGCGGCGGTGCGGCTCCTCGCCCTCCGACTCGCTGATCAGGCCCGCGGCCGCCACCGAGTCGTGCACGATCTTCCGCTCGAACGGATTCATCGGGGCGAGGCGCACCGGCTCACCGGAGTCCTTCACCTCGTCGACCGCGTCCCGGGCCAGGTCCTGGAGGACCTTGCGCCGCTTGTCGCGGTGGCCGCCCACGTCCAGCATCAACCGGCTGCGGTGACCGGTCTCGGTCATCACGGCCAGGCGCGCCAACTCCTGGAGCGCCTCGAGAACCTCGCCGTCCTTGCCCACGAGCACGTCGCCCTCGGTCAGGATCGAGACGTGCGCACGGCCACCCTCGGTGTAGGTGTCGATGTCGCCGTCCAGGTCTGCGATGTCGAGGAGTTCCTCCAGGTAGTCGGCGGCGATCTCGCCCTCGTTCTCCAGCGCCGCCTCCTTCTTCGACCTGCCGCCCTCGGGCGCGGCCTCCGCGTCGGCGTCGACGGCCTCCACGGCCTCGTCGTCGGACACGGCGTCGATCACGTCGTTCTGCTCTTCGCTCACGTTGTCGTACTCCTTGTTGCTACTGCTTGCGGGCGGCGCGGCTGTTCTTCTTCGGCTGCTGCCGCTGGATGACCTGCCGCTGCACCGACGAGCCGTCTCCGGCGGCGCCATCGGTCGCGACGGGCGCGTCGGCGCCGGCGGCGCCACGGCCCTGGCGGGCCACCTTCGTCGGGTCGTAGGCCTGCGCCGGGGCCTTGCGGGAGGTGCCTCGGCGCTTGGCCGCGATGGCATCGGGATCCTTGCCCCTGGCGCGCATGCGCTCCTCCCAGTCGACGTACGCCGGGGTGCCGGGAGCAGGGTTGTTGTGGATCAGGATGTACTGCTGGCCCATCGTCCACAGGTTGGTCGTCAGCCAGTAAATCAGCACGCCGATCGGGATGCTCACGCCGCCGATCGCGTAGATCGCCGGGAACAGGTACAGCATCATCTTCTGCTGCTGCGCCATCTGCCCGGTCAGCGCCTCCGGCGGCATGTTCTTGCGCATCAGCTGGAGCTGGGTGATGAACAGCACGCCCGTCATCAGGATGATCAGGGTGAGCGCCACGATCTGGGTCGGCCCGAAGCTGGTCATCGGCATGAAGGTCGAGGAGATCTTCGCGCCGAACACCGTCGCGTTCTGCAGGGACGCGGCCAACGCGGGGTTCTGCTCGAAGAAGTAGCCCAGCGGCGTGCCATGGGACACGCTGTTGAGCACGTAGAAGAGCGCGAGGAAGATCGGCATCTGGAGCAGCAGCGGCAGGCAGGACGCCATCGGGTTCACGCCCTCGTCCTTGTACAGCTGCATCGTCTCGCGGCCGAGGCGCTCGCGGTCGTGGCCGTACTTGTCGTTGAGCTCCTTGACCTTCGGCTGGATGAGCTGCATGTTGCGCGCGGAGTTGATCTGGCGCACGAACAGCGGGATCAGCGCCGTCCGGATGGCCATGGTCAGCAGCACGATGGACGCCGCCCAGGTGCCGCCCCAGTCGGGGTCCATGCCGAACATCGTCAGCAGGCTGTGGAAGCCGACCAGGATGCCGGACACCGCCCAATACAGCGGCGTCATCATCGCGCCGAGCATGCCCAGGAAGTCGTCCCACAGGTTCAGCGGGAGGAGCAGGAGGGTAGTCACGTCAGTTCACCTCGTGGGCACACGAGTGCGCCCGGTCAGCGGCCGGGGAGGCCGGAGTGGTTCTGGCGGCCTGTTCGGCAGCCCAGTCTTCAGCGGCCGGGGTACCGGGCACCGGGTCGTACCCGCCCAGGCTCCACGGGTGGCAGCTGGCGAGCCGGCGGGTCGCGAGCCAGGTGCCCTTCACGGCACCGTGGACGGTCACCGCCTCCAGCGCGTACGCGGAGCAGGTCGGGTAGTACTTGCACACATTGCCGTACAGCGGGCTGATCACCGCGCGATAGGCCTTCAGCAGTCCGATCAGGAGGTACTTCATGCCGCCAGCCGATCGAGGCAGGTGGCGAAGGCGAGCCGGAACTCGCCGGCCAGGTCGTCCGCGACGGCCGACGGTGGCAGCGCCCGGACGACGACGTCCACCCCGAACGGGGCGGACGGGAGGGCCGCGGCTGCGGCGTGCCGCAGGCGGCGCTTCACGCGGTTGCGGCGGACGGCGTTGCCGACGGCCTTGGAGACGATGAAGCCTGCCCGCGACACGGCACCGGCCCCGTCCGCCACCGGCGACCGGCGCGCGTGCACCACCAGGGTGGCGCGTCCGCAACGGACGCCCTGGCGCAACGTGTCGCGGAAGTCCCCAGGGTTACGCAACCGCGACCGGGCGGGCAGCACCTCGTGCCGGCTCAGCCGGCCAGGCGGACGCGGCCCTGACGGCGACGGGCCGAGATGATCGCGCGCCCGGCGCGGGTGCGCATGCGGGTACGGAAGCCATGGGTGCGGCTGCGACGCCGGTTGCTCGGCTGGAAAGTGCGCTTGCTCACGCGAATGCTCCCAAGTTCGTCTTTATCGGATCAGATGCGCCCACCTGGACGCACGGATGTCGCGACAGCGACTGCCCAACTCTACGCGGCAGCGACGACCCCCGGCAAACCAGACACTTCGCGGTACACACGTCGAGCCGACACGCCGTGCTGGCATGATCTTCTTCGCAAACCGTTTGCGCGGCCCGCCAGACCTCGCTAGGTTGCTCTAGGCCACCCCGGGACGTCCGTCGTCCCGCGATCCGTGCAACCATGATGCACAGTCTGTGGACAACAGTGTGGAAACCTGGCTGGGGCAGGTAGTGAGGAGCCGAAGCAGGACCCATGACGCAACCACCCCCACCCCCCACCGAGCCCGTCGCGGCCGCGCAGCTGGAGGCTGCCTGGGCCCACGTGTGGGAGTCGTCCGACCCGGTGACCCGGGGCTGGCTGCAGGGCATGCGTCCGGTGACGATCCACGACTCGCTGGTGATCCTCTCCGTCGCGAACGACTTCACCAGGGACCGCGTCGAGTCCCGCCTGCGTCCGGCCATCGAGCAGCAATTCTCGGAGTACTTCTCCCGCCCCATCCGCCTCGCCATCGACGTGGATCCCTCGATCGGTGACGGCGAGCCCGTCCTCCCCGTGCCGCAGGCCGCTCCCGAGCCCCCACCGCCGGCGAGCTCGCGTCCCAACGGCGGACGCGTGAACGGCGACCGCCTCAACCCCAAGTACTCGTTCGAGACCTTCGTCATCGGCAACTCCAACCGCTTCGCGCACGCGGCGGCCGTGGCCGTGGCCGAGGCGCCCGGCAAGGCGTACAACCCGCTGATGATCTACGGCGACTCGGGGCTGGGGAAGACCCACCTGCTGCACGCCGTCGGCCACTACATCCGCAACTACTACGACCGGGTGCGCGTGAAGTACGTCTCCACCGAGGAGCTCACCAACGACTTCATCAACGCGGTCTCCGACAACCGGACGGCGGACTTCCGCCGGCAGTACCGCGACGTCGACGTCCTGCTGATCGACGACATCCAGTTCCTCGAGGGCAAGATCCAGACCCAGGAGGAGTTCTTCCACACCTTCAACACGCTGCACACCGCGCAGAAGCAGATCGTGCTCACCTCCGACCGGCCGCCCAAGGGCCTGGAGGCCTTGGAGCCGCGACTGCGCAGCCGGTTCGAGTGGGGCCTGATGACCGACATCCAGCCGCCGGACCTGGAGACGCGCATCGCGATCCTGCGCAAGAAGGCCGCCGCCGAGCGCCTCACCGCCGGGCCGGACGTGCTCGAGTTCATCGCCAGCAAGATCCAGACCAACATCCGCGAGCTCGAGGGTGCGCTGATCCGGGTGACCGCCTTTGCCAGCCTCAACCGGCAGGAGGTCGACCTGGCGCTGGCCGAGGTCGTCCTGCGGGACCTGATCCCGGAGGGCGCCGAGACCCAGATCTCGTCCACCGCGATCATGACCCACGTGGCGGACTACTTCGGGATCACCGTCGAGGACCTCTGCGGGCAGAGCCGCACGCACGTGCTGGTGACTGCCCGCCAGATCGCCATGTACCTGTGCCGCGAGCTCACCGACCTGTCACTGCCGAAGATCGGCCAGCTGTTCGGCGGCCGTGACCACACCACGGTGATGCACGCCGACCGGAAGATCCGCCAGCTCCTGCGCGAGCGTCGCAGCGTGTTCAACCAGATCACCGAACTCACCAACCGCATCAAGCAGTCCCCGCTGCGCTGAGGCCGTCGCCCGGTCCCGTCCGCCTGCCGTCGACCGGCCCTGTCGCCCTGCCCGGCCCACGTCCGCCTCAGCCCCTGCCGGTGATGTCCCCCGTGCGGGGGACACTGTGCACCGCTGTGGATAACCCGGGGGATAACCGCCCGCGGCTGTGAAGTACTCAGCCGGCCCTCAGCGTCGTCCGCAAATCCTCCCCGTGTGATTCCGGGTTGTGCACAGCGGCCGTCCACAGCCGACACGCCGTCCGGGCAGGGGTGACGCCGGTTGTCCACGGGATCCACAGGCGCTATGACCCCTACGAATTGAAAGATCTCCCATGAACTTCAAAGTCACGCCGTGCACATGCTGGGGAAACGCAGCCTTCTCAGTTCTGGGGGGTGCGCGCCGATATGATCAACCGACCACGCGTGTGAGTTCTAGGGAGCAATGGTGAAGATCCGTCTCGACCGCGACGTCCTGGCCGAAGCAGTGCAGTGGGCAGCCCGCAGCCTGCCCACCCGTCCGAGCGTCCCGATCCTGGCCGGCCTGCTGGTGAAGGCGTCCGGCAACCAGGTCGTGATGAGCAGTTTCGACTACGAGACCTCCGCCCAGATCACGGTGAAGGCCGAGGTCGCGGACGAGGGCGTCGCCCTGGTCTCGGGACGCCTGCTGGCCGACATCGCCCGTTCGCTGCCGAACAAGCCGGTGGACATCTCCGCGGACGAGACCCGCATGGAGCTGGTCTGCGGCACCGCGCGCTTCACCCTGCAGACGCTCCCGGTGGCCGACTACCCGGCGCTGCCGGAGATGCCCGAGGCCACCGGCACGATCCCCAGCGAGGAGTTCGCGAAGGCGGTCGGCCAGGTCGTCGTCGCGGCCGGACGCGACGAGCTGCTCCCCGTCTTCACCGGCGTGCGCATGGAGATCGAGGGCGAGACCCTCTCGCTGCTGGCCACCGACCGCTACCGCATGGCCCTGAAGGAGCTCGACTGGGCGCCGCGCAGCCGGGGGGAGGGCGCGGCCCTGGTGCCGGCGCGCGTGCTGGCCGAGACCGCGAAGAGCATGACCGCCGGCGAGCAGGTGACCCTGAGCCTGTCATCGGCGGCCACGGGTGACGGCCTGATCGGCTTCGAGGGCACCGGCGCGGCCGGCGTCCGCCAGATCACCACGCGCCTGCTGGACGGCGAGTTCCCGAAGGTGCGCCACCTGATGAACGTGCAGGCGAGCGTCAGCGTCCGCGCCAACACCGCAGAGGTGATCGCCGCGGTGAAGCGCGTCGGCCTCGTCGCCGAGCGCAACACCTCGCTGCGCATGCTCATCGGTGACGGCTCGATCACCCTCGAGGCCGCGACCGGCGACCAGGCCCAGGCCGTCGAGGCGCTGGAGGCCATCGTCGAGCAGCCCGCCGGTGACTCCGGGATGAGTGCCGCCGGCTTCAACCCGCACTACCTGTCCGACGCGCTCGCGGCCCTCGACGCCCCCTACGTGCAGTTCTCGTTCACCCAGCCGGGCAAGCCCTGCCTGCTCACGGGCCTCAACGAGCTGGACGGGGAGCCGCTGGCCGACTACAAGCACGTCATCATGCTGATGCGCCTGCCTGCGTGAGATCCGACGTCGCGTCCGACCCCCGCCGGCCGAGCAGCGCCGGCGCGGGGCCGGCCACGCCGCCCCGGGCCTGACCATGTTCGTCACGCACCTGAGCCTGGCCGACTTCCGCTCCTACCCGCTGGCGGAGGTGCCGCTGGAGGCCGGCGTCACCGTGTTCACCGGCGCCAACGGCCAGGGCAAGACCAACCTGGTCGAGGCCGTCGAGTTCCTGGCCACGCTCGGGTCGCACCGCGTCGCCGCAGAGGCGCCACTGGTGCGGGCCGGGGCGCCGCGGGCGCTGGTGCGGGCGCGGGTGCAGGCCGGCCTGGACGACGCCCGGAGCCTGCTGCTGGAGATCGAGATCATCCCCGGACGCGCGAACAAGGCTGCGCTCAACCGCTCGCCGCTGCGGCGGCCGCGCGACCTGCTCGGCGCGCTGCGGGTCGTGCTGTTCTCGCCCGAGGACCTCGCGATCGTGAAGGGCGACCCGAGCGAGCGGCGCCGCTTCCTCGACGACCTGCTGGTGGCGCGCTGGCCGCGGCTGGCCGGCGTTCGCGCCGACTACGACCGGGTGCTCAAGCAGCGTTCGACCCTGCTGAAGTCACTGTCCGGGCGCGGCCCGCGCGCGGTGACCGACGACGTCGCGGCCACCCTCGAGGTGTGGGACGGCCAGCTGGCCGCCTTCGGTGCCGAGATCGTCGCCGCCCGGCTCACCACGCTCGCGCAGCTGCGTCCACACCTCGTGGACGCCTACGCCGGGATCGCCCCGACCAACAACGTGGCCGGGGCGGCCTACCGCTCCTCCGCCGTCCCCGACGCGCTCGTGGAGCGGGTGGAGTCGGGGGACGCGGCCGTGCCGGACGTGGTCGGGCAGCTCCTGGCGGCCATGAGGGAACGGCGGGGCGAGGAGATCGCCCGCGGGCTGTGCCTGGTCGGCCCGCACCGCGACGACGTGACGCTGACCCTCGGTGACCTCCCGACGAAGGGCTACGCGTCCCACGGCGAGTCGTGGTCGAGTGCTCTGGCGCTGCGCCTGGCGTCCTTCCACCTGCTGCGGGCGGACGGGATCGAGCCCGTCCTCGTGCTCGACGACGTGTTCGCAGAGCTCGACGAGACCAGACGCGACCGCCTCGCCGACATGGTCGCCGACGCCGAGCAGGTGCTGATCACCGCTGCCGTGGCAGCCGATGTGCCGGCGAGGCTGGCGGGTCGCCGGTTCGCGGTGCAGGCTTCCTCCGTGGTCCTCCTCGACGCCGACACCCCGCCCGTCCCGCCGGACGGCGGCGACGTCACGGCCGCGCACTGATGGCCGGCCCGGACGACACCCGTCCCGACGGCGGCGAGCACGACCCCCAGGGCCTCGACGTCGCCCGGCGGATCGCCCGCGCCGCGCGCGGGGCCGCGCCGAAGCCGGCATCCAGGAAGAAGCCCACGGGCAGGCGGCCGGACGACCCGACGCCGCTGGGCGACCTGCTCAAGGAGGTCATCGCGGAGGAGGGGTGGACGCGCGAGGTCAGCGTCCACCAGTTGCTCGCGCGGTGGCCGGCCCTGGTCGGCCCGGTGAACGCCGCCCACTCCGTCCCCGAGGGGTACGCCGACACCGTGCTGACCGTCCGCGCGGAGTCCTCGACGTGGGCGACCTCGCTGCGGACGATGGCGCCGCAGCTCGTCGCGGTGCTGAACGAGCAGCTCGGCCAGGGCACGGTGACCCGCGTCGTCGTGCTCGGACCCGAAGCGCCCACCTGGAAGAAGGGACGCCGTTCCGTCCCGGGCCGCGGCCCCCGCGACACCTACGGGTGAGCCCCTCCACCCCCGTCCACGCCTGACGGAGAGCCCCCCACCCCGCCGAGGGCCAGCCTTGTTGCCGAGGGCCAGCACCCCGGTACGGGCCCTCGGACGGAAGGCTGGCCCTCGGCAAGGTGGGGGACGAGCGACTACCGTCGAGGGATGCGGATCCGGCTGTGGGTGACCCCGGTGGTGCTGGCCGCCTGCCTGGCGGCCGGCGGGTGCATGCCCGCCACCACCGGCGGCGCGGGGCAGGAGCCGTCGGCCGGTGGAGCGTGGGCCGGGGGCGTCCCGCGGGGGACGCCGTCGCCGACGACAGCCGCGAGCGACCCCCGTCCCACCTCCCCGGCGACCTCCGCCCTTCCCGCCACGCCTCGCCAGCTGTGCACGGCGGCGCTGCCCCGGCGCACCCTGCTCGCCTGGGGGTCCGGCACGGTCGGGGAGTTCCGGGCCTACCGGTACGGCCCGGAGGGCCGGCGTCCGCCGCTGGCCAACGCCTTCCCTGGGCTCGGTGACCACACTCCCGGCGCCTGGTGCGCGACCCGTCCCGCCCCGCAGGCGACTGCCTGGTGGGCGATCGTGCCGGGACGGGCGCCGAAGCGCGCGCTCACGGTCGTGGGCACCGGCGAGGGCAGGCGCCTGGGTGAGGTGTCGGGCCCGCCCGCCGTCCCCTGAGCCGGGAGGAACCCTCCCGGAGCGGCGATTTGGCCGTCTGCGGGCCCCGGATGCGTACCCGCCCCTGTACGAACCCCCGTGAGGGCCTCCGAAACGCCAATTCGGGCCGCTGAGGACCACATGGTGGGAGTTGGTGCGCGGGAAATTGTGGCCGATCAGGTAGAATCACGCGCGTATCCGAGAGTGCCGCCACTGTTCGAGTCGGTGGCGCTTTCTCATGTCCGAAAGGGAACACCTGAGTGACTGACGAGCCTATCGTCGCCATGTCCGCAGCAGAGGCGGCCCACGTCGCGGAGGGCAGCTACGACGCCTCCGCGATCACCGTCCTCGAGGGCCTGGAAGCCGTCCGCAAGCGGCCGGGCATGTACATCGGCTCCACCGGCGAGCGCGGCCTGCACCACCTGGTCTACGAGGTGGTCGACAACGCGGTCGACGAAGCATTGGCGGGCTACTGCGACGCCATCCTGGTCGAGTTGCTGGACGGTGGTGGCGTCCGCGTCACCGACAACGGCCGCGGCATCCCGGTCAAGGAGCACCCGAAGGAGAAGATCTACGCGCTCACCGTCGCGCTGACGATGCTCCACGCCGGCGGCAAGTTCGGCGACGGCGGCTACAAGGTGTCCGGCGGCCTGCACGGCGTGGGCGTCTCCGTGGTGAACGCGCTGTCGGACTCCCTCACCGTGGACGTCCGGCGCGACGGCTATCACTGGCGCCAGAGCTTCAGCCTCGGCGACCCGAACGAGCCGCTCCAGCAGCTCGAGGCGAGCCAGGAGACCGGCACCACGGTCACGTTCTTCGCGAGCCCGACGATCTTCGAGACCACGAACTACTCCTACGAGACCCTGGCCACGCGGTTCCGCGAGATGGCGTTCCTCAACAAGGGCCTGAAGATCACCATCGCCGACCGGCGCTCCGCAGCGGTGGAGGAGGCCGACGAGGAGGACTCCGACGTCGAGCCGCGGCTGCGCGAGCAGACGTTCCAGTACGCCGACGGGCTGATCGACTACGTGAAGTACCTGACCGGCAACAAGGAGACCATCCACTCCTCCGTGATCGCGATCGACGCGATCTCCGAGGAGCAACGGATGAGCCTCGAGGTGGCCATGCAGTGGAACTCGTCGTTCAACGAGAGCGTCCACACCTTCGCCAACACGATCAACACCCACGAGGGCGGCACCCACGAGGAGGGCTTCCGCGCGGCGCTCACCAACACGGTGAACAAGTGGGGCGAGACCTGGGGGATGATCAAGAAGCGCGAGGACCGCGTCTCCGGCGACGACATCCGTGAGGGACTGACCGCGATCATCTCGGTGAAGCTGTCCGAGCCGCAGTTCGAGGGCCAAACCAAGACCAAGCTGGGCAACACCGAGGCCCGCTCCTTCGTGCAGAAGGTCGTCAACGACCTGCTCGGCGACTGGTTCGAGAAGAACCCGTCCGAGGGCAAGGACATCGTCCGCAAGAGCCAGGCGGCCGCGTCCGCCCGGCTCGCCGCCCGCAAGGCGCGCGACATGGCCCGCAGCCGCAAGGGCCTGCTGAACAAGGGCCAGTACGGCAAGCTGAGCGACTGTTCCTCGACCGAGCCGGCCGAGTGCGAGGTGTTCATCGTCGAGGGCGACTCCGCCGGCGGTTCGGCGAAGGGCGGACGCGACCCGCGGACCCAGGCGATCCTGCCGATCCGCGGCAAGATCCTGAACGTCGAGAAGGCGCGGCTGGACAAGATCCTGCAGAACAAGGAGGTCGAGGCGATCTTCAACACCCTCGGCACCGGCGTCCAGGACGACTTCGACGTGGACAAGCTCCGCTACCACAAGATCGTGCTGATGGCCGACGCCGACGTCGACGGCGCCCACATCCGCACGCTGCTGCTCACGCTGCTGTTCCGGTTCATGAAGCCGCTGATCAACGCCGGCCACATCTACCTCGCCCAGCCGCCGTTGTTCCGGCTGCGCTGGTCGAACGCCCCGCACGAGCTCGCCTACTCCGACGAGGAGCGCGACCGGCTGCGGGACGCCGGCTTCGCCGCGGGCAAGAAGCTGCCGAACGTCAACCCGATCCAGCGCTACAAGGGCCTGGGCGAGATGGACGCGGGTGACCTGTGGGACACCACCATGGACCCGGCCAAGCGCTCGCTCCTGCAGGTGACGCTGGAGGACGCGGCTGCCGCCGACGAGATGTTCACCATCCTGATGGGGGAGGACGTCGAGCAGCGCCGCAGCTTCATCCAGCGCAACGCCAAGGACGTCCGGTTCCTAGACATCTAGCCACCCACCCGCTGGTCGCGCACGACGTGACCAGCACCCCGCACCGAGTCCGGCCGTTCCCACGGGATCGACGAGCCGGAGGCGACAAGGAGACACCGAATGACTGACGGCCCAGACGAGCCCCAGGTCGAGGAGCACACCGAGGACGTCCAGGCCCTCGCCCCGACGATGGCGAAGACCGAGGAGATCGACCTCCAGGTGGAGGTGCAGCGCTCGTACCTCGACTACGCGATGAGCGTGATCGTCGGCCGGGCGCTGCCCGACGTCCGCGACGGCCTGAAGCCGGTGCACCGCCGCGTCCTCTACGCCATGTACGACGGCGGCTACCGTCCCGACCGCGGCTGGAACAAGTGCTCCCGCGTGGTCGGCGAGGTGATGGGCTTGTACCACCCGCACGGTGACTCGGCGATCTACGACACCCTCGTCCGGCTCGCGCAGCCGTGGGTGATGCGCCACCCGCTGGTCTCCGGCCAGGGCAACTTCGGCTCCCCGGGCAACGACCCGGCGGCGGCGATGCGGTACACCGAGTGCAAGATGGCGCCGCTGGCCATGGAGATGGTCCGCGACATCACCGAGAACACCGTCGACTTCAGCCCGAACTACGACAACCGCGAGATGGAGCCGACCGTCCTCCCGGCCCGGTTCCCGAACCTGCTGGTCAACGGCTCCACCGGCATCGCGGTGGGCATGGCGACGAACATCCCCACGCACAACCTGCGCGAGGTCGCCGAGGCCGTCCAGTGGTCGCTGGAGAACCCGACCGCGTCCAAGGAGGAGCTGCTCGAGGCGGCCATGGAGCGGGTGAAGGGCCCCGACTTCCCCAACGGCGCGCTGATCGTGGGACGCAAGGGCATCGAGGACGCCTACCGCACCGGGCGCGGCTCGGTGATCATGCGGGCGGTCATCGAGATCGAGGAGGACCGCAACGGGCGCACCCAGCTCGTGGTGACCGAGCTGCCGCACATGTGCAACCCGGACAACCTCGCGGTGAAGATCGCCGAACTGGTGAACGCCGGAAAGCTCAGCGGCATCGCCGACATCCGCGACGACTCCTCCGCCCGCACCGGGCAGCGCCTGGTGATCCTGCTCAAGCGGGACGCGCAGCCGCGCGTGGTGATGAACAACCTGTACAAGCACACCCAGCTGCAGGACACGTTCGGCTGCAACATGCTGGCCCTGGTGGACGACGTGCCGCGCACGCTGCGCCTTGACCAGTTCATCACCTACTGGATCCGGCACCAGATCCAGGTGATCCAGCGGCGCACCGCGTACCGGCTCGCCGAGGCGCAGAAGCGGGCGCACCTCGACCGCGGCCTCGTCGCCGCGCTGAACCGGCTGGACGAGGTGCTGGCGCTGATCCGGGCGTCCCGGACGGCCGATGCCGCGCGCGAGGGCCTCAAGGACCTGCTCGGCATCGACGACGACCAGGCGCTGCACATCCTGAACACGCAGCTGCGCCGGCTCGCCGCGATGGAGATCCAGCAGATCGTCGACCGGCTGGCCGAGATCGAGCGGCTGATCACCGACCTCAACGACATCCTCGCCCGGCCCGAGCGGCAGCGGCAGATCGTCTCCGACGAGCTGGCCGAGATCGTCGAGAAGTACGGCGACGACCGGCGGACGCGGATCATCGCCGCCGACGGCGACCTGTCCGACGAGGACTTCATCCCCGACGACGACATGGTGGTCACGATCACGCGCGGCGGCTACGCCAAGCGCACCCGCACCGACCTCTACCGCACGCAGAAGCGCGGCGGGAAGGGCGTCCGGGGGGCGTCGCTGCGGGCGGACGACGAGGTCGACCACCTGTTCGCGACCACCAACCACCACTGGATCCTGTTCTTCACCAACCTCGGCCGGGTGTACCGGGCGAAGGTGTGGCAGCTGCCGGAGGCCGGACGGGACGCGAAGGGCGGGCACGTGGCGGGCCTGCTGAGCTTCCTTCCCGACGAGCGGATCGCGGAGGTGCTCACGCTGCGCACCTACGACGACGCGCCGTACCTGTTGCTGGCCACCCGCAACGGCCTGGTGAAGAAGACCGAGCTGCGGGCCTACGACTCGCCGCGCCAGGCGGGCGTCATCGCGATCAACTTCCGCGAGGGCGACGACGAGCTGATCGGCGCGGCCCTGTGCAGCGCTGCCGACGACGTCCTGCTGGTGTCGCGCAAGGGGCAGGCCATCCGGTTCGCCGCGGACGACGACCAGCTGCGTCCGATGGGACGGGCGACGTCCGGTGTCACCGGCATGAAGTTCCGCGACGGCGACGCGCTGCTGAGCATGTCGGTGATCGGCGCGGACATGCCCGAGGACGACCGGTTCGTGTTCACGGTGACCGACGGGGGCTTCGCCAAGCGGACAGCGGTGAGCGAGTACCGCCAGCAGGGCCGTGGCGGCCTGGGCATCAAGGCGATGAAGCTCAACGAGGATCGCGGGTCGCTCGTCGGCGGCCTGGTGGTGCAGGAGTCCGACGAGGTGATCGCGATCAAGGTGAGCGGGCAGATCACCCGCTCGGCCGTGGCCGGGGTGCCGGCGAAGGGCCGCGACACGATGGGCGTGAAGTTCGTCGGCGTGGCCGAGGACGACGCGGTGTCGGTGATCGCGCTCAACCCCGAGTCCAGCACTGAGGACGACGAGAACGGCGCGGTTGTCCCGGACGCGAGCGCTGAGGGTACCGTTGAGCCCCAGAAGCCGACGGCGGCCACCGCCGCTGACGCCGAGGAGGAGAAGGGTGACTGAGCGACAAGGCACCGTGGACGGTCAGTCCGAGGAGGCCGGCACCGCGCCGCAGTGGCGCGTGGAGGGCTCCGAGTCCGACGCGTACGGGGACGGTGGCCTGGGCGACACGGTCGTCCGGATCCCCGTGATCACCGACGACAGCCCCAAGCCCCCGGCCCGGCCGCGGACCCGCACCGGCCGCACCGGCAACCAGCCGAAGGTCGGCGCGGACGGCCACCCGGTCGCGTCCGCGTCCGCCCCTGCCAGCCAGGCACCGGCCGCCCAGCCCGCCCCGGCGCAGCCGAAGCCGCCGCTGGACTCCCCGACCGTGGTGACCGCGCCCGTGGCTGCTGCTGCCATGGCGGCGCCGGCGCCGGCGCCCGTCCTGCCGCCCCCGCCCACGTTCGGCCCGCCGCAGTCGTTCGCCGAGCCGACGATCGCCCAGCCGATGGCGCAGCCGGTCAAGCCGGCGCCGTCCCCGGTCGCCGCGGGCGCGCCGGCGTCCAAGACCTCGACGCTGCGCCGCAGCCGCAAGGCCCGGCTGAGGCTGGCGAAGGTCGACCCGTGGTCGGTGATGAAGACGGTGTTCCTGTTCTCGATCGCCTTCGGGATCATGTTCTGGGTGTCGGTGTCGGTGGTGTGGACGGTGCTGGTGAACTCCGGCCTGTTCGACGCGATCAACAAGCAGATCGTCGACCTGCTCTCCAGCCCGACCAGCCAGGCCACCTGGCGCATCGAGGACTACGTGAACGCCAACAAGGTGCTCGGCATCACCGCCCTGCTCGCCGTGGTGAACGTGGTGATCTCGACCGCGCTCGGCACCCTGACCGCGTTCCTGTACAACCTCAGCGCCAACATCCTGGGCGGTCTGGAGCTCACCCTGTCGGAGGACTGAGGGCTGAATCCGTCCCACCGGCGCCGCTCAAGTTGAGCCTGTCCACCGGAGTCGGTAACGTTTCCTCCTGCGTGTTCCGCGCAAGCGGGCCTATAGCTCAGACGGTTAGAGCGCTGCCCTGATAAGGCAGAGGTCACTGGTTCAAGTCCAGTTAGGCCCACCATCGAGTCCGCACTCGGTTCGAGTGCGCTGCGAATCCCGTGATGCCCCTTCCCGACGCCGATCTGGCGCCTCACACCCTGGTGCCTCGCCCCCTCCTCCCTCCGCGCTTCGCAAAGTGGACCGAAACCGCCGACGTCGGCGGTTTCGGTCCACTTTGCGGGACGTGAAGGGAGGCGCTCAGGCGAGGCTGCCGCGCAACAGGCTGTCGCCGGAATGCTGGGGACGGTCGTCGAACTGCTCGCGGGAGATGTCGACGATCACGTAGCCCTGGTCGATCAGGCTGCGGGTCACGCGGAAGTCCTGCTCGGTGGCGTCGCTGGGCAGGACGCCGACCGACACCATCCGCTTGAGGTCGGAGTTGATCAGCCACACCTCGAGGTAGCCGTCGCCAGGGTCGAGCGGCTTGACCTGCACGCGCAGGTCGAGGGCGCGGCCCCGGCTGGAGAGCAACTCCGCCTCGCCGCCGCGGGTACCGGTGTCCAGCGTGTCCAGCTGGGCCTGGGCGATCACCTGCGGTTGCGGTGAGACCAGGTCGGGGACGACCTGCGTGCCGACCACGCCGGCGACCACCCCGACGGCCGCGGCGACCGCGATCCACCCGAACCTCGGACGCCGCCTCGCGGCGAGCTCGTCCACCCCCGACGATCCGGACGCCGAAGGGGGCGTCGGCGCCGGGGCCGGCACCGGTGACAACGGCACAGCGGCGTCCGTGGCCACCTCGTCGGTGATCGCCCGCCACACCGAGTCCGGAGGGGCGACCAGCTCCTCCCCGGACGACTCGCGGACGAGCGCCAGCGTCTCGGCCAGCTCGGCGATGAACGCCTGGCAGGAGGCGCAACCCTCCGCGTGCGCGGCGTCCTCCGCCCCGACCGGCTCGCCGAGGGCGAGCCTGGCCAGCGTCTCCTCGTCAGGATGCATCGGCTCTCACCCCCCGGATGTTCTCTCTCAACTGCAGCAGACCCCGCCGGATGTGGCTCTTCACCGTACCCAGCGGCAGGTCCAGGCGCCGCGCGATCTCTTCATGCGTCTGCTCCTCGGCGAACGCCAGCTTCAGGATGGTCGCCCTCGGCTCACCCAGGGAGGCCAACGCGTCTGCGACGACGACGCGGTCGGTGACCGCGCCGTCCAGGGACGCCGTCGCGGGCTCCGCGGGCTGGGCGGCGACCGCGTGCAGGTTGCGGACGGTTCGTGCGCGCTGTGCCAGCAGGTCGGCGACGGCGTGCCGGGTGATGCCCACCAGCCAGGCCGCGAGCGGTCCCTGGCCGGGATCGAGGTTGTGGCGTCCGCGCCAGGCGGCGACGAACACCTGTTGGGTCACGTCCTCGGCATCGTGGTGGTTGCCCAGCGCGCGCAGCGCCAGGGTGTGGACGAGGCGGGAGTGCCGCTCGTACACCGCGGCCAACGCGTCGGCGTCCCCGTCGCGCAGGCGGACGGCCAGGTCCTCCTGTGGGAGGGCGCTGTCGCTCGGCACCTCTTCAGCATAGGTGGGACCGGCCCCTCCGGCGAGGGTCGCCGGGAAGGGGCCGGTGCCCACGTCGGTCAGAGGTTCAGCGGGCGCAGCACAAGGGTGATGCCGTGCGCGATCTGCTTGTTGCCCTTGTTGATGTCGAGCGCGCGCGGGTTGACCCACGGGTTGGCGTCGTTGCGGTCGAGGTCCTTCAGCACGATCAGCGGCAGCCACTTGCTCTTCACGTCGACGGTGATCGAGGCGCCGGGGAGCGCGGTGGCCAGGGACGCACCGTCCGCCTTCACCGCGTCCTTCGCGCGGATCGTGGCGCCCGGCACCACGTGGTAGAGCAGGACGCTCTCCACCGCGTCCACGCCGACGGCCGCCACCAACTGGTCGAACGTCTTCTTCTCCGTGGACGGCCAGCGCCCGGTCAGGTCGTGCACGAGCACCTGGAACGCCCGGTCGTTGGGGATGAACGCGGTCAGCGGCACCGACCCGTCGGCCAGGACGCCGACCGGGCTGGAGGGCTTGGCAGCCAGGACGGCGAGCACCGCCTCTGTGACGATGTCGTAGTCGTACCAGTTGCGGTCGAAGGTGTTGCCGTCGGAAGTGAGCACCGCGGCGAGGCTGCGCTCGCCGGGCGAGGTCGTGGTGGCACCGGCCGGGGCTGCGGCCAGCCCGGCGGCCAGGATGCCCGTGAGGGCGACGGCGCCCAGTCGGGTCAGCGTGCGTCGAAGCGTCATGGTGTGGTCCCTTCGCTCAGGCTGCACCGGCGTGCAGCTCGACCCCTCTTCGGCGCGAGCGGGCCGTCCGGATGCACCCGATCCGCGGAAACGGCGCTGCGTGCGTAGAACTGCGCACCGTGCATCCGTGCGTGCGGCCCGGACGGAAGAACAGGCAAGCAACACCGACCGAAAGGACCGACCATGAAGAGCATCCTCACCGCTGCCGCGATCATCGGACTGGGCCTCGTGGCCACCGGGTGCACCGCCACCACGCCGGCCGCCCCGTCCCCTTCCGCGCCGGCCACGTCGGCGGCGTCCACCCCGGCCCCGACGATGAGCGAGTCCGCGGCGCCGGACATCGTCGACACCGCCGTCGCCGCCGGCGACTTCACCACCCTCGCCCAGGCGCTGACCGCGGCCGGCCTGGTCGAGACGCTGAAGGGCGAGGGTCCCTTCACCGTCTTCGCCCCCACCGACGAGGCGTTCGCGAAGCTCCCCGACGGTGCGCTCGACGGCCTGCTGAAGGACAAGGAGGCCCTCACCGGCGTCCTGACCTACCACGTGGTGCCCGGCGAGGTCATGGCCGCACAGGTGGCCGGCATGGACGGCCAGAAGGTGACCACGGTGCAGGGCGGCACGTTCACCGTGAACGTGAAGGACGGCAAGGTCAGCCTGACCGACGGCGCCGGCAACACCGTGAACGTGGTCAAGACCGACATCACCGCCAGCAACGGCGTGATCCACGTGATCGACGGGGTGCTCCTGCCCTCCAAGTGAGCGCGCCGCGACACGGGGGGCCGTCCCTTCGGGGGCCGGCCCCTTTCGCACGCCGGCGAGGGAGCAGGTCAGCGGGCGGCGTCAGGCCCGATCACCCGGACGCGGCGCAGCACGAGGGTCGCCACGGTGGTGACCAGGGCGCCGAGGGCGAGCCCCCAGGCGATGTCGGTGATCGCGACGAAGGCGGGGAAGCCGCGCAGGACCGCCAGCGCGGTGAGTCCCCAGGTGGCGTAGGTGAACAGCCCGAACAGGCCTCCGGCGAGCGCCCGCCGGCGCAGCGGCACGTCGGGGGCCAGCGGTTGGACGCCGAAGTGCACCAGGCCGGCGACGTAGCCGAGGTAGAACACGACCGCGGCCACCACGTCGAACCCCTCGGCCAGCAGCGGCCCGAGCTGGGCCCGGTACACCCCGGACGCGACGAGCGCGATCCACACCCCGTCCACGAGGGTGAAGACGGCGACGGTGACGGCGTAGGCGATCAGCCAGCGGCGGACGGTGCTCACGGGTGGTTCCTCGGGTCGTGGTAGAGGGTCTCGACGATGTCGTGGACGCGCGCCATCAGCGCGGCGCGCTTCAGCTTCAGGGTGGGCGTGACCATGCCGCCCTTCTCGGTGAGGTCGGCGATCAGCACCGAGAAGCGGCGCACCTGTTCGGAGCGGGCGAGCTGGGCGTTGGCGGCCTGCACCGCGTGGCCGATCGCGGCCACCAGCCGGGAGTCGTCCACCTGCACCAGGCCGCCGTCCACCGGTGCGCTGAGCCGGACCGACGACGCCAGCCCCTCACGCTCGGCCCAGGCGTTGACCGACTCGGGGTCGAGCAGGATCAGGCCACCGAGGTACGGCTTGCCCTCGCCGATGAGCACCGCGTGGGCGACCAGCGGGTTCTGCTCGACCGATCCCTCCCAGGCCGCCGGCGACACGGTCTTGCCACCGGAGGTGACGATGACGTCCTTGCACCGCCCCCGCAGGGTGAGCCGTCCGGCCGCGTCGAGCTCCCCCAGGTCACCGGTGCGGAAGAAGCCGTCGGTGAACGCGTCGGCGTCCTCGGCCGGGTTGCGGTAGCCGGCGAACACCCCGATGCCGCGCGCCAGGACCTCGCCGTCGGCCGAGAGGCGGACGGTCGTGCCCGGCATCGGCACGCCGACCGTTCCCGCGCGGATCGAACCGGGGAGGTTCCCGGTCAGGGGGGCGGTGGTCTCGGTGAGCCCGTAGCCCTCCACGACCGGCACGCCGATGCCACCGAAGAAGCGGCACAGGTCGGCGTCCAGGGCGGCGGCGCCCGAGAGGATGTACTCGATCCGCCCCCCGAGCAGGGCCCGGAGCCGGGCGAAGAAGAGCCGGTCGAACATCCTCCGGCGCAGCGCAAGCCACGGGGAGGGACGGGCGTCCGGGTCGTCCTGGACGCGCTCGGCGAACCGTCCCCACGAGACCGCTGTGGCCTGCGCGGCCGCCCACACCGGCCCGAGGTGCTTGCGGGCGGCCGCGGCCGCGGCGGCGGCCTGGACCTTCTGGAGCACCCGGGGCACCACCACGAGGAAGGTCGGACGCAGCACCGCCAGCGTCGGCACGACCTCGCGCGGCTCGGCGAGGTGGGCGATCCGCATGCCCGAGGCGAGGCAGACCAGCTGGAGGCCGCGCGCCAGCACGTGGGCGAGCGGCAGGAAGATGATCGTGTTGCCGTCGGGCTTGACCACCTCGGTGTAGGCGGCGGCGATGTTGCGCACCTGGAGCACGAAGTTGCCGTGCGTGATCAGCGCGCCGCGCGGGGCCGCCGTGGTGCCCGAGGTGTAGACGATCGTGGCGACCGTGTCGAGGCCGGCCCGCGTGCGGCGCTCCTCGAGGTCGGCCTCGGTGACCGCGTCGGCCCGGGACTCCAGGTCGTGGAGGTCGCGGCCGGGGTCGGCGTCCATCGTCCACACGCCCAGGGCATCGGTGCCCCCCGCCGCCAGCGCGTCGCGCAGCAGCTCCGCCTGGGCGCTCGAACCGGCCAGCCCGAGCCGGACGCCGGCGTCGGCGACGACCGTCTCCACCTGGACGGCGGCGGACGTGTCGTAGACCGGCACCACCACGGCGCCGGCGAACCAGCAGGCCATCTCGGCGACCGCCCACTCATAGCGGGTGGCGGCCATGATCGCGACCGCGTCGCCCGGCTCCACGCCGACAGCGACCAGGCCGCGTCCCAGCCGGCGCACCCGGGCGACGAACCCGGCGGTCGTGACCGGGCGCCAGGGTCCGGTGACCGGCGCCCCCGGCTCGCGCACCTCGAAGGCCACATGGTCGGGTGCCTCGGCGAGCCGCGCGAGCAGCAGGTCGGTGGCGTTGCGGCAGGTTCCGGCATCGGCCAGCAGCGGCGTGCTGACCTCACGCAGTCCTGGTGCCTCCGGCGGCATCGGCGCGTGGCGCACCTGCGTCGTCATGAGTGGATCATCCCTCCTGCGGCACATCTTCGGGCGTTC
This sequence comes from Actinomycetota bacterium, assembly GCA_020161015.1. Taxonomy (GTDB): domain Bacteria; phylum Actinomycetota; class Actinomycetes; order Propionibacteriales; family Propionibacteriaceae; genus Propionicimonas. The sequence goes on along the minus strand of JAIUOT010000055.1, from coordinate 87,796 downwards.
CGTCGGGAATCGGCCACACCTCGCCGGAGTTGGTGGGATCGTCGAGGAGAGCCGGCCCGGTGAGCGGGCACCAGGAGGAGGAACGATGACGAAGGCGGAACGCCAGTCGCTGGTGGCCGTGCCGCTGGTGGTGCTGCTGGGGGCAGGGCTGGCGGTGGCGGGGAGCCAGGGCGGCGCGACCGTGGGCGGTGTCGGGGTGTTCGCGGTGGCGGTGGCGGTCGCGTTCGTGATCCAGTGGGTGGTTTTCGTGCCGTCCTTCCTGGCCCGCACCGAGCGCTTCTTCGACCTCACCGGCAGCGCGACCTACATCCTGGTCACCCTGGGTGTCGTCGTGCTCTCCGGTGGCTGGGACGCCCGGCGGGTGCTGCTCGCCGCCCTCGTGCTGGTCTGGGCCGTCCGGCTGGGCACCTTCCTGTTCGGACGGGTGAGCCGCGCCGGCGCGGACGACCGGTTCGACGAGATCAAGGGGTCGTTCCCCCGCTTCCTGGCGGTCTGGACGATCCAGGGCCTGTGGGTCAGCGTCACCGCGGCCGCGGCGTGGATCGCCCTGAGCTCCTCCCGCCAGGTCGGGATCGACGCATTCGCCGTCATCGGCCTCCTGCTGTGGGTGGCCGGGTTCGCGATCGAGGTGGTCGCCGACCGGCAGAAGAGCCGGTTCCGCGCCGATCCGGCCCACCGCGGACAGTTCATCTCGAGCGGGCTGTGGTCACGGTCGCGCCACCCGAACTACTTCGGCGAGATCCTGCTGTGGGTCGGTGTCGCGGTGATCGCGCTGCCCGTGCTGGAGGGCTGGCAGTGGATCGGGCTGGTCTCCCCGGTGTTCGTCGCGGTGCTGCTCCTGCGCGTCAGCGGTGTCCCGCTGCTGGAGGCGAAGGCGGACGCGAAGTGGGGCGGCCGGCCCGACTACGAGGAGTACAAGCGCACCACCCCCGTACTCGTGCCCCGGCTGCGGGGAAGGGCGGCCTGAACGGACGCCCGGCCGGCCCGGTACCGGCCGCACCTTCGTCCGGTTCGGGCCTTCCCTGGCCCGTGCCCGGCGTAGGGTTCGTCGCACAGCCACACCGGTGACACGCCACCGGACAGGGCCGGGTGCGGGAGCGCTTCCACACCCGACCGGGGGGAGAACGAACCATGACGCCCGTCGACATCGTCGGCTGGAGCGCGACCGTGCTCGGCACGATCCTCGGCGTCCCCCAGCTCGTCCGGCTGCTGCGCACCCGCAGCGTCGCGGGCCTCTCGCTGATCGCCTGGCAGGCGACGCTGTCGATCAACATCGGCTGGACCGTGCACGGCCTGCTGATCGGCCAGCCCCCGCAGGTCGTCACCAACGTGCTCGCGCTGCTCACGACCGTCCCGATCCTGGTGCTGATGGCCCGCGGGCTCGACCGTCCGGTTGCCGCGACGCTGCTGCCCGGGGCGGTCCTCGGGGTGGCGATGATCGCGATCGACCTGCTGCTGGGCTCGGCGGCGTACGGGGTGGTGGTCACCGTCCCGAGCGTGGTGATCGCCGGCGGCCAGACGGTCGAGCTCGCGCGCGCCCGGGACGTCCGCGGGCTGTCGCCGGTGTTCCTCGTGCTCGGGCTGGTGAACATCACGCTGTGGGAGACGTGGGGGCTCATGGTCGGTGACTCCGGCACCATGATCGCGGTCTCGATCGCGATGGCGATCGGGGTGGTGAACTTCGTCTGGTTCGTCCTCCGCCGGCTGGGCCTGCGGGCCCTGTTCCCCAGGCACGGGGACGAGGACGCCGTCCCGCTGCTGCCGGCCGTCGGGGAGTAGGCGGCGTCCGGCCCGGACCTGCCGCGTGGACGCACCGGCGGACCGGCCGTCCGCCCGTGCGACAGTGGGAACGTGCCCCCCGCCGACCGCTCCCACGCCGTGGACTCCCCGCGCGCCTGGTTCATGTGGGCGCTGGGCGCCCTCGCCTACGTCGTGGCCGTGATGCAGCGCACCAGCTTCGGGGTGGCGAGCGTCCAGGCCACGGAGAGGTTCTCGGCCGGGGCCTCGCTGGTGAGCCTGTTCGTGGTCGTCCAGCTGCTCACCTACGCCGTGATGCAGGTGCCGGTCGGCGTGCTCGCCGACCGGTTCGGCACCCGCCTGGTGGTGGCCGGCGGCGGCGCGCTGATGTGCCTGGGCCAGCTCGACCTGGCGGTCAGCACCAACGTGGTGTCGGCGATCATCGCCCGCGTCCTGCTGGGCGTGGGGGACGCGATGACGTTCGGCTCGGTGCTGCGGCTGCTGCCGGCCTGGTTCGGGGCCGGACGGATCGCCGTGCTCAACCAGCTGACCAGCATGGTCGGACAGGCCGGGCAGGTGCTGAGCTCGGTCCCGCTGGCAGCCCTGCTCGGGGCGGCCGGCTGGACGGTGGCCTTCACGGCCGCGGCGGCGGTGTCGGCCCTGACCGCTGTGGTCGTCCTCGCGCTGATGCGCAACGCCCCGCCCGGAGTGGTCCCGCCGGTCAGCCCGCCCGACGTGGGCCTGCGGCAGCAGGTGGCCAACGTGCTCCGCGTCCCGGCGTCGCGGCTGGGCTTCTGGATCCACTGGATGTGCTCGTTCTGGGTGATGACCTTCACCCTGATGTGGGGCTACCCGTTCCTGATGTCCGGGCTCGGCTACCCGCAGCCGGTCGCCGCGGGCCTGTTCACGGTGATGGTGCTGGCCGGCGTCCCGCTCGGCCCGCTCGTCGGGGTGCTCAGCCGGCGGGCACCCCTCCAGCGGACGAACCTCGCACTGCTGGTGTCGCTGTCCGTCGCGCTCCCGTGGCTCGCGGTGCTGCTGTGGCCCGGCCCGGCGCCGATCTGGCTGCTGGTCGTGCTGATGGCCGGGCTCGCCGTCGCGGGACCCGGCTCCTCGGTCGGCTTCGACGTGGCCCGCGCCCACAACCCCCTCCACCAGATCGGCACGGCCAGCGGGCTGGTGATCGTCGGGGGCTTCCTCGCCGCCGTGCTCAACGTGTGGGTGATCGGCGTGGTGCTCGACCTCCTGGGCGGCTACTCCCCGGTGGCGTTCCGGTGGGCGATGGCCACCCAGTTCCTGTTCTGGGGGGTGGGTGTCGCCGGCGCCTACGTCGCGCGGGGCCAGGTGCGGCGGCTGGACGCGGCCCGCGGCGTCCGTCACGAGCGGCTCGCCGTGGTGCTGCGCAGGGAGGTCGCCAACGCGCTCGTGCAGTGGCGGCTGTTCCGCTCCCCGGAGTCGGCCGGACCGGAGCTCGGCGCCCTCGAGCTGGTGGTGGACGACGGGCGCGTGGTGCGGGTGGCCGCCCTGCAGCCCGGCATCGGCGGACGCCTGGTCGCCATCGACGTCCCGCCGCCGGACGCGCCCGCGTCGTGGTGGGACGACCGCGTACGTGACTACCTCGACCTGGTCGCGACGCCCGACCTGGAGGTGGGCGCGATCGAGGTGCGCTGCCCGGACTCGGACTCCGCGGCGGCGGCCCGCCTCGCCATCGCCGCCGCCCTCGGGGCTCGCCAGGTGGTCCTGCCGGTAGAGGTGAACAGCTGGGCGCGGGGGTGAGCGCCCGCCCGGCCCGACGGCGTCCCCGCCGACCCTGCGCTGGCTAGAGTGCGGGCATGGACGTGGCGTCGCTGCCCTGGGTGCCGGTCGCGGGCTGTCGTGCCCCGACGGTGTGGCGGGAGCGCGACGGTATCGGCGTCCTCGACCAGACCCTCCTGCCCTACGAGCGCGCCACCCGCCACCTGTCGAGCGTGGACCAGGTCGCGGAGGCCATCCGGGTGATGCGCGTGCGCGGCGCTCCCCTGATCGGCGCCACCGCCGCCTACGGCGTCGCCATCGCGATGACCGTGGACGCGGGTGACGCGGCGCTCGACGCCGCCGTGGCCCTGCTGGGCGGTACGCGGCCGACCGCGGTCAACCTGCACTGGGCCCTGGAGCGGATGGCCGGACGGCTCCGTCCCCTCCCTGTGGCGGACCGTGCCGTCGTCGCCTGGGCAGAGGCGGAGGCGATCGCCGACGACGACGCGGCCCTGTGCGCGGCGATCGGACGTCACGGGCTGCCCGTCCTGCGGCGGCTCGCCGAGCGGCGGGGCGGCCCGGTGCGCGTGCTCACCCACTGCAACGCCGGCTGGCTGGCGACGTGCGGGATCGGCACGGCGCTGGCGCCGGTCTTCACCGCCGTCGCCGACGGCGTGCCGGTGGAGGTGGTGGTCAGCGAGACCCGCCCGCGCAACCAGGGCCTGTTGACCGCCTGGGAACTCCGCGAGGCGGGCGTGCCGCACACGCTGGTCGCCGACAACGGCGCCGGGTTCCTGCTCGCCACCGGCGCGGTGGACGTGGTGATCACCGGCGCGGACCGCATCGCCGCCAACGGGGACGCGGCCAACAAGGTCGGCACCTACCTCAAGGCGCTGGCCGCCCACGCCGCGGGGGTGCCGTTCCACATCGCGGCACCGTCCTCGACCCTCGACCTCGCCTGCCCCGACGGCACCGCCATCCCGATCGAGGACCGCGGCCCGGACGAGGTGTGCACCGTCCGCGGCCTCGACGCCACCGGAAGGGTCGCGGAGGTCCGCCTGGCACCAGCGGGGACGCGCACGGCCAATCCCGCGTTCGACGTCACCCCGGCGCACCTGGTCAGCGGCTACATCACCGAGCGCGGGGTGCTCGGCGCAGGCGCCCTGGCCGACGTCTTCGGAAGGAGCGGCCGATGAGCGCCGTGATGGACGCCCGCACGCGCCTGGTCGCCACGTTCCGCGCGATGGCGGATGCGGGCCTGAACCACGGGACGTCCGGCAACGCCAGCGTCCGCCTGGTCGGAGAGGGCACCGCGTTCCTGGTGACCCCGAGCGGCCGACCGGTGGAGACCCTCGCCCCGGAGGACCTCGTGGCGATCCGCGACGGCCACGCCGACGGCGCGCTCGAGCCGTCCTCGGAGTGGCGGCTGCACGCCGACCTGTACGCGGCGTTCCCCGAGGCCGGCGCGATCCTGCACGCGCACTCGTCCTTCGCCACCGCGCTCGCCTGTCGCCGCCAGGACCTCCCGGCCTTCCACTACCTGCTCGCGCTCTTCGGCGGCACCACGGTGCGCTGCGCCGACTACGCCACCTTCGGCACCCAGGAGCTCTCCGACGCCGCGGTGGCCGCGATGGACGGTCGCCGCGCCTGCCTGCTGGCCAACCACGGCATGGTGGTGCACGGGCGTGACCTCGCCCACGCGCTGCTGCTGGCCGTCCAGCTGGAGACGTTGTGCGAGCAGTACTGGCGCGCCTGCCAGCTGGGCGAACCCGTGCTCCTCACCGACGCGGAGATGGCCGCGGCGCAGGCGCAGTTCGACCGCTACGCGCGCCTCACCGGCAACCCGGGCTGACCTCAGCCGGCGCGCGGGTGCTGTGCCGGGGGATCCTGCGGGAGCAGCCGGGCCAGCTCGCCGACCAGGGCGGCCACGTCCTCGGGGGCGAGCCGAACCGTCGCGACGCAGGTCTGGTCCTGCCACACCGACAGCACGACGCGCTCGGTCTCCGCGTGGCGGGCAATCCGCAGGGTGCGTCCGCTGCGGTCCCGACCGGCGAGCGTCGCACCCACCCTGGGCAGGGGTGACACGGTCACGCTTCCAGCATCGCACCGGGTCCGGGGCCGGGGAAGTGGCCGAAGTGCCCGCAGGCGGGTCAGGCGCCGGTCACCAGCACGTAGCCCACGAAGGCGGCGATCGAGCAGAGGGAGGACAGCGAGAGCACGTTGTTCACGTACGCCAGGTCGTCGCGCCGGGACGCCGGGATGAACAGCGGGACGATGAACGGCGGCGGCAGCACCATCAGGGTGAACAGCGCGTGCCGGTAGATCGGGTCGAGGCCGAGCACCCGGTCGAACACCAGCCAGCCGATCAGCAGCGCCAGCGTGATGGTGATCACCATCCGGGTTGCGACGAGGGGCAACGCCGAGCGGACGCCGTCCCGGGTGAGCCGCGACCCGTACCCGACGACGAGCAGGATCAGGGGCACGATCATCGCGGCCAGGTAGCCCAGGACCGCGGTGACCGTTCCCCCGACCGGCCCTTCCGAGAGCCGGGGGCCGAGGCCCGCGGCATTGAGCGCGAGCCCGAGCAGGATCGCCAGGATGGTCGGCGAGGTCGCCAGGTCCCGGACGGTCGCCGCGGCACCCTGCCGCCGGGCGCCGACAGACCGCAGCAGCGTCACGAGGACGAACCAGATGAACACCTCGTGGCCCAGCGCGAGGACGCCGAGCGCCGGGAGCCGGTCCAGGCCGTACACCGCGGCGAACAGCGCGAAGCCGATCATGCCGAGCTCGAAGCCGGTGAACAGGAACGGGACGTACGCCGAACCGCCGCGCAGCCGCAGCACCAGGCGACCCAGGCCGTAGAGCCCGACGCAGGTGGCGAACACGATCACGACCACCCACGCGTGCGCAGGTTCGAAGGTGGTGCGCAGGAAGGTGGTGAACAGCACCGCCGGCAGCGACACGTTCACGATCAGCCGCTTGAGCCCGGCCACGGCCGCGTCGTCGAGCACGCGGGTGCGACGCAGGAGCATGCCGAGCGCGATCAGCACCAGGATCGGCAGCACGCTGGACGCGACGTCGGCGAGGTCGGGCGCCATGGCAGTCCTTCCGGCCGCCGGTGCCGGGACGGACGTCGTCGCCGGGCGGGTTGGGGCCGTCGCCTATCCTGACGCGCATGCCGTACGCCTACCTGCCAGAGGCCATTTCCCGGGACGAGGTCGACGCCCTGCCCGGGGCCACGGTGCTCCAGTTCGGAACCGACTGGTGCGGGTACTGCCGTGCGGCAGAGCCGGCGATCGCCTCGGTCCTGGGCGAGGCGGAGGGGCTGCGCCACATCCTGGTCGAGGACGGCAAGGGCCGTCCGCTCGGCCGCTCCTTCCGCGTGAAACTGTGGCCGACGCTGGTCTTCCTCGCCGATGGCGTGGAGGTCGCCCGGGTGGTGCGTCCCTGGGGTACCGGCGAGCTGGCCGAGGCCATGACCCGGCTGCGGGCGGAGACGTCCGCGTCCTGAGCCACCCTTCCGCGGGTGAGTCGACGCGGGGGAGTCGATAGGCTCGGGGCGTGTCGAACCTCGTCCTCACCGTCGTCGGCGACGATCGCGCCGGCCTGGTCGCCGCCCTGGCCGATGTCGTCAGCGCGCACGGCGGCAACTGGGAGCACAGCCAGCTCGCCGAGCTCGCCGGAACCTTCGCCGGGATCGTCGTGGTCTCCGTCCCCGACGACCGGCTCGCCGACCTCACCGCTGCCCTCGGCCAGCTCGACGGGCTACTGACGGTCACCGCCCACCCCGGGTCGGACGCGCCCGCCGTCCCCGCGCAGAAGGACCTCACCCTGACGGTGCTGGGCAACGACCACCCGGGCATCGTGCGCGACATCTCCGCTGTGCTGAGCCGGCACGGCGCCAGCATCGAGAGCCTCACCAGCGAGAGCAGGGAGGCGCCGATGTCGGGCGGGCGGCTCTTCGAGGCGACCGTGGTGGCGCGGCTCCCCCAGGGCGCCGAGCCGGCCACCATCGCGGCGGACCTCGAGCGCCTGGCCGCGGAGATCCTGGTGGACATCAGCCTCGCCGGGGAGTGAGCCGTGACCGGGCTCGCCGGACGCCAGGTCGCGGTCAGCGGCCCCGGTGACGCGACACCGGAGGAGTGCGCGACCGCCCGGGAGCTGGGGCGGCTGCTTGCCCGGGAGGGCGTCGTCGTCCTCACCGGCGGGCTCGGCGGGGTGATGGCGGCTGCTGCCGAGGGCGCCCGCGAGGCGGGCGGGCTCGCCGTCGGCCTGCTGCCGGGGACGGACCGGGCCGCCGGCTCACCGGCGCACGGGGTGCTCATCGCCACGGGACTCGGGGAGCTCCGCAACGGGGTGCTGGTGCGCGCCGCCGACGCCGTGGTCGCGGTCGGCGGCAGCTGGGGCACCCTCAGCGAGGTGGCGCTGGCGCTGCGCACCGGACGGCCGCTGGTCCGCATCGGCGGCTGGACGCTGCCGGAGCCGGCCGGTGTGGACGCGCCCGACGCCCGCGCGGCGATCAGCGCGCTGTACGACCTCCTGGGCTGACGTCGCGCCGCCACCGCCGTCGCGGCGCGGATGGTTACGCTGGGCCGACGCCGCACCGCGGCCACCCCGACCCGCCAGTCGCCCGTCCCCAGGAACCGCCATGAGCTCCCCGTCCCGCGCCCTCGTCATCGTCTCCGGTGGCGCCGCCCACAGCCCGTTCACCACGCCGGACGCCGCCTGCCGCGGCGGCCTTCCCGCCGGCACCACCGACACCTTCCTGAGGGAGGGCCTGCTCGCCGCGGGCCACGAGGTGTTCACCGCGCCGGCGCACGTGGGCGCCGGGCAGGCTCTGGCCGACGAGGCCGAACCCGGCTTCAGTGCCCCGCCGGAGGTGCTTCCCGCGGAGGTGACCATCAACTCCGCCGGCACGATCGACGGCGCCGGGCACCACCTGGCCGGCTTCCTCGCGCTGCTGTCGCAGCGCTACGGCTACACGTCCTTCGACCTCGTCGCGCACTCGATGGGCGGGCTGTTCAGCAGGGCGGCCCTGCGCGTGCTGCGCGACACGGCGTCCCCGCTCGGTGTCCGCAGCCTGACCACCATCGGCACGCCGTGGACGGGCTCCTTCGCGGCGGAGGTGGAGGCCGGCCAGCGTGATCCCGCCGACCTCGCGGGCGATCCGCGGTTCGCCGCGGTGCTCGCCGGGTTCTCCGCGGAGGCCGCGTCCGCCCCGCGCGACGGTGCCGCGGAGCAGGTGACCAGCGGCTACCTCACCGGTGCCGACGGGTGGAACGCGCGGCAAGCGGGCCTCTTGGACGGGCTCACCGTCACCCTGGTCGGCGGCGCGGCCTTCACCGCGGACGGCCCGCCGTCGGCCTGGCCGAACGACGGGCTGGTGAGCCTGCGCAGCGCGTTGGCGCAGGACGTCCCCGCGTCCGTGCTGCCCCACCGGGTGACGCACACCTTCGACGACGTCCACTCGTTGTTCTTCGCCGGGCAGTTCGGGCTGCCGGTCGAGCGTGCCCTCACCTGGGATCCTGCCGTGCTCGCGGTCGTGGCGGACGCCGTCGCGCGCGAGGCCTAGGTCCGGACAGCCGAACGCCCGCCGTCCGGAGTTCCGGAACGGCGGGCGTCACCACGGTGGTCGCGGTCAGCTCACGTTGAAGATGCTGACCCCTCCCGGGCCGACCAGCAGGCCGACCACGATGAGCACGATGCCCCACAGCATCTGTCCCCTGACGAGGGCGAAGATGCCCGAGATCACGAGGATCGCGGCGAGGATCCACAGAAGAAGTGCCATTGGTGTCGTCCTTTCCTCGGCTTACTTGAACGCGTCCTTGGCCTTCTCGCCGGCCTGCTTGACATCGGCGACGGCCTGATCGGCCTTGCCCTCGGCCTCGAGGCGCTCGTTGTCGGTGAGCTTGCCCCAGCCCTCCTTGACCTGGCCCTTCACCTTGTCGGCGGTGTTCTCCGCCTTGTCGTCGATACCCATGAGGTTCCTCCTCGTGTCGTCCTGCGCTTTCGAATACTGGGTACCCCGCCCGTCGCCCCCGCAAACCGCGAGCCACCCCCCGGCGCCGAGGGCCAGCCCCCCGCGCCGAGGGCCAGCCTTGACGCCGAGGGCCAGCCTCGACGCCGAGGGCCAGCACCGGTGTGCGAGCCCTCGGACGCAAGGCTGGCCCTCGGGTGGCGGGTCAGCCGTGGCGGTCCAGCCGGGTCAGCCGGACGGCGGGTCAGCCGGCCAGCGGCTCGCGCTCGGTGAGCGCGTCCCGTGCCCGTCCCAGGCTGCGGCGCAGGATGCGGGACACCTGCATCTGGGAGACGCCGAGGCGCCGCCCGATCTCTGCCTGGGTGCAGCCCTCCTCGAACCGCCACTTCAGCACCATCCGCTCCCGGCGGGTGAGGCCGGACAGCGCGCGCTGCAGCGCGAGCCGGTCGACCAGCTGGTCGGTGTCGCCATCCACCGAGAGGGTGGCACCGAAGCTGGTTCCGGACTCGGCGTCGACCGGCGCGTCCAGCGACCAGGGACGGTAGCTGCCGTCGGCGGTGGTGGCCTCGCGGACGAGGCCGGCATCCACTCCCAGCTCCTCGACGAGCTCGGCCGTGGTGACGCTGCGGCCCAGCTGCTGCTCGAGTTCCTGGCCCTGGCGGCTGGCCCTGGCCCGCAACTCCTGGATCCGGCGCGGGGGCCGGACCATCCAGCAGTGGTCGCGGAAGTGGCGCTTCAGCTCGCCGGTGATCGTCGGGACGGCGAACGCGACGAAGCTGCGTCCTTCGCCGGGGCGGAAGCGGCGGACGGCGAGGAACAGGGCGACCCTGGCCACCTGCACCAGGTCGTCGCGGTCGGCACCCCGGTTCGCGTAACGGTTGGCGAGCGCGTCGCACAGGCCGAGGTTGGCCTCGACGAGCTCTTCGGTGAGTGACTGCCTCTCGGCGTCGTCGGTGCAGCACTGCAGTCGCCCGAGGAGTTCCTCGGTGCGTGCTTCACGGGTGCGGGTATCAGCAGGGACGCTGGAAGCGGGCGCGAGGCCACGTGCCATCGTCGTCTCCTTTCGGAGCAAGACGTCGGAGTCGGCACGTGGTTTGACCGCTCAGACGCTTCGAATCTGCCAAAGCTGCGGTCGACGGGTCAAGGCGGGGGTGGCCGGAAGTGGGTCCCGACCGCTCGCCGGAGGGGCGGGAGTAGGCAATTCCGCTCCCCCGGCGAGCCGGGATCAGTTGTTGGGGATGGCGCCCTGGGCGTTCTCGAGGTGGGCGCGGACGAACCACTGGAACTTCTCCAGCTCGCCGGTGTGACCGATCAGCAGGTCCTGGGTGACCAGGTCGAGATCCTCCAGCTCGTCCATCGCGGTGCGGTTGGACTCGACGACGCCGTCGTAGACCTTGTCGAGTTCCTCGAGGTGGGCCTGCACGAGGTCCCGACCCAGCGGGTAGTCCTCCCAGCTGCGGGTCGCGACGATCGCGCCCGGCGTGCCCTTCGGCGAGGCGCCGAGGGCCGCGATGCGCTCGGCGACCTGGTCGGCGTACAGCCGCACCAGCTCGACCTGCGGGTCGATCATCTCGTGGACGCCGATGAAGTTCGGCCCCACCACGTTCCAGTGCACGTGCTTCAGCGTGAGGTGCAGGTCGCTGTAGCAGACGAGCCTCTCCTGGAGGATCTGGACGACCCGCGACGACTCCTCGCGGGTCAGTCCGGGCAGGGTGAACCGGGTCCTGGCGCTCTTGGCCATGGGTGTGCCTCCTTGGTGGACGGACGGATACGGCCGTCCCTTACCCCGGGGCGCCGGGCCTCAGACGCCGCTCAGCACCGCCGCCAGCCACACCCCGGCCGCAGCGAGGGCCAGCCCGAGCTCTGCGATCATGCCGAGCCCGGTGGCCTTCAGCCCGACCAGCGCGGACGCCCACGCCCGCCTCGGCTCGCGCAGCCGCGCGTACTCCGCCAGGAACAGCCCGAGCGGGAAGAACAGCAGCAGCCCGACGACGGGAATGACGAAGAAGCCCACGATGCCGGCGATGCCGGCCGCAACGAGGGAGCGCCCCGGTACCCCCGCGGCCCTGGTGTGCCGTGCCTGGATGAACCAGGTGACCAGCGCCCCGGTCGCCAGCAGCGTGGCGCTCGCGGCGAACACGAGCCAGCCGGCGGTGGTGTTGGTCACCGCGGCCCACACCAGCACGCCGGCACCGATCAGGAGCGAGCCGGGCAGCACGGGGACGACGATCCCGACGAGCCCGACCAGCACGGCCAGCCCGACCAGCAACTCCAGCACGATTTCGTCCTCCCGGTGTACGACCCTGTCGAATAGTGTGCCCGGGCGGACCCAACGACCGTCCGTCGTTAGGGTGGTCGGGCGGCGTGACACCCGCCGTCCGACCGTCCAGGAGAGCCCGATGAACCCGTCCGTGCGCACGCCCGTGCAAGCCCCCAGCAACGCCGCCTACGCCGCGGCCCGCGCGCTGAGCGACGGCCAGGCCAAGCCGCTCGGAGCCCTCGGCGAGCTCGAGCACCTGGCCGCCTGGGTCTCGTCCTGCCAGGGGGTGTGCCCGCCGCGGCAGCTGGACGACGTGCGCGTTGTGGTCTTCGCCGGGGACCACGGCATCTCCGCGGACGGGGTGTCGGCCTACCCGGCCGCGATCACCCCGGCCATGGTCTACGGCATCGCCGGGGGCCACGCGGGCGTCTCCGCGCTCGCCGCGGCCAACGGGGTGACCGTGTCGATCTACGACATCGCGGTGGCCGTGGACTTCCCCGACCTGCCGGCGGAGATCTCCCGGTTCAAGGTGCGAACGTCCTCCGGCGCGATCCACCTCGCCGACGCGCTCACCCGTGCAGAGGTCGAGCAGGCGATCGCCGCGGGCGACACGATCGCAGAGGAGCAGGTGGCCGCCGGGGCGCAACTGCTGATCTCGGGTGACCTGGGCATCGGCAACACCACGGTGGCGGCGGCGCTGATCGCCGCGTCCCTCGGCGTGCAGCCGGCGGCCGTCACCGGCCGCGGCACCGGCATCGACGAGGGCACGCTCGCGCACAAGACCACCCTGATCGAGGCCGCCCTCGCCCGGGCGGGAGAGCGCGTCGCCGATCCGGTGGAGCGCCTCGCCGCCCTCGGCTCTGCCGACTTCGCCGCCGCCGTCGGCTTCATCAGCGGCGCGGCCCGCCGCGGCGTGCCCGTGCTGCTGGACGGGGTGATCGCGGCCGCGGAGGCCCTGGTGGCCGAGGACTACCAGCCCGGGACCAGGGCGTGGCTCCAGGCCGGCCACCGCTCGACGGAGCCGGGCCAGGCGCTCGCGCTGGACCGGCTGGGCCTGCGTCCGCTGGTCGACCTGTCGATGCGGCTCGGCGAGGGCAGTGGCGCGGTGCTCGCCGTCCCGGTGGTGCGTTCGGCGGTGGCGGCCCTGCTGGGGATCGCCCAGCTCTCGGACCTGGCATGAGCCTTCCGGGCCTGCGGCTGGCGGTCGGGTTGCTGACCGTCGTCCCCGTGCGTCCCCCCGACGAGCTGGGACGCCCGCAGGCCCGCGCGGCGATGCTGCTGGCCCCGCTGGCCGTGCTGCCGGTCGCCGCGCTCTCGGCGGCGCTGGGCTGGGCAGCGGTGGCTGTGGGGCTGCCGTCCCCGCTCGCCGGCGTGCTGGTCGTGGCGGCGTTGGCGCTGGGCACCCGGGCCATGCACCTCGACGGGCTTGCCGACACCACGGACGGGCTGGGCTCCGGGAAGCCGGCCGCGGCAGCGCTGGAGATCATGCGCCGCGGCGACGTCGGGCCGATGGGCACCGTCTCGCTGGTGCTGGTGCTGCTGGCACAGGCGCTGGCCTCCGGCGCGGTGCTGGAACGCCCGTTCGGCTGGCTCGCGGTGCTGGTGGCGGTCTGCGGCGCCCGCGCGGCGCTCGCCCTCGCCTGCCGCCGGTCGGTGCCGGCGGCGCGTCCGGACGGGCTCGGCGCCCTCGTCGCGGGCAGCGTTCCGGTTCCCGCCGTGGGGGCGGTGTGGGCTGTGGTGACCGCGACCGGTGCCGGGGCCGCGCACCTGTCCGGGCAGCCGTGGTGGATCGCCGCCTGCGCGACCCTCGCCGCGCTCGGCGCGGCGTGGTGGCTGCTGGCCAGGGCCGTCCGCCGGCTCGGAGGCATCACCGGCGATGTGCTCGGCGCGCTCGTCGAGGTCGCCGCCACCGTCCTGCTGGTCGGCGCGGCGATCGGCTAGCTCCCGGCGCCGCGATCCCCGGCGTAGCGGACGGCGATGCCGGTCAGCACCACGTCGAGGTACTCCTCGAACCGCGCGTCCGGGTCCGAGCGCAGGTGAGCAGCGCCCTCCCTGACCAGGGGCACGTCTGCGGCCCCGACCTCGTCGGTCTCGACCAGCAGGGAGTGGTCGGTGGAGGCCAGCATCTGCTCCTCGATCACGAAGCCGACGACCAGGGCCGTCACGAGCTGGACGGCCGCCGCCCCGTGCTCGGTCGGCAGGCCGGTCTGCGTCCACCGGTCCATCCACTGCTGCTGCGAGCGCAGGATGTCGGGGTCGGTGACGCGGGTGCCGCTGAAGGTGCGCGCCCCGTCCCGGTGTGCGAGCAACTCGGCGCGGATCACCCGGGCGTACCCGGCCAGCCCCTCGCGCCAGTCACGCGGCTCTGGCTGCTCGGCGAGCGCGCGCGCCATCCGGCGCCGCACCTCCGTGCCCATCTCGTCGAGGATCTCCTGCTTGCTGGAGACGTGCCAGTAGAGCGCGGGCGCACGTACGCCCAGCCTCTGGGCGAGGGCGCGCGCCGTCAGCGCGTCGATCCCGTCGGAGTCCAGGAGTTCGAGTGCGGCTTCCACGATTCGTTGGCGGCTGATTCCTTTGGCCACCCCGACACGCTAACACCACCCCCACCGGTGTCCATGGAGGGTCAGGTGTCCAGGGGCCGTCCGGCGACCATCAGCACCACCCGGTCGCACGCCTGCGCCACCCGCTGGTTGGTGCGTCCGAGGTGGTCGGCGAACAGGCGTCCCGACCGGTACTCCGAGACCAGGCCCCAGCCCACCTCGTTGGTCACCACGACGACGTCGCCGGCGTGGCCGGCGATCGCCGAGACCAGGCCGGAGACCTCCGTGTCGAGCTGCGGCAGCCACGTGGACTCGTCGGCCTCCCACGCCTGCCAGGCGTCGAACAGCCGGGTCAGCCAGGTGCCCAGGCAGTCCACCAGGACGGGTCCCGGGGCGGACGCCACCGCCTCGCCGAGGGCGAGGGTCTCCACCGTCCGCCACGACGACGGGCGCCGCAGCTGGTGCGCGGCCACCCGCGCCGCCCACTCCGCGTCCACCGTGGGGTCGGCGGGATAGCCGGGCGTGGCGTAGGTGACCGTCGCGGAGGGGTCGAGCAACGACTCGGCGTAGCGGGACTTGCCGCTGCGCACCCCTCCGGTGACCAGCACGTGTGCCATGGCCCGAACCCTACTAACGTCAGCGGGGTGTTCGACGACTACGTGTCCACCGGGCGTCTCGCCCCACCCGCCGACGTCCGCCGGATCGTCGACCGGGCCTGGCAGGACGTCCGCGCGGTGACCGAGGGGGAGAACTCCGAGGTCTATCCGGCGCTGGCCGTCGCGGACCCCGAGCAGTTCGGGCTGTGCGTGGTGGGCACGGACGGGGAGGTGTTCGAGGCCGGGGACGCGGACGCGGGCTTCGCCCTGATGAGCGTCGCCAAGCCGTTCACCTTCGCCCTGGTGTGCGCCCACCTCGGCGCCGAGCGCGCGCGAGCGGAGCTCGGTGCCAACGCCACCGGCCAGGCGTTCAATGCGGTCGAGCCGGTGCTCGCCGCGCCCGGGGGGCGCACCAACCCGATGGTGAATGCGGGCGCGATCGCCACCTGCAGCCGGTTGCCGGGCGCGGACGTGGACGCGCAGTGGGAGCACCTGCGCGCGGGGCTGTCGGCCTTCGCGGGCCGGGAACTCCGCGTGGACGACGACCTGTACGCCGGGGTCAGCGCCACCAACTTCCGCAACCGCGAGCTCGCCGCCGCCCTGGAGGCGAAGGGTGCCCTGGCGACCCGTCCGGAGGACGCGCTGGAGCTCTACACCCGGCAGAGCTGCCTGCTGGTCACCGCGCACGACCTGGCCGTGATGGGCGCGACGCTCGCCGACGGCGGCATGAACCCGCTGACCCGCGAGCCGGTGGTCGCGCCCGACCTGGTGCGTCCCGTCCTGGCGGTGATGGCCACCGCCGGCATGTACGAGCGCTCCGGCGACTGGCTGTACGACGTGGGCCTGCCCGGCAAATCGGGCATCGGGGGCGGCGTGCTCACGGTCTCGCCCGGAAAGGGTGGCCTGGGCAGCTTCTCCCCGCGCCTGGACGAGGCGGGCAACAGCGTCCGCGGGGTGCGGGTGGCCGCGCGCCTGGCCCGCGACCTCGGCCTGGGGCTGTTCGCGTCCCGGCCCGCCTGAGCCGGGAGCGACGGACGGCCCCCCAGGGGAGGCGCCGTCCGTGGCCCGTGCGTCAGTAGCCGATCGCCTGCAGGGTGCTCCGGATCGCCGCCGCAGACTTGTTCAGCATGCCGATCTCGTGGGCGTCCATCGGGAACTCGAAGGTGCGCTGGATGCCGGCCGGGCCGACGAGGCTGGGCACGGACAGGGCGACGCCGGAGACGCCGCGGTAGTCGGTGAGCACGCTCGACAGCGGCCAGATCTTGCGCTGGTCGCCGAGGATCGCCTCGACCAGGCGGGCGCCGGCGAGGCCGATCGCGTAGTTCGTGGCGCCCTTGCCCTCGATGATCGAGTAGGCGGCGTGCACGGTGTCGTAGGCGATCGAGGCGAGCACCTCCTCGGAGAACACGCGGTTGCCGTCGAGGTCGGTCCAGTCCCTGATCGGGATCTGCGCGATCGAGGCGGACGACCAGATCGGGAACTCGGTGTCGCCGTGCTCGCCGAACATGGCCGCGTGGACGTTGGACAGTGAGACGCCGGCCCGCTGCGCGATGGCCCAGCGCAGGCGGGACGTGTCGAGGAGCGTGCCGGTCGACAGCACGCGGCTCACCGGCAGCCCGCTCACCTTCTGCGCGACGACGGTGAGCACGTCGCAGGGGTTGGTGACCAGGACGAGGACGGCGTTCGGCGCCTGCTCGAGCAGGTCGGGCACGAGCTTGGTCATGATGCCGGCGTTCACGCCGGCCAGCTCGAGCCGGGTCTGGCCCGGCTTCTGGCGCGCCCCTGCGGTGATCACGATCACCGAGGAGTCCCTGGCGACGCTGATGTCGGCGCCGCCGGTGACCACCGAGGTCGGGGTGAACTGGGTGCCGTGCGAGAGGTCGTGGACCTCGGCCTCGACCTTCTTGGCGTCGATGTCGTACAGCGCGATCTGGCGGGCGGAGCCGCGGATCAGCGATGCGTAGGCGATGGAGGTACCGACCGATCCCGCCCCGACGACGGTGAGCTTCGAGTTGGCGAGGTTCAGGCTTTCCAGGGACGCAGCTGTCATGCCGCCAGCCTATCGAGCGGGCGCCCCGGCCGTTCCCTCGGGCAGGACGACGAGAGAGCGCACCAGGCGCTCCAGTCCCGTGCGCCAGGCGTCCTCCCAGTCGGTGCGCCCGCTGAGGATCGCGTCGAGGCGCGTGTGCTCGCAGTAGGCGTCGAGGGTGAGCATGAGCTCGTCGATGGGCAGCAGCAGCCGGGCCCGCTGGCGCCGGAGGGCGTCCGCGAGGGCGGCGATCGCGAGCTGGACGGCCTCCTGCTCGACCGCGCGGAGGGCCGAGCGGAACGACGGGTTGCGGAACGCGTACAGCCGCAGCTCTGTGCGCACGAGCACCCAGTTGTCGTCGAGGGTGTTGCCGATGTCGAGGACGGCGACGACCTTCGCGATGATCTCGTCGAGGGAATGGGCGCTCACCGGTGCGTCCGGGATCATCGCCAGCGCGCGGCGGGTGGTGGCGAGGAGCTGCTCACCGCGCTGGTGGACGATCTCCAGGCAGAGCTCCTCCTTGGACTCGAAGTTGCTGTAGAACGCGCCGCGGGTGAACCCCGCGCGCTCGCAGATCTCCTCGACGCTCGACCCGGCGATGCCCTTCTCGGCGAACAGGGCGGCGGCGGCGACGACCAGCCGGTCGCGGGTCTGCTGCCGCCGGTTGCTCACCACGGTGCTGCTCACTCCCACCTCCGCGTTCGTCGCGTCCTGCCGTGTTTGGATACATCACTGTATCGGATACAGTTCTGTATCGCACGTCGTCAACAGGAGGAGTTGGGGTGTCGTCGTTCCTGTATCGGATCGGCCGGGCGAGCTTTCGCCGTCGGGGCCGGGTGCTGGCCGGCTGGCTCGTCGTGCTCGCCCTCCTCGGCCTGCTGGCGGCCACCGTCGGTGGCAAGTACGACGACTCGTTCAAGATCCCGGGCGCGGAGTCGACCATCGCGCTCGACCAGCTGCGGGTGACCTTCCCCGAGGCGGCGGACGCCACGGCGACCGTGCTGATCACCGCGCCGGAGGGCTCGCGGATGGATGACCCGCACGTGAAGGCCGCGGTGAAGCAGTGGACGCGGGACCTCGAGGCCCTGCCCTACGTCAACGGCGTCATCGGCCCCTACAACGAGCACATCGACGGCCTGATCAGCGAGGACGGCCGCAGCGGGCGGGCAACCGTCCGCGTGCAGGGCACCACGTCCACCTTCAGCGACGCCCAGCGCGAGGAACTCACCGAGACCGCCCAGAGCCTGCACGGCAGCCTCCCGGGGTCCCGCGTGCTCGTCGGCGGTGAGGTGTTCTCGATCCACCTGCCGCGGCTGAGCGTGGTCGAGGGCCTCGGCCTGGTCGTCGCGCTCGTCGTGCTGCTGGTCACCCTCGGCTCCTTCGTCGCCTCCATGCTGCCCATCGCGACGGCGATCGCCGGCGTCGTGGCGGGCGTGATGATCGTCCAGGTCGGCGCAGGGGTGATCGAGGTGAGCTCGACCACGCTGATCCTGGCGATCATGCTCGGGCTGGCCGTCGGCATCGACTACGCGCTGTTCATCCTCTCCCGCCACCGCGACCAGCTCGCCGAGGGCATGGACGTGGAGGAGTCCGCCGCCCGCTCGATCGGCACCGCCGGGTCCGCGGTGGTCTTCGCCGGGCTCACGGTCGTGATCGCCCTCGTCGGCCTGAGCATCTCCGGGGTGCCGTTCCTGGCGGTCATGGGCATCTTCGCCGCGGTCACCGTGGCCGTCGAGGTGCTGCTCGCGCTCACCCTGCTGCCCGCCCTGATGGGCTACGTCGGCGAGCGGCTGCGCCCGGGCCGGCGCCGGAAGGCCGCGCCAGTGGACGCGGGGGATGCGCCGGCGGAGGCCACCGCGGCCACGCCCGCGACGCCGGCCGCGCCGCGGTTCAACGCGTCCGCCTGGTGGGTCGGGGTGGTCACCCGGTGGCCGGTGGTCACCATCGTCGTCGTCCTGGTCGGCCTCGGCGCCCTCGCGCTGCCCACCAAGGACCTCTACCTCGCGCTGCCGACCTCGGGACGGTCGCTGCCCGGCACCCAGGACCGCGAGACCTTCGACGAGATCAGCCGCATCTTCGGCGTCGGCTACAACGGCCCGCTGATCGTCACCGGCTCGATCGTGGAGTCCGACGAGCCGCTCGACATCATGGACTGCCTCAAGGCCGACATCGAGGCCATGCCCGGGGTGGAGATGGTGGCCGCGTCCACGCCGAACAGCAACGCCGACACCGGCATGGTGCAGATCGTGCCCACCACCGGCCCGGACGACCCGGCCACCGCCGACCTGGTGCAGCGCCTGCGCGACCGCCACGGCCACTGGAAGGAGGCCTGTGACATCGACACAGCGATCACCGGCTTCACCGCGGTCCAGATCGACGTCACCAACCGGCTGCGCGACGCCCTGCTGCCGTTCGGCATCTTCGTGGTCGGGCTGTCGCTGGTGCTGCTGACCATGGTGTTCCGGTCGGTGTGGGTGCCGCTGAAGGCCGCGCTCGGCTACCTGCTCAGCGTCGGGGGCGCGTTCGGCGCCACCACCCTGGTCTTCAACCAGGGCTGGTTCAAGGAGGTCATCAACCTGCCGGAGGCCGGCCCGGTGATCAGCTTCCTGCCGATCATCATGATGGGCCTGCTGTTCGGCCTGGCCATGGACTACGAGGTCTTCCTCGTCTCCCGGATGCGCGAGGAGTTCGTGCACGGCAACACCGAGCGGTCGGTCGAGGACGGCTTCGTCCACTCGGCCAAGGTGGTCGTCGCGGCGGCCCTGATCATGTTCAGCGTGTTCGCCTTCTTCGTGCCGAACGGCGAGGGCGCGATCAAGCCGATCGCCTTCGCGCTGGCCGTGGGCGTGGCGCTGGACGCGTTCGTCGTGCGGATGACGCTGGTGCCCGCGGTGATGAAGCTCCTCGGCCGCCACGCCTGGTGGCTGCCGTCCTGGCTGGACAAGCGGTTGCCGGTGCTCGACATCGAGGGCGAGTCGTTGACCCGCCAGGTGCACCTGGCCGACTGGCCGGTCCCCGGCGACACCGCTGCCGTGGTCGGCGAGGGACTCACCGCCGTCGTGGGCGGACGGACCCTGTTCGCCGACGTCGCCGTGCGCGTCGAACCCGGCGAGGTCCTGGTGATCGAGGGCGAGCACGCCCAGCGCCGTGCCCTCGTGCTGGCGATCGCCGGACGCGTGAAGCTGACCGGCGGGAACCTAAAGGTGCTCGGCCACGTGCTGCCGGAGGAGTCGCCCGTGCTGCGCGCGCAGGCGCCGCTGCTGGGGCCGTCGGTCGCGCACTTCGGGCGGGTCCTGAAGGGCCGGTCCGGCGGGCTGGTCTGCGTCGACAGCGCCGACGAGCTCTCCGACGTCCAGGACCGCTCGCTGCACCGCGCACTGGCCGCGTCCGCCGAGGCCGCCGAACCCACGACCTGGGTGCTCGGCGCGATGCCCGGCTCCGATCTCGAGGCCCGGCTGCCGGTACCCCACCGGGTGCTGAGGCTGGCGTCCCACCACGCCCTGGAAGGAGCGACCCGATGAACGTCGAACAGCTGAACTCGCGGCCCGCGCGCTGGTACACCCTCGCCGGGCTGGTGCTGGTGCCGCTGCTCGTGGCCGGCGGCTTCCTGTTCGCCGGGGTGAACGCCGGCGACCGGCTGCACACCGTCAAGGCCGCCGTGGTGAACCTCGACGAGCCGGTCACCATCGACGGCCAGTACACGCCGCTGGGGCGCCAGCTCACCGCGAACCTCGTCGACTCCCAGCGCACGGAGAACCTCACCTGGGTGCTCGACAGCGAGGAGAACGCCCAGGCCGGCATCGCGACCGGCAGCTACGCCGCGATGGTGGTGATCCCGGAGAACTTCTCCGCAGCGGCCACGTCGTTCTCGAAGGACGCGGACGAGGCGGAGCAGGCGACGATCGAGGTGACCACCTCCCCGGTCGCCGGCGTCGCCGACGCCACGCTGGGACGCCTGGTCGCCAGCGAGGCCGCCGCCATGCTCAACTCCACCCTCACCGAGAGCTACCTCGACCAGATCTACATCGGCTTCAACGACCTCGGCAAGCAGTTCGTCACCCTCGCCGACGGGTCGGACCAGCTCGCCGACGGCGCCGCGCAACTCGCCGACGGTGTCGGCCAGGCCGCGGACGGGGCAGGGAAGCTGGGCACCGGCAGCCGGCAGCTGGCCGACGGCCTGGGCACCATGAGGACCCAGACCGCGACCCTGCCCAAGGACATCCGCAAGCTCGCCAACGGCGTGGCCGACTACGTCGACGGCGTCGACCAGCTCGTCGCCCAGTCGGCGCAGGGCCAGCAGGCGATCATCGCGAACCTCGGCCAGATGGCCGACCAGTTCGGGAACCTCGCCGCGAACGCCCAGCTCGTGCAGGGCGCCACGGTCGCCGCAGAGCAGGCCGCCGCCGCGCAGGTGCCCTGCCCGACGTTCTCGGCGGATGCGGCCACCCAGGCCGCGATGTGCCAGGCGTTCGAGGGCGGGCGCAGCGCCGGCGCGAGCGTCGGTGCTGCCGTGGGCGTCGGCGCGGCCGGCCAGGCGGCCGCGCAGGGCGTCACCCAGTTCCAGCAGGGGCTGGAGGCGGCGGCGAGCGACCCGGACACCGCCGCGCAACTCGCCCAGCTGACCAAGGGCGGCACCAAGCTCGCCAAGGGCACCGGAGACCTCGCCGACCAGATGCCCAAGCTGGTCAGCGGCATCGCGCAGAGCGCGGACGGGGCCGACCAGCTCGCCACCGGCGTGGAACAGCTCGGCGCCGGCCTCGTGGACGCGCACGCGGGCAGCACCCAGCTCGCCGACGGCCTGCGCGAGATGGCCGACGGCATCGCCGACGGCAAGGACAAGCTGCCGCACTACTCGGCGTCCGACCGGGAGAACCTGTCCACCGTGGTCGCCTCGCCGATCGACACCGGTGCGCTCAGCGGGCTCGCCGACCCGAACGTGGGCTGGATCAGCCTGGTGCTGGTGCTCGCCCTGTGGCTGGGGGCACTGGCCACCTACGCGATGGTGAAGGCGGTGGGCGCGGGGCTGCTCAACTCCGCAGAGCCGACGGCCCTGCTGATCGGTCGCGCACTCCTGCCGGGCCTGGTCGTGGTGGGCGCGCAGGCGGTGCTGGTCGCCGCCCTCGCCCGGTTCGGGCTCGACATGTCGCCGCAGGAGTGGCTGGCGGTCACCGGCGTGCTGTTGCTCGCGGGCGCCACGTTCGTGGTGGTCAACCACGCGCTCGTCGCCTGGCTGGGCGGGCTGGGACGGCTGCTGTCGGTGCTGTTCGCGGTGCTGACGACCGCGTCCGCGCTGACGGCTGCGGCGCCCGCGGTGTTCGCCGCGCTGCGTCCGTTCTCGCCGCTCACGCCGGCCCTGGACGCGGTCCGCGCCATCCTCACCGGCTCGGCGGGCGTCTCGATCTCGACCCTGACGCTCGTCGGCTGGCTGCTGATCGCGCTCACCGCGAGTGCGGTGGCGATCGCCCGTCGCCGGACCACCACCCTGGCCGCCGTCCTCGCGGGCGCCTGAGGCCCGCAGGAGCGTCGGCCACCGCCGCAACGGCGGGCCGCAGGTGGGCGACCCGCGCGGGACGGCTCAGCGGCGGGCGGCCTCGTCGACCGATGACTCGATCGGGTCCGGGGGATCGAGGGGCTGGACGTCCATGCCCTCGGGCGGCTCGAGCGGGGTGACCTCGCCGGCGGGCTGCTCGAGCGGCCGGAACTCCACGGGCGCCGGCGGTTCCAGCGGGCGCACCTCGCGGGCGGCGGACGCGGCGTCCCGCTCGGCCTGGGCCGCGGCAGAGCGCAGGGCGACGGCGCGCGCGAAGTCGGCCTGGGTCGGCATGCCGTAGGCGCGCGCGGTGGCGTCGTGCATCTCGACGACGTAGCGGTGCAGCCGCTCCGAGAACTGGTGGGCGATCTCGCCGGGGGCCGCGCGCAGCGGGCGGCCGAAGACGACGTGCACGTGCGGGCGTCCCGGCACGGGGACGTTCGCGCCGTACGGCATCGCGGCGTAGGCGCCGACGAGGGCGATGGGCAGCACGGGCACGTTGCGGGAGATGCTCAGCGCGGCCGCACCGGGGGTGAAGTTCGCCATCGCCCCGGTCCGCGAGCGGGTGCCCTCGGGGAAGATCAGGATCGGCACGCCCTCGTTGACCAGCCGCGCGGCGAGGCCGCGGTGCCCGGTGCGGTTCGCGTGGCCCTGCCGCTGGACGGGGAACGAGTTGAAGAAGAGGGCGGTCGGCAGCGCCTTGTACCAGTTGCTGAAGAAGTAGTCGCCGGCGGTCGCCGCGGCCAGGTTCTTCGACAGCCGGCGCGGCAGGGCGCCGTAGATCAGCGGCGCGTCCAGGTGGCTGGAGTGGTTGGCGATGACCACGAACGGCGGCTTCAGCGCCTCCAGGTTGCGTACGCCGTGCTCGTGCACCGTGACCGCCGACCAGATGTACGGCTTCATGATCAGGTGCTGCGCGACGAACCGCGCCGTCCCCGGCGCGGCGGACGTGTACCTGTTCAGCTTCGGTTCACTCACCCGAATCCTCTCCAAGGGAACCTCGTCATTGTGACGCACGATGGGGCCGGGGGTCACTACTGCCGGCTCCTGGTGAGAATCCGTGACGCCCGGCGCACAGCCGCCCTCGGCACCAGCCGGCTGAGCAGGAGCGCCGCCTTCCACCGCGTGGTGGGAACGGAGATCACCCGTCCCCGGGCGACGTCGGCGAGGGCTTCGCGGACGCAGCGGTCGGCGTCCACCCACACCCGGTCGGGGATCGCCGAGGTGCGCATCCCGGCGCGCTCGTGGAATTCCGTGCGCACCCACCCCGGGCACAGCGCGGTCACCGTGACGCCGGTGCCGTGCAGTTCGTTGGCGAGGCCCTCGGAGTAGGTCTTCACCCACGCCTTGATCGCGGAGTAGTGGCCCTGTGCGATCCACGCGGCCAGCGAGGACACGTTGATGATGCTCCCGTGGCCACGGGAGCGCATCGCCCGTCCGGCCGCCCCGCCCAGGATGAGGACCGCCAGGCACATCACGTCGAGCGCCTTCTCGTGCTCGGCGACCTCGCGGTCGAGCAGCCCCGCGTGGAGGCCGAACCCGGCGTTGTTGACGAGCACCTCCACCGGGCGGGACGGGTCCTCCACCCGTTCGGCCACCCGTAGCACGTCCCCGCGGACCGAGAGGTCGGCCGGCAGCACCTCCACCCCGACCCCGTGGCGCGCCGTCAGCTCTGCTGCCGTCGCCGCGAGGCGTGTGGCGTCCCGGGCGACCAGCACCAGGTCGTCCCCGCGGGCGGCGAGCGCGCGGGCGAAGGCGGCCCCGATGCCGGAGGTCGCCCCGGTGATGAGTGCGGTGGGCATGCCCGGAACATACCCCGATCGGCTACGCGCACAGCAGGTCCGCCCGCGTCGACAGCCGGCGCAGGGCCCGCGAGCACCGCCAGCGGACCAACTCGGGGGTGGTGCCCAGCACCGCCGCAGCCTCTGCGCTCGTGCGGCCCGCGACGTACACCGTCCACAGCGTCCGGTGGGTCTGCTCGTCGATCAGCCCCAGGCGCAGGGCCTCACCGAGGGTGGCCGCCGCGTCCGGCCCATCGGGCGGAACGCCGGCGGGGTCGAGGTCGCCCCAGGGACGCGCGGGGAGGGGGCGGGGCAGCCGACGGTGCACGGCCCAGGCGAGGTTCACCGCGATCGCCCGCGGACGCCGCTCGAGCGGGTACTCCGCGATCGCCAACCAGAGCTCGGACAGCCCCTCGGTGAGCGTTCCGGGACGTCGCGAGCACACCAGCACGACCTTGCCGAGCATGGCCTGGAACACCACCCGGTGTGCCCGCGGGTCGCCGGCCGCCCCCAGCCGGAGCAGGGCGCCGAGGACCTCGTCGGGCCGCTCGCGGACGAGGGCGAGCACGTCCGCCAGGTCCCTGGCGCCGGTGAGCGCCGGCTCGCGAGCCGCCCATGACGTCGCGTCCTCCGCGCGCACCGCGCGCCACTCCTCGTTCAGTGCCGCCAGCGCCTGCCGTCCGCTCATGGGGGCAGCCTGCCGGGCGGGTGTTGCCCGGGGTGTTGCCCGGGAGGGGTGCAACGTTGTCGCCTGCGCAGGCGCGGATGTGCACGTTCGCTAACGATTGGGTGACAACGGCCGTGGAGGCTGTTTGAAACGTTCGATCGGCCTTATCATGAGAACGTACTCATTCGGGGCCGGCGGCCCGATCTCCGCCATTCATGATCGCCCAGGGGGACGCTCGGATATCCAGCGGCCCCCTGGTGCCATTCCGGGACCCGGACGGCCGTCCCGAGGTGCGGGACCCCTGCTCAGCCCTGGGTGTAGTGGGCGAACGCCCGCTCGAGGAACTCGTCCAGGTCGCCGGTCTCGCCGTCCCGCCCGCCGCGCCCGATCACGAGCGTGGGCGGGATGGGGGACGGCGTCACGCCCGTGAAGCGTGCGAAGGTCGAGCCGGCGGTCACCAGCTGGAAGTAGCGGCCGTCGGGCGCCACCGCGAGGGTGCGCGCGCGGTTGAGGTACCAGCCCACCAGGCCGGTCTTCACCCGCTGGCCGCTCAGCAGCGTGGCCTGGAGCGGCTCGGGTGTCGCGCCGGCTTCCTCAAGCCGGCGCAGGAACCCGTCCAGTTTCACCTGGGCCGCCTGCGCCTCTGCGTTGGCCTGCGCCTGCGCCAGCTCGTGCCTGCGGCGCGCGTCCGCCTGTCGTCGGCTCTCGTCCGCCATCTGCTCAGGCTAGTACGGCCACGGGCGGTTGCCCGGGGCTCCTAGGCTGGGACCCGCCGAGTGAGGGGGTGGGATGGATCCGATGACCGACAACGGGACGACCGGGCGTCGTCTCGTCGAGCGGTTGGCGATCGGCGTCCTCATCGGCGTGGTGGCGATCTCCGTGGGCGGCGCTGCCCTGCTGGCCGTCTACCTGAACCGCATCGGCGACGCCGCGGACGGCCTGGATCGCGCGGAGGCGCTGGGCGCCTATCCCGGGCGGCCCGAGCCCGTGGTCGTGGACGGCATGAACGCGGTGAACTACCTGCTGATGGCCCGCGACTCCGCCGGTGAGCTCGAGGCGGTGCTGATCGCGCACCTGTCCGCGTCGCGCCGCGACCTGACCCTGGTGGCGCTGCCCGTCGACCTGCTTCCCGGCACGTCCCAGACCCTCGCCGCGAGCTACGCGGTCGACCCGCTGCGCACGGCGAGGGACGTGGAGCAGCTGACCGGCGCGCGGATGGACCACCAGGTGCACCTCGGGCTGGACGGCTTCGCCGGCGTTGTCGACATCCTCGGCGGCGTCGACCTCGGCGGCGGGCGCCTCGACGGGGCCCAGGTGCGCGAGCTCATCGACGCCGCCCCCGACGACCTGACCCGCTCGGCCTGGACGGCGGACCTGCTGCGCGCGACCCTGGCGCGGGCCAGCATGGGTGTCGCGATCACCGACCCCAACCGGTTCGACAAGGTGATGGACACCCTGACGCCATGCCTCACGGTCGACGCCGGACTGACCGGCGACGAGGTGCGCCTGACGATGGTGGAGTCGCGGGTGAAGGCCAGCGAGGTCCTCACCTGGCCACTGGCGACCGTCCCCGGCAGCCTCGGCGAGGTGGCCGACCCGGTGGCACTCGCACGCCTGCGCGCGGCGCTGGCGACCGACACGTTCCCTCCGGACGGCGGGCCGGAGGTCGGCCCGGCGACCGCGACGTCGACCCCGCACACCTCGGTCGCGGGCTCCACGACGCCGATGGGGCCGGCGAGCCCGGTGCCGGCGTCCACCAGCGCACCCGCCCCGGGCGGGACGTCCTCACCGGGGGCGGGCAGCTCACCGACCAGCGTGGCCGACGGGCGTCCGACCGCCACCTCGACAGCGGGCCGCTAGCGGTACGCTCGCCACGTGCGCACCCTGATCTCCTGCACCCTCGTCGCCGCCGGCGTCACCGCCCTGGCGTGGTGGTACTGGAAGGACTCCACGCGCGCCAGCGCAGAGGCCTGGGCCGCCGGGACGGACCGCGTCCGCTGAGGCGGCGTCACCGGCCCGGCCGGCCGGTTCAGTCCAGGTAGTCGTCGTCCGGGCCGGAGGACTCCTGCTCGAGGACGCGGCGCAGCGCCTCGCCCACCGCCACCGCGTGGCCGGACGGGTCGTGCATGACGTTCAGGCGATCGTGCAGCCCCGGGTCCACGGACGCCGCCCAGGCGAGAAGGTCGAACACCTCGAACTCCGCCTCGACGGGGTCGCCGTGCCGGTCGAACTTCAGCCACAGGTCGAGGCAGGCCGGCGGCCACCCGTCCCCGTAGGACTCCTCGATGCCCAGGCCGGGGTACGCGCGGACGAAGGACTCCGGGTCCGCCTCGAACAGCACAGCGGTGACGTCGTCGTCCTCGCTGGTGGTGACCGAGTTGAACTCCAGGCCGAAGGGTGCGAGCTCGTCGGTGAGGGCGTCGATGTAGCCGTCCGGGATCTCCATGGACCCACGCTAGTCCACGCCCGCCCCCCGCCGAGGGCCAGCCTTGTCGTCCAGGGCCACGACACCGGGGCTGGCCCTCGGCCACAAGGCTGGCCCTCGGCGAGAGGGGACGGCATGAGGTGGCGGCGGACGGGGTAGTGATCGTCCGTGAGGGACGAGGGGGCACAGCGCGCATGACGTCGCTCGAGGGACCGGTCGTCAGAGCCCTTCGGCGAGTCCGCGACTACGTCGGCGCCAACGCCGCCCTGCTGGCCACCGCCGCCATCGGCGCGGCGTTGTTCGCCGGGCTGATCACGCTGAGCGCGGACGTCTACGAGGCCGTGGCGGACGCCGACGGCGTCAGCCTCCTCGACCAGCCCGCCCTGGACCTCGCCCTCTCGCTGCGCACCCCCGCCGGAGAGCGGGCCGTGACCGGCTTCACCAATCTCGGCGACACCCCCGCGATGGTGTTCATCACGCTCACCCTCGCCGCGGCCCTCTACGCGCACTGGCGGCGCCGCTCGATCCTCCTGCTGGTCGGCGTCGCGGCGAGCGGTTCCCTGGTCTTCACGGCTGTGGGAAAGACGCTCGTGGGACGCACACGGCCGCCGTTCTCGTCCGCGGTGCCCCCCTACGAGCACGCGCCCTCCTTCCCGTCCGGCCACACCCTCAACGGCACCGTGATCGCGCTCACGTTCGCCTACCTCGCGTGGTGGCTGGCCAAGGTGTTCTGGGTGCACGTGCTCGCCCCGGTCGTCGGCGCGCTCTGGGCGATCGCGATGGGCCTGAGCCGGGTGTACCTGGGTCACCACTGGCTCACCGACGTGATGTTCGGCTGGGCGTTCGGGCTCGCCTGGCTCGCGCTGCTCATCACCGTCCACCGTGTGCTGCTGCGGCTCGACCGGCGCGACCGGGTCGTCGCGGAACACGGAGGTGTGCCCGCCCGGCCGCCGTCGAAGGCCCTCGAGCCGGGAGCCCCGGAGGAGAAGCCGGCCGCGGCCCGGCCGTCCGGAGCAGCGGGCGGGATGGCGGGTTCCCGACGCCGGACGTCACCCCCACAGGACCGCCGCGACCGGGAGGAGAAGCCATGACCGCCCTGGTTCGTCACCGCACCGGCACGCGGGTGCCCTCTGTCGGCGACGTCGTCCGGGACCTGGCCGTGCGCGCGGTCCCGCCGGCGTTCGCGCTCCTGGTGCTCGGCCTGGTGGTCGGCTACGTCGTCGTCGCCCCGCTGTCGGCGTGGACGGGGGAGGACCGGCTCAGCAGCCTTCTGCAGGCGGGCCGGACGCCGTTCCTGGACGGGTTGGCGCTCACGGCGTCGACGATCGGGGGCGTGACCGGAAACGCGGTGATCTGTGTGCTGTCGATGCTGGTCGTGTGGGTGATCTCACGGCAGTGGTGGCTGGTGACGCTCCCCCTGGTCGCGCTCAACCTGCACATCTTCGTCCACATCGTCACCTCGACCCTCGTCTCCAGGGACCGTCCGGCCGTCGCGCACCTCGACGTCGGGCAGCCGACGGCGAGCTTCCCCAGCGGTCACATGGGCGCGACGACAGCGCAGTTGCTGGTGATGGCCCTGTTCCTCTGGTACGTGCTGAGGAGCCTCGCCGCCCGCCTGGTCGTCGTCGCCACCTTCGCGGTCTACTTGCTGGTGCTGGGCTGGTCGCGGGTCTACCTCGGCATGCACCACCCGACGGACGTCGTGTGGGGAGCGGTCAACGGGGTCACCTGCGGGCTCATCGCGTGGTGGTACCTGCGCTCGGGCTCCCCGCGACGGCAGGGCCCGGCGGAGACGACCGGACGCGCGGTCACGTCCGTGCCCGACGCGCGCGGCTGAAGGAGTACAGGCCGAAGGCGGCGAAGCCGGCGGCGACGAGAAGGACGATCGCCGGCCCCCACGGCAGGGCGACCATGTCGCGGAGTGCTCCGTCCAGGCCCCGCGACCTCGACGGGTGGTGCGTCACGCCGGCGGTGACGACGCCGATCCCGATCGCGATGAAGGCGATCCCGCGGGCGATGTAGCCGACCTTGCCCGCGACGACGGTCAGGCGGCTGGGAGCGCCGGCCAGGTCCTCGCGGAACTTCTCCGTCCACCCCTTGTGGATGTGGTAGCCGCCGACGCCGGCGACGGCGACCCCGGCCAGGACCACGAGCGCCTGGCCGAACGGCAGGTCCATCAGCGCGGCGGTGGCGCCCCCGGCCTGGTTCGCTCCGGAGGAGCCGGAGCCCGCCACGAACGAGACGGCGCCGGAGGCCAGGGCGAGGTAGACCACGGCCTTGGCGCGATCACCGGCGCCGGGACCGCGCACGCACTCTCCGACCTGCCACAGGGCGAGCAGGGCGAAGGCGACGACGACCGCGACCAGGACGATCTTGCCGAAGGGCGTCCCGGCGATGACGGCCATCGCTCCGGACGGGTCGGCCTTCGCGTCGTGCCGCCCCAGGGCGACCCCCACGCCGAGCCAGGCGATCAGCAGGTGGAGGATGCCGTTCACGGCGTAGCCGGCACGCGCGCCCAGGTCCACCACGCGGTTGTCCGTCGCGCTCCGCGCGGCGTCTGACAGCCCGTCCGCGATCCCCCCGGTTCCCGATGACTGCTGCGATGTTGCCACGATGCCCCTCCATCTCCTCGGCGACGGAGTAGTACCCCCGCGGACGGCCCGTCCGAACCTGCCCGCGTGAGCTCATGGGTTTCGCACGTGCCGGCGTGGGCGAGCGGGGGTCCCGGGGGTGGCCGGAGGGACGCTGGCGCGCCTCGGGCGACGGATCGTCGCACTGCTCGCCTGACAAGGGGCGACGGGGTGGAGCATAGGGGACTCGAACCCCTGACCCCCTGCTTGCAAAGCAGGTGCTCTACCAACTGAGCTAATGCCCCGCGCGGCGCCCATTCTCGCATCCGGATCGGGCCCTTCCCAAACCGTGGGGCGCCCGCCGGCGCGAACCGGCATCCGCCCTTGTCAGGCGGCAACGACCAGGGTCAGGGCACCGTGCTGGGCGCTGTCCGAATCGTGAAATTCGGGTCCGCCATCTACCCTTGAAGCCATGTGGTCGAAGCGGGAAGAGGTGGATTACGCCCTCCAGCGGCGCAATGCGCTGCAGGCGCTGCGGCGTCCCTCCCGCTCCCTGGACGGCACCGACGTGTGCGACGCGGACCCCCTGCTGCTGCGCGCCGCGCTGCACCACGGCGAGGAGTCCGGCGTGCCCTGCCCGATCTGCTCGGCCCCCCGGCTGGTGAACCTGCACTACGTGTTCGGCGACCAGCTGGGCCAGTACTCCGGACGGATCCGCTCCACCGCCGAACTGGAGCAGATGCAGTCCGAGTACGGCGAGTTCACCGTCCGCGTCGTCGAGGTCTGCGTCGACTGCGGCTGGAACCACATGATCCTTTCCTACCTGCTGGGCGACGGCGTGAAGCGCCGCCCGCCCCGCCGTCAGCGGACCGTCGAGGACATCTATGGCTGAACCCAAGCGCTCCGCCGGCACGCGGAACGCCGCGAAGACCACGACCGGCAAGGGACGGCGCAAGAGCCCGCTGTGGCGGCGCATCCTGCTGTGGACCCTGTCGATGTTCCTCGTCGTCGGCGTCATCGGGGCCGGCGTGGTCGCGTACGCGTACATGACGATCAAGCTGCCCGACCCGAACTCGGACTTCCGCACGAACACGACCTTCGTCTACTACGCCGACGGCAAGACGAAGATCGGCTCCTACCAGGTGCAGAACCGGCAGACGATCCCCTACGACGCGATGCCGCAGAACGTGAAGGACGCGATCGTCGCGGCCGAGAACCGGACGTTCTGGACCGACCCGGGCATCTCGGCGTCCGGCCTGTTCCGCGCCGCGCTCGGGGTCGTGGGGCTCGCCCCCGCGGACGTGACCGCCTCCGGCGGCGGGTCCACGCTCACCCAGCAGTACATCAAGATCATGTACCTCACCCAGGAGAAGACCTTCACCCGCAAGGCGAAGGAACTGCTGCTCGCGGCCAAGATGGGCCAGACGCTGAGCAAGCAGGACATCCTCGAGGGCTACCTGAACACCGTCTACTTCGGCCGCGGCGCCTACGGCATCGAGGCTGCGGCGCAGGCGTACTTCAACATCCCCGCGTCCAAGCTCGACCTCGCCCAGTCGGTGGCCCTCGCCGCGATCGTGAACTCCCCGGGCAACCTCGACCCGGCGCAGGGCGACAAGCAGGCCGCCGACCTGCTGGAGCGGTACCAGTACACCCTCAACGGCATGGTCGAGATGGGCGCGATCACGGCTGCGGAGAAGGCCGAGATCTACGACGCCCTGCCGAAGTTCCCGAAGCAGGCCCGGGACTCGCAGTGGGGCGGCCCGAAGGGCTTCCTGCTGAGCATGGTGAAGCGTGAGCTGCTGGCCAACGGCTTCACCGAGGAGCAGATCACCGGCGGCGGGCTGAAGGTCGTCACCACCTTCGACGCCGACGCCCAGGACGCCGCGGTCGCCGCGGCGCAGAAGATGACGCTGCAGGCCGCCGCAGGGAACAAGAAGGCGGCCAGGCAACTGCATGCGGCGATCGCCTCTGTCGACAACGGCACCGGGGGCGTGATCGCGCTGTACGGCGGCCCGGACTTCCTCAAGAGCCAGTGGAACTGGGCGAACAACCCCCGTCCGACCGGTTCGACCTTCAAGACCTACGCGCTGGCCGCTGCGCTGCGCAACGGCTGGACGCTGACCGACAAGCTCAACGGCAACTCGTTCACGCCGAAGGGCGACTCCGTCCCCGTGCACAACGCGGACGGCAACCACGGCACGGTGACGCTCCAGAACGCCACCACGCACTCGATCAACTCCGCCTTCGTCGACCTGGTCACGCAGATCCCGAACGGGCCGGGCGAGGTGCAGCGCGCCGCGGAGGACGCCGGCCTGCCGGTCGACGGCCACTGGGACCTCAGCAACCGCATCCCGCTGGGCAACTCCGAGGTCAGCCCGCTGAACCAGGCGATCGGCTACTCCACGTTCGCCAACCAGGGCATCCGGCACACGGCCCACGTCGTCAAGGAGGTGTTCGACGCCGACGGCAACAGCCGCTACGTCGCCGACACCGAGGGCACCCTCACCATCGACGCCGACGTGGCCACCGACGTCACCTACGCGCTGACCAAGGTGACGCAGGACGGCACCGGCTACCGCGCGTCCCAGCTGGGCTACCCGGTGGCCGGCAAGACGGGGTCCGCGTACTACAAGACGCCCAACGGCGTCGGCGAGAAGATGGTGGCCGCCTGGTTCGTCGGCTACACCCGCCAGGTGACCACGGCCGTGATGTACGTCAAGGGCCCCCAGGGCACCGACGACCTGGGACGGCACTTCTTCGGCTCGACGTTCCCGCTGTCGACCTGGCTGGAGTACATGAAGACAGCCATGCACGGCAAGGACCGGCTCGAGTTCGACCCGCCGACCACGCGCACCTCGACCCAGACGCCGAAGCCCAAGCCGACGCCGACCGTCACCGCGACGCCGACCCCGACGGCGACCGACGTCCCGACGTCCACCGAGTCGCCGACCACCGATCCGACCACCGAGCCGACCGCCACGACGACGCCGACCACCTCGCCCACGGCCACCGAGGCGAAACCGGGCGATCCGACCGCCAAGGGCCCCTAGGATCGCGGGGTGAGCAACCCAGGGCCGGTGCTGTCGAGAGTGCTCGGCGGCCCGCTCGGTCGCCACGCCCGGCCCGGGGGGCTGTGGTTCTCCCCGGCACCGTGGACGTACCTCGCCCTCACGGTCTCGTGGTTGATCGTGATGGTGCGGCAGATCCCCTGCCAGAACACCTCCAACCAGTACCTGCCGTGGATGTGCTACTCCGACATCCCCGTCCTCTACTACTGGCGCGGTCTCAAGGACGGCCAGATCCCGTTCCTCCAGACCGACCTGGAGTACCCCGTGCTCACCGGGGCGTTCATGGAGTTCTCGCGCCGCCTCGTGCTCGCCTTCGGCGGCCAGAGCCGCCCCGGGCTGAGCGGCGACGAGGTCGCCCACGCCACGCAGCTGTTCTTCGGAATCACGGCCGTGCTGCTGTTCGTGCTGATGGGCGTCCTGGTCTGGGCCCACCTCCAGATGCACCGTCCCTGGGACGCGCTGCTGATCGCGATCTCCCCGGCCATCTGGACCGCGGGACTGATCAACTGGGACGCGCTCGTGCTCGCGCTGACCGCCCTCGGCCTGCTGGCCTGGTCGCGGCGCGCGCCCGTCTGGGCCGGGGTGTGGCTCGGGCTCGGCGTCGCGGCGAAGCTGTATCCGGCGCTGCTGCTGATCCCGCTCACGGTGCTGTGCGTGCGCACCAACCGCATCAAGCCGTTGCTGCTCGCCTACGCCGGGGCGGCCGCGTCCTGGGTGGCGGTGAACCTCCCGGTCTACCTGATGGCGCCGCAGGGATGGCTGAACTTCTGGACGTTCAACGTCGAGCGCGGCGGTGACCTCGGCTCGATCTGGTACGTGCTGGGGCTGATGGACATCCAGATCGCGTCGGTCTCGAGGCTCGAGGCGGCGTTGATGGTGGTCGGCACGATCGCGATCTGCGCACTGCTGATGCTCATGCCGCGCCGCCCGCGGCTGGCCCAGGGCGCGTTCCTGATCGTCGCCCTGTTCCTGATCGTGAACAAGGTGTACTCCCCGCAGTACGTGCTCTGGCTGCTCCCGCTGCTGGTGCTCGCCCGTCCCCGGCTGGTCGACTGGGTCGCCTTCAGCCTCGCGGAGACCGTGTACTTCGCGGCGATCTGGGGACACCTGGACCACGGCCTGGCCAACGGAGCCGGTCAGGACCGCCTGTACTGGGCGGCCGTCTTCCTGCGCGTCGCCGTGCAACTGTGGCTGTGCGCGCGCGTCGTGCGCGACATGGTCGACCCGTCCCGCGACGTCGTGCGCGCAGGGGGAAGGGACGACCCGGACGGCGGGGTGCTCGACGAGGCGCCGGACGCCGCCTGGGTGCGGCGGTTCATCCGCGTCCCGGCCACGCCGTGACCCGCGGGGCCGGCCGGGCGGCTCCCGTCGCCGACGCCCGCCTCGTGGTGCAGGCGTGGGTGGGCACCCGCCTGGTGATGGTCGTGGTCGCCGTGTGGGTCATGCTGGCCGAGCACCGCGCGGTCGGCGACGTCCTCGGCAACTGGGACGTCGCGCACTACCTCGGCATCGCCGAGAACGGTTACGCCGAGCCGAACTCGATCGCGTTCTT
This sequence comes from Actinomycetota bacterium, assembly GCA_020161015.1. Lineage (GTDB taxonomy): Bacteria > Actinomycetota > Actinomycetes > Propionibacteriales > Propionibacteriaceae > Propionicimonas. The sequence goes on along the minus strand of JAIUOT010000055.1, from coordinate 53,330 downwards.
CCCCGGCTGGCCGCTGCTGGTGCGCCTGGCATCGCTGACGGGGCTGCCGGCGCTGTGGGCTGGGGTGCTGCTGGCCCTGGCCGCGTCAGGGGTCGCCGCCGCAGCCCTGCACCGGCTCGCCGGGGCGCCGGCGGCGATCGCCTGGCTCCTCGCGCCCACCGCGGTCTTCACGCTGGTGCCCTACACGGAGTCACTGTTCTGCGCCGCCGCCTTCTGGGCATGGGAGCGGGCCACGGCGAAGCAGTGGGGCGCGGCGGCCGTCCTGGCAGCGCTGGCGGCGTCCGTGCGTGTGTCCGGGCTGTTCCTGATCGCCGCGCTGGCCGTGCTGGCGCTCACCCAGGCCGGGTCGTCGCGGGAGCGTGGACGGCGGCTGCTGTGGCTCGCCCTGCCGGTGTCGGTGGTGGCGGCCTACGTGGGCTACCTGTTCTCTGTCACCGGCCGCTGGACGGCGTGGTTCGACGCCCAGGCCTCGGGGTGGGCACGGGGTTTCGCCTGGCCGTGGGACTCGCTGCGGCACACGCTCGAGGTGCTGGAACCCGGCGCGTATGCCGACCACCCGGAGTGGCAGTGGGTGTTCCTCGCCGAGCTGGTGAGCATGGCGGTCGGACTGCTGGTGACGGCGATCTGCCTCGTCCAGCGGCGCTGGGCCGAGGCCACCTGGGTCGGCCTGCAGGTGCTGGCCTTCGCGACCTCGTACTGGTTCATGAGCGTGAACCGTGCCGTCCTGCTGTGGTTCCCGCTGTGGATGCTGTTGGGACGCCTGGCCGAGAGCCGTCGTCGCCTGCCCACCTGGCGGGCGGTGCTCATCGGCCTTGCCGTGGCCGGTGCGCTGGTGGTGCAGGCGGTCTGGTCGTGGCTGTTCTTCACCGGCCGCTGGGCGAGCTGAGACGGGTGCCGGCGTGGCGTAGGCCGCTGCCGACCTGAATTCATCGCTAGAGGAATGAAGGGGGACGGGCGTCCCAGGTGCGCGAACCGGCCCCGTGCGGGTACTTCCTCTGGCGACGGCGACGCGGCCGTCAGGGAACTGGGAGGACCGGATGGACAACAACACGCTGGTGTGGATCGTCGTGGCGGTGGTGGTGGTCGCGGTGGTGCTCGGCATCGCCATGGCGCTGGGGAGGCGCAACAGGGCGCGGCTGGAGGCCCACAGGGCCGAGAAGGCCGCGGAGCTGGCGAACCGCGGACAGGAGTCCGAGCTACGGGCGCGGGAGCAGGCGGCCGAGGCGGCCCGGCAGCAGGCGGATGCCCAACGGGCGCGCATGGAGGCCGAGCGACTCGAGCGCGAGGCGCGGGACCGGGCGGAGGACGCCGAGCGCGCCCGGCGCGCGGCACAGGCCGACCTGGAGAACGCCGCCCGGCTCGACCCGTCCGCCGGCTCGTCGCCGCGGCGGGTGGAGGACGCCGGGGTCGATCACCGGGCGGCGCGCGGGCAGGAGCGTGCGGCGAACGGCGACCTCGACGGGTACGCCGCGGGAGGGCAGCAGCCCGTCCTGCGGCCCGAGGACGCCACGCGGCCCGAGGGGCGCTGAGCCACCCGGAGCGACGGGCCGATCCACTCCGTGGGTCGGCTCCCGCTCTCCGGGCCGGGCGGATCCGGGCTGCACGGAATTCCCCAGCCCAGGGCACGAAGCGCGTGGCACAGCACGCGCCGGCGATTGACACCTTTGGTTACGTAACCGTAAGTTAGTGCGTGCTGCCGGAGCCCACGCCACCGAGGAGAACCCTTTTGACCGAGCCCGCAGGCACGACCGCGACGGACCCGGGCGACGTTCCCGTCCAGTTGCTCGCTCCCGATGGACGCCGCGTCGACCACCCCGACTTCGCCTTCACCGGCACGGACGCCGAGATCGCCGCCCACCTGCGCGACATGGTGCTCACCCGGCGGATCGACACCGAGGCGACCGCGCTCCAGCGCAAGGGCGAGCTCGGGCTGTGGCCGCCGCTGCTGGGCCAGGAGGCCGCCCAGATCGGCTCGGCCCGCGCCACGCGCGACCCCGACCTGGTCGTCCCGTCCTACCGCGAGCACGGCGTGGCCTGGTGCCTGGGGGTCGACCCGATCGACCTGCTGGGCACCTTCCGCGGGACCGACATGGTCGACTGGCCCTCGCGTCCGGACGGTTTCCACCTGTACTCGTTCGTGATCGGCACCCAGACCCTGCACGGCGTGGGGATGGCGATGGCGCTCCAGCGCGAGCACCGGGTGGGCAACGACGACGCCGCGGCCAACGGCGCGGTGGTGGTCTACTTCGGGGACGGGGCGACAAGCCAGGGCGACGTGAACGAGGCCTTCGTGTTCGCGGCCTCCGCGAACGCGCCGGTGGTGTTCTTCTGCCAGAACAACCAGTACGCGATCAGCGAGCCCACCTCGCTCCAGTCGCGGATCCCGCTGTACCGGCGTGCCGCGGGCTTCGGGTTCCCCGGCGTCCGCGTCGACGGCAACGACGTGCTCGCCGTCCAGGCCGTGACCACGTGGGCCCTGGAACGCGCGCGCCGCGGCGGCGGGCCGGTGCTGGTGGAGGCCTTCACCTATCGCATGGGGGCCCACACCACGTCCGACGACCCCAGCAAGTACCGCACCCGCGACGAGGAGGGCGAGTGGGGCGCGCGGGACCCGATCGCGCGGGTCAAGGCCTACCTGCTCTCGGTGGGCGCGATCGACCAGGCCTGGCTCGACGACCTCGCGGCGGAGTCCGAGGCGCTCGCCGAGCGGCTCCGGGCCGGCTGCCTGGCGCTGCCCGAACCCCTTCTGGCCGACCAATGGAGCAACGTATACGCGACCACCCCCGACCGGCTCGTCCGCCAGCGCGAGGAGTACCTCGCCTACGAGGCGTCGTTCGCGGAGGAGGCCCGATGAGCACGATGACGATGGCCAAGGCCCTCAACGCCGGCCTGCGCAGGGCCCTCGCGGACGACCCGAAGGTGCTGCTGGCCGGGGAGGACATCGGCCGCCTCGGCGGCGTCTTCCGGATCACCGAGGGCCTCCAGGCCGAGTTCGGCGAGGACCGGGTGATCGACTCGCCCCTGGGCGAGGCGGGCATCGTCGGTACCGCTGTCGGGCTGGCGCTGCGCGGCTTCCGTCCGGTCGTCGAGATCCAGTTCGACGGGTTCGTCTACCCCGCCTTCGACCAGATCGTCTCGCAGGTGTCCCGGATGCGGTTCCGGTCGCACGGCCGTCTCGGCGTGCCGATGGTCGTCCGCATCCCCTACGGTGGCGGGATCGGTGCCATCGAGCACCACAGCGAGTCGCCGGAGGCGTACTTCGCGCACACGCCCGGCCTGAAGGTCGTCACCCCGTCCAACCCGCTGGACGCCTACTGGATGATCCAGCAGGCCGTGGCCGACGACGACCCGGTGATCTTCTTCGAGCCGAAGCGTCGCTACCACGAGAAGGGCGAGGTCGACGTCGAGGCCGAGCCGCTCCCGCTGTACTCCGCCCGCGTGGTCACGCCCGGCACGGACGCCACCCTGCTCACCTACGGCCCGATGGTGCGCACCTGCGTCCAGGCCGCGGTGGCCGCGGCGGAGGAGGGCCGCTCGCTGGAGGTGGTCGACCTGCGCTCGCTCTCGCCGCTGGACGACGAGGCGGTCTTCGCCTCCGTGCGGCGCACCGGGCGCGCGGTCGTCGTGCACGAGGCGGTCGGGACGCTCGGGCTGGGCGCCGAACTGGCCGCGCGCATCCAACAGGAGTGCTTCTACGAGCTCCAGGCACCTGTGCTGCGGGTCACCGGCTACGACCTTCCCTACCCGCCGAGCCGGGTGGAGGATGGCTACCTGCCCGACCTCGACCGGGTGCTGGACGCCGTCGACCGATCACTGGCCCACTGAGGGGATCTCGGAACATGAACGAGTTCAAGCTGCCCGACCCCGGTGAGGGACTTCTCGAGGCCGACATCGTGTCGTGGAAGGTGGCGGTCGGCGACACCGTCGCCGTGAACGACATCCTGCTCGAGATCGAGACGGCCAAGTCGCTGGTCGAGCTGCCCTCGCCGTACGCCGGCGTCGTGCTGGCGATCCTGGCCGACGAGGGCGCCACCGTCGAGGTGGGCGCCCCGATCATCCGCATCGGCCGGCCGGACGAGGCGTCCGCGTCCGTCCCCTCGCCCTCGACGAGCGGCGCCGGCCCGGCCACCCCGCCGGCGGTGGCGCCGGCGTCCCCGGCGTCCGAGGCACTGCTGGTGGGCTACGGGGCGAAGTCCGGGACGGCGACCCGCCGTCCGCGCAAGGGGCAGGTCGCGGACGCGCCGCCGGCTGCGTCCGTGCCGGCCGTGGCTGAGCCTGCTCCCGTGACGGTTCCCCCGGCCGAGCCGGCTCCCGCGCAGGGAGCGGTCGCCGCCGTCGAGCCCGCACCGGTGCCGCGCGCGAAGCCGCCCGTCCGCCGTGTCGCCCGCGACCTCGGCGTCGACCTCGCCACGGTTGCACCCACCGGACCGGGCGGGACGATCACCGCGGACGACGTCGTCGCCGCCGCCGGGGGCGGGTCGGCACCCGCGCGGGCGGTCTCCGTGCCGCAGGACGGCGAGCGGCGGGTCCCGCTGAAGGGCGTGCGACGGCAGATGTTCCGCAGCATGACGGCCTCGCTCGCGGTCCCGCAGGCGACCGCGTTCGTCGAGGTGGACGTCACCGCCACGATGCAGCTCATCGACACGCTGAAGCGGCGCCGGGACTTCACCGGCCTGCGGGTCTCCCCGCTGGCGGTGTTCGCGAAGGCCGCCTGCCTGGCGATCGAGCGGGTCCCCGAGCTGAACTCGCGTTACGACGCGGCCTCCGACGAGATCGTGCTGCCCCAGGACGTGAACCTCGGCATCGCCGCGGCCACCCCGCGCGGATTGCTCGTGCCGAACATCAAGGGCGCCAACCGGATGAACCTGCTCGAGCTCACCCGGGCGGTCAACGATCTGGTGCCGCGCGCGCGGGAGGGGAAGGTGCCGCCGGCCGCGCTCAGCGGGGGCACGTTCACGATCACGAACATCGGCGTCTTCGGCGTCGACGGTGGCACCCCGATCCCCAACGAGGGCGAGGCCGCGATCATGTGCCTGGGCACGATCCGGCGCAAGCCGTGGGTGGTCGGCACCGGCGAGCACGAGCGCATCGAGCCACGCTCGGTGTGCACCGTGACGATCACCTTCGACCACCGCCTCGTCGACGGCGAGATGGGCTCGAAGTTCCTCGCCGACGTCTCGACGATCATGTCCGACCCCGCCCTGGCGCTGCTCTTCTGACCTGCTCGGGCGGTCCGCGACCGTCCGCCCACCCACCCCCGCGTTCGCCGCCGAGTGCAACCCTTGCTGCCGAAATTCCGGTGGCGAGAGTGGCAATCGGGAGCGAACGCGGTCCTGGTGGGCGGTTCCCGGGTCGGCGGCGCGGGGGTTCCCGTGAGCGGCGCCTGCGCCGCCCCTGGCGTCCCCGCCCCTCGCGCGGGGGCGCGCGGAGCCCGCGACCGCCCGTCCCTCTCCACGTTCGCTGCCGAGTGCAACGCTTGCTGCCGGAATTCCGGTGGCGGGAGTGGCAATCGGCAGCGAACGCGGGGCGGGAGTGGCGATCGGGAGCGAACGCGGGGCGGGAGTGGCGGTCGGGAGCGAACGCGGGGCGGGAGTGGCGGTCGGGAGCGAACGCGGGGCGGGAGTGGCGATCGGGAGCGAACGCGGGGCGGGAGTGGCGATCGGGGGCGAGCGCGGGGCGGGGACACGGGCCAGCAGTCACCCGCAGGGACGGACGGCGAGCCGGCGGCAGGGGTTCTAGAGTTCAGGGCGTGTCCACACGTGACGATGTGCTGATCCCCGTCGACGCGCTCCCGGCGGCCCTCGCGGCCGGGGCGCAGTTGCTGGACGTCCGCTGGACGCTCGGCGAGCAGCCCGGCAGCGGCTTCGGCCGCTACCTGCAGGGCCACCTCCCGGGTGCCCGGTTCCTCGACCTCGAGGCGGTGCTCACCGGACCCACCACCGACCCGACGCGGGGACGCCACCCGCTCCCCGACGCCGACCAGCTCGGCGCAGGCCTGGGCGCCCTGGGCGTCGACCCCTCCCGTCCGGTCGTCGTCTACGACGAGCCCGGCGGCTTCGCCGCTGGCCGTGCCTGGTGGGTGCTGCGGTGGGCCGGGCTCGACGTCCGGGTACTCGACGGCGGCCTCCGCGCCTGGGTGGCGTCGGGACGCGGCCTCGAGACCGACGAGCCGGACGCGGCCCCCGGGCGGCCGCTCCTGCTGACGACCGGCCACCTGCCCACGCTGGACGCCGACGAGGTCGCCGCCTTCGACGGCGTCCTGATCGATGTCCGCGGTCCCGCGCGCTACCGCGGCGAGGTCGAGCCGATCGACCCGAAGGCCGGCCACATCCCTGGGGCGGTGAACCGCCCGGTCACCGGCTTCTGGGACGCCGACGGGCTCCTCCCCCCGCCGGACGCCCTCGCGGACCTGCTCGCCCTCCCCGCGGGGCGTCCCGTGGCCGTGTACTGCGGCTCGGGCGTCTCGGCGGCCCAGGTGGTCCTTGCCCTGGCCAGCCTCGGCGTGGACGCGGCGCTCTACCCGGCGTCGTGGTCGGGGTGGTCCAGCGATCCCGGCCGCCCGGTTGCCACCGGGGCGGAGTGATGGTCGCGCCGGGCACGTCCAGCATCGCCACCACGCGGCTCGACCACCTCCGTGCCAACCTCGACGCGGTGCGTGCGCGCGTCGGCGGGCGCGCGGTGCTGGCCGCGGTGAAGGCGGACGCCTACGGCCACGGCGCGATCGAGGTGTCGCGGATGATCGAGCGGACGGGCGCCGCCGACTGGCTGGGGGTCGCCACCGTCGGCGAGGGGCTGGAACTGCGCGCCGCCGGCATCACCCTGCCCGTGCTCAAGCTCTCCGTCGCCCGGGGCGAGGAGGTCGCGGCGGCCGTCGCTGCCGGGCTCACGCTCTGCGTGGTCGACGAGGACTCGATCCTCGAGGCCGGCGCCGCGGCGACCGCGCTCGGGACGACCGCGTCCGTGCACCTGAAGGTCGACACCGGGATGCGCCGGATCGGCTGCGAGCCGGAGCTCGCCCCGTCCCTCGCCCAACGGGTGGACGCCACCCCCGGCGTCCGGCTGGAGGGGCTGTTCTCGCACCTGCCGATCTCGGACTCCCCGCGCGGGGAGGAGTTCACGCGCGGCCAGGTCGCACTCTTCGCCCGGACCGCCCGCGAGGTGGAGGCGGCGCGCGGGCCCGTCCCGCTGAAGCACCTCGCCAACTCCGGCGCGGTGCTCGGCCACCCCGACACGTGGTTCGACCTCGTGCGGCCAGGGATCATGATCTACGGCGCCTACCCCGACCCGGAGGCCGCCCGGACCGTGCCGCTGCTGCCCGCGCTGGAGTGGCGGACGCGGGTGAGCTTCGTGAAGCGGGTGCCCGCCGGCGAGACGGTCGGCTACGGGCGCACCTGGACGGCGCCCCGGGACACCTGGGTCGCCACGGTCCCTGTCGGCTACGGCGACGGCTACTCGCGGCTGCTGTCGAACCGGGGACGGATGCTGGTCCGCGGCGGCTCGTACCCGATCGCCGGCCGCGTGTGCATGGACCAGACCATGATCGACCTCGGCCCCGACACGGACGTGGCGGTGGGCGACGAGGTGGTCCTGGTCGGACGCAGCGGCACCGACGAGATCACCACGTCCGAGGTCGCCGGGCTCATGGGCACGATCCCCTACGAGGTGACCTGCCTGATCACCCGACGGGTGGGACGCGAGACCGTCGGGTAACGGCGGCCTACTGGCGCGGGATGGACGCCTGGTGGCGGGGGATGAACTCCCGCCGGGCGTAGGCGGCGAGGCCGAAGGTGAGCCAGCCGTCCACCGCCGCGCCGACGCCTCCGCCGACCAGCGGGATGCGTCGCACCACGACCACGGCGACGTGCTTGCCACCGATGCGTCCGGCGAGCGAGCCCATCACGCGCTCGCTGATCGTCCTCTCCAGCGCCGGATCGAACACCGGAGCCGTCGCCACCGCGAGCGGAGAGGACGGCAGCTTGCCGTCCGCGACGAGGCGACGGACCTCGTCGTCGCCCAGCATCGCGAGGGTGAGGGCCGCGCGGACGCGGCGGTCGTCGACGTCGTAGCCGCGCAGGTGTGCGATCGCGGCGATCATGCGGACGCCGAGCACCGCCATCCCGGCGATGTTCGCCGGCAGCCCGACGGGGAGGGTGAGCAGCCCGCCGACGCTGGTCATGAAGCCTTGCGCCGACGCCATGCTGACGTGGTAGCGCACGAGCGCGTCGATCGCGCCCTCGCGGTCGGCCTTCGACTGCAGCGAGCGCGCCGCCGTGGCCTTCGCGCCGGGGAACGCCGGGCTGCCGTCGATCGCGAAGTCCACGATGCTGCGCAGCAGGCCGCCGGCCACCTCCGGGGTCCGGGTGACCAGTTGCTTGCCGAAGTCACTGGCGGCGTTCGCCATCGGCCGTCCCCTCTCGCTCGACAGCGACCAGCCTAGGTCGGCGCGCCGCGCGCGTCTGCGGCGCGGGCCCCGGATTCACCCGGGCTCGTCCCCGACCGGTGCCGCGATCGGGTCGGAACGGACCCGCGCCGAGCGGCGGTGTCGGGAGCGGCTGGCAGAATCGGGCCATGGCACGACGCCCGGGGATCTTCGGGCCCGCGAAGGAGTGGCCCGCTCAGGACCTGATCGCGTTCTCGTCGGAGTTCGACGAGGGCCTGGTGCTGGCCGCCTACAGCGAGGGCGTGTTCCCGATGCCGCTGCACGACTCCGGGTTCGGGCAGATGGGTTGGTGGTCGCCGGTGCAGCGCGGCGTCCTGCCGCTGGACGCCCTGCGCGTCACCCGCTCGCTGCGCAAGTCGGCCCGTCGCTACACCACGACGGTCGACACGGCGTTCGCCGACGTGCTGAGCCGGTGCGCGGACCCGCGACGCCCGTACGGGTGGATCGACGCCGACATCCGCCGCGTGTACACGGCGCTGCACGAGCGGGGCCGCGTCCACTCGGTGGAGACGTGGGACGCCGACGGGCGCCTGGTGGGTGGCCTGTACGGGGTGTCGCTCGGCGGGTTGTTCGCCGGCGAGTCGATGTTCCACGATCCGGTGCACGGCAGGGACGCGTCGAAGGTGGCCCTTCTCGCCCTGGTCGAACGGCTGTCCGACGAGCATGCTGAGGAGCGCATCGTCGACGTCCAGTGGCAGACCGAGCATCTGGCGGGCCTGGGCGCGATCGAGGTGGAACGTGAGGAGTACCTCGCGTTGCTGGCCGAGGCGCTGGCCGTGCCCGAGCCCGCCTGGCCGAGGAAGGAGACGCATGCCTGAGCTCCCGGAGGTGGAGGCCCTGCGCGGCTTCCTCGCCGTCGCCTGCGTCGGCAAGACCGTCGCCCGCACCGAACTGGTCGCCTTCACCGCGCTGAAGACCTTCCGGATCCCGCTCGGCGCCCTGAACGGCCTGGAGGCGGACGGGGTGGAGCGCCGCGGCAAGTTCGTCTGCCTCTCGATCGGCGGGCTGTGGCTGGTGTTCCACCTCGCCCGGGGCGGCTGGCTCACCTGGAAGGACGCCATGCCGGTGGCGCCGGCGCGTCCGGGACGGGGCCCCCTCGCCGCACGGGTGGTGTTCGACGACGACACCGGCTTCGACCTCACCGAGGCCGGCACGCAGAAGCGGCTGGCGTTGTACGTGGTCGACGCGCTCGACGAGGTCCCGGGGATCGCCACGCTCGGGCCGGACCCGCTGGGCGACGACTTCACGGCGCAGACCCTGGACGGCATCCTCGCGGCCGCGGGACGTGCCCAGCTCAAGGGGGTGCTGCGCGACCAGCGGATCATCGCCGGCATCGGGAACGCCTACTCCGACGAGATCCTGCACGCCGCCCGGCTCAGCCCGTTCAAGCCGTCCAACGGCCTGGACGACGCCGAGCGCGCCACCCTGTACGCCGCGATCCGCAGCGAACTCGCCGACGCCGTGGCCCGCTCGGCGGGGCTCGCGGCCAGGGAACTCAAGGGCGACAAGAAGCTGAACCTGCGGGTGCACGGGAAGACCGGCCAGCCCTGCCCGGTGTGCGGCACCACGATTGCCGAGGTCTCCTTCGCGGACAGTTCACTGCAGTACTGCCCGGGCTGCCAGACCGGGGGGAAGCTGCTCGCCGACCGCCGGCTCTCGCGGCTGCTGAAGTAGCCGCCGGGGGCAACAATCCCCTGTGCAAGCCGGGGTGCTTCGGCCTACTCTGGCGCCCACACCACTGTGGGGGGGCCGGGGATGGACGTCGAGATCGCCGAGGAACGCATCGTCGTGCTCACCGACCGGTTCAGCCTCGACCACGCCGAGGGGCGCGCCTGGTCACGCCGTGCGGATGCGTTCGGCACCGTCGCCAAGCTCGGCGGGTTGCTGAACCGAGCCGCGTCCGAGGACTACGAGTGCGTGTACCGCGAGCGTCGCCTGCAGCCGTTCTGGCGCCTGCACGCCGTCGCGGTGGCCGAGTACGAGCGGGCGCGCTCCTACACCGTCGCGGTGGCGCCGAGCGTCCGCAGCGTGGAGCTGTTGGGACAGACGGTGGCGGCCGAGCAGGGCAGGCTCCGGCTGACCGGCGTCGAGTCCTGCCGGGACGAGACGACGCGCGAGTACCTCTTCGACGGGCTGAGCCGTGCCGAGAACCCGGCCCTGGCCGCCTACCTGCAGTTCCCCGGCGCCGCGCTGGACGCGGAGGCGCTGGGCGAGGCCGCCCGGAACGGCACGGTGGTGGTGCCACCGGAGAACAAGGCGTCGATGCTGGTGCGCGAGGTGGTGTCGTCCGCCATCGGCAAGATCGACGCCGACCGGGTGCTCGAGGAGCGGGTGAGCGTGGACGTGGTCGACCTCGTCTACCGGCCGGTGTACGCCTTCCGCTACCGCCACGGCGGCAAGGAGGCCGTCATGGAGTTCGACGGCCTGACCGGCGAGATCCGTCCCGACGGCGCGACGTTCGAGCAGTACCTGGGCAAGGTCCTCGACCCCCGCTTCCTGCTCGACGTCGGCGTGGAGGCGGTGAACATCTTCGTCCCCGGCACGCAGCTGGTGCGGATCGTCGTCGAGCAGGGCGCCAAGCACCTCGCCCAGCAACGCGACTCCGGCCAGGACGGCTGACCCTCCCCATCGCGCGACGGCGCGGCCCGGCTGAGACCGTCCAGCCTCGAGACCCCACCGTTATCTCGTACGGGTAGCCTGCTGGCGACGACGGGCGATTCGAGGAGACGAGGTGGCGGTGGCGGGGGTGCGGGAGCGGCTGCGCAGCGTGCTCCGGGCACCGTGGACGCACAACCCCGTGCTCGGGCTGTCCCTGATCGTCGCCGCATCGGTGGTCACGCTGGCCGTCGCCGTCTGCGGGCCGTCGTCGGTGGCGCTGAAGCTGGGGCCGCGCATCGACCTCCTCCCGCCGTGGTACCTGCCCGTCGGCACGGTCGAGCTCAACGAGTGGGTGGCCGTCCCCGCGCTGTGGCTGGGACTGGTCGCCGGCACCGTCGGCCTGTGGATCTGCTGGCGGGCGGTCAACTCGGGCTGGCGCCCCAACAACAAGCGGCTGTTCCTGCTGGGTTCGCTGCTGAGCGTGCTCACCTGCCTCGTGCCGCCGATGACCTCCGCGGACGTCCTGATGTACGCCGCGTACGGACGCATCCAGGTGCTGGGTCTCGACCCGTACAACATCACCCCGGCCGAGATCTTCCGCCAGGAGTACGACCCGCTGCTGATCTGGACCGAGCGCCCGTGGCAGGACACGCCGAGCGTGTACGGGCCGCTGGCGTCCGGCTCGCAGTGGCTGGCGGCGTGGCTGGGCGACGGCAACATGCACAACACCGTGTTCTGGCTGCAGATGTTCGCGCTGCTGCCGTTCCTGGTCATCGGTGCGGTGACCGTGCTGCTCGCCCGCGACGACCACAAGATCCAGACCCGCACGATCCTGTTCACGGTGCTCAACCCGCTGATGATCTGGTCGGTGCTGGCCGGGGCCCACAACGAGGCGCTGACCCTGGTGTTCGCCATCCTCGGGCTGCTGTTCATCCGCCGGAGCCCGTTCCTGGCAGGCATCGGGATCGGCATCGCGGGCACGGTCAAGGTCTCGCTGGTCTTCTACGGCATCGCCATGGCCTGGGGCTACCGGCGTGACTGGCGCAAGCTGGTGCAGCTGTTCGTCGGCGCGGCCATCCCGCTGGCGATCGGCTACGGCCTGATCGTGCCGCGGGCCCTGCTCGCCGCCAGCCGGAACACCGGCTACATCTCGGCCGGCTCCTGGGCGCCGTGGCTGCAGTGGCCCCTCGCCCAGGTGATCGGGGACGCGTCCTCGCGCGGGTTCATCGGCTGGGCCGGGTGGGGCCTGATGGTGGTCGTCGCGTGGATGCTGTCCCGGGTGCTGCCGTGGCGGCTGGTGCCCGGCGTCCCGGACCACGAGGACCCGCGGCGCGACCCGCTGACCATCGCGGTGCGCACGGCCGTCATCCTCACCGCGTCCTGGCTGGTCACCTCGCCCTACACGCTCAGCTGGTACGACCTGACCACCTGGGTGCCGCTGGGCCTGATGGTGGCCTCCCGGCTGGACGTGCTGATGATGTGGCGGGGGTTGTGGCTCTCGCTGGCCTACGTGACGGGCCGGTCGGTGGAGTTCAGCAAGCCCATGCAGGACGTCGCCGGCTTCGTGCGGGACGGGCTCTGCTCCGGTGCGCAGGTCGCCGTGCTGGTGGCGATCGTGTGGTGGTGGTGGACGTGGGGCCACGAGCTGCCGACACTGCCCCGCTGGTCGCTCCGCCGGCACTCGCCGGCGCCGTCCGTCCAGCCGGTGCCCTGATCCCCGGCCCGCGCCCGTTGCGGACGCCTGTTCCGGACGCCGTACGGAGCGCCCTAGGCTGAGCGCCGTGCTCGGATACTTCGGCCCCGCGGGGACCTTCACCCACGAGGCCCTGCTGACCCTCTCCGAGGAGCCGGCGATCGCCTACGCCAGCGTCCCGCTCGCGCTGGACGCCGTCCGCTCCGGTGAGGTGGAGGCGGTGATGGTGCCGATCGAGAACTCCGTCGAGGGTGGCGTCTCCGCCACCCTGGACGCGCTCGCGGCGGGCAAGCGGCTGATGATCGTCCGCGAGGTGCTCGTGCCGGTGCAGTTCGGCCTCTACGGGCGCCCGGGGACGACGGTCGGCGACGTCCGCCGCGTGGTCACCCACCCGCACTCCGCGGCCCAGACCCGCTTCTGGATGGCCGCGAACCTGCCGGATGCCGTGGTCACGGAGGGCGGCTCGAACGCCGCGGCCGCGCAGGCGGTCTCCGACCCCGCCTCCGGCTACGACGCCGCCATCTGCGGGCAGGTCGCCGGGGAGCTGTACGGGCTGGTGCCGATCGTGGACGGCATCTCCGACAACAGCTCCGCCGTCACCCGCTTCGTGCTCGTGAGCCGGCCGACCGAGCCCCCGCGTCCGACCGGGGCGGACAAGACGACGCTGGTGGCGTACATGCACACCGACCGGGCCGGTGCCCTGCTGGAGATCCTCGAGCAGTTCTCCGGCCGCGGTGTCTCCCTGTGCCGCATCGAGTCGCGTCCCACCAAGACCGGGATGGGCAACTACTGCTTCAGCATCGACGCGGAGGGCCACATGCGCGAGCCGCGCATGGCCGAGGCCATGCAGGGCCTGCACCGCATCTGCGAGGACGTGATCTTCCTCGGCTCCTACGCCCGTGCCGACGGCATCCGCCCCGAGGTCGCCCGCGGCTTCACCGACCAGGACTTCCGCGCCGCGCGCGAGTGGTACGCGTCCCTGGTGAACCCCGAGGACGAGTAGCCGCCCGGCACCACTGCCTCCCCCGCCGCGCTCTCGCTGCCGAACGCAACTCTCGCTACCGGAATTCCGGTAGCGAGAGTTGCACTCGGCAGCAAACGCGGGAGGGAGGCCGCAGGCGGGCGGGCGAGTGGCGAACGGGCGGGCGAACGGGCGGGCGGGCGGACGCGGGCCGCGCTCGTGGGGGGCGATAGGCTTTCGCCTTGTGATCGACCCGAAGCTGCTGCGCACTGATCCCGACCTCGTCCGGCGCTCCCAGGAGGCGCGCGGGGAGTCCGTGGAACTGGTCGACCAGCTGGTGTCGGCCGACGAGACACGCCGGGCGGCCATCGTCGCGTTCGAGACCCTTCGCGCGGAGCAGAAGCAGCTCGGTGGCCAGGTCGCCAGGGCCCAGGGCGAGGAGAAGGCGGCGCTGCTGGCCCGCACGAAGGAGCTCTCCGCCCAGGTGAAGGCCGCACAGGCGGACGCGGACGCCGCGGCCGCCGCGTACGACGACCTGATGGGCCGGCTGCCGAACCTGGTGTTCGACGACGTCCCGCGCGGCGGCGAGGACGACTTCGCCGTCCTGGAGACGATCGGGACGCCGCGCGACTTCGCGTCCGAGGGGTTCGAGCCCCGCGACCACCTCGAGCTCGGCGAACTGCTCGGGGCCATCGACATGGAGCGCGGCGCCAAGGTCTCCGGCTCCCGCTTCTACTTCCTCACCGGGGTGGGCGCCCAGCTCGAGCTGGCGCTGATCAACCTCGCGCTCACCAAGGCGATGGGCTGGGGCTTCACCCCGATCCTGCCGCCGGCGCTGGTGAAGCCCTCCGCGATGGAGGGCACCGGCTTCCTCGGCCAGGCGGCCCAGGACGTGTACCACCTGCCGGCCGACGACCTCTACCTTGTCGGCACGTCCGAGGTGGCGCTCGCCGCGTACCACTCCGAGGAGATCCTCGAGGCGTCCACGCTGCCCCGCCACTACGTCGGCTACAGCCCGTGCTACCGGCGTGAGGCCGGCTCCTACGGCAAGGACACCCGCGGCATCTTCCGCGTGCACTGGTTCGACAAGGTCGAGATGTTCGTCTACTGCGACCCGGCGGACGCCCACGCCGAGCACCAGAAGCTGCTCGGCTTCGAGAAGGACTTCATCACCGCGCTGGAGATCCCGTTCCAGGTGCTCGAGGTCGCCTCCGGTGACCTCGGCCTGAGCGCCGCCCGCAAGTACGACTGCTACGGCTGGCTGCCGACCCAGGGCAAGTACCGCGAGATCACCTCCACCAGCAACTGCACCGAGTTCCAGGCGCGCCGGCTGAACATCCGCCTGAGGGACGCGGACGGCGTCCGCTCTGTCGCCACGCTGAACGGCACCCTGTGCGCGATGACCCGGATGATCATCATGCTGCTGGAGAACCACCAGCAGGCCGACGGCTCGATCTACGTCCCCGTCGCGCTGCGTCCATTTCTGGGCGGCCTGGAGTACCTGCGTCCCTGAGGTTCGGCCCGGTGGCGTGAGCACTGTTCGTGTGGTGTTCACCGCCCTGTCACAGCGGCGAGCTACCGTAGAACCCAGATGAATACACAGGAAATGGCGGCCTGGAGGCCGCAGGTGGTCGCACTCGACATCGACGGGACGCTCGTCGACCACGAGGGAGTGCTACCCCACGAGGTGCGTCGATCGGTTCGACGCGTGGTGGACGCCGGGGTTCCGGTCGTCCTTACGACAGGGCGCAGCTGGCATGCCACCCGCCCGGTCTTCGAGCAACTCGGGCTGCCCTCGGGCCCCGCGGTTGCGTCCAACGGGGCGGTGACGGTGACCTTCCCGCCCTTCCAACTCGAACAGGTGGTCACCTTCGACCCGTCCGACGTGGTCGAGAAGGTGCTGCGCGAGCACCCGACGGCGGCCCTCGCCGCCGAGGTGGTCGGTCAGGGGTACCGCGTCACCAAGCAGTTCCCCGAGGACGAGCTCTCCGGCGTGATCGAGGAGGTGAGCGTCGAGGAACTGGCGGGCAGCGATGTCACCAGGATCGTCGTGCGCGACCCGAACGCCTCCGACGAGGAGTTCATCCGGCTGGCCGGCCGGCTCGGACTGCACGGGGTGAGCTACTTCGTGGGCTGGAGCGCCTGGCTCGACATCGCCCCCGAAGGGGTGAACAAGGCCTCGGCACTGGCCGACGTGGTCGACGGGCTCGGCTTCACCGCCGGTGACGTGCTCGCGATCGGCGACGGTCGCAACGACATCGAGATGCTCACCTGGGCCGGACGGGGCGTCGCCCTCGGCGACGCGTCCGCAGAGGTGCGTGCGGCGGCGGACCACGTCACCGCACCCTTCGCCGAAGGGGGAACCGCGAGGGAGCTGGACCGCTGGTTCGGCACGCGTGCCCGGCGCGCGGCGCGCGAACTGAGCGTGCTGGCCTCCTGAGCCGGCGCGCCCCGCGCCCGCGACCCACGCCCTAGGGTGGGATCGTCCCGGCGGACGTCGCCGGGCGATGCGCCCGGGGGTGGGGGTGGACGAGGAGCTGCACACGCGCCGGTTGCTCCTGCGGCGGTTCCGGGCGTCCGACGGACCGGCCCTGCACGACTACCTGTCGCGCCCGGAGGCCGTCCGCTTCGAGCCCTATCCGGTGCAGGGTGCCGACGACTGCGCGCTCCTGGCGTCCCAGCGGGCCGCGGACCCGGACTTCTGGGCTGTCTGCCTGGCCGGCGGCCCCCTGGTGGGCAACGTCTGGCTCCACCGTGACGAACCGGCGTCCTGGCTGACCTGGGAGCTGGGCTACGTGTTCCACCCCGGGCACTGGGGGAACGGCTACGCCTTCGAGGCGGCGTCCGCCCTGCTCACGACGTGTTTCGGCGCGTGGGGAGCGCACCGGGTGCACGCGGAATGCGATCCGCGCAACACCCCGTCCTGGCGGTTGCTCGAGCGGCTGGGGTTCCGCAGGGAGGGCCACCTGCGCGCCAACGCCAGCTTCGCCACCGCGCCCGACGGCGCCCCGGAGTGGCAGGACACCTACCTCTACGCCCTCCTGGCCGGCGAGTGGGCCGCGCCGGCCGAGCGGGACGCGCGCGCAGGCATCGACGAACCTGCGCCCGACAAGCCGTGATCCGGGTCTACCCTGATCCGGTACATCGAAACAGGGGGTCCAGGGTGGTGCATCCCTACCTGCGTGAGCCGGAGTTCCTCACGCAGCTGAAGGACGGCACGGTCAAGCAGCTCAACCCGTTCAGCGGGACGGAGGTGTGGACGGTCGCCGGGCGCGGCAACCGTCCCCTCGGCGTGGTGCTGCCCGACCCGGTGCCGATCGACCCCGCACAGCACGGCCGCCACTGCGCGTTCTGCGAGGGACGCTACCTCGACACGCCGCCGGAGAAGTCGCGGGTGGTGCGGCTTCCCGACGGTTCGTGGGAGACGCGCTACCGCGTCGCCGCGGAGGACCTCGAGTCGACCGTGGCCGAGTTCCGGCGCATCCCCAACCTGTTCGAGATCCTCTCCTACGACTACTGGCACGCGAACTACGGCTACGAACTGCCGGCGCGCGTGCGTGACCGCAAGTCCGCCTACCTGGCCTCCCCCGCAGGCAAGCAGCACGTGCTCGCCGTCGTGCGCAGCAAGCTCCGGGCCGGTGGACGCAGCGACGCCGCCATCGACGCGATGGGCGAGGACGGCCAGCTCGAGGCGGCGTCCGGCTTCTTCGGAGGTGGGCACGACGTGATCGTCGCGCGGCGCCACTTCGTCGACGGCGCCACCGACAACACCCAGCTGTGCGCTTCGGGCACGCTGACGCCGGAGGAGCACTCCCAGTTCATGGCGTTCACCGCGGAGTCCGTGGCCGCGCTGTTCGACCTGAACCGGTACGCCCGCTACGTCGCGGTGTTCCAGAACTGGCTGCGTCCGGCGGGGGCGTCGTTCGACCACCTGCACAAGCAGCTCGTGGCGATCGACGAGCGCGGCGTGCAGCACGAGCTGGCGATGGAGCGGCTGCGCGGCAACCCCAACATCTACAACGAGTACGGGCTCAACTACGCCAGCTACAAGAACCTGGTGATCGCGGAGAACGACCACGCGGTGGCGTTCGCCGGCTTCGGCCACCGCTACCCCACGATCGAGGTGTACTCGAAGTCGGAGGCGTGCGACCCGTGGAACCACACCCCGGAGGAGATGCGGGGGATGTCCGACATGGTGCACGCCATGCACGCCGCCACCGGGGTGGCGGTGCCCTGCAACGAGGAGTGGCACTACCGTCCGGTCGACACCGACCTGGCGATGCCGTGGCGGGTCATGCTGAAGTGGCGCACCTCGACCATCGCCGGCTTCGAGGGCGCGACGAAGATCTACCTGAACACGATCGACCCCTACGGGTTGCGCGACCGGGTGGTGCCGCAGCTGTTCGCCCTGCGCGACGCGCGCGCGATCGCCGACATGCGCATCGCCACCGAGTGCCCCTGCCGGCCCAACTCGCTGCGCTACCGGGCCAACCGCGCCTGACGACACGGCCGGTGCGTCGGCGGGCCGCGGCGCGGGTACGGTCGGGATCATGATCCCCGCCCACACACTGAACGACGGCCACGCGCTGCCCGCGATCGGCCTCGGCACCTATGCGCTCAACGGTCCCGCGGGAGTGGAGGCCCTGGCGAGCGGACTCAGGCAGGGCTACCGCCTGCTCGACTCGGCGGTCAACTACGAGAACGAGGGAGCGGTCGGCGCAGCGCTGCGCCGCTCCGGCGTGCCGCGGGCCGAGGTGGTGATCACCTCGAAGCTGCCGGGCCGCCACCACCGCTACGACGCGGCGGTGCGCTGCGTCCACGAGTCGCTGTACCGGATGCAGCTCGACCACCTCGACCTGTACCTGATCCACTGGCCGATGCCGCGGCTCGACCACTACGCCGAGGCGTGGCAGGCGCTGGTCGACCTGCAGCGCGACGGGCTGCTGCGCTCGATCGGGGTGAGCAACTTCCTCCCCGAGCACCTCGAGCGCATCATCGCCGCGACCGGGGTCACCCCGGCGGTCAACCAGGTGGAGCTGCACCCCTACTTCCCGCAGGCCGGGTTGCGGGAGGTGCACGCCCGGCTCGGCATCCGCACCGAGTCGTGGAGCCCGATCGGCCGGGCCGGCGCCGTGCTGGCGGAGCCGCCGGTGGTCGCGGCGGCCCGCGCCCACGGCCGGACGCCGGTACAGGTGGTGCTGCGCTGGCAGGTGCAGCTGGGCGCGGTGCCCCTGCCGAAGTCGGCGGACGCCGCGCGCCAGCGCGAGAACCTGTCGGTCTTCGACTTCGCGCTGGAGGAGGACGAGGTGGCGGCGATCAGCGCGCTGGGCCGTCCCGACGGCCGGCTGTGGGGCGCCGACCCGGCCACCAACGAGGAGTTCTGACCCGGCCCTGGCTTCGGGAGATCCCCGGACGTGCGCGGTGTCGGAGGCGGTGGTTAAGGTGGCCGGGTGCCTGTGATCGAAGCCCGTGAACTCACCAAGACCTACGGCGAGTTGAGGGCCGTGGATGCGATCTCCTTCGAGGTGAGCCCCGGGGAGTCCTTCGGCCTGCTCGGGCCGAACGGCGCCGGCAAGTCCACGACGATGCGGATGATCGGCGGCACCAGCCTGCGTTCGTCCGGGAGGCTGCTGGTGAACGGCCTCGACCCCGAGGTCAACGGGCCGGAGGTGCGCGCGAGCCTCGGCGTCGTACCGCAGCAGGACAACCTCGACAACGAGTTGCGCACCCGCGACAACCTGATCATGTACGGGCGCTACTTCGGCCTGCCGTACCGGTACCTGCGCCCGCGTGCCGATGAACTGCTCGAGTTCGCCCAGCTCACCGAGAAGGCCGGGGAGAAGGTCGACAACCTCTCCGGCGGGATGAAGCGACGCCTCACCATCGCCCGGGCCCTGGTGAACGAGCCGCGGATCCTGCTGCTCGACGAGCCCACCACCGGCCTCGACCCGCAGGCCCGGCACATCCTGTGGGACCGCCTGTTCCGGCTCAAGGAGCAGGGCGTGACGCTGATCGTCACCACGCACTTCATGGACGAGGCCGAGCAGCTCTGCGACCGGCTGGTGGTGATGGACCACGGGCGGATCGTGGCCGAGGGCAGCCCGGCCGACCTGATCCGCCGCTTCTCCACCCGCGAGGTGCTGGAGGTGCGGTTCGGATCCGACCGCAACGCCGCCCTCGTCGACCGCCTGCGGGCCTTCGCCGACCGCATCGAGCCGCTCCCCGACCGCGTCCTGCTCTACACCGACGACGGGGAGCGCGCCCTGGAGGCCGTCCGCCACGCCGGGCTCACGCCGCTCACCTCGCTGGTTCGGCGCTCGTCGCTGGAGGACGTGTTCCTCCGGCTGACCGGACGGAGCCTCATTGACTGACTCCCGGGGTCCCTCCCTCACTCCTCGTCAGGACTCCTCGCTCCGCGGGCGCGGCCGGCCGCGGGGGGTGCCGTCCGAACTCGTCGACTCCAACGACCTGGCCTACACCGGCCGGGCGATCGGTGCCGGACGCCAGGCGGCGCTCGTGCGGCGGTGGGGGTGGTGGTACCAGGCCGAGTGGCGGCTGGCCTCCATGAAGGCCTACTGGACGACTGTCGTCGGCTACGCCGGGCTCACGCCGCTGCTCTACGTGGTGGCCATGGGGGTGGGCCTGGGCACGCTCGTCGACGGCGCGTCAGGCGGCATCGGCGGGGTGCCGTACCTGACCTTCGTCGCGCCCGGACTGCTCGTGAGCACCGTGGTGATGTCGGCAGGCAACGAGTTCATGTGGCCGGTGATGGACGGTTTCAAGTGGGGCAAGCTGTACTTCGCGCGGGGCACGTCCCCGGCGACGCCGGGCCAGGTGGCCGCGGGCGAGCTGGTGGCCGTCGGCATCCGGATGGCGGCAGAGGCGACGCTGTTCTGGCTGGTGCTCGTCCTGCTCGGCGCGACCGATCCCGCGTGGTCGTGGCTGATGATCCCGATCGCGACCCTCGGCGGCATGGCCCTCGGCGCCCCGATCATGGCGTTCTCCGCCACCCGCGAGGACGAGGGCTTCGAGTTCTCGATGATCCAGCGGTTCGTGCTCATGCCGATGTTCCTGTTCGCCGGCACGTTCTACCCGTTGGAGACGATGCCGGCCTACCTGCAGTGGATCGGCTGGATCTCGCCGATGTGGCACGGCACCCAGCTGTCGCGGGCGGTGAGCTTCGGGCTGCCGCTGGGCGGTGCGGAGGTCGCGCTCCACGTCGGCTTCCTCGTGGCGCTGCTGGCCGTGGGCGCGACGCTCGCCGTGCGCAGCTTCCGCAGGAGGCTGACCCGATGAGCGTCTCCACCAGGGTGGCCGCCCCGAGGGCGGTGCGGGGCTGGCTCGCCGCGAACTCCTCGGGGAACGTCGGAGCGGTGATCGAGCGCGGGTTCGCGGTGATCCGCAACCAGAACTGGGTGATCATGGTCTCCGGCTTCTTCGAGCCGGTGTTCTACCTGCTCAGCATGGGCATCGGCCTGGGCGGCCTGATCGGCACGGTGGCCGGTCCCGGAGGGCGTCCGATCTCGTACGCGGCGTTCATCGCGCCGGCGCTGCTCGCGTCCTCAGCGATGAACGGGGCGCTGTACGACTCCACCTGGAACGTGTTCTTCAAGCTGCGGTTCGCCAAGCTCTACCAGGGCATGCTGGCCACGTCGCTCGGGCCCCTCGACGTGGCGGCGGGAGAGATCTTCATGGCACTGTTCCGGGGCTTCCTCTACGCCGTCGGCTTCACCGGGGTGATCGCGGTCCTGGGCCTGGCGACGTCGTGGTGGGCACTGGCGATGATCCCGGTCGCGCTCCTGATCGCCCTCGGGTTCGCGGCCCTCGGCATGGCGGTGACCAGCTACTTCACGACCTTCCAGCAGATGGACTGGATCAACATCGTGCTGCTGCCGATGTTCCTGTTCTCGTCGACCCTGTTCCCGATCAGCGTCTTCCCCGAGGCCGTGCAGTGGTTCGTCATGGCGATGCCGCTGTGGCACGGGGTGGAGCTGATGAGGCAGCTCTCGGTCGGCCACTTCGAGGCCAGCACCGCCGTGCACCTGGGCTACTTCCTGGTGATGTCCGTGCTGGGCGTCGCGTTCACGACCCGGCGGCTGCGCTCGCTGTTCCTGCGCTGAGGACCACGCGCCGGGCCTGCTCGCCGGCGTCCACCCGGAACGGGACGGACGCGGTGGGAGCGGCGGCCGGTGACACGGCGTAATCCCCGCGGAAGCCGCGTACGCACAGCCGTCCGTCCGCGTCGGTGCGGGCCGGCGTGGGCGCGACCCACCACTGGCCCTTGAGCAGGTCCCGCAGCGCGTGGAAGGAGGGCTTCGCCGTGCCGTCCGCCCGGACCAGCCCGATCGGGGCGCCGAGCCATGCGCCGCGGTCGGTGATGCCCCAGTAGGTGACCGCCTCGACCGCCGGGTGGGAGAGCAGGCTGCGGTAGTGGCGCACCAGTTCGTCGGCCTGGCGGGCCTCGCCCTCGGGCGTGCTGGGCCAGGAGTCGACGACGTGGTCGTTCAGGTCGACGATGTCCGCGGGCATGAGCTCGCCGGAGACCAGCGAGGTCTCGGTGAAGTGCAGCGGCAGCCCGTACCGGGCGAACCGTTCCACGATGCCGAGCACCTCCTCCTCGCCGCGGTAGCCCTGGTGCATGTGGGTCTGGAGCCCGATGGCGTCGATCGCCACGCCGGCCTCGAGCAACCCCTCGATGAGGCACTCGTAGGCGCTGGAGAGGTCGAAGTCGTTGATGAGCAGGGTGGCCGCCGGGTTGGTGGCGCGGGCCTCCTCGAAGGCCAGCCGGACGGCGGCGAAGCGTCCTCGGGCACGGGAGAAGCGGGTGACGGCGTTGTCCTCGGCGGTGAACACCGGCAGGATCACCACCTCGTTGATCGCGTCCCAGGTGTCGACGAGGCCACGGAAGTCGCCGACCTCCCGCCGGACGCGCTCACGCAGGCGGCGCTCCACCTCGGCCACGGGGCGGTCGAGCAGCCACCGTGGCGCGAGGGTGTGCCAGACGAGCGGGTGGCCCTTGAGCCGGACGCCGTGCCTGGAAAACCAGCGGGCGGCCGCCTGCAACTCCGCCGTGCGCGGTGCGCCGGGGGTGGGCTCGAAGTCCCGCCAGTAGAACGGCAGCGTGGCGGTGTTGAACAGCTCCAGCCACTGTCGGGCGAGCTCTTCGTCACCGTCGGACGGGTGCCCGTTGGCGAGATCGACCAGGTCGAAGCCGATGTTGCCGAAGGCGAAGTCGTGGCGGCGCTGCGCGACGATGACGTCGGCGCCGCAGAGAGGGCGGCCCTCCCCGTCCACGACCTGCACGACGGCCTGCCCACCAGGTGGGCCGCGCTGGTGTCCGGGGCGCTGACCTGCTGCACGTTGAAGACCCGTCAGGCCCGGCTCGGGCCCTCCCACAGGTTGATGCCGCCGTCGGTGGCGTAGCCGTCGATCTCGGCCAGCTCCTTCTTGCTGAACGCCAGGCCGCGGAGCGCGTCCAGGCTGTTCTCGAGCTGGGCGACGCTGGAGGCGCCGATCAACGCGGAGCTGACCCGCTTGTCCCGCAGCACCCAGGCGATGGCCAGCTGCGCGAGGGTCTGTCCACGGCCCTTGGCGAACTCGTTCAGCGCCCGGATGTGGGCGAGGTTCACCTCGTTGAGCCAGTGTGTCGAGAAGGACTTGTTCTGTGCGGCGCGGGAGCCCTCCGGGATGCCGTCGAGGTACTTGTCGGTGAGCATGCCCTGGGCGAGCGGCGAGAACGCGATGCACCCCAGCCCGGTCTCGTCGAGCGCGTCGAGCAGGTCACCCTCGATCCAGCGGTTGAGCATCGAGTAGGAGGGCTGGTGGATCACGAGCGGCGTCCCCAGGTCGCGGGCGATGGCGACCGCCTCCCGCGTCCGTGCCCCGGAGTAGGAGGAGATGCCGACGTACAGCGCCCGCCCGGACCGGACGGCGGTATCCAGCGCCAGCATGGTCTCCTCCAGCGGCGTGCTGGGGTCGTAGTGGTGGTGGTAGAAGAGGTCCACGTAGTCGACGCCCATCCGCTCCAGCGACTGGTCGAGGGATGCCAGCAGGTACTTGCGGGAGCCGAGGTCGCCGTACGGGCCGGGCCACATGTCCCAGCCGGCCTTGGTGGAGATGATCAGCTCGTCGCGGTAGGGACGGAAGTCCTCGCGGAAGTGGCGGCCGAAGTTCGTCTCCGCGGCGCCGTAGGGCGGGCCGTAGTTGTTGGCCAGGTCGAAGTGCGTGACGCCGAGCTCGAACGCCCTTCGCAGGGTTGCGCGCTGCGTGGCGAACGGGACGTCGTCGCCGAAGTTGTGCCACAGGCCCAGCGAGATCGCCGGCAGCCTGAGGCCGCTGCGGCCGACCTGGCGGTAGGGCATGCGCCCGTCGTAGCGCTCGGGATCGGGACGGTAGGTGTCGAGGATCGGCATTGATCTGGCCTTTCTTGGTCCTCCCTGATCCTAGGCCTCCGGGGGGCGCGTTGCGTCCGCTCGTTCGCGCCGGTGGCGCCGCCCTTCCCTCCTCCTCGAGGGCCAGCCTCGTGGCCGAGGGCCACGACACCGGTGCTGGCCCTCGGCGTCAACGCTGGTCCTCACGTGTGGGGGCTGGCCCTCGGCGAGAACGCTGGCCCTCGGCGAGAACGCTGGCCCTCACGTGTGGGGGCTGGCCCTCGCGTGGGGCGGGTGCCCGCGTGAGGCTGGCCCGTGTGGGGGCTGGCCCTCGGGGGGCGTCTTGATGGGGGACGGAGGCCGGGTGGACGGGCTGCGCCTCAGCACTCGATGACGTTCAGGGCGAGGCCGCCGCGGGCGGTCTCCTTGTACTTCACACTCATGTCGGCGCCGGTCTGGCGCATCGTCTTGAGCACCGAGTCGAGGCTGACGATGTGGCGGCCGTCGCCGCGCAGTGCCGTCCGGGCGGCGGTGACCGCCTTCACCGCCGCGATCGCGTTCCGCTCGATGCACGGGATCTGGACGAGCCCGCCCACCGGGTCGCAGGTGAGGCCGAGGTTGTGCTCCATGCCGATCTCCGCGGCGTTCTCGACCTGACCCGGCGTCCCGCCCAGCACGGACGCCATGCCGCCGGCGGCCATGGAGCAGGCGGCCCCGATCTCTCCCTGGCAGCCGACCTCGGCGCCACTGATCGACGCGAGCTCCTTGATCACGACGCCGATGGCGCCGGCGGTGAGCAGGAAGCGGACGACCCCCTCGTCGCTCGCCCCGTGCACGAAGCGGCGGTAGTACATCAGCAGAGCTGGTACTACGCCGGCCGCACCGTTGGTCGGTGCGGTCACCACGCGCCCCCCGGCCGCGTTCTCCTCGTTCACCGCCAGGGCGTAGAGGGTGATCCAGTCCATGCCGCGCAGCGGGTCACCGGTGTCGGTCTCCACCTGGAGGCGGTGCAGCAGCTCGGGCGCCCGCCGTCGCACCTTCAGGCCCCCGGGAAGCACACCCTCGGTGGTCATGCCGTGATGGATGCACTCCTGCATCACGTCCCACACGTGCAGCAGGCCGGCGTCGATCTCCGCGTCCGTGCGCCAGGACCGCTCGTTCTCGCGCATCAGCCGCGCCACGGAGAAGCCGGTCGCCGCACAGTGCGCGAGGAGTTCCTCCCCGCTCCGGAACCGGTAGGGCAGCGCGGTCGCGTCGGCGACGATCCGGCCCGGACCGGTCTCGGACTCGTCGAGCACGAACCCTCCGCCCACCGAGTAGTAGGTCCGCTGCGCGAGCTCGGCGCCCGCGGCGTCGCGCGCGGTGAACAGCATCCCGTTGGAGTGGACGGGCAGCGTGCGGCGCCGGTGGAGCACCACATCCTCTTCGGGGTCGAAGGCGATGGTGGGGCCGCCGGCGAGGGTGAGGAGCCGGGTGTCGCGGACCGCGTCCACGAGCGGGCGGACGGACGGCGGGTCGACCGTCTCCGGGTCCTCGCCCATCAACCCGAGGAAGACCGCCGCCACGCTACCGTGGCCGTGCCCGGTGGCCCCGAGTGAGCCGAAGAGCTCCACCCGCACCGAGCCGACCCGCGCGAGGTGTCCGCCGTCGGCGAGGGCGGCCACGAACCGCCGCGCGGCCTTCATCGGTCCGACGGTGTGCGAGGAGGACGGCCCGATGCCGACCCGGAACAGATCGAAGACGCTCAGCGCCATGCTTCGACCCTAGTCCCCGTCCGGCGCCGGCGCCCGCAGACCGGGGCACCCGTCCGGGGCCTCCCGCGCGCACCGGCCACAATGGGTGCATGACCCGCTACGCGATCGATGCCGGCACAGCGCTGCGCCTGGTGAGCGACGGCGCCCGGGCCCCCGAGGACCACCAGCTGGTGGGCCCGTCCCGGCTGCGCTCCGACGTCATGGTGAGGCTCTACGCGATGGTGCGCTCCGGCGAACTGGACGACGCCGCGGCCCGGGTACTGCTGGACCGGCTCGCCTCGCTGCGGATCCGCCTGCTGGGTGACCGGGTCTCCCGCGCGGTGGCGTGGACGATCGCCCGCGACCACGGCTGGGACGACCCCGGCCCGGCGGAGTACCTGGCCGTGGCGAGGCTCCAGGCCGATCGCCTGGTGACGACGGACGCGACGCTCGCTGCCGCAGCGGACGTCCCCCTCGCGCCGATCGAAGAGCTCTACGGGCCGCCGGGGGAGTCCGGCGGGGGAACGGGGAACTGATGGAGATCCTGATCGCCCTGGTGATGGTCGGCGCTGCGATCGGCGTGCTCGTCGCCGCGCGCCGGGCCGACCGCGACGAGGTGTTCGCCGGGGTTACCCCGGGACTGTTGCCGGCCCCGGGGCAGGAGGTCGAGCGGCGGCCGCTGGAGGGCGCGGGACCGCCGGTCGCGGTGCGCTTCGAGCCACCCGCGGGCCTGCGCCCGGCGGAGGCGGGCGTCGTCGTGGACTCCCGGTACGACCCGGTCGAGCTCTCGGCCACCCTGATCGACCTCGCCACGAGGGGCTGGCTGGTACTCCACCCCGTGCCGGGTGCGGCCACGCCCGCGGGCCCCACTCCGCCGTCGGACTGGGAGCTCCACCGCGTCGAGCCAGCGCCGGACGAGCAGCTGGGTGCCACCGAGCGGGCCGTGCTGGACGCGGTCTTCGCCGACGGCCCCCAGACCACCCTGGCGCGGGTGCGCGCCGACCACCGGCTCGGCGCGGCCATGGCCGTGCTCGAGGCCGACGTCGAGCGACGCGGCTGGTTCCGCGAGCGGGGCTGGCCGGCGATGGTGCGCCCGGCGGGCGCGGTCGTGGTGCTGCTCGGTGGCTGGCTCTGGGTGACCGGCGGCCCGGTCGCCGGACTCGCCACCGTTGCCGCCGGCGCGCTGCTGCTGTTCGCACCTCGTCGGCAGGGCCGCCCGCTCACGGCGGAGGGGTCCGCCGCGCGCACGCAGGCGCTCGGCTTCCGGCAGTACCTGGCCACGGCAGAGGCCGACCAGCTCCGCTTCGAGGCCGGCATCGACCGGTTCAGCCGCTACCTGCCGTGGGCGATGGTGTTCGGCGTCGTCGACCACTGGCGTCAGGTCTTCGCGGAC
Organism: Actinomycetota bacterium; assembly: GCA_020161015.1. Lineage (GTDB taxonomy): Bacteria > Actinomycetota > Actinomycetes > Propionibacteriales > Propionibacteriaceae > Propionicimonas. The sequence goes on along the minus strand of JAIUOT010000055.1, from coordinate 26,142 downwards.
GCGCTGCGCGCCGATCCGGACGCGCTCGCCGGCCTGCCCGCCTTCGGCTGGCTGGCAGTGGACGACGTGCTGACGACCGTCCTGCTGCTCGACCTGCTCGACGGCGGGCTGTTCGACAGCCTGGCCGGTGACTTCGGCGGTCTCGACGGCTTCGACGGCGTCGGCCTGGACGCAGCGGACGCGCCCGTCGCCGACGGCGGGGACGGCTCCGGCTGGGGCGGCTTCGACGGGTGGGGCGACGGCGGCGGCTTCGGCGACGGCGGCGGCTTCGACTTCGGCGACTAGGGACGCGGGCGTCGAGGGCGCGGCGGTCGACGTCGGGCCTGCGGCGGCCAGGCCGGGGCCGGCCAGAGCCCGACGTCCTCCTCACGGTGCTGCGCGGATCGTCCCCGCGGACGACTCGGTCCGCCGACAGGGAGGACGCGCCCGGCCCCGTCCGGTTCCTAGCGTGGCACCGTGACCATCTCTGCTCCGACCCTGCCCGACCAGATTGCCGCGGCGACCGACCTGACCAAGACCTACGGCGCCGGTGAGGCCGCCGTGCACGCCCTCGACGGCGTGACCGTCGGCTTCGAACGCGGCTCGTTCACCGCGATCATGGGGCCGTCCGGCTCCGGCAAGTCCACCCTCATGCACTGCCTGGCCGGGCTCGACCGGCCGACCTCGGGCGATGTCGAGCTGGGCGGGAGGACGATCACCCGCCTCACCGAGCGCGAGCTCACCGCGGTGCGCCGCGACCACGTCGGCTTCGTCTTCCAGGCGTTCAACCTGCTGCCCACCCTCACGGCTGAGCAGAACATCGTGCTGCCGCTCGACCTCGCCGGACGCCGTCCCGACGCCGGCCTGCTGGCCGAGCTGGTCGCGTCCCTGGGGCTCGAGCGCCGCCTGCGGCACCTGCCGTCCCAGCTCTCCGGGGGCCAGCAGCAGCGCGTGGCCATCGCCCGGGCGCTGATCTCGCGTCCAGCCGTCGTGTTCGCCGACGAGCCCACCGGGGCGCTCGACTCCACGTCCAGCCACCAGTTGCTGGACTACCTGCGCCACACCAGCCAGGCGTACGCGCAGACGATCGTGATGGTCACCCACGACCCGAACGCCGCGGCGTACGCCGACCGCACGCTGCTGCTCAGCGACGGCCGGATCGTCGACGACCTCGTCGCGCCGACGGCCGACACGGTGCTGGCCGCGATGAAGCGGCTGGGGTCCTGATGCTGCGCCAGGCATGGTCGGAGGTGCGCCACCACCCCGGCCGGTTCCTCTCCACGATCCTCGCGATCGCGATCTCCGTGGCGTTCCTCAGTGGATCCGCCGTCCTCGTCGCCACCGAGGGACAGGCCCAGGGCAAGGCCATGAACGTGTCGATGGCCGTGGCCGACGTCGTGGTCAGCGTCCCCCGGGAGACCGCGGTGGCCGGCGTCGGCGACGTGATCGCCGCCACCGCGGGCGTGGCCGCGTTCGCCCCCGTTCTCAGCGAGTCGGAGGTCGTGAGCTCCGGCGTGGTCTCGCAGGCCCTGCAACTGGTGAACGTCCCGCCCGCGGAACTGCGCTGGGCGAACCTCACCGCAGGGCGCTGGCCGACGGCCGCAGACGAGGTCGCCCTCAGCGGTGGCGCTGCGGGCGCACTCGGCGTGGTGGTCGGGGGGCCGCTCACCCTCGAGGGCCGCGACCAGACGGTGAGGGTGGTGGGCATCACCGACGAGCCGAGCGGGCTGTTCGTCAAGACCGGCTACGCCGCGGACGCGCGCTTCGCCCAGGCGGGCGCGACGGCGGAGACGGCGTCCACCTGGGTGGTCCGGGCCGCCCAGGGGGTGGACGCGGACACCCTGTCCGGGCGCCTCGACGGTGCGCTGAAGACGCTCTCCCCCGCACTCTCGGCGAAACCGGCCGCCGGCGTCCGCGCCGAGGCGGTGGCGAAGCTCGCCAAGGACTTCGACGTGTTCGCCAACGTGCTGTGGGCCTTCGCCGTGGTGTCGCTGGTGGTCGGCATGATCACGATCGCGAACACGTTCTCGATCACGCTCGCGCAGCGTCGCCGCCAGATCGGGCTGCTGCGGGCGGTCGGGGCCTCCGGTGGCCAGGTGCGCCGCCGGTTCGGGTTCGAGGCGGTACTGCTGGGCGTCGCCGGCTCCGTGCTCGGCCTCGGCCTCGGCATCGGGATCGCCGTTGCGGAGACCGCTTGGAGCACGGCCCTGTTCTGGGGGCTCAGCCTGCCCGCGGGGCAGCTCGCCCTCGCGGTGGGGCTCGGCATCCTGGCCACCGTCGTGGCGGCGTCCGTGCCGATCCTGCGGGGCGCGCGGGTGGCGCCGCTGGAGGCGCTCCAGCCGGTGCTCACCGGTGAGGAGCGGCGGCGGGCGTCCGTGGCACGGGCGGTGGTGTGCGGCCTGCTCCTCCTGGCCGGCCTCGGGCTGGCCGCGCTGTCGGTGGCCGCGCCCAACCCCAACGCGCTGCTCATCGCCATCGGCGCGGGGGCGCTGATCTCGGTCGGGGTGCTCTTCGGCGGCCCCCTCTTCGTCCCGTCGCTGCTGTCCGCGTCCGGGCGCCTCTTCCGCTGGACGGGGACGGTGCCGCGGCTGGCTGCGGGCAACGCCGAGCGGAACCCGCGGCGGGCGACCGCGACGGCCACGGCCCTGATGCTGGCGGTGGGGCTGATGGTCACCCTGCAGGTCGCGACGGCGAGCGTCCGGCTGACCGTCCTCGACCAGCTCGCGCAGCACTACCCGGTGGACCTCCAGGTCTCCTGGGGTGACGCGGACGGCGGCGTCGGCGCGATCCCGGACGACGTGGCCGCCCGGCTGGACCGCGTCCCCGGCGTGGAAGGGAGCGTGCGCCTGGCCGCGGCCACCGGCTCGGTGGGCGAGCACCCGCTCACCCTGCTGGGCTGGGACGCGCGGATCCCGGACGTGACCGGGGTCGACGACCGGGTCGGCGACGACCGCGTGCTGGTGAGCCCCTACCTCGCCGAGGACCTGCCGGCCACCGTCACCGTCAAGGGCCCCGCCGGCTCGGTAGAGCTCACCGTGGTGGCCTCCCAGCTGACCGGCTACGAGCAGGCCATGGTCAGCGCGGCGACCCTCTCGCGGCTCTCGGCGCCGGTGGCGGGTGCGGTGATGTGGCTGTCGGTCCCCGACCGCGGGCGGGCCGTCGACGTCATGGTCGCGGTGAACCGGATCGTGGGCTCCGGCGACCGGCTCAGCGGGTCGGTGGTCGAGGCGGCCCTGTACGAGCAGGTGATGGACCTGCTCCTCGCGATCACCACCGGGCTCCTGGCCGTGGCCGTGCTGATCGCCCTGATCGGCGTGAGCAACACCCTCAGCCTGTCGGTGATGGAGCGCACGCGGGAGTCGGCGCTGCTGCGTGCGCTCGGGCTCCAGGCCCGCTCGCTGCGGGTCATGCTGCTGATCGAGGCGCTGCAGGTCGCCGTCGTCGGGATCGTCGTCGGCGTCGTGGCGGGCGCCGGGTTCGGCTGGCTCGCGGTGACGGCCCTCGGCCGCAGCGGCGGGTTCGACACGGTGCGCTTCGCCGTCGACCTGCCGAGCACGGCGGGCATGGTCGGGGTGGCGGTGCTGGCCGCGGCGCTGGCGTCCGTCCTGCCCGGACGGCGCGCGGCGACCGCGGCACCCACGGAGGCGCTGGCCGACATCTGACGGCCTAGCATGACGGCCATGGCCCTCCTTCCGTCCGGCACGACACTGCGGGGACGCTTCGTCCACCTCGCCCCCGTGGTGGCGGACGACCTGCCGGCACTGGCCCGGATCCTCGCCGAGCCGGCCGTCTACGCGTCCGGGTTCGTGATGTGGGGGCGCCCCCAGGGTCCGGCCGCCGCGCTCGACCTCGCCCGGCGGCTGTACCTCCACCCGCCAGCCCCCGACGGGGACGGGCGCGGGCGCGTCGCGTACGCCGTCCGGCTGGCCGGGGCCTCCGCGCTCGGGGACGCCGGCGAGGTGGTGGGGACCACCTCCCTCGGCGAGGCCTTCCTCGCCCACGAGCGGCTGCACCTGGGCTGGACCCTCTACCACCCCCGCGTCTGGGGAGGAGTGGTGAACCCCGAGGCCAAGTACCTGCTGCTGCGGCACTGCTTCGAGGACCTCGGCTTCGGCCGGGTGAAGCTCCAGACCGACGCGCTGAACACCCGCTCGGCGGCCGCGATCGAACGGCTCGGCGCGCAGCGCGAGGGCGTGCTGCGGCGCCACACGCGCCGCGAGGACGGCAGCTTCCGCGACACCGTGGTGTTCAGCGTGGTGGCCGACGACTGGCCACGCGTCCGCGACGGCCTGCTCGCGCGCCTGCCGGCGCGGTGATCCTCAGCTGGAGAAGAACAGCCCGGACAGTCCGCCGCGACGGTAGCGGTGCCCGCCGTGCGTGCCCCAGGACGGCCCGTAGCCGGGCTGAGGAGGCGGCTGGGCGGCGAAGCGGCTCTCCAGCTGGGTGAGGTGCTCGAGCTCGCCGAAGTCGAGGAACACGCCCCGGCAGCCGGTGCACTGTTCGAGGTGGATGCCGTTGCGCTCGTAGGTGCGCATCGGAGCGCCGCACTTGGGGCAGGTCATCGCGCCGGCCCCACCGTAGGGCTCGTAGCGTTGCGGGTCCATCGGTTGGGTCATGCCCTCAAGAGTGCATGCGCCGGCAAGCCGCCAGCAGTTCTTCGGCTGTGCCGTCGCTGTGCGGCGTCCGCAGCGCCTGGACGGTGGCCACGACCACGGCCGCCCGCGCCGGCAGGTCGAGGGCCGGCCACGGGTCGCCGTCCGGCGGGACGGCGGGCCCGCCGGCTTCGCGGTACGCGTCCAGGAAGGTCATCCACGCGTCGTCGTCGAGCAGCCCTGCGGCCCAGAACCCGGCCGGCCGGGCGAGGTCCCAGGCGGGGTCGCCGACGCCGAAGTCGTCGACGTCCAGCAGTTTCCAGCTGCGCCGCAGCGGGGTGTGGCCGAGCTGGCCGAGGTGGAAGTCGCCGTGGGCGAGGGTCACCTGGCGCGGCGTCTCCAGGCGCGCGGCGAGGCTGTCGCCGAGGTCGGCGAGCCAGGCGAGGTCGCCGCGTCCGCTCTGGCGGAGGTAGGCGACGCCCCGGGCGAGCCGCGAGTGCCCGCCCAGGCGCGGCAGCTCGTCCGTCTGGGGCATCCGGTGCAGCCGGGCCAGCAGCTGGCCGATCTCGGGCCAGGGCGGACGGTCGATCGTCGACAGCACGGTGACCCGCGGCCAGATCGTGGCCAGGCGGTCCCCGGGCGCCGGGATCGCCGCGTAGCGCAGCGGCTGGATCCAGAGCCGGTCCATGTCGGGGGCGCCGATGCCACGCAGGCGCAGCGCGAGCCGTCCCGGGTGCGTGCCCGCGCCGTGGAGCTTCACGATCACGCCCGCGCAGATGAACACCTGGGAGTGTTCCGGCGCCAGCGGACGGGTGGGCAGTCCGCGGGTGACCAGCGGGACGACCGGGGTGCTCTCGACCACGCGGGGGTCCTGCGTGGCCGCGATGCCGCGGACCCAGGCCTCGAGGTCGGTGGGGAGCGTCGGCATGGCTGTCGGCGTCCTCCGTCCTGCGACACTCCCGGTGCGGCCCGGCCGAGCCTACCGCCCGGGCCGCCTCGCCGCGGGTCAGGCGGCCTCGGCAACCTCCGCGGCGACGTGGGTGCGCGAGCGCAGCCGGCGGACGTCGGCGAAGGACAGCGCGAACAGGGTGGTCACGATGCTCACCACCCCGGTGCCGATGAGCGCGAGGTGCGGGCCGAACACGGCGGCCGCGGGGCCGGCCAGCAGCAGGCCGAGGGGGCCCAGCATCAACGAGCCGAGGGCGTCGTAGGACGCGACGCGCGACAGTGACTCGGCGGGGACCTCGTGCTGCATGGTGGTCATCCACAGGACCCCGAACAGGTCGAACCCGACGCCCATGAGGAACATCGCGACCATCACCACCCACAGCGGGGCGCTGAACCCCAGCAGCAGCTGGGGTGCCGCCGCGGTGAACGTGAGCAGGGTGGCGACGAGGATCGGCCGGCGCGGGCGCCACACCATCGCGATCACGACGCCGACGATCGCGCCGACGGCCTCGCTGGCGAGGACGGCCGTCCAGCCCCGGGCCCCGCCGAGCTCCGCCTGCGCCACGACCGGGCCGAGCACGCCCTGGGACGCCTGGAGCACCATCAGCAGGACGGCCCACTGGATGACGCACACGAACAGCCACTGCCGGCTGCGGAACTCGCTCCATCCGTCCCTCAGCTGGCGAAGGGGGTTCTCCTCGGGCTGGGCGAGCGATCCTCCGCGGGGCAGGAACCCGGACAGCACGGCGGAGACGAGGTAGAGCGTGCCGGCGCCGACCATCGCCCAGCCGCCGCCGAGCCACACGACGACCGCTCCGCTGGCCACCAGCCCGACGAACCGGGCGGCGCTGGCCCCCATCGAGAGCCACGCGTTCCCCTGCTGGAGCAGGTGGGGCGGCACGAGGTCGGGGATGATCCCGCTGAGCGCCGGGTAGACGGTCGCGCCGGCGAGGCCGGCGAACGCCGCGGCCAGGCACAGCAGCCACAGCGGGGTGTGGCCGCTGAGCATCATGATCCCGATGGACGCCCACGCGGCCGCGGCCACGATCTGCCCCCAGCGCAGGACGAGCGCGCGGGGGTAGCGATCGGCGATCACGCCGCCGACCAGCATGAACGCGACGAGCGGGATGGTCTGTGCCGCGAGGACGATCGAGAGGGTCCCGGCGTCGGCGCCGGGCATCGCGAGCACGCCGAACGCGAGGGCGACGGGAGCGAACGCCATGCCGAGCATCGAGACCGTGCGCGCGGCCAGCAGCACCATGAAGGGCGGGTCGGCGAGCAGTTCTCTGGTCTGGAGCGAGGCGGGCATGAGGAGTTCCTGGCGGGCAGTGGGCAGCCTCCGATGATCGCACCGCCCGTCCGTGTCGCGCAACTCGCGCCGGGCGGCGCTGTGACCGGGCGCGTCCCTCCGAGTGACGCCAGCCCTCCGGGGTAGGGGCCAGCCTTCTGGCCGAGGGCCAGCCTTCGTCCGCGAGGGCCAGCCTTCCGGGTCGACGACCAGCCCCCCGGTTCGAGGGCCAGCCTTCCGAGGTAGGGGCCAGCCTTGTAGCCGAGGGCTCGTCCCCTGGTGCTGGCGCTCGGCGTCAAGGCTGGCCCTCGGCGGGTGGGGTGGGGGACGGTGGCAAGGCGTCCGCCCGGGCCCGCGAACCGGGACCGTGCTCCACGCCGCTCCTGCGGCGCGTCCCCATGAGTGAGGGCCAGCCTTGTGGCCGAGGGCTCGTCCCCTGGTGCTGGCCCTCGACGTGAAGGCTGGCCCTCGAGGACGGGGGCTGGCCCTCGTGCAGGGACGCTGGCCCTCTTGGGTGGGCGGCAGTCGCTCGACGCATGATCCCCGGGAGGGGTGGACGCGGCACCCGCGCGGCGGTTCGATGGAGCCATGCTGATCGTGCACGTGTCCGTCCGTGTCCTGCCCGAGGCGGTGGAGGCGTTCATCGACGCCACCCGGGCCAATGCGCACGCGTCCCGGCTCGAACCGGGCGTCGTCCGCTTCGACGTGGTGCAGGCGCTGGACGACCCGACGCGGTTCGTGCTCGTCGAGGCGTACCGCGACGACGCTGCGGCGGTGGCCCACAAGGAGACCGCGCACTACGCCACGTGGCGCGACACCGTGGCCCCGATGATGGCCGGACCGCGCACGTCCCAACGCTTCGCCGACGTCGACTACCCGGGCTGAGGGACGCGGCCGGGGCGGCTCGCTGGCGCCGGCGGCCCACGATCTGAAATAGTCAAGCTCGGAGTTGCGAAATAAGGCGTTCCCGGAAGATAGTTAGGTGAGGCTCACCTAACATCGAGGAGACGGACGTGCTGGGCAACTTCCTGATCGGGTTGCGCGAGGGGCTCGAGGCGAGTCTGGTCGTCAGCATCCTCATCGCCTACCTCGTGAAGACCGGACGCCGTCACCTGCTCCCCAAGGTCTGGGCCGGCGTCGGCCTCGCCGTGGCCATCTCGCTCGTGTTCGGCGCTCTGCTCACCTTCGGCCCGAAGGGCCTGAGCTTCAGCGCCCAGGAGTTCATCGGCGGGACGCTGTCGATCGCTGCGGTGGGGCTGGTGACCTGGATGATCTTCTGGATGGCCGGGGCAGCCCGCACCATCGCCTCCGACCTGCGCCGCCAGGTGGACGCAGCGGAGGGCTCGTCGTGGTCGCTGCCGCTGATCGCAGCCCTGGCCGTCGGGCGCGAAGGCCTGGAGACCGCGCTGTTCGTGTGGGCGGCCACCAAGTCGGCCGCCGCCGACGGCGGGACGACCGCCGGCCCCCTGCTCGGCGCGCTCGCCGGACTGCTCGTCGCGATCGCGCTGGGCTACGCGCTCTATGCCGGCGCCGTCCGCATCAACCTGGGACGCTTCTTCGCGATCACGGGCGGCTTCCTGATCCTGGTCGCGGCCGGCGTGCTCGCCTACGGGGTCCACGACCTCCAGGAGGCCGGCTTCCTGCCCGGGCTGAACAACCTGGCCTACGACGTCTCCGCTGCGGTGCCGCCCGGCAGCCTGCTGGGCACGATCCTCAAGGGGATCTTCAACTTCTCGCCCGCGGCCACCGTGCTCGAGGTGGTCGTCTGGATCACCTATGTCGGCGTCGTCGGGACGCTGTTCCTGCGCAAGGTTCGCACCAAGGCACCGGCCCCGGCGCCGGCAGCCGAGTCCGTCGTCGCGTCCGCCTGACCGGACCCGTTCCTGACCCGAAAGGCACCATGAAGTACCGCGCCCTCGCCCTGGTCGTCCCTGCCCTGATGGCGGCCGGATGCACCGACAACGCCCCCTCCGCGGGATCCTCCACCGGTGGGGACGGGGCCCGCACGCTCACCGTCCAGGCCTCCGACACCGCCTGCACGCTCAGCGCCACGACCGCGCCGTCGGGCACGCTGACGTTCTCGGTGACCAACACCGGCACGCAGGTCAACGAGTTCTATCTGCTCGCGTCGGACGGCCTGCGGATCGTCGCCGAGGTCGAGAACATCGGCCCTGGCCTCACCCGCGACCTGGTGCTCAGCGCGCCGGCCGGCGACTACATCTCCGCCTGCAAGCCCGGCATGGTGGGGGAGGGCATCCGGGCGGCCTTCCGCGTCACCGAGTCGGGCGAGCCGGTCGGCCCGACCGGCGACGACGCGGCGCTCGTCGAGGCAGCGAACGCCGCCTACGCCGGTTACGTGCGTGACCAGGTCGACCAGCTGCTCGCCGGCACCCGCGAGTTCGTGGCCGCCTACGCCGCCGGCCGGGACGACGAGGCCCGGGCGCTCTACGCGTCCACCCGCGTGCACTGGGAGCGGGTCGAGACCGTCGCGGAGTCCTTCGGCGACCTCGACCCCAAGATGGACGCCAGGGAGGCCGATCTCGAGGAGGGCCAGGAGTGGACCGGCTGGCACCGGATCGAGAAGGACCTGTGGCCCGCGCGGGCGAAGGGGTACACCCCGCTCACGGCCGCGCAGCGCGCCACCTACGGCGACGACCTCCTCGCCAACACCGAGGTGCTCCACGAGCGCACCCGTGACCTCACCATCACCGTGGACGTGATCGCCAACGGCGCGAAGGGCCTCCTCGACGAGGTGGCCACCGGCAAGGTGACCGGGGAGGAGGAGTACTGGTCGCGCACCGACCTGTGGGACTTCCAGGCGAACGTGGACGGCGCCCGCGTGGCGTGGGAGGGCCTCCGTGATCTGCTCACCCGCAAGGACCCGACCCTCGACGGCCAGATCGAGACCCGCTTCGGCGAGCTCCAGGCGCTGCTCGACCAGCACCGTTCCGGGGACGGCTTCGTCACCTACGACACGCTCTCCCCCGCCCAGGTCAAGCAGCTGTCGGACGCCGTGAACGCGTTGTCCGAGCCGCTGTCGAAGCTCGCCGGAGCCGTGCTGTCATGACCCGGCGGGAGGACGCCCCGGACGCCGCAGCGAGCCGCGGCGGGCTGTCCCGGCGCGGGCTGATCGGGTCCGCCGCCGCCGGTGGGGCCCTGGCCATCGCCGGAGCCGGGGCGATGGCGGCGTCCGCGCCGGCGGCGGCGGCGTCCGCGCCGCAGTGGAGCACCGTCCCGTTCCACGGCGCCCACCAGGCCGGCATCACCACTGCGGCCCAGGACCGGCTTCACTTCGCCGCCTTCGACCTGCTGCCGTCGGCCACGAGGGACGACGTGGTGGGCCTCCTGCGCGACTGGACGCGGGCCGCGGCCCGGATGACCCAGGGCCTGGGGGCCGGTCCGGCGGGCCCGCTCAGCGGCCCCTACGACGCGCCGCCGGACGACACCGGCGAGGCCATCGGGCTCGACCCGGCCAACCTCACGATCACAATCGGCTTCGGGCCCACGCTGTTCCGCGACGCCGGGGGCGCCGACCGCTTCGGGCTCGCCGACCGGCGCCCCGAGGCGCTGGCCCGGCTGCCCCACTTCCCGGGGGACAAGCTCGACCCCGCCGGCAGCGATGGCGACCTGTGCGTCCAGGCGTGCTCGAACGACCCCCAGGTGGCGGTGCACGCGATCCGCAACCTCACCCGGATCGCCTTCGGGCGGGCGGCCGTACGGTGGTCGCAGCTCGGCTTCGGCCGCACCTCGTCCACGGCGCGCGACCAGGCCACCCCGCGCAACCTCTTCGGGTTCAAGGACGGCACGGCCAGCCTGCGCGCGGAGGACACCGACGACCTCGACGCCCACGTGTGGACGGCGCCGTCGGGCGATGCCCGGACGTCCTGGCTGGACGGCGGCAGCTACCTCGTGGTGCGCAAGATCGCCATGCACATCGAGACCTGGGACCGCAGCAGCCTGCGCGAGCAGGAGCGGATCGTCGGGCGGACCAAGGCCGAAGGAGCGCCACTGTCGGGCGGGGACGAGTTCACCGCCGCGGACTTCGCCCGACCCGGTCGCGGCGGCACGCCGCTGGTGGACGCGCACTCGCACCTGGCGCTGGCCCACCCCGAGCACAACGACGGCGTCCGGATGCTGCGCCGCGGCTACAACTACGTGGACGGCAGCACGAGCCTCGGCCGCCTTGCCGCCGGCCTGTTCTTCATGGCGTACGTGACCGACCCCCGGACGCACTACATCCCGATGCAGGCCGCGATGGCGTCCTCCGACCTGCTCAGCGAGTACCTCCAGCACATCGGCTCCGGCCTGTGGGCCGTGCCCGGGGGCGTCCGCGAGGGCGAGTTCGTCGGTCAGGCCCTGTTCAGCTGACGCCGTTCCGCTGACGCCGGCCAACCGAACGCCCGCGAGGGGCTCAGCGACGCGTGCCCGGGTCGGAGTGCCCGCAGCAGTACCAGTCGACGTCGAGGGTCCGCAGCCGGGCCAGGTCGGCCAGCGCCTGCCCCGGGCTGGTCATCAGCAGCGCGGGTGGCGACTCCAGGCGTCCCTTGGCCAGCACGGCCGTGTCGCCCGCGAACAGCACCCGCCCGGCCCGGAAGGAGTGGTGGCCCGGGGTGTGGCCGGGTGTGTGCAGCGCCGAGAGCCCCGGCCACAGTTCCGCGTCACCGTCCAGCAGCCGGAGGTTGCCCGGGAGTTCCGCACGGGCGATGCGCGAGGTGACCTGGCGGAGCGGGGTCGTCGCGGGCACCGCGCCGGTGAGGATCGCCGCGTCTGCGGCCCCGATCCAGGCGCGCGCCCCCGTGCGGCGCTGCCATTCCGCCGCCGCGCCGGTGTGGTCGATGTCGTAGTGGGTGAGCAGGATGTCGGTCACCTCGTAGGGTGAGCGCCCGGCCTCCCGCAGTTCGCGTGCGACGCGGTTGAGGCCGGCCTTCATGCCGGGGTCGATGATGGCCACCCGCTCGCCGGCGTCCAGCCAGTAGCAGCGCGCCCCGACCGCCGTCTCGAGCCAGAACACCGACGCGGTCAGTTGCTTCATGATTCCTCCTGCGCGCGGCGGCGTCCGAGCGTGAGCCCCACGATGCGGGAGACCGCGACCGCCAGGTACAGCATGCCCGCGATCTGCTGCACCATCACGACCGCCCGCGCCACGGGCCGCACCGGCACCACGTCCGACAACCCGGTGCTGGTCATGGTCGTGGTGGACAGGAACAGCAGTTCCAGCCAGGTGCGCGGGGCGTCCGGGTCGACGGCGGCGAGGAACGAGCCGGGAGCGATCGTCTGCACGGCGGAGTAGGCGTACGCCCACAGCCACACCGCGACGGTGAAGGTGGCGCCGATCGCCCAGATCTCGTCGGGTGTCACCACCTCGTCGGCGAACATGTAGCGCAGCAGGCCGATCAGCGTGTAGCCGTAGAACGCCACGTGCACGAGGTCGGACGCGAGGTGCCACGCCGGGTCGCCGGTGGCCCAGTCGACGACGGTGAGGACGACCGCGGGGAGGCCGATCAGCACGCCCAGCCAGGTGTAGGTGGGGGTGGCGCGGACGACCCCGAGCGCGAGCACGACGACGACCATCCCGAACAGGGTGAGCAGGAGGCGGCCGAGCGAGTCGGACGGGCTGTCGTCGACGAGCGCGTAGAGCAGGATGCCGAGCAGTTGCGCGACCAGCAGGGTCGCGGACGGGTTCGCGCGCACCACCGCCCACGTCCGGCGCATGCTCTCCATGCCCTCACCCTATTCGTGCGGACGCGCGCCGGCCGGGGAGGCCGGCTGTCTCCCGTCCGCCCGTCGGGCGTGGGGAAGCGGACGGCCCCCGTCCACCGGGCCCTCGGCGGGCCGGGCGGACGGGGGCCGTCGCGAGGCCGGTCAGGTGATCGTCAGGGTGAGCACCTTGAGGTCGGCGGGCTCGGCGTTGCTCGAGGAGACGAGCTTCGCCGTGGCCACGACCGTCCCGCGCCCGTAGCGGCGCAGGTCGGACTTGGTGAGCGTGATGCGCTTGGTGCCGAAGTTCCACCGGTGCAGGGTCGTCTTCGCGACGACGCGGGAGCCGATGTAGACCTTCACCGTCCCGGTCACCCAGACGCCGGCGCCGAGCGGGGCGGTCTGCACGCGGAACGTGACCGGCGTGCCCTTGCGGACCTGCCGCGACTCGTTCTTGCCGAACGCCGTGACGGTGGCCTTCTGGATCGTCACCGGGACCGTCACCTTCGTGCCGGACGGACGGGCCTCGATCACGACGGCGCCGCGGTTGGGCAGCGTGATCGTGACGTCGGCGGCGCCGTCGGTGACCGCGACGTGGTTCGCCACGGTCCTCCCGCCCACGGTGATCTTCAGGCTCGTGTTCTGCGGCGAGCCGAGCGAGGTGAGGTTGAGGTTCGAGATCGAGATCGGGTACTCCTGGCCCACCGTTGCGGTCGGCGCGGCCTGCACCTGCACGGCGTGCTTGGCGAAGGACGGCTTCACCGGCGACTGCTTCTTCAGGTAGTCGATCCACGCCTGGTAGTCGACGAGCCCGGAGTCCCGGGTATCGGTGCCCTTGGCGAAGGTCTTGAAGTTGTCACCGCCGGCCAGCAGGAAGCTGAACCCGCCCACCCGGAAGGTCGCGGTGTCGGTCACCCGCTTGCCGTTGACCCAGATCCCGGTGATGCGCGAGCCCCGGTCGGCGGACGCGTCGTAGGTGTAGCGGACGTTGGCCGACAGCCCCAGCTGGAGGTACGTGCGCTGCGCGCCGTCCGGCTGCCACTGCTCCTCGAGGACGGACTTCAGCTGCGCCCCGGTGAGCGTGGTGGTCCACAGGTTGTTCACGAACGGGAGGACGGAGTTCGCCTCGGCGTAGGTGACCACGCCCTTCTTCTCCGCGCCGCTCGGCGCGTAGGTGAGCTCCGCGCGCAGGCCACCGGGGTTCACCACGCCGATCTGGGCGCCTCCGACGGTTTTCGACTTCAGCGTCTTGAGCAGGGCGTTGGCGACCAGGTTGCCCAGCGTGGACTCCTTGGAGCGGTCGTCGCGGCTGCCGCCGGTGTAGACGCCGTCGGTGTAGGTCCCACCGCTGAAGGCGGTGGTGATGTCCCGCGTGACCTTCGCGATCGGCGTGTCGCCGACCTTCGCCGCGTGGGCGAGCGCCGCGGCCACGATCGTGTTGACCTCTGCGACCCGCGGGTAGGCGGCCACCAGGTCGCCGGGGGCGTCCGTCGTGCGGCTGATCAGCGACTGGCTGTGGTCGACGACCTCACCGGTGGCGGGGTCGACGTCCAGCAGCACCTGCCCGACCTTGTCGCTGTAGGAGGCGGCCTGGACCACGGGACGGGTGCCGCCGCCGGCGACCGGCGCCGACAGCGCGTAGCTGGTGTGGGTGTGGCCGTTGAAGATCACGTCGACGGCCGGCGAGGTGTCCTCCACGATGTCGGCGAAGGCGCCACCGGCGGCGACAGCATCGTCGAGGGTGGCCGGGGGCGCGTTGAGCGAGGAGCCCTCGTGGTACTCGGCAACGATCACCTGGGCCTCGCCGTTGGCGGCGTTGCCGTCGCTGAGCCGGGCGGCCACCCGGTTGACGGCCTCGACCGGGTCACCGAAGGTGAGCCCCTGGATGCCCACCGGGGAGACGAGGGACGGGGTTTCGCCGGTGACCGCACCGATCACTCCGACGGTGATGCCGTCGACGGTGTAGATCGCGTACTCCGGCAGCACCGGGGTGGTCGTCCCTGAGGTGTAGACGTTGGCGCCCAGGTAGTCCCAGGCCGCGTTCCGGCCGGCGCCGCTGCCGATCACGCGGTCGCGCAGGTCCGCCCAGCCCTTGTCGAACTCGTGGTTGCCGACGGCGGCGGCCTTCAGGTCGAGCGCGTTCAGCACGTCGATCGTGGGCTGGTCGTTCTGGGTGGCGGAGGCGAAAAGCGAGGCCCCGATGTTGTCGCCGGCCGACAGCAGGATCGTGTTGTCCTCGCCGTACTGGGCCCGGGACTTCTCGATCGTGCCGGCGAACTGCACGGTGGTGTTCGCGGCGATCCGGCCGTGGAAGTCGTTGAAGTTCAGCAGGTTGATGGTGACGGTGTCGGCTGCCACGGCGGGTGGTGCGGCGAGCGGTGCGAGCGTGAGGCCTGCGCCCAGGATGGTGGCGAGCAGGAGCCGTCCGGCTCTTGACGTGTCTGTGGTCATGCTTCTCCTTGTCGGTTCACTTCGACAGATCCGGGAGTGTGGCGGCGCGACCGGAGCCTAAGGAGCCAACGTAATCGACGGGAGTGCCCGAGGTGAATGGGCAATGGACGGTCGATGTCGATCGTCCTCCCGCGGACGCGCGATCGGGCCCGTCAGCGGCGCTCGCGGGGGCGGCGCCCCCTGCTGCCGGGTGAGGCGCCGAGCGGGGCGACGGGCGCCCCGTCGTCGGTGGGGGCCAGCCCACCCTGGCAGGCGGGGCGGTAGAACATCGTCCGCTCCCGGGTCGGCGGACCGATCGGGGCCACCCGGACGGTCGTACCGCAGCGGCGGCAGGGGCGCCCCGACCGGGCGTGGACGTAGGTGTTCTCACCGTCGCGCCGGACACCGGTCGAGGCCTGGACGGCGTGCGGCAGCGCCGCGGTCATCAGCCGGCGGGCCCGGGCGACGACCCGGGACAGCTGCCCGGGCGGGAGGTCGCTCGACCATGGGTTCGTCCGCTCGAGGAACAGGCTCTCGCTCGCCCACAGGGTGCCGATGCCGGCGAGGTTGCGCTGGTCGAGCAGGGCGGCGCCGATCGCCGTGCCGCTCGCCGCGAGGTTCGCCACGGCGACAGCCTCCTCGAAGGCGGGGTCGAGGATGTCCGGCCCGAGGTGACCCACCAGCGTGTGCTCGTCCGTGGTGCGGACGAGGTCGAGGCGGCCCAGCCGCAGCCCGATCGCCGTCCACGCGTCGGTCACCAGAACGGCCCGCGCGTCGGCCGGGTGCGCGGTCGCGCCGCGCCGGTGGTCGTGGTGGTGGCCGTCGGGCGGCGTCCGCTCGATCCGCCACTGGCCCTCCATCTTCAGGTGCGAGTGCAGGGTCCAGCCGGAGTCCAGGCGGATCAGGATGTGCTTGCCGCGGGGGACGACCTCCGTGACCTCCGAGCCAGCCAGCGTGGCTGTCGACAGGCCCGGCCAGCGGAGTTCTGCCGTGCGCAGCACCCGTCCCGCCAGCGCCTCGTGCAGGCGCGCGCAGGTGCGGAAGACCGTGTCGCCCTCGGGCACGGCTACCTCCGCAGCCTCAGGCCGCGCGGGGTGAGCCCGAAGCCGGCGGCGGCGAGGGCCCGGGCGAGCGGCTGGTCGGAGCCGAGCACGGACTCCCCGTCCACCCGCTCGACCGTGAGCTTGCCGAGCGCGCCGGCGTGGACCGCTCCGGCCAGCGCGACCGCGGCCGGGCCCAGCAGGGCGTCGTCGTCGGTCCAGGAGAGCAGCGTGCGGCCGCCACGCTCGACGTAGAGCACCAGGCGACCGTCGACCAGCACCACCAGGGCGCCGGCCTTGCGGCCCGGGAGGTGCCCGCCGCCCTCCGCCCTGGCCGGCCAGCCGAGCGCGGCGCCGTACGGATTGGCCGGGTCGGCGGCGGCGAGCACCAGGGCGGGGCCGCCCGACGCGCCCGTCTCGAGGGGACGGGACGCCGCGCGCAGCCGGTCGACCGCGCCGGCGGCACCGAACTGCGCTGCGCCGAGGCCTTCGACGAAGTAGCCGCGGCGGACCCGCCCGGACTCCTCTGCCGTGGCCAGCACGCGGTAGACCGCGGCGAAGCCGCCCGGGATCTCCTCCGCACCCACGCTGCCGCGGGTGACCACCCCGTAGCGGTCGAGGAGCAGCTCCGCCCGGGCGACCGCGCGGGCGGTGGCGTCGGCCTCGGGCAGCGGCAGTGCCGACCAGCGGCCCGCCGCCTCGGGCGGCCCGGTGCGCCGGGGCAGGGGGGCGCGGGGAAGGCTGCGGCCGTAGCGGCCGCGCGCCGGCGTGGCCTGCCGGGCGCGGTGCGCCGGGCGTCCCTGACCCAGCAGCGCACGCAGGGGAGCGAGGGTGTCGTTCGCGAGGTGCCCGCTCCACACCAGGCCCCACAGGGCGTCGACGAGTTCCGGGTCGGGCACCCCGAGCTGGTCGGCCAGGGCGCGGAAGAAGTAGCCGCCGCCGCCGATCGTGTCCAGCACGGAGGCGCTGAGGCCCTCGGTGAGCGGGTCCGGCGGTGTGAGCGTGAGGGGGGCCAGGTCGGCGGTGTGCAGCGAGACCCACCCGTCGGTGCCCGCCAGCGACCCGTGACCCTGCCAGAGCACCTCTCCCGCTGCGGTCAGTTCGTCCAGCATCGCCGGCGCGTAGTCGCGGACGCGGGCCGGCAGGATCAGCGACTCCAGGGCGCTGGCCGGCACGGGGACCCCGCTGAGCTGTTCCGCCGCGCGCAGGACACCGTCCACCCCACGGCCCTCGCCGACCCCCTGCCAGGAGGGCAGGAAGCGTGCGAAGTCGAGGGCCGCGACCGGTTCGACCGCCTCGCGCAGCGCGGCGAGGGAGCGACGGCGCAGCAGCCGCAGCACACCCGCGTCGCAGAACTGGGTGGGTTCGTCGGGGCGTCCGGACGGGACCGTCGCGCCGGGCGCGCCCGCGTCCGGCGGCGTCCAGCCCACGGGACGCAGGTCGCCCTCCACCAGGCGGCCGGAGGAGGTGAGCCGGCGCAGGACGTCCCTGGTGACGGCGATCCCGAGCTCGAGCCAGGCCGCCGCCTCCCCCGCGGTGAACACGGCGTGGGTGCGCGCGTAGCGGGCCAGCAGGTCGCCGAGGGGGTCCGGCACGGGCGCGAGCAGCGCCTCCGGCACCCCCTGCGGCAGCGGCACGCCGAGGGCGTCGCGCAGGCGTCCCGCGTCCTCCACCACGGCCCAGCGCGGGGCGTGGGCGCCCGGCAGCTCGAGCACGCGCCGCTGCCGGACCAGCTCGGCGAGCCACCCCTCCGCGCGGTCGGGATCGGCGCAGCGGGCCCGCACCCCCGGGGTGCCCAGGGGGCCCACCGCGCGCAGCACGTCGTTCAGGTCGTCGGCGTCACGGGCGCGGCGTCCCTCGTGGAGGTGCTGGAGCTCGCGCTCGGTGCGGGTGAGCGCCTCGGGGTCGAGCAGTTCCGCCAGCGACAGGCCCTCGGTGGTACCGAGCAGTTCTGCGAGCAGCGAGGGGTCCAGCGACAGGGCGGCCGCGCGTCGCTCGGCCAGCGGGGAGTCGCCCTCGTAGAGGAACTGGGCGACGTAGCCGAACATCAGCGACGAGGCGAACGGCGAGGGCTGGGCCGTCTCCACCGCGACCGTCGCCACCTTCCGCGACCGGACCCCGCGCAGCAGCTCCACCAGCCCCGGCACGTCGAACACGTCGTTCACGCACTCGCGCACGGCCTCCAGCACGATGGGGAAGCTGGGGTACTGGCTGGCCACCTCCAGCAGCTGGGACGCCCGCAGTCGCTGCTGCCACAGCGCCTGCCTCCGGTCGGGGCGCCGCTTGGGCAGCAGTAGCGCCCGTCCCGCGCACTCCCGGAACCGGGACGCGAACAGCGCGGACCCGCCCACCTGCTCGGTGACCAGGCCGGCGACCTCGTCCGGGTCGGGGAAGACCAGCTCGAGAAGCTCGTCCATCGGCCCGGACGCCGCCCGTCCGGACCGTGCGGCGGGGGCCGGCGCCTCGGCGTCCTCGTCGAGCCAGTCGGTGTCGGGGAGCCGGAACACCAGGCCGTCGTCGGCGTGCATGGCCTGGACGTCGACCCCGTAGCGCTCGCGCAGCCGCGCGGCGACGATGAGTGCCCAGGGCGCGTGCACCTGCGCCCCGTAGGGGGAGTGCACCACCACCCGCCAGTCGCCGATCTCGTCACGGAAGCGCTCGACGACCAGCTGGCGGTCGTGCGGCAGGCGTCCGATCGCCCCGGACTGCTCGGCGAGGTAGCCGAGCAGGTTGTCGGCCGCCCATGCGTCCAGGCCCGCCGCGCGCACCCGTTCGCGGGCACCGGCGGCCGGCAGCGCGGCCACCTCCCGCACGAACGCCCCCACGGCCGCGCCGAGCTCTGCGGGGCGTCCCAGCGAGTCGCCCTTCCAGAAGGGCAGCCGCGCGGCCACCCCCGGGGCGGGGGTGACCAGCACCCGGTCGTGGGTGATGTCCTCGATGCGCCAGGTGGACGTGCCGAGGGCGAACACGTCGCCCACCCGGGACTCGTACACCATCTCCTCGTCCAGCTCGCCGACGCGGCGTCCGCCGGTCGCCGAGCCCTCGGCCCCGGCGAGGAACACCCCGTAGAGGCCGCGGTCGGGGATCGTCCCGCCGCTGGTCACCGCGAGGCGCTGGGCGTTGCGACGGCCGGTGAGGGTGTCGGCCGTCCGGTCCCAGACCAGGCGGGGTCGCAGCTCGGCGAACTCATCGGACGGGTACCGTCCGCTGAGCATGTCCAGGACGGACTCCAGCACGGGCCGGGTCAGCCCGGAGAACGGCGCGGAACGCCGGACGAGCGCCTCGAGGTCCGCGACCGTCCACTCGTCCATCGCGACCATGGCGACGACCTGCTGCGCCAGCACGTCCAGTGGGTTGGCGGGGATCCGCAGCGACTCAATGCCCCCGCTGCGCATCCGCTCGACGATGACGGCCGTCTGCACGAGGTCGCCCCGGAACTTGGGGAAGAACACCCCGCGCGAGACCGCGCCCACCTGGTGGCCGGCCCGTCCCACGCGCTGGAGGCCCGAAGCGACCGAGGGCGGCGCCTCGACCTGCACCACGAGGTCGACCGCGCCCATGTCGATGCCCAGTTCGAGGGAGGAGGTGGCCACCACCGCCGGCAGGCGTCCGGCCTTCAAGTCCTCCTCCGTCTGCTGGCGCTGTTCACGGCTCACCGAGCCGTGGTGGGCGCGGGCCAGCACCGGCGGCGCGCCGCGGGCGATCGCCGACTGGGCCATCACCTGCGCCGGCGCCCGCCCGCCGTTCACCGGCGGACCGGCCGGCGGCCCGGGCGGGGGCGGGGCCGCCACCCCTTCGCCGGAGGGCGCGTCGAGGGCCTCCAGGCGCTCCAGCCACAGCTCGTTCAGCCGGGCGGTGAGGCGCTCGGCGAGGCGCCGGGAGTTGACGAACACCAGCGTGGAGGAGTGCGCGGCCACCTGGTCGACGATCCGCTCCTCGACGTGCGGCCAGATCGACGTGCGCTCGGGGTCGCCGGCCGCGGGACCGGACAGGTCGCCCGTCGGCTGGCCGATCGCCCCCAGGTCGGGCACCGGGACCACCACTTCGAGGTCCCACCGCTTCTCGCTGGGCGGGGTGACCAGCGCCACCTCGCGTCCGCCGGCCAGGAACCGGGCCACCTCCTCGACCGGCCGGACGGTGGCCGACAGGCCGATGCGCTGCGCGGGGCGCTCGAGCAGGGCGTCCAGGCGTTCGAGGCTCAGGGCCAGGTGCGCGCCCCGCTTGGTACCGGCGACCGCGTGCACCTCGTCCACGATCACCGTCCCGATCCCGCGCAGCGCCTCGCGCGCCGAGGACGTGAGCAGCAGGAAGAGCGACTCGGGGGTGGTGATCAGGATGTCGGCGGGCTCGCGGGCGAACGCCCGGCGCTCGTCGGCAGGGGTGTCGCCGGAGCGCACCGCGACGCGCACGTCGGGGCGGGGAAGCCCGAGCCGGGCGGCCGCGTGGCCGATGCCGACCAGGGGCGAGCGGAGGTTGCGCTCCACGTCGACCGCAAGCGCCTTCAGCGGTGAGATGTACAGCACCCGGCAGCGTTTCCGCTTCTCCGGGAGCGGTTCGGTGGCGAGCCGGTCCAGCGCCCAGAGGAAGGCCGACAGCGTCTTGCCGGAGCCGGTCGGCGCCACCACGAGGGTGTGCCGTCCCGAGGAGATCGCCTCCCACGCGCCCTCCTGGGCCGCGGTGGGCGCGGCGAAGTTGCTCCGGAACCACTCCCTGGTGGCCACGGAGAACCGCTCCAGCACGTCCCCCGCCATGGTGGGACCACTCTGCCACGGCGCACCGACACCGGGCCGTGACGAACTCCCCCGAAGTCGGTGGACAACGTCACTCCTTATCCACAGTCGGTGGGGAGACCGACGGTTTGGGCGACCTCCTGCGGAAGATGAAGGTGTGATCCCGCGACGCAGCCTTCCGGGGGAAGCACTGCAACTGGCGCGACGGCAGGCCTCGACCCTGTCGGTCGCTCAGCTCGCGGGCTTCGGCATCACCGACCGCGTGGTCGAACGGATGGTTGCCCAGGGAGTGTTGTCCCGGATCACCCGCGGCATTTGTGCAACCGGAGAGGGCGGCTGGTCCCAGCTCGCCTGGGCGGGGATCCTGATCGGCGGGCCGAGCGCAGTATTGGGGCTGCGTGCGGCGGCGTTCCTGCAGGGGTTGGTCACGGAGCCCCCGGCGGAAATCGCCGTGTTCTCCGGCACTCAGGTGCGACAGCGCGATGGGCGTTGGCGCTTCATCCGCTCGACCCGTTCCGGCTCCGGCGAGCCGCCACGCACGCGTCCCACCCAGACCGTGCTGGACCTGGTGGCCGAGGTGTCGGCCGACGAGGCGGTCAGTCTGCTCGCCGAGGCGATCGGCCGGCGGGGCGTCCGCCCGCGCGAAGTCCTCCAGCTCCTCGAGCACACCGCCCGGCACCCGCACCGGAGACTGCTCTCCGAACTGGTGCTCGACGTGGCCGCCGGGGCGCAGAGCCCGCTGGAGGTGCGCTACGTCCGCGACGTCGAGCGCGCGCACCGCCTTCCGCAGGCGCGACGTCAGGCGAGCCCCGTCGGCCGCGGCCGCTGCGACGGGTGGTACCAGCATTACGACGTGCTGGTCGAACTCGATGGCCGCGCCTACCACAGTGGCGTGTCGGCTCTCGCGGACATGGACCGCGACGCCGAGCACCTCCTCGCCGGCCTGGTCACCCTGCGTTTCGGGTGGCGGCACGTCGTCGGTGACCCGTGCCGGGTGGCCGCTCAGGTGGCCGGAGTCCTCCAGAGAAGGGGCTGGTCGGGAACCCTACGCCGTTGTCCCCGATGCAAACCCAGGATCGTGTGACGTTCTCCCCCGAAGTCAGGGGACAACGTCACACGATCCGGGCGTCAGGCTTCGGCGGGCGCTGCTGCGGCGGCTTTGCGGGCGGCGCGTCTGGTCGCCCGCTTCTCGCGCCAGGTCTCCAGCAGGTCGTAGAGCACCGGGACGAGCACCAGCGTCAGCAGCGTGGACGAGATCAGGCCGCCGATCACCACGATCGCGAGCGGCTTGGAGATGAACACTCCACCGCCGGTGAGCCCGAGGCTCATCGGGATCAGCGCCATCACCGTCGCGAGGGCGGTCATGATGATCGGCCGCACCCGCAGGCGTGCGCCGGCCTGGATGGACGCGTCCACCCCGAGCCCGGCACGGCGCTTCTGGTTGATCAGGTCGATCAGCACGATCGCGTTGGTCACCACGATGCCGATCAGCATCAGCAGGCCGATCATGCTCGGCACGCCGAGGGCGGTGTCGGTGATCAGCGAGAGGCCGAGCGCGCCGGTGGCGGCGAACGGCACCGACACCATCAGGATCAGCGGCTGCAGCAGCGAGCCGAACGTGGCCACCATGATCAGGTACACCACGAACAGCGCGACGAGCATCGCCAGCCCGAGCTGGGCGAACGACTCGGCCTGTTGCTGCGACACCCCGGCGATGCGGACGGTCACGCCGTCCGGCAGGTCGAGTGCGTCGACGCCGGCCTTCAGCTGGTTGGTGGTCGCGCCGAGGTCGGACGACTCCGAGCTCGCCGACAGCGTCGCTGCGCGCGCGCCCTCCACCCGCGTGATCATGGCCGGGGCGTCGACGAGGTTCACCTCGGCCACCTCGGACAGGGTCACGGGGTCGGCCGTGGCGTCCTGCGCCTCCTTGGACGCGTCGGTGATCGCCTGCTGCTTGTCCTGGGCCTCCAGGGTCTTCTGGCGGGAGGTCCGTAGCCCGTCCAGCTGCTTGGACGCGGCGCTGGAGCCGGCCTGGGTCTGGGCGAGCGCACTCGAGAGCTGGGCGAGCTGCATGCTCAGGCCCGAGATCTTCTGGGTGAGGCCGAAGATCGTGGCGGTGACGACCGGGTCGGCCGGGTTGGGGTTGGCCTGGGCGTCGGCCAGGTCGGCCTGTGCCTCCTTGAGGCTCTTCTTGACCGCGGCCACCTGCTTGGACAGGCTCGCCGCCGCCTTCTTCGCGCTCGCCTTCGACTTCTTCAGCGCGCTGACCTGCTCGTTGTAGGCGTCGGTCTGCTGCGCCTTCGCGTCCGCCTGGAGCGCCTCGGAGGCGTCGGCGACCTTCTCCGCGGCGTCCTTCTTGGCGTTGCCGTTCATGACCTGCGTCACCGGCAGCGTGATCGCCCGCAGTTCCTCGATGTCCTTCACGGGCTTCTGCGACCGCAGGTACACCGGCAGCGTGGTGTCGCCCTTGGCGAGGCTGCCGATCTGCTGGCCGCGGACGGCGCGGGCGACGGCCTGGCCGATGGACGCCTGCGTCATGCCGAGTTCTGCGGCCTTCTTCTCCTTCACGTCGACCGCGAGCATCTTGCGGGCGTCGGTGAGGTCGCTGGTGACGTTGGTCAGGCCGGGGACGCCCTTCATCATGGCGAGCACCTGGTCGCTGGCCGCGGCGAGGTTGTTCGGGTCCGAGCTCTCGACGTAGAGCACGACGGCGGTGGAGCTGTTCGGGCCGTTGCTGACGCCGATCTCCACGTCGCCGACGGCCTCCCCGAGGTCGGCGATGCCCTTGCGCAGCCGCGACGACACGTCGCCGGAGACGGCCCCGGGCTTGAGCTGCACGGTGTAGAGCGCCTGGTTGGTGTCGGCCTGGCTGCCCATGAACACCGAGGTCGTCCCGCCGATGCTGGTCGTGTACGACTTGATGTCAGGGTCGGCGGCGTAGAGGGTCTCCAGCTTGCGCGAGGCGGCGTCCGTCTCGGACAGGCCGGTGCCCGAGGGCAGCTTCTGGGTGACCGTGAGCGACTCGTTGCCGCTGTTGCCGATGAAGTCGGTCTTGAGCTGCGGGGCCAGCGCCAGCGTCCCCGCGAACACGCCGAGGGCGATGAGCAGGGTGATCCACCGGTGGGCCAGCGACCAGTTGAGCACCGGGAGGTAGGCCTTCTGCAGCCAGGTGTCCTTCTCCTCGCCCTCGTGCACGGTCGCGGCGAGCTGCTTGGCGCTCGGCTTCATGAACCAGGACGCGAGCACCGGCACCACGGTCAGGGAGACGAACAGGGACGCCACCAGCGCGACCGTCACGGCAACGGCGAAGGGACGGAAGATCTCGCCGGCCTGCCCGCCGACCAGGCCGATCGGCAGGAACACCGCCACCGTGGTGAGCGTCGAGCTGGTCACCGCCCCGGCGACCTCGCGGACGGCGTTGGTGATCGACTCGGGCCCGAACTCCCCGTAGCTCTGGTGTCGCTTGATGTTCTCGATCACCACGATCGAGTCGTCGACGACGCGTCCGATGGCCACGGTGAGCGCGCCGAGGGTGAGGATGTTGAGCGTGTAGCCGCCCACCCACAGGCCGATCAGCGCGATCAGCAGCGACAGCGGGATCGAGACGGCGGTGATGATCGTCGGCCGCACCGACCCGAGGAAGATCATGATCACGAGCACGGCCATGGCCAGGCCGATGCCGCCCTCGACGCTCAGGTCGTGGATCGAGTCCTCGATGTAGGGCGCCTGGTCGAAGACCACGTCGAACTTCGCGCCGTTGCCGAGTTGCTGGGCGAGCCCGTCCAGGCTGTCGCTGACGAGGTGGGAGACGGTGACCGAGTTCGCGTCCGAGGTCTTGGTGATGGTCAGCGCGAGGGCCGTGGCGCCGTTGACCCGCGAGATGCTGGTGGTCTCGACCGGCTGCTCGGACACGGTCGCGATGTCGCCGAGCTGCACCGGGCCGTCGGTGCCGGGCACCATCAGCGTCGCGATCTCGTCCGCGCTGGAGTAGGTGGTGCCGGTCTGGACGTCGTAGTTCGCGGTGTCGGTGCGGATCGTGCCGGACGGGATCGCGGTGGAGTTGGCGCCGAACATGCCGGCGATGGTCGTCGGGTCGACGCCGTACTTCTCGATCTTCGACTGGCTGTAGGTGATGATGATCTCGCGCTTCTGCAGGCCGGAGATCGAGACGTCGCGGACGCCGTCCAGCGTCTTCAGGGCGGGGGCGACGATCTCTTCGACCTTGTCGGAGAGCACCTGGACGTCATCGTTGGAGGTGACGGCGACGGCGAGGACGGGGATGTCGTCCGTGCCGCCGGTCAGCACGCGGGGGTCGACGGAGCTGGGCAGGGTGCTGGAGATCGAGTCGATCGCGCTGCGGATCTTGGTGGCCATGTCGTCGGCCTTCAATCCGTAGTCCCACTGCGCGGTGACCTGCGAGACGCCGCTGGAGCTGGTCGAGGTCACCGAGGTCACGCCCTCGACCGACTTCACGGCGGTCTCGATGGGCTTGGAGACCTGGGCCTCGACGACGTCCGGCGCCGCGCCAGGGAAGACCGTCAGGACGCTGCCGCGGGGCAGGTCGATGGACGGGATGAGCTCCTGCTTGAGGGCCGTGGCGGCGAACACGCCCAGCCCGATGGTGAGCAGGCTGAGCAGCAGGACCACTGTGCGCGAGGCCAGGCTGAGCTTGGTAAGGCGAACCACGGTCTTCCCCTTCTGTGTCCGTCACGGCTGGCCGCTGGCTGCCGCATCCGTTAGCATACTCCTAACTATTAGTCGCCAACGAAAGCGATGCCGGGTGTATTCCTTCCCCTCCGTAGGCCTCGACGAGGAGCGCGCGGCGCTGGCCCGTGAGCTGTTCGACCTGAACTCGCGGGTGCACGACCGGGCGATGGGGCTGGTCGGTCCGATGCCGGCCCCGCCGGACCTGACCATGCAGCAGGTGAGGGTCCTCGGCCACGTCGCGAGGCGCCCGGGAATCGCCGGCCACGAGCTCGGCGACCTGCTCGGCGTCAGCGCGCCGACGGCCAGCGGCCTGGTCGAGCGCCTCGTGGAGAAGGGGCTGATCGCCCGCGTGGACGACCCGGACGACCGCCGGCTCCGCCGGCTGCATCCGACCGAGGCGGGGCTCGATGTGATCCGCCAGATGGACTCGATGTTCGGGAGGGCTCTGGGCGTCGTGCTCACCCGGCTGTCCGCGGCGGACCTCGAGCTGCTGTGCCAGGGTGCCCGCGCGATGCTGGACGCCCTCGAGAAGGCGCACGACGAGCAGGACGGCCTGTCCTGAACCCACCCCGGGACGAGGGTGCCTCACCGGTTCCGTCCGTCTGGTATCGGTTGTCACGCGACACGCCGACGACACGCCGGTGGTCGCGGAATTGGTGGAGAAAGTTCCGCTAAACCTCTTGCGGTCCAAATCGTGGAGGACTAGAAATACGTCTTGCCGGGCCACTTCG
>JAIUOT010000054.1 GCA_020161015.1 Actinomycetota bacterium | reverse complement strand
GCCACCCGCTACAACACCCGCCGCCGCCACTCCTGGTGCGGCCACCAATCCCCATCCACCTACGAGGCCCACCGGGCCACTACGCTGCCCACCGCGGCGTAATCAACCACAACCGTGTCCACGATCCGGGGCGAAGGCCCCCCGTCCCCGCGAGCTCTCCTCGCGGCTGCCGCTCACCACAGGAGGCCTCAGCAACATCCTCCGCAGATTGCAGGACGATGAACTGATCGAACGCGAAGCAGACACCGCGGATGCGCGCAGCCGTGTCGTCCGGCTCACGGAGGAGGAAAGGCCAAGGCCAACGAGGCGGGAGTCGCCGCGATCGCCGCGATCGCCGCGATCGCCGTCGCTCTCTAGCCTGCCGGCGTTTCTGTGTTGCAGCAGGCTGCGGAACTCCTCCACCAAGTCCTTGTCGCCATTGTCGACGCCGGTTGAATACTGACCCTGTGTCGCCGGCGATAAGGGGTCAAAGTTCGACCGGTATAGACGGCCATAGGTGCTGACGCACCCGTGCACCGCGACCCGCTCCAATGAAGCGCTCCGCCGGTAGGCCGGGCAGGCGTCCGAGCGTCCTCTCGCGGCGAGGCTGCCCGCAGAGTCAGGTCAGTTCATGGGTAGGACACCATCGCGCGGTCCCAGAGTCCTTGTGATGCGGCCGCATCCGATCTGTACTTCGACCGAGTACGTGGCCAGTGGACTTGGGCGGCGTCTGCATGATCAGACGAACCCTTCTCGACGAACGGATGCGCCCGTCGGCATCGGGGAACTCGATTTCGATAGGCCCAGGTTGGGGATCGTCCACGACCTCCCGAGTTGCCGCGCACAGCACGACCATCACCGCGATGCATTGCCACGGATCGAACACCGCGCCAAACGATCGCACGGTCACTGCGCGCGGCGCGACGGTGTAGTCCGCCCGGCGAAGTCGCGCGACCGGCCGGTCGCGTATCCAAGAGAGTGGCTGTCGCTGCAGGAGGGCGAGCCTGAAGGCATCTGGGCCGCTCGGCGCTGGCTGGGTAGATTCAGCGCATGTCCATCAAACTCGACAACGTCGGCATTGCCGTGCGCGACATCGAAGAAGCGATCTCCTTCTTCACCGACCTCGGCCTGACCCTCGTCGGCCGTGACACGATCAGCGGCGAGTGGGCAGACACAGCTGTTGGCCTGGACGGCAACCACGCCAAGATCGCGGTACTCCAGACACCAGACGGTCAGGGTCGCCTCGAGTTCTTCGAGTACATCCATCCCGAGGCCATCCAGACGAGCCCCACCCGTCCCAACGAGATCGGGATGCACCGCGTCGCCTTCTCCGTCGACGACATCGACGAGACCCTGCGGACCGCCGCAAGGCACGGCTACCACCCGCTTCGCGGTGTGGCCACCCATAAGGACGTCTACAAGCTCACTTACCTCCGCGGCCCCAGTGGCATCCTCGTGATGTTCGCCGAGGAGTTGGCGAAGAAGCCCTGAATCACCCCAGCAGACGACGGCCCCGCGCAGGACCGGGTCCGTCCCGCTCGCAGTCCGACACGCAAGCACTCCACGAGCGCCGCGCTCCCACCGAACGCAAATGTCGATGCCGGTGGCCACAACGGCGTTCCTGGCGATCGCTCCCCATCCATGCAGCGCTGACCGGCTCCAACCGCACCCCACTGACAACTCGGCGGGACTGTCCCGAAGTGGCCGGCGGGTTCACCCTCCAAGGCCCTCTTGCACCGGCTTGGGCGCAGGACTGTTTCGGATTGGGGTCATTCCAGGGTGTGGGGGACGAGTCGCCACCGGAGTGGGAGTGTATCGCCGGCCTGGTTCAGGGCAGCGTCGACTCTGGGGGCGATTCGCTGGTCCTTGACCAGGTCGAGCAGGCTGTCGAGTGGTATCGGGAAGCGGTGTTCTTCGGTGGCGGCGATGAGGCTGTGTTGCTCGACGACGATCCAGTAGCCGTCGGTGCTTCGTCGCACCAGGCGGACCATGGCCGGGTAGCCGTCCTCGACGTCGAGAGCCCAGCCGATCCTGATGTGGTCCCGGGTATGGCAGGAGTCGAGTTGGTCGCAGCGGGGTTCTTGGTCGGTGACGGCGAGGCTGATCCGCTCGGTGTCGGTTCCGAGATACGCCGTCGCCTCAACAAGACCATCTTCGGTCCGGCCGCCGACGCATCCGGTGGCGATGTGGCTGGCGATCACTGCGGCGAGCGATTGAGGAGTCGGCGGCTCAACCGATCCTGACATCGCAGGCAGCGTAACGACTCCTGCAGCATGAGCGCCGCTACAGTCCAGATCGTCGGTACGCCAGCGCGAGTTCGCTGCTGCCGTCTCGGCCAGCCCAGCGTCGGTCAGCGGCACGATTCGGGGGTCCGCCGCCAGCGCGACCGCCCGGGTCAGCAACTCCTCGGTCCAGCCTGTCGGGTCGAATTGGACTTGAACCAGGCCCGTCTCGCGCGGGGAGAAAACGTCAGGAGTGCCAGTTCTGGGGGTGCGGACGTAGGTCCCGTTCCGCTCCGCACAGGTCGCTGGCGGACAGTCGATGCGCCCGGCAGGCTGCGGGGAGAACGTCACCGTCACCGCCCGCTCGGGGATCCCCGGCCTCGCCCGGTAATACGCCGTCGCCGTGATCCCCTGCATCCATTCAGTGGGACGCACTGCAAGCCGGCCGCTGTCGGATCCGGCGAGCGCGTACGCAGCCCCGAAGTGCTGCTCGATCAATGTCCCCAGAACCTGCGGGCTAATCGCGACGGGCTCAACCGACGGGCCCGCACCCGGCACCGGTGCCGTCGGTGCACACCCGACGATCACCAGAGCCGTCACCAAGAAGACAACCCGGCGCCGCATCCCTCTCCTTCCATCGAATGCCTTGTGGCCAAACGCTCCTCCCAGACCGTCCGCGAAGCAACGAGCCTCCCGTGACCCGGGAGCGAACGGGTCACTGGCAAGCTCAAGCAGAGTGAACCGTCTCGCCTCGGCCGCGAGCGGGTGATCGCCGCGCCGATCTCCGGTCAGTTCATCTTGCGGAACACATTTTGGACACAGTTCGCGCGTGGTCGTGGCTGTTGTGGGGGTTGTGGAGGTTGCGGTTCACGCTCAGCACAGTGTCCAGAGTGCCGTGAAACGGCGTGCACGGTGCCCGGGTTGAACTCTCAAGGCGGTAGCGCGGGTTCGAATCCCGTCGGGGCTACAAGGTGGAACCCCTTGTCAGAGGCAACTCTGGCAAGGGGTTTCGTTTTCGTGATGGCGCTGGAAAACGTCTTGAACACAGATCGGACACACAGACTGTGTCCAGTTCGTGTCCAACGGGCGCAGTCCGGGCCAAGGCACAGGTGCCTGACAAGGGGTTTCAGTTCGTGATCCGGCCCCAAGCTGCTGACCTGGCGGGGCGGTAGTTCGGCATATGGACCGTTCCGCAGGTTGGTCGGGCCGGGGCGATTCAGGGCACGGCGGGGGAGCCGTAACCAGGGCGGGGCGGGGACGAGGCGACCGGCTTTCCGCGGTGACGTTGGCGCCTACCAGAAGGACATTGGCTCGGCGCTCCGGTTCCGAGCGCCACGACGACGTTTGGCTCGCCCCGCGCATGTTGTCCTGGGCGGATCTGGACCGTGTACCTTGACCGATCCTTGATGGTTCACGCGTCCGGGATTGGCGTGCTTGTGAGAGTGCCCGATAACCTCCTGCGGAAACTCCCTAACAGGCGCTTGGCGTCGCAGCGACCGGAGGCCGGATGCGCAACCACAGTTCCCGCTCATCTTCGCGTGCTGCCCGGAGCAGGGCTGGGCGCTTGCTGAGACTGGTGTGTGTGCTGGCGCTGGCTTTCACTGGCGTGGTGGTTGCGGTGCCGACGCCGGCTGCCGCCGCAGGCACGATCTCGCTGGACAAGTCGTCTTCGGGTCCGGTGCTTCTGGGCGGTCAGGTGGAGTACCGGTTAGCCGCCACAAATCCGGCAGGTAGCGGCGTCGAGCAGTACAACTTGTCTTACTCCGACGTGCTGCCGGTTGGGGTCACCTATGTGGCCGGCTCGACCTCTCCGAGTAATTACGGGGAGCCGCAGGTGATCACGATCACCGATGACGCTGCGGCCACACCGCCGGTGACTCACCAGGTACTTGTCTGGTCCAACGTGTCTGATCTGACTCCGGGCGCGACTCGTACGCTGAGCTTCCGGGCGGGTGTTGATCCGGATGTGTACCCGATCGGCTCGTCGGTCTCGAACACTGGCAGCGCGTTCAGTAGTTCGGACCCGCGGGAGGTGCCCGACTTCGACGGTCAGGGCCAGCCGCTGCCGGGCACCGAGGTGGTCAGCAGTTCGGATGCGGACACGACGACGGTCACGGCGATCCGGCTGACGAAGTCGGAGGGCTCGCCGGAGAACGAGTTGCTGCGCGGCGTGAACGACCACCAGACGGTGTACGGGCTCACGGTCACGAACAACGGGGTGGGCGCGACCTCGTCCCTTGTGGTCACTGATTATCTTCCCGCGGGGTTGGAGTTCCTGGGCTGCGGTGGTGGGTCGTTCAACAGCACTGCTCCGGAGTATCCGGGAGCGTCGAACGCTGTCGCTGCGGTTTCCGGGTGTGATCAACCGGACAGTGTCGAGACCGTCGAGAATCCGGCCGGTTATCCCGCAGGCGTCTACACCAAAGTGGTCTGGCAGCTGAGCGATCTGCCCGCGGGCGCCACCCATACGATCCATTACGCAGCGGGGATCCCGCAGCGGGCCAACACGATGACCTGGTCGGGCACGGAGCCGAGCGCGTCGTCGGGTGATCAGGCGGCGAACCTCGACAACAACAACGGGGCGTCCACCCGCGAGACCGCAACGGAGATCGGACTGCGCAACGAGGCCACGGTGAGTGGAGCCTTCGAGGGTGCACCGGTGGAGGACTCGACGTCCCACTCGGTGACTGCGGAGGACCTGCGGCTGGTCAAGTCGGTGACACCGACGACGTTCACGCAGGGTGAGCTGGCCACCTACACCCTCAGCATCGATACCAGTGAGTACGTCAACCTCGACGGCCTGGTGATCACTGACACGATCCCGGACGGCCTGTGCCCGATCGATGACGCCCAGAACTGGACCTCGATCGCCGAGTGCGCCGCACAGGCCGGTCACGGCCCGACGAACGCCTCGATCACCGGCGTCGTGGAGAACCCGGACGGTTCCTTCACGGTCACCTTCCTCCCGACCGACCAGGCGTTGAGCCACAACGGTCACCTGGTGATCACCTACCAGGCGCTGATGCGGGACACCTACGGGGCCTCCGGACCGACCTCGGCCAGCGACACCTTCACCAACCACGCAGCGATCAGCGGGACCAGCACGCCGCGCCCGGGCGTGGACTCCCCGGACACGGGGGTGGTCACCGTCTCCGACGAGTCCAGCGCCACCATCGAGACGGGCGGACCGCAGCTGAGGAAGCTGCAGATGGCGAACGCGAGCCCGATGACGTGCTCCACCGACGTGGGCGACTACAGCGCCAGCGTGGGGAGCGAGCCCGGCTTCAGCCTCGGCGACCGGGTCTGCTTCCTGCTCGAGGTCCGGTTCCCGGCCGGCGTCGACACCCGCAACGCCGCGCTCACCGACTTCCTGCCCAAGCACCTCACCTACGAGTCCTCGACCGAGCTGACCCCCGGTGGCCTGGTCGCGTCCACGTCTCCGGCGAGCCCGGAGCAGTACGTGACTTGGGAGCTCGGCACCGGCAGCCCTCGGACGGTGGTCCGCGGCACGCTGTTCCGGATCGTCCTCTCCGCGATCGTGACCACGCCGGCCCCGCTCGGCGTGGCCTCGCCGGAGAACCTCGACACGCAGAACCTCGCGAAGTTCCGCTACACCAACACCGCCGGCCAGAGCGATTCGTTGCGCGACGCGGTCACCCTGCCGATCGCGCCGCCGCCCCCGGTCGGCGTGACCAAGGGCGTGCAGGCGATCAACGCGACCGCGGTCGACACCGGGTCGGACCCGGGGAACGTCGACGGCAGCACGGTGCGTGCCTCGGACGTGGTCACCTTCCGGATCGATGTGCAGAACCTGACCCGGGCGGGGGAGGTCAATGCGACCCCGATCGCCTCCCCGGACGTGTGGGACGTGCTGCCCGCCGGGATCACCTGTTCCGGGATCGGAAACATCAGCAACGGCGGCACCTGCTACAACGCCGGGCAGGCCGGACGGCCCACGCTGGCCAGCGGTGACACCACCTCGAGCGTGATCCGCTGGCAGCTCGACGGGTCGTTCAGCCTCGCGCCGCAGGCCTACGGCACGCTCACCTACGAGATGACCATCCCCTCCGACGTGAGCGTCAGCACGGTCTTCCGCAACACCGCGGCGGTGGCGTCGTTCACCTCGGCGACCAACGTCGACGACGGTGGGACGGTGCCGGTGGCCACCTACTACCCCGAGGACAACGTCAGTGCGAACGTGCCGGCCGACGCCGTCGAAGTGCCCGCTGCGAGCGACGACTCCTCCGTGGTCGTCCCGGACGCCGTGGTGGCCAAGTCGAACCTCACCGACATCGTCGACACGGGCAACGGCGCCTCCCAGGCCGTGATCGGGGAGACCCTCACCTACACGGTGGCGGTCACGATCCCGGCGCACACCAGTGTCTACAACGGCCAGCTCACCGACCCGATGCCGACCGGGCTGGTGTTCGTCGGCCCGGCGAGCGCGGCCTTCTCGGCCACCGGCGCCTCCCCGGCGGGTTCCGCGCTGCCGAGCGGGGTGTCCCTCGACGCCGCCACCGGAACCCTGAGCTTCGGCGCCGCCTACGCCAACGACACCGACACCGACCAGCGCTTCGAGGTGACCATCCCGGCCCGGATGGGCACCACCGCGAGCAATACCGACGGCACGGTCCGGACCAACACCGCCACCTTCCGCAGCGACACCGCCGCGAGTGGCGGCACTGCCGTCCCGGCCCGTACCGCCACCAGCACGGTGACCGTCGTCGAGCCCTCGCCGACGCTGACCAAGACGCGGGTTCCCACCGCGACGACCGTTGCGGGCGGCTCCACCGTCACCTACACCCTGACCGCAGGTAACGCTTCGGGGCGCCCGGTCCTGCACGACACCGTGGTCACCGACTGCGTTCCGGCCGGGCTCACGGTGGGCACCGTCACCCCGGCGGTGGGGTCGGTCGCCGTCACCCCGGACGGTTGCGGCGCGGGCACGACGCTGATCACCTGGACCATCGGTGACATCAGCGGCGGCACCACGCGAACCCTGACCTACCCCGCGACGATCACCGGGGCCGCGGGGAGCCAGAGCTACACGAACACGGCCAACCTCACCGGCAGCAGCCTGGCCGACGGGCAGAACAACTCCGACCCCGGCACGCTCGAACGGGTCTACACCAGGACCGCGAGCCAGACGGTGCGGGTCTCCGCCGCGACGGTGACCAAGACGCCGGCCAGCCAGAGCCTGACCATCGGTGAACGGGGCTCCTGGACGGTCACGGTGTCCCTGCCGACGAACCTCGACTTCTTCGACTCGATCATCACCGACGCGCTGCCGGCCGGCTTCGTGGTGACCGGCCTGACCACCGACGCGGTGAGCTGCACCGGCTTCGCCACCTGCCCGACCCTGACCACCCTCACCTCCAGCCCGGTCGCGCCGGCGCTGGGCCAGGCGACCACGATCGGTTGGGGCGTGGGCGACATCGCCGCGTCCGGCACCGTCCGTACGATCACCGTGACCTACTCGGCGACGGTCGCCGACATCGCCTCCAACACGGCCGGGACCGCCCGAAACAACAGCGCGTACTACCGCTGGAACCTCACCGACAAGGGAGCCACCCCGACCGCGGTGACCACACTCGACCAGGTCAGCGCCACGGCGACCGCCTTGACCCGGATCGTCGAACCGGCGATGACGATCACCAAGGCGGTCTCCGACCCGACCCCTGAGCCGGGGCAGAGCTTCACCTACACGGTCACGGCGAGCAACGACGGCCGCGCCAACTACCTCAGCCCGGCCTACAACTACACCGTCACCGACACCGTGCCCACCGGCGTCGTGGTCACCGCAGGGACCATCACCGGCGGCGGCATCCTCTCCGGGGCGGGCGCCAACGGCGGCGGCACTATCACCTGGGGGCCGATCGCCGGGCCGCTGGCCGCCAACGCGTCCACGTCCTTCACCTACTCGGCCACGCTCGCGCCGAGTGGCGCCCTGACCGCGGCCGCCCTCACCAACACCGCGCGGGTCACGCACTACGAGTCGCTGGCCAGCGGTGGCCGCACCAGCTACGCCGCGGTCTCCGGAACCGCGGTCGTGACCCCGCAGTTCCCGCACGTCACGCCGACCAAGTCGGTGGCCTCCGGCCCTGCCTACCTCGGTCAGCCGAAGACCTGGACGATCACGCTGACCAATGACGGCGGTGCGGACGCGCTGCACGCCGACGCCGTCGACACCCTGCCGGCGAATTGGGCCTACAACGCCGGCACGGCGAGCGTCGTGGTCGCCGGAGGGCCGGCCGCGGTGGTGGAGCCCACCCTCGGCACCGATGCGTCCGGCCACCAGGTGCTCACCTGGACGGACCTGGGCACGATCCCGGCCACCGGCGCCAACCGGACCATCGTGATCACCTTCACCGCGACCCCGAATGACCCCGCGGCGGCGACCGATCCGGGCGTCGGCTCGACCGTGCTGCACACCAACACGGTCACGACGCAGGCGGAGGACCTGACCGGGGCGACGGCGAACGCGTCCGGTCCCTACAACGCGGGTCCCGGCACGGCGTCGACCCACATCGACTCCGCGGATGTGAGGATCACCAAGACCAGCGGCGCCGCGGTGGCAGGGCAGAACCTGACCTACACCCTGGTGGTGCACAACAACGGCCCGGACACCGCGGTCGGCCCGTTCCCGGTCAGCGACACGCTCCCGTCGGGGCTGGGCACGGTGACCGCCTCGGGCACGGGCTGGACCTGCAGCGTGGGCGCGGGCACCGTCGACTGCGTCCGGACGAATCCGGCCAACACCCTGGCCTCGGGGGCCAGCTTCCCGGCGATCAGTGTGGTCGCGGCGATCCCGGCGGACACCGCGGGCGGCACCTCGCTGGTCAACTCGGCCACGGTGAACGCGACGACCTTCGATCCCGACCTGACCAACAACCACGACCAGGTCACCAACACGGTCGCGCGTTCGGTCGATCTCGGCATCGTGAAGGCCACCAGTGGCACCGTCACCGCCGGCCTGAACGCGACCTACACCCTCGACGTCACCAACCACGGGCCGAGTGACTCGGCCGGGCCGATCCGGGTCAGCGACACGCTGCCCGGCGGCACCACCTTCGTGTCCGCGAACGGTACCGGCTGGTCGTGCACGCAGGCCACCGGCACCCTCACCTGTGACCGCTCCGCCGGTCTCACCTCCGGCCAGGCCGCACCGCAGATCACGGTCGTGGTGAGCGTCCCCGCCGGGCGTACCGCGCAGGTCGTCAACACCGCCTCCGTGTCCGGTCCCGAGACCGACCCGGTCCCGGCCAACAACACCTCGACGGTGACCGACCCGGTGGCCACGGTGGCCGACCTGGCCCTGATCAAGGTGCACCAGGGCGAGTTCGTGCCCGGGAGCACCGCCACCTACCACTTCACCGTCACCAACCACGGTCCCTCGGACGCTGCCGCTCCGGTTCGCGTCACCGACCAGCTCGAACCGGAGCTGACCTTCGTCTCCGACGACTCCGCTGACTGGTCGTGTTCGGCCAACGCGAGCAACCTGCTCACCTGCACCCTCACCGGCGACCTCGGCGTGGGGGACTCCTCCGAGTTCGGCATCACGGTGGCGATCGACTCCGCGCACACCGGCGACGTGACCAACTCCGCGACGGTGTCCTCGCCCACGACGGACCCGAACACCGGCAACAACACCGACGACGACACGACCGCGGTGAACGTCAGGGTCGACCTGGGCATCGTGAAGAGCCACAGCGGTGACGCGGTGGCGGGGCGCAACCTCGCCTTCAGCCTGGTCGTGACCAACCACGGTGAGTCCGACTCGCCGGGCCCGGTGGTCGTCACCGACACGCTGCCTGCCGGGATGAGCTATGTCAGCGGCACCGGGGGCGGGTGGAGCTGTTCCGCGGCCGGCCAGGCCGTCACCTGCACCCATGCCTCGGGGTTGGCGGCCGGCGCGAACTCGACGATCACGCTGACCGTGGCCCTGGCCCCGGACGCGGGCCCGGCGACCCTGTCCAACTCGGCGAGCGTGTCCGGTCCCGCGCCGGACCCGAGGCCCGCCAACAACACTGACACCGACACGGTCACGGTCGGTGACGAGGCGAACGTCAGCATCGCGAAGTCGGCCAGCCCGACCACGGTCGCGGCCGGTGGTGCGGTCACGTTCACCCTCACCGTGCACAACGACGGGCCCTCCGACGCCGACAACGTGCAGGTCAGTGACGCGCTGCCGCCGGGGCTGAGCTTCGTCAGCGTCGATCCGGACGCGGCGGTCACCTGCAACGACGCGGATCCGGTCGACTGTCAGGTGGCCTCCATGCCGGCGGGCGCGACCTACCAGATCCGGGTGCACGCCCGGGTCGGCTCGGGCGTCACGGACGGCGCGAGCATCACCAACACCGCGACGGTGAGCACCAGCACGCCCGGGGACAACCCGGACGACAACTCCGACACCGCGACGATCACGGTGAGCACGGTGGCCGACCTCAGCATCGTCAAGACGCACTCCGGCACCTCGGTGGCCGCGGGCGAGCAGGTGACCTTCCAGCTCGCCGTCCACAACGACGGGCCCTCGGACGCGGCGGCCAACGTGGTGGTCACCGACGTCCTGCCGGTCGGCCTGACCTTCGTGAGCAGCACGGGCACAGGCTGGAGCTGTCTGGCCGGCACTCCGGACGCGTCCGGTCAGCAGGTGATCTGCACGCTGGACGGCGGGGCGGCGGTGCTCGCCGGAACCGACGCGCCGGCACTCTCGCTGACCGCGCAGGTCGACTCCGACCTGGACCCGGACACGCTGGTCGACGGTGTGCTGACCAACTCCGCGTCGGTGGCCAGCCCGACCACCGATCCCGACCCGGACAACAACACCGACACCGACCTGGTGCCGATCACGGCCAGCGCGGACCTGTCGGTGGTCAAGTCGCACACCGATGCCGCGCGGATCGGCGACCCGCTCGAGTTCACCCTCCAGGTGGCCAACGCGGGACCGTCCACCGCGCGTGAGGTGTCCGTGTCCGACGACCTGCCGACCGGCCTGGAGTTCGCCTCGGCGTCGGGGGTGGGCTGGACCTGCACCAACGCAGGGCAG
This sequence comes from Actinomycetota bacterium, assembly GCA_020161015.1. Classification (GTDB taxonomy): domain Bacteria; phylum Actinomycetota; class Actinomycetes; order Propionibacteriales; family Propionibacteriaceae; genus Propionicimonas. The sequence goes on along the minus strand of JAIUOT010000054.1, from coordinate 11,208 downwards.
AGCGTGACCTGCGACCTCGACGCGCCGCTGGCGAACGGGGCGAGCGCGTCGCCGATCACCGTGCGGGTCACCGTGCTCGCCTCCGCCTACCCGGACGTGAGCAACACCGCGACGGTGAGCGCCACCACGCCTGACCCGGAGCCGGCAAACAACACCTCGACCGACCCGGTCAGCGTGCCGCCGCAGGTCGACCTGGGGATCACGAAGTCGCACACCTCCGAACCGATGCAGGTGGGGCAGCAGGCCACCTACACCCTCGGCGTCAGCAACGCCGGCAACACCGACGACCCGGGCCCGATCACGATCGACGACCCGCTGCCGGCCGGGCTGACCTTCGTCAGCGGGACCGGCGACGGGTGGACGTGCTCCGCCTCCGGCCAGGACGTCACCTGCGTGCGCGCAGCCGGCCTGGCGACGGGCGACAACACCAGCGTCGACCTGGTCGTCGAGGTGGGCCCGGAGGCCTACCCTGCGGTCACCAACGTGGCCACGGTGAGCAGTCCCGCCGAGGACCCGAACCCGGACAACAACACCGCGCAGGACCCGGCCACGGTGCTCCCGCTGTACGAGCTGGTGGTGGCGAAGGACCTGAAGCGGATCACCGGCTCGGTGGCCGACTGGACCATCGCCGTGACCAACAACGGGCCGAACGAGGCGCCCGACGGTGCGGTGGTCACCGACGACCTGCCCAGTGCGCTGCGCTACGACGGCTACACCGGTGACGGCTGGGTGTGCACGGCCACCGGCCGCCTGGTGACCTGTACCTACGACCAGCCGATCGCGGCGGGGGAGACGGTCGGGTTCGTCCTGCACACCACGCTCGTCGACGGAGCATTCGGGGCCGTGACCAACTCGGCCACGGTCGAGGGCGGCACAACCGACAGCGCAACCGGGACGATCCCGACCGACAACCTCGCCTACACCGGCGGCATCGCCGCCGGAGCCGGCCTACTCGGCCTGCTGCTGGTCGGCGGCGGTCTGCTTCTGATCCGAACTCGTCGCCGCGCCTGAGCGCCGGAGTCTCTCGCTCGACCAGACGCAGGATGCCCCGGGCACCCGGGGCGTGATCGGGATTGTTGTCGAGTGACCACATTTTGGACACAGTTCGCGCGTGGTCGTGGCTGTTGTTGGGGTTGTGGAGGTTGCGGTTCACGCTCAGCACGGCGTCCAGAGCGCCGTGAAACGGCGTGCACGGTGCCCGGGTTGAACTCTCAAGGCGGTAGCGCGGGTTCGAATCCCGTCGGGGCTACAAGGTGGAACCCCTTGCCAGGTATCTGGCAAGGGGTTTCTTCGTCCCCGGTGCGTAACCTTCTGCGGACCCGCGGCGGTTACCGGTGTGGAGGGGGTCGAATGCTCTACGTGCCGGTCGGGGGCGTGCCCGTGTCTCCCGCGCGCCCCGGAGGGCCGCGACGGTTGCCGGATCGCCTGGCGTTCGACGGGGTCCGCTAGCCGTGGAGCGACTGGTTCCCGGCTTCGTGCTGACGTCCCGCTACCGGCTCGACCACCTGGTCGCCGCCGGGGGGATGGGGCAGGTGTGGGCCGTCACCGACGGCGTGCTGGAACGGACGGTCGCCGTCAAGGTGATGCACCCGCAGACGCAGGAGCAGCAGGCGCTGGCCGCACGCTTCCGGGCGGAGGCGCGCTTCGCCGCACAGATCAGCCACCCGAATGTGGTGGAGGTCTTCGACTTCGGGGAGCACGACGGGCTGGCCTACCTGGTCATGGAGTTCATCGACGGCCCGACGCTGGCCGGGCTGCTCGAGGCGCGGGGCACTCTGCCCGCCGACGTCGTCCGCAGCGTTCTCTGCCAGCTCGCCGGTGCCCTGGAGCGGGCGCACGCCCACGGGATCGTCCACCGTGACCTCAAGCCCTCCAACGTGCTCATCACCCAGGACGGCTACGTCAAGCTCATGGACTTCGGGATCGCCAAGGACGTCGGGGCCGGCGCCTCCCACACCCTGACCGGTGAGGTTGTCGGCACCACCTACTACATCAGCCCCGAGCAGGCGCTCGGCGACGTCGTCACACTTCGCAGCGACCTGTACTCCCTGGGTGTCGTGGGACACGAACTGCTCACCGGGGCCAAGCCGTTCGACAAGGGCACTCCGATCGCGACGGCCCTGGCCCATCTCGAGGACCAACCCCCACCCCTGCCTGCGGACACCCCGAATGACCTGGCCGGCGTCATCACCTCCTGCCTTGCCAAGGACCCCGCTCAGCGACCTGACTCCGCCGGGGCCATCGTCACCGTCCTCTCACGGTCGCTCCTGTCGCCAGCAGCGCCCCTCGCTGCCGCACTCCTCGACGGCGGGGCCGGCACATGGTCGCCGGCCGAGGCGTCCGGCCCGTCCTCGACGCAGGGGTGGGTGCCCACCTGGGGACGCCTACCGAATCACTGAGGTGGCGCATCGCGTGCGGCGGACGCCTGAGCGGGTTCGGGTCGGCTTCAGCCACCGGACACTACGACGGCCGACCGCCCCTCTCCCACCGCCGGGTGCGCGACGGCCGTAGGGCCGCCGCCGGCACGCCCGCGTTCGGGGCCTCGTGATCGGCGAGGTGCGCGCGGCATCGGCGAGCTGGCCCGGTCGCCCTAGGGCACGATGACGCGCTTGTGCCCCGCAGCGATCTGCTCGACGAGCTGGCGTCGCGACAGGGTGAAGGGGCCGCACTCGCAGCCGGCGGGGAGGTCGTCGCCGATCCCCGGGTCGTCCGCGTCGAGCAGGTCGAACCAGTCGACGCCGAGCCGGGACGCGTGGTGGCCGAGGTCCTCGAAGTCGCGGCGTCCATGGGCCTTCGAGTGCAGGACCGAGTGGTACACCCGACCCTCAGCGGTTCGGCTGACCGTGGCCAGGTGGTGGGCGGCGTCGCACTGCACCATCAGCACGACGCTGTCGGACGGGGTCGGCCCGAGGGCCTCGAAGGCGCGGCGGGCGACCTTCTCACGAGCCTCATGACTGGTGCTCATACCTCGACACTACGCCTGGGACGCCCGGATGGTGACCGCGGGTTTCGAAGCGCACCACGGCGTTCGGCGGTGGCGGTCCCGTCCTGGCGCGGGTTTCGGCGCGCTCGGGGCGGCTCTGAGGCCCATCCTGCGCTCCGAAACCCGCGGTGACCAGGACGCGGCTGCGAGCGAGCGCCTGCTGCGCGCCGAAACCCGCGGTGAGACCGGCGGTCAGGTCTCGTCGTCGTGGTCGCCGCGCACCCAGCTGACGTAGCGCGCGGCCGAGCGGGCCACGGCGGCACGCGCGTCGGCCCTCACGACGCCGCCGAAGTTGTCGTAGAGGCGATCGAACTCCAGCGCCGTCACCGACTCGGCCACCCGGGACACCACCGCCGCGGAGAGCGGGAGCCGGTTGGGGTAGGAGCGCATGAACGTCACCCAGCCCTCGGCCGGGACGGTGGCCACCGTGTCGCCGCTGAGCAGGACGCCGCGACCGCCGGCCCCTGCCGTCCAGAGGACGACCGCGCTGCCGGGGAAGTGTCCGCCGGGCTGGCTGGAGTGCAGGCCGGGCAGGACCTCGAACGGTTCGTCCCAGCTGCGCAGCTCGGGTCCCTCGCGCCGGACCCAGTGCCGGTCCCGGGCACTGACCCACACGGTCGCGCCGAACGCCCGCGCCCACTCCCGCTGGACGCCGAACATGTGGGGGTGGCTGGGCATGATCGCGGAGACCCCGCCCAGCCGGCCCACGGCCTCGGCGGCGGCGTCGTCGAGGTGTCCCGGGACGTCCCAGAGCAGGTTCCCGGCCGGCGTGCGGGCCAGCAGGGCCGTCTGCCCGATGTCGGCGCGGGGCCGGGCGGTGAGCCCGAACAGGTCCGGCTCGAGCTCCTCGACCACGACCCGGCAGCCCTCCGCGTCCCGCTCGGCCGGTGAGGTCCAGCGTTGGCCCCCGGGCGGCAGGTACTGCCGTTCGTCCGCGCAGATGGCGCAGACCTCGAGGTCGATGCTGTTCTCCACCCCGCACGTCGCACAGATCCGCCACGTCTCCATGGGCGGAGTCTAGGAATCCTGCGGCCGGCGCCGAAGTCGTACGAACACGCACCCGGCCCGCCGCGGGCGGGGCACGCCGTCCTAGCGTGGGGCCCGGAAGGAGAGCCAGCATGTCCCGTCCCCGCCGCGCGCCCGTGCACCGGGCGGTACCCACGGCCCTGCTGTGCGCCGTCGCAGCGCTGTGCGGCTGCGTCACCGCGGACGCCGACGTGCCTGCCGGTGAGCCCCGGGTCTCGCGCGAACCCCTCCCGACGGTGCCGGTGGACGTCCGCGTGCTCGGGGCCACCGGGGACGTGGTGTGGGCGCTGTTCGACTCCGCGGACCCGGCGGCGAGCGGCCACCGCGTGTCGAGGGACGGCGGCCGCACCTGGGCGCAGGGACCGGTGTACCCGGAGGTCGGGACGAGCGCTGCCGGGAACGGCCGGCTGAGCTTCTACGGCGGCGACGACGGCGAGGCCTGGCCGATGGCGGTCGATCCGTCCGAGCCGGCGCGGACGTCGGTGATGGCCTGGGACGAGGAGTGGCGGCTCGCCGCGCTCGGCCCGGCGGCCGCGCTCTCCACAGGCCGGCGCCTGGTCACGGCGGGGCGCAGCCGGAAGCTCGTGTTCCCCGCGCTGCCCAAGGGCCGGGGCAGCTGGAGGCACACGTACGGGTTCAGCGCCGACTCGGCCTTCCTCGTCCGTGTGAGCCGGCCGGCGAGAGGCGGCCGCGACTACGCGACGATCATCGACACCGCGACCGGAAAGGCCCGCACCCCGGTCGCGATTCCCCGCTCGAAGGCCCACGTCGTCGGTGGCTCCACGCTCTACACGCTCGTCTCGGACGCGTCCGGGCTGAGGGTCTGCCGGTTGCCGTTGCCCGGCAGCGCCCAGGCCTGCGACCAGGTCGCGACCGGCGACCACCGCGGCACGACGGCCAGGCTGTACCAGGCCGGTGCCGCCTCGCTGGTCGCGGACGGCGAGTCGGCCCTCCTGCTCGAGAACGGCACCGTCACGCCCGTCGCACTCCCCACCGGCACGGCGTCCTGGCGGATCGACGCTCCCGGTGACCCGACCCGGCCCCTGATCCGGACCGTCGACGCGGCCGGTGAGCCGCACCACCTCCGGGTGGCCGCGGACGGCGTCACGACGGAGTGGCTCACCCTCTCCCGCCGCTTTGTCCCGCCGTTCTCGCTGGCGCTCACGCCGACCACCCTGCTCGGCTCCGACGGCCGCTCCGGTGGCCGGGTGTGGCTCAGGGACGTCTCCGCAGGGACGCTGGGTGCCCGCAGCGACCTGGCCGTGGCCGCGCCGGTGGCGGCCTCCGGGTCGCGCTGGCTGGTCCTCGGCAACGACGGGAGGTTCCGTGCCTACGACGACGGCCGACCAGGTGCCGTCGTGCCACAGGCGTTGGCGAGGGAGGCCAGCGGGCCCTACCTGATCGGCATGGCCAAGGTCGGTCTGGTCACCGGGAAGGTGCTCGCCGCGAGCAGGCCGAAGGCGCTGTTCGGGAGCCTGGTGGTGGAGGACGTGAGCACGACCCACACGGCCGGCTACACGATGCGGGTGCGCGACCTGGCCGGGGGCTACCGCTCGCCGGCGTTCCTCCTCACCGACCGTTCCTCGCTCTACACCTGGGTGAGGATCTGGGGCGACTGGGTGGGAACGAGCGTGTTCTCCGACGCGCCCGACCACGACGTCGACACCGTGCTGCACAACTACCGCACCGGGGCGTCGCTGACGCACCCGGGCGTGCTGTGGGGCCTCGGTGACGGCTGGGCGCTGATCCAGACGCCCAGCGAGGACTTCTCCTTCCCGCTCGCCGCCTGGAACCTCACCACCGGTGCGGTGGAGCCGCTGGGCAACCAGGGCTTCAGCACTTTCGCCGTGGACGGGGACCGGGTGGCCTACCACACCGGAACGGACCTCGTCCTGCGCACCCTCGAGGGCGTCGCCGCCGGCCCGCCCCGGCTCCTGGGAGCCCTCGCGGCGGGGAAAGCAACTCGACGCTCGCCGTGGACCGTGCAGCTCGACCTCACCGAGCCGGTGCTGCCCGGCACGCTGGTGATCACCGACCCGGACGGGGCGGTCGTCCGCACGCTCGCCACCGCCGGGACGCCCACGGGCGGCATCCGGGGCGTCGCCTGGGACGGACGGGACGAGTCGGGCGGGACAGTGGCGGCCGGACCCTACCGCTGGGAGTTGCGGGTGGACGCCGCCGACGGAAGCGGGGCGGCGACCGATGTCACCGGGACGGCGACCCCGCGCGGCACGATCACCGTCGGCTAGGTGCGCCGGCAGGGCAGCGGGCCCCGGGGCCCCGCCGATCGGCTGATCGCGAACTAGCCGAGGTAGCGCCCGGGACGGTGGTTCAGCGCCAGCACCACGTTCAGCACGACGGCGCCGGCCGCGGACAGCAGGACGTTCCCGACGGGCACGACGGCCAGGGCCGCGAGGATGATCGCGGTGTCCATGCCCAGCTGCACCCACCCCGCACGCCAGCCGAGCCGCTCCTGCGCGAGCAGGGCGAGCGTGTTCAGCCCGCCCAGGCTGGAGCGGTGGCGGAAGACCATCAGCATGCCGACGCCGGCGAGCAGGTTGCCCACCAGCGTCGCGTACACCGGGTTCAGCGGCGCCTGCGGGAGCATCAGCGGGTGCAGGTAGGCGAAGGCCGAGACCAGGGCGATGGAGAGCAGCGTGCGCAGCGTGAAGCTCCAGCCCTTCGCCCGCACGGCCAGGGCGAGGAACGGGAGGTTCGACAGGAAGTAGACGACCCCGAACGACCAGCCGGTGGCATAGCTGAGCAGCAGCGACAGGCCGGCCGTGCCGCCGGTGACGGCCTGGGCGGACTTCAGCAGGAAGATCCCGAGCGAGGCCACGAAGGTGCCGCTGAGCAGGCCGAAGACGTCCTCGACGACGCTGTGCCGCAGGGCGGGGGGCGCCTCGACCTCGACCGGCGTCACGGCCGGCCCCGGTCGAAGGCGGCCAGGACGGCGAGGACGCGGTCGTTGCTGTCCCGGTCGGCCAGCGTCACCCGGACGCCGTCCCCGGCGTAGCCCCGCACCATGACCCCCGCGGCGTCGAACGCCGAGACCAGCCGGACGCGCTCGTCGTCGTCGGTGCGCAGCCACACGAAGTTCGCGGCGCCGGCCGGCACGTTCCAGCCCAGGGCCCGGGCGGCGGCCTCCACGCGCGGGCGCTCCGCGGTGACGGACGCCACGCGCTCGGCCACCTCGGACTCCGCGTCGAGGGCGGCGATCGCGGCGGCCTCCGCTACGCCGCTCACCGAGAACGGCACCTGGGTGCGCCGCAGCCCCTCGGCGATCTCCGGCCGCGCGATCGCGTACCCGACCCGCAGCCCGGCCAGCCCGTAGGCCTTCGAGAAGGTGCGCAGCAGGCACAGGTTCGGGTACTCGCGGAAGAGTGCGACCGTGTCGAGGTCGGCGTCCATGAACTCGCGGTAGGCCTCGTCCAGCACCACCAGCACGCTCGGCGGGACGACTTCGAGGAACGCCGCCAGCTCCTCCAGCGAGATCGCGGTGCCGGTGGGGTTGTTGGGGGAGCACAGCAGCACGGCCCGGGTGCGGACGGTGATCGCGGCGGCCATGGCCGGCAGGTCGTGGCGCTCGTCCGTGGTGAGGGGGACGCGCACCGCGCCGGCCCCGGCGATCTGGCACAGGATCGGGTAGGCCTCGAAGGACCGCCACGCGAAGACGACGTCGTCGCCGGCATCGCACACCGCGGCGACCAGCTGGGCGAGCACGCCGACGCTGCCCGGGCCGACGGCGATCTCTTCGACCCCGACGCCGTAGGCCTCGGCGAGCCGCTCGCGCAGCGCGAGAGAGGCCATGTCCGGGTAGCGGTTGACTCGTCCGGCCGCGGCGGCGATCGCCGCCAGGACCGACGGCAGCGGCGGGTAGTGGCTCTCGTTGGACGCCAGCGCCGCGACGTGGTCGCCGGTGGCCTTCCGTCCGGCGACGTAGGCGGGCAGCGCGGAGACCGCGGCGCGGAGGCGGGGGAGGGAGTCAGGGAGCACGATGGGCCTTTCGGTGTCAGCGCCATGGTGGCCGGGACGGCCGGGTTGCGCAACCGGCCGCTCGGCGACTGGGCAGTCTGCTTCCCAGGAGACGGTCGAGGCAGCATGATGCTCAACATGAGCCTCATCGACCCGCTGGATGCCCGCATCCTCCTCGTGCTCGACGACGACCCGGACGCCACCATCCTCGGCATCGCGCGCACGCTCGGCGTCGCGCGCAACACCGTCCAGGCGCGGCTGCGCCGGCTCTCCCGCGCCGGCGCTCTGCGGGACTTCGGCCAGCGGGTCGACCCGGCAGCACTGGGCTATCCGCTGGTGGCCTTCGTCTCCCTCGAGATCAGCCAGTCCAGCGGGGACGAGGCCGCAGCCGGCCTGGTGGCCCTGCCCGAGGTGATCGAGATCCATTCGACCACCGGGGACGCGGACATGCTGGTCAAGGTGGTCGCCCGTGACACCGCCCACCTCTACCGCGTGACCAACGCCATGCTCACGATCCCGGGCGTGAAGCGGAGCAGCACCGCGATCTCGCTCGCAGAGCTGCTGCCGACCCGCCTCCGCTCGCTGCTCCAGGCCGTCGCGGAGAAGGACCACTGAATGGCCTCCCTGTCGGCACGCTTCTCCGCCTTCTCCCGTACGACGCGGCGTCGGGCGCCGCTGTACTCGCGGCTGAGCGACGGCATCGCGACCTCTCCGCTGCTGCCGGAGCTCTACGCGGATGCGCCCCGTCCGGCACGGGTCCCGGTGACCCTCTTCGCCGCCGTCCACTACCTGCTGCTCGGCCAGCCGGGGACCGAGCTGGCGCGCCACTACCCGAACCTCACGCCGCCCCAGGAGCGGGCCGACGGTAACCCGGTGCCGGTGTTCCTCGACTTCTGCGCCCGGCACGCCCCGCGGATCCGTGAGCTCGTCGCCACCCGGCTGCCGCAGACCAACGAGATCGGCCGGTCGGCGCTGCTGGTGGCCGGGCTCGGGCAGCTCGGCGACGGCCCGTGGGCGCAACTGGACGTGGGCGCGAGCGCGGGGCTGAACCTGATGCTCGACCGGCTCGCCTACGACGACGGCCACGGCGTCCTCGGTGGCGGGGAGCTGGTGGTCGAGTGCTCGGTGCGCCCCGACGGGCGCCGGCTCGCCACGGCCGTGCCGGAGATCACCTCCCGGCTGGGCCTGGACACCTCACCGGTCGACCTGGCCGACCCGGACGCGGCGCGGTGGCTGGAGGCGTGCGTGTGGCCCGACCAGGAGGACCGGTTCCGTCGGCTCGAGCGGGCGGTCGCGCTGTTCCGTGCCGACCCGGTGCCGGTGCGCCGCGGGGACGCGGTCGCCGACCTCGCCGGCGCCCTGGGCGACCTCGGCCCCGGATCGCCGGTGGTGACGACCTCCTGGGCGCTGTGCTACCTCGACGCTGCGGCCCAGTCCGCCTGGGTGGATGCGCTGGACAGCCGCGGGGAAGCCTCCGAGCTGTCGTGGGTGTGGGTGGAGTCTCCCCACCAGGTGCCCGTGCTGCCCGTGGGGGGCGACCTCGTCGGGTCCGACGCGACCGTCCTCGGCACGACCACGTGGCGCGACGGCGTCCGCACCGACCGGGCGCTGGCGCGCTGCCACCCCCACGGCTACTGGCTGTCCTGGTTCTGAGCGCGGGTTTGCCGCGGCCCCGCCACGGGTATTGCCCTTCCGACAATCGAGACGAAGGAGACACACCCATGTCCACGACCACCGGATCCGGCATCGCCCTGCTGGTGATCGGCGCCATCCTCAGCTTCGCCGTGCGCGACATGGTGCCCGGCGTCGACCTGACGATGGTCGGCTACATCTGCCTGGGCGCGGGTGTGCTCGCCATCATCATCGGCCTGGTCACGAACGCGCAGGCCAGCCGGCGCACCAACGTGGTGGAGCACCGCTCCGACCAGGTCTGACCCGGACAGCACTCACGCCCGGCGCCCCGTGTGGGCGCCGGGCGTGAGTCGTGTCAGGACACCCGGGGTGGGGCTCAGCCCTCGCCGCCGTTGCGACGCAGCACTTCGCTCAGCCGCTCGGCCGCGGCGATCACCGCGGGGGCGTGGAGGCGACCGGGCTGGCGCGAGAGCCGCTCGATCGGGCCGGACACGCTGACCGCTGCGATCACCTTGCCGCTGGGCGAGCGCACCGGGGCGGACACCGAGGCGACGCCCGGCTCGCGCTCTGCGACCGACTGCGCCCAGCCGCGGCGGCGGACGGTGGCCAGCGCCACCGCGGAGAACGAGGAGTTCTGGAGGCCCCGCTGGATGCGCTCGGGATCCTCCCAGGCGAGCAGGACCTGCGCGGCCGAGCCGGCGCCCATGGTCAGCTGCGTGCCCACCGGTATGGTGTCCCGGAGCCCGGACGGGCGCTCGGCGGCGGCGGCGCACACGCGCATGTCGCCCTGGCGGCGGAACAGCTGCGCCGACTCCCCGGTGATGTCGCGGAGGCGGGCGAGGACCGGGCCGGCCGTGGCGAGCAGACGGTCCTCACCGGCGGCCGAGGCGAGTTCGGTCAGGCGCGGGCCGAGGACGAACCGGCCCTGGAGGTCGCGCGAGACCAGCCGGTGGTGCTCGAGGGCGACCGCGAGCCGGTGCGCCGTCGGGCGGGCGAGGCCGGTGGCGGTGACGAGGCCGGCGAGGGTGGTCGGTCCCTGTTCCAGGGCGGTGAGCACGAGGGCCGCCTTGTCGAGGACGCCGACGCCGCTTGAGTTGTCCATAGGATAAGACTGCCGTCTCGCATCATGATATGCAAGCTGTTAGGCTGATCGGGCTACGAGCCCACAGCTGCACTGATGGAGGTCCGATGGGCAAGACCCTGAGTGACAAGGTATGGGAGAACCACGTCGTCCGCACCGCCGACGGCGAGCCCGACCTGCTGTACATCGACCTGCACCTGGTCCACGAGGTGACCAGCCCGCAGGCGTTCGACGGCCTCCGCCTCGCCGGACGCCAGGTGCGCCGCACCGACCTGACGATGGCCACGGAGGACCACAACACCCCGACGCTGAACATCCTGGCGCCGATCGCCGACCCGGTGTCGAAGCTCCAGGTGGACACCCTGCGGCACAACGCCGCCGAGTTCGGCGTACGCATCCACAGCCTCGGCGACAAGGACCAGGGCGTGGTGCACATCATCGGCCCGCAGCTCGGCCTGACCCAGCCCGGCCTGACCGTGGTCTGCGGCGACTCCCACACCTCCACCCACGG
>JAIUOT010000053.1 GCA_020161015.1 Actinomycetota bacterium | reverse complement strand
CGAGCTGAGCAAGTACCCGGTGAAGACCCGGCTGAGCCTGAACGGCACCGTGATCGTGGGACGCGACATCGCGCACGCCAAGATCAAGGAGCGCCTGGACGCCGGCGAGGAGATGCCGCAGTACCTGAAGGACCACCCGGTGTACTACGCCGGGCCGGCCAAGACCCCGGAGGGCTACGCGTCCGGCTCGTTCGGGCCGACCACCGCGGGCCGGATGGACTCCTACGTCGACCAGTTCCAGGCCGCCGGCGGCTCGATGATCATGCTGGCCAAGGGCAACCGCAGCAAGGCCGTCACGGACGCCTGCCAGGCGCACGGGGGGTTCTACCTCGGCTCGATCGGCGGCCCGGCCGCCCGGCTCGCCCAGGACTGCATCACCAGCGTCGAGCTGCTGGAGTACCCCGAGCTCGGCATGGAGGCGATCTGGAAGATCGAGGTGAAGGACTTCCCGGCGTTCATCGTGGTGGACGACAAGGGCAACGACTTCTTCGCCGACGTCAGCAAGCCGACCGTCCTCCACCTCACCCCGCGCGGCTAGCCGCCGGGCCCGCGCCGGGGCGCCACGGATGGCCGCAGCCATCGACCGGCTCAGCGCCGACGACCTGATGTCGCTGGACGGCGACCACGGCACGGTGCCCATGCAGGTCGGCGGCGTCCTTTGGCTGGAGCAGGGGAGGCTGCGCCCGGACGAGTTGCGCGCGCACCTCGCCGCCCGGCTGCCGGCCGCGCCGCGCCTGCGCCAGGTGATGCGCCGCGTGCCGCCCGGCTGCGGGCGCCCGGTGTGGGTGGACGACCCCGGCTTCGACCTGGACGCGCACCTCGCCGTCCGGCCGGCCGCCGGGGACACCGAGGTCGACGACCTCGCCATCGCGCTGCTGACCACCCCGCTGCCGCGGGACCGCCCCCTGTGGGCGGCAACCATGGCGGTCGCCGCGGACGGGTCGGTGCGCGCGTTCGTCCTCGTGGTGCACCACGTGCTCGCGGACGGGCTGGCGGCTCTCGCCGTGCTGGCGGCCCTCGCCGACGGATCGGCGCCGCCCCCCGGGGTGTTCCCCCAGCCGCTCCCCTCGCGCGCGGCCCTGCGGGCAGACAACATCGCCGGGCGCCTCGCCGGCCTCCGCCGCCTTCCGGTCGCCGCGTGGGAACTGGCCATGGCCGTCCGGCTGGTCGTGGGCTCGGGCGTCGTCGCGACGTCCTCGCTGAACCGGCCGACCGGGCCACGGCGCAGGCTCGTGGCCGTGGAACGCGACCTGTACGCCGTCCGCACGGCCGCGCACCGGTGCGGGGGGACCGTGAACGATGTCGCGCTGGCCGTGGTGGCCGGAGCCCTGGGCGACGTGCTGCGTGTCCGCGGGGAGGACGTGGCGACGCTGGTGTGCTCGGTGCCCTTCGCCTACCACGCGCCGGGCAGCCCGCGCGGCAACGCCAGCGCGGTCATGCCGCTGGCCGTCCCTGCCGGGGGCAGCGTGCCGGAGCGGGTGGCCGCGACAGCCGCGGTGACGGCGGCGGCCAAGCGCCGTCCCCGGGCGCTGGGCAACGCGATCCTGCGCCCGGCGTTCCGGCTCCTGGTGCGTACGGGGTGGTTCCGCCGCTACATAGACTCCCAGCGCCGGGTGAACACCATCGTCACCAACGTGCGTGGTCCCGTGACGCCGCTGCTGCTGGCCGGCTGCCCGGTCGAGCGGATCGTGCCGCTGACGGTCGCCACGGGCAACCTCACCGTGGCCTTCGCCGTGTTCTCCTACGCCGGCACACTGTCGATCACCGCGATGGCCGATCCGGAGGCCGTCCCCGACCTCGATCGCCTCGCCGCGGCGCTGGACGCCGGGCTGGCCGCCCTGCTCGGCGCCGGTGGGGATCAGGGCTTCGCCACGACCGTGACGCCGGCCAGCCCGCGGTAGGCCGCGGCCTGGGACGCGGTCAGGCTGACCTTCTTCGTCGCGGTGCGCCTCCAGGCGCCGGCCTTCCAGACCGAGGTGACGATCGTGCCCTTCCAGCGGCTGCCGCTGGCGAACAGCTCGACGTCCTTCACGAACCGCCGGCCGTCCCTGGTGGAGAACCGGTAGCCGAACCGCACCTGGTCGAGGTCGGCGAGGTACCAGTCGTACGTCCCCTTCGCCAGGGAGCGCGGGGCACCCTCGAGCACCAGCGTCCCGGACCTCCAGGTGAGCACGCGGAACATCACGCCGTCCCCGCCCGAGGTGAGCAGCAGCAGTTCGTGGCCCCGGACGCCGTCGAGCCGGGCAGCCCCGTACCAGGGCTCGACGCCCCAGTCGCCGGCGATGGTGGAGTGGACGGTCGCGGAGGCCACCTCGCCGTCGGCGGTCTGCACGGCCACCGAGTAGGACGTCGCCGCCAGCGGCGTGACGGTGACGGTGTCGGCGACCGCGTCACCGTCCACGTCGACGGCGACGGTGCGCACGGCGACGGCGGGCAGCGTGTGCGGGGCCGCTCCGGCGGCCTGGGCCGAGGGCACCAGCAGTCCCGCGGCGAGCGCGAGGGCGGCGATGAGAACGGCTGTCTTGATGGGGCGCATCGATCCTCCTGAAGGGCGTCGTCACCCCTTCAGGAGCCGGTCGCGCCGGCGGTGATACCGGCGGCGGTCAGCCGCGGGCGTCGATCCCCCGGTAGTCGCGCTGGACCTCGCCGACGTACACCTGTCGCGGCCGGTTGATCTTGGTGGCCGGGTCGGTGTACTGCTCGCGCCAGTGGGCGATCCAGCCGGGCAGCCGGCCGAGCGCGAACAGGACGGTGAACATGTTCTGCGGGAAACCCATCGCCTGGTAGATCAGGCCGGTGTAGAAGTCGACGTTGGGGTAGAGCTTGCGCTCCTGGAAGTACGGGTCGGCCAGCGCGGCCTCCTCCAGGCTCTGCGCGATGTCGAGCAGCTCGTCCTGGCCGGTCAGGGTCTTCAGGATGGCGTCCGCGTGCCGCTTCACGATGGCCGCGCGCGGGTCGTAGTTCTTGTAGATCCGGTGGCCGAAGCCCATCAGCTTGGTGGTGTCCTTCTTGTCCTTCACCTTGTTGATGTAGCTCTTCACGTCGCCGCCCTCGTCCCTGATGCCCTGGAGCATCTCGAGGACGGCCTGGTTGGCGCCGCCGTGGAGCGGCCCGGACAGGGCGCTGACACCCGCGGCGACCGAGACGTAGATGTTCGCACCCGACGAGCCGACCATGCGGACGGTCGAGGTGGAGCAGTTCTGCTCGTGGTCGGCGTGCAGGATCAGCAGGACGTCGAGCGCGCGGGTGATGGCGTCGTCGAAGGGGTACGGCCCGGTCGGCAGCCCGAACGACATGCGCAGGAAGTTCTCGATGTAGCTCAGCGAGGAGTCGGCGTAGAGGAACGGCTCGCCGACGGAGCTCTTGTAGCCGTAGGCCGCCAGCGTCGGCACGGAGCCGAGCAGCAGGTGGGTCGCGCGGTCGGGGGTGAAGGCGTCCTCGCCGTAGCGGGACGTGGCGAAGGTGGACAGCGCGTTGATGGCCGCGGACAGCACGGGCATCGGGTGCGACTTGCGGGGGAGCGAGCGGAACATCTCCCGCATGCGCTCGTCGACCACGTGGTACTTCGCGATCTTCGCCGAGAAGTCGTCCAGCTGCTGCTGCGTGGGGAGCTCGCCGTGGAGCACGAGGTAGGAGACCTCGAGGAACGTGGAGTGCTCGGCCAGCTGCTCGATGGGGTACCCGCGGTAGCGCAGGATGCCGGCGTCGCCGTCGATGAAGGTGATGGCCGAGCGGCAGGACGCCGTGTTGGCGAAGCCCACGTCGAGGGTGGTGTCGCCCGTCGCGCCCAGCAGCCGGGTGATGTCGTAGCCGTTGTTGCCCTGGGTGGCGGGTGCGAGGGGCAGTTCGAGGCTCACGTCGTCGTGGCTGAAGATCGCGTTGCTCATGCATCCTCCGTCGAAGGGACGCCCGGGCGGGATCCGTCCGGGCGGTGGTGCAGTCACCATACCCCCGCGTCCGCACCGCCGTGGAGGGACGGAGGACGCCCGTGATCCGGGCGGGTAGTTGACATCTCAACCATCTGCGCCTATCGTTTTAGTTGAGACTTCAACCACATCAGGAGGAACCCCCCATGACCACCGCAGTCGCCACCCGCGTCCAGGACATCGCCGGCACCTACACCCTCGACCCGTCGCACTCCCGGATCGGCTTCGTCGCCCGCCACGCGATGATCGCCAAGGTGCGGGGCGCCTTCAACGAGGTGAGCGGCACCGCCACCATCGACGGCTCGAACCCGGCGGACTCGACCCTCGAGGTCACCATCCAGGCCGGCAGCATCGACACCCGTGACGCGAACCGGGACGGCCACCTCGCCAGCCCCGACTTCTTCGACGTCGCCACCTACCCGACGATCACCTTCGTCGCCACCGGCTTCGCCGTCGTCGACGACGAGACCGTCGAGGTGACCGGTGACCTGACCATCAAGGGCGTGACCCACGCGGTCACCGTCCCCTTCACGTTCGGTGGCTCGGCCGTCGACCCGTTCGGCAACAGCCGGATCGGCTTCGAGGGCTCCGTCGTCGTCAACCGCAAGGACTGGGGCCTCACCTGGAACGCCGCGCTGGAGACCGGCGGCGTGCTGGTGAGCGACAAGGTCACCCTCGAGTTCGAGGTGTCCGCCGTCCGCGCCTGAGCCGGGTCGGAATCGGGGGGCGCCGACCCTCCACCGTGGGCCGCCACCGCTGGACCTCCAGCGTGGCGGCCCACGTCCGTTCCCCTCCCCTGTGGTTTGCTGCACCTGGTGCAGCACGGGTCGGGAGGACGCGGGGTGGACGGGTGAAGGGACGCTGGCGCGCGATACGGCCGTGGGACCGGGTCCTGCTGGCCGGCTTCGTTGCGGCCTTCGCCCTCACCCGCGCGGGCCGGGTCGCCGAGCGCGACCCCTACTGGCAGATCCGTGCCGGCGCGGAGAACCTGGCGGGCGTGCCCCTCGCCCGGCCCGACACCTGGACGTGGTCGGGCGTGCCGGGGGACTGGTATCCGAACTCCCCGCTGTGGAACGTCCTGCTCGCGCTGTCCTACTCCGCGGGTGGCTTCTGGGGCTTCTTCGCCTTCACCTCGCTGGTGCTGATCCTGCTGCTGGCGCTGGTCGTGGTGCTGGGAGGGCGGCTGGGCGCCCGTCCGCTTCCGGGGCTGGTCGCGCTGTTCGCCGTGTTCGCCGGCGCGTTGCCCTACCTCGGCGCCCGCGCGACGGTGGGGGCGCAGGTGCTGCTGCTCGTCGCGGTGTGCGTCGTCGTCGCCCTGGGCGACCGGGCCGCCGGGTTGTCCACGACGGCCCTGGTGGCCACCACGACGGCGGCGGCCGGCGTGCTGTCGGTGCTCGGCAACTGGCTGCACCTGTCGTTCCTCGTCCTCGGCCCCGGGCTCGCGGTGGTCTGGGCAGCGGTCTGGGCGCTCACTCCGTGGGTGACGGGCTCGCGTCGCGCCCTCGTCATCGCCGGTGGCGGGGTGGGCTGGGTCCTCGGCCCGCTGCTGTCCCCCTACGGCCTGGCCGGAGGGCTGGAGCGCGCCCGGGCCGTGCAGGACGCCAGCCAGGGACTGCTCACCGAGTGGAGCTCCCCCTTCGCCCCGGTCCAGGGCGGCCAGTGGGACGTGATGGCCGTGGCCGCGCTGCTGGTCGCGGCCGCCGCCGTCTGGTGGCTGTACCGGGAGTGGCGCCGGGGCTCCGACATCCGCGTCCTGGCCGCACTGGCGATGATCGGCGTGCCGGCGACGGCGGCCGGCATGGTCGCCCTCAGGTTCCTCGGCATCGGGCCGGTCACCCTCGCCCCGGTCGTGGCCGCCGTGGCCACCCACCTGGTCGACCGGCTCCGCCGTCCGCGATCCCCGCGTCCCGCGCAGGGCCGGCTCGCGGTCGCGCTGCGGGACTACACCGCCGGGCGGTTCTGGCGCGTGGTCCTGACCGTCGTGCTGGCCGTGCTCGCGCCGGTCGCGCTGGTCCTCGCCGCGGAACACGGCGTGCCCCGCGAGCAGGCGGTCGTGGCCCGGCTGCCGGCGGGCTGCCGGGTCTTCTCCGCGCCGGACATCGGTGGCGTCGTGGTGCTGCTCCGCCCGGACGCCCCCGTCCGGATCGACGGAAGGGCGGACTTCTTCGGGCGGGAGTTCCTGCTGGGCAGCATCTCCTTCTACACCGGCGAGGCCGCCGCCGTCGTTCCCGACGGAACGGGCTGCGTCCTGCTGGACCCGTCCACGGGCCTCACCCGCGGGTTGCGCGCGCGCCTGGAGCTCTCGGCGGACTGGCGTCTCGCCGCCACCGAGAACGGCGTCGAGCTGTGGGAGCCGCGGTGAACGCGGCCGTCCGGCTCAGCCGACGGGGGTGAGCCCCAGCTCCGCGGACACCTCCGCCAGCACCTCCGCGAGGGCGTCGACGGCGAGGTCGAGCTCCTCCCGGGTGATCACCAGCGGCGGGGCCATGCGGATCGTCTGGCCGTGGGTGTCCTTGGCGATGATCCCCCGGTCGAGCAGGCGCTCGCAGATCGCCCGTGCCGGGCCGAGTGCGGGATCGACGTCCACCCCGGCCCACAGGCCGATGCCGCGGACCTCGGTGACACCCCGTCCGACCAGGCCGGCCAGGCGCTCGTGCAGGTACGCGCCGAGGTCCCGGGAGCGGGCCTGCATCTCCCCGGTCTCCAGCAGCCGGACGACGGCGAGGCCGACGGCGGCCGCCAGCGGGTTGCCGCCGAAGGTCGAGCCGTGCTGGCCCGGACGGAGCAGCCCGAGCACCTCCTCGTCGCCCACCACGGCCGACACCGGGACGACGCCGCCGCCGAGGGCCTTGCCGAGCAGGTACAGGTCGGGCACCACCCCGACCTGCTGGCAGTACAGGGTGCTGCCCGTGCGGCCGAGGCCCGACTGGATCTCGTCGGCGATCATCAGGACGCCGCGCCGCGTGGCGATCTCGCGGACGCCGGGCAGGAACCCCGGCGGCGGGGTGATCACGCCGGCCTCGCCCTGGATGGGCTCGACCAGGATCGCGACGGTGTGCTCGTCGATGGCGGCCTCGATCGCGTCGAGGTCGCCGTAGGGCACCTTCAGGAAGCCCGGCGTGAACGGCCCGTAGCTGCCGGTGGCGTCGTCGTCGTCGGAGAACGAGATGACGCTGATCGTCCGGCCGTGGAAGTTGCCCTCCATCACGATGATGTTCGCCTGGTCCTCCGGCACGCCCTTCACCTCGTAGCCCCACTTGCGGGCGAGCTTGAGGGAGGACTCGACGGCCTCGACGCCGGTGTTCATCGGGAGCACCATCTGCTTGCCGCACAGGGTGGCGAGGGCCTGGATGAACGGCCCGTACGTGGCCGAGTAGACCGCGCGCGAGGTGATCGCGACCCTGCCGAGCTGCTCGACGGCAACCTTCACCAGGTCGGGGTTGGAGTGGCCGAAGTTCACCGCGGAGTAGGCGGAGAGGAAGTCCAGGTAGCGGTTGCCGTCGACGTCGGTGAGCCAGGCGCCGGACCCGCTCTCCACCACGACCGGCAGGGGGTGGTAGTTGTGGGATCCGTAGGTTTCGATCTGCTCGATCGCCCGCTGCTGCGCAGCGCTGCGCGCCTTCGTCATGCTGTCCTTCCTTGCTAGGCCAGCCATCATACGGCGCGCGGGCTCAGCCCAGTGCCGCCCTCACCAGCCCGGCCAGGCGGTCGGGGTCGTGCGGACGGATGGCGTAGGCGGCCTTCGCCACCGGACGCTCCAGCCCGAGCGTGGCCGCCAGGTCGATCCTCGTCGCGTCGATCACGGCCTCGCTCGGGGTGGCCGCGAGGGTCGCCCGCACGTCCTCGAGGTCGGACGCGCGGTAGCCGGTGACCGGCAGCACCGACTGCGCCTCCGGGTGCCGGGCGTACACCTCCACCAGGCTCCCGACCGCCTGGGGGCGCGGGCTGATGATGCCGGACGCGCCGGCCTGGTGGGCTGCGGCGACCCCGGCACCGGGGCGCAGCGGGCCGAGGTCGAGGGTGAGCTCGTCCTCCACCACGACGACCGTGCACCCGGCGATCCGTTCCGCACCCTCCACCACCACCGGCGAGTCGGCCCGCAGCACGGCCGCGGACGGGTTCATGCGGCGGACGGCGTCCTCGACCTGGGCGACCTGGCCCGGCCCGGCCGCGTCGCACTTGCTGATCAGCACCACGTCGGCCATGCGCAGCCCGACCTCGCCGGGGAAGTCGTCGGGGGAGTCGGGCACCCGCAGGGGGTCGGTGATGAGGACGTGCAGGCTGGGACGCAGGAACGGCAGGTCGCTGCCCGCGCTGTCCCACACGATCACGTCGGCGAACTCCTCCGCGACCGAGAGGATGGCCTGGTAGTCGAGCCCGGAGACCACGTCGATGCCGGGCAGGGCGTCGAACGGCTCGCGCTGCGGGTCCGCGCAGGCATCCACCTCGTGGCCGTCGTCACGGACGAAGGTGTGCTGGTGGTCGGGCCCGAACCGCTGGGCGCGCCACGGGTGGCGCACCACGGCGACGCGGTGGCCCCAGGAGCGCAGCATCTCGGCGAGGTAGCGGACGGTGGGCGACTTGCCCGCACCCGCCCGCGCCGAGGTCACGGCGATCACCGGCCGGGTGGTGGCGAGCATCGACCGCCGGGGGTTCGCGAGGTGGAAGTCGGTGCCCGCGGCCAGCACGCGGGCGGCGAGGCCGGCCACCTCCGCGCAGCCCAGTTCGGAGTAGGCGAAGACCACCTCGTCGACGCCGTGCGCCCGGATCGTGTCCTCCAGCTCCGCCTCCGCGACGATCGGCACGCCGTCGGGGTAGAGCGGGCCGGCCAGGCAGGCGGGGTAGGTCCCGCGCTCGCCCGCGGAGAGCTCGGCAGAGGTGAAGGCGACCACGCGATGGGCGGGGTCCTGGCGGTAGATCGTGTTGAAGACGTGGAAATCGCGGCCGGCGGTACCGACGATCAGGATCCTCATGGCGGCTCCCTCCTGTCCCCATTGTTGCCCACCGCCGCACTAGAGTCAGCCCATGGAACACGCTCCGGTCGTGGTCGGCTTCGATGGCTCCGACTTCTCTCGCGAGGCCCTGCGCAAGGGCCTGTGGCTGGCGTCCAGGATCGGCGGCCCCGTGGTGGTGGTGCGCGCGTGGACGATCAGCAACGCGCCCCGTCCGAAGACCTGGGCGCCGGGCTACGTCCCGCCGGTGGACGACTTCGCCGAGGCCGTCCTCGAGCAGCTCAAGGCACAGACCGCCCCGGTCGTGGCCGAGTACCCCGACGTGCCGGTCACCTACTCAGCACCGCACGGCGCCGCCGGACGGGAGCTCATCCGTGCCTCGGAGGGCGCGCAGGTCGTGGTCGTGGGCACCCGCGGGCTGGGCGGCTTCTCCGGCCTGCTGCTGGGCTCGGTCAGCGACCAGGTCGTCGAGCACGCCCACTGCGACGTGCTCGTGACGCGCCGCCGCAGCGGCGACCAGGCACCGCCGCGCAGCCTGCCGCTGGACCAGGTCATCGCCCCCGACGCCTGACCGCCCGCCTACCAGGTGAGCAGGGACGCGGCCCAGAACACCCCGAGCACCGCGCCGAGGACCATGAACGGGCCGAACGCCAGGGAGCCCTTCCAGTCGCGCTTGCGCGCGGCCAGCAGCACCATGCCCGCCACGGCGAAGGTGGCCCACGCCGCGCCGAAGCCGAGCAGCACGGCACCCCAGCCGAACCAGCCGCCGAACCCGCCCACGACGGCCGCGAACTTCACATCGCCGAAGCCGAGGTCGGGGGAGAACACCATCATCACGAAGTAGAGCGCGAACAGGGCGAGCGCGGCCATCCCGGCGCGGGCCAGCGACCCCCACGCCCCGGTCGACCAGGCGGCCAGGGTGAGCATCACGGCCGTGAGCCCGATCAGCGGCAGCACGATGCGGTCGGGTAGCCGCTCCTCGGCGAGGTCGATCACCGTGAGCAGGCCGGACGCCACCGCGAGCACGACGAACGCCGCCGTCTCCGCCGGGCTGGGAGCCAGGCCGGCAAGGGCGCCGAGCCCGGTCGCGACCACGACGTGCCACCAGGCGTGCAGGATCGGGGCGTCGCCGGTCGCGCACCGGCGCATGAACGGCGTCAGCGCCCACGCGGCCAGGCCGGCGACCACCGCCGCGGCGAGGACGAGCACCCGCTCAGCCCAGCCCGGAGAAGGCGTGGATGATGCCCAGCACGCCGGGCCCCATCACGACGATGAACATGGCCGGCATGATGAACAGGATCAGCGGGAAGACCACCTTGACCGGGATCTCCATGGCCTTGCGTTCGGCGTACTGGCGCCGTTCCAGGCGGAGTTCGTCCGCCTGGGTCTGGAGCACGTCGGACAGCGCGATGCCGTAGGCCTCCGCCTGGATGATCGAGCGGACGAAGCGCCGCAGCGTCTCCACCCCGGTGCGCTCGGCGAGGTCCTCGTAGGCCGCCCGCCGGGTCTGCCCGACCTGGATGTCCTGCAGTGTGCGGACCAGCTCGTTGGCCAGTTCGCCGCGCCCGTTCCTGGCCACCCGGATCATGGCCGCGTCGAAGCCGAGGCCGGCGTTGACCGCGATGCTCATCTGGTCGAGGGTGTCGGGGAGCTGCCGGGTGATCGCCTTCTTGCGGTCCTCGCCGACGCTCTGGAGGCGCACCATCGGGAAGAAGAAGCCGAGGAGCGCGACGCCGATGCCGACGACGATCCCCAGCGGGGGCTGGACCAGGCGGGAGACCATGACGCCGAGGACGCTGCCGGCCAGACCGAGCAGGGCCATCGTCGACAGGATGCGGTCGGGGGTGTTGTTCTCCGGGCGCCCCGCGCCCGCCCACAGCTTGGTGATGGACCGAACCAGGGGCACCGGGACGACGCGGCGCATCGCGTCCGCGAGGCCGGGACGCTTGCGCTGCCCGTTCGCGGTGACCGCCACGACCTCCTTCGGCTTGTCGAGGTTGCGCCTGAGGTTGGTCAGGGTCTGCCGGCGGACGGCGGTGGCCCCGCCGAAGGCGAACCACAGCAGGATCCCCAGCCCGAGGGTGAACGCGGCGATGGCGGCGTAGGCGACCGGTTGCATGACGTGACTCCCCTCAGTACTTCAGGTTGATGATCTTGGTCAGCCAGAAGCCGCCGATGGCCAGCATGACGAAGCCCGCCCCGATCATCATCCAGCCGAGCGGTTCTGCGAACAGCTTCATGATGTAGTTGGGGTTCAGGAAGAACAGGAACAGGGCCACCACGAACGGCAGCAGCATCAGGATGATCGCCGACAGCTTGCCGTCCGCGGCGAGCGAGGCCACCTGGCGCTTCATCTGGACCCGCTGCCGGATCGTCTCGCTGACCGAGTCGAGGACGTCGGCGAGGTTGCCGCCGACCTCACGGTTGATGCCGATGGCCTGGGTGATCCAGTAGAAGTCCTCGTTGCGCATCCGGGTCGCGACGTCGTCCAGCGACTCGATCATCGACCGGCCCACGCGGGTCTCGTTGGTAACCCGCGCGAACTCCTGGGCCACCGGCTGCCCGGCCTCCTGGGAAATCGTCGCCACGGCCTGCGGGAGGCTGTAGCCGGCGCGGAGGCTGCCGGCCATCATCTGCAGGATCTCGTCCAGCTGGCCGGCGAAGGCGCGGCGCCGGCGGTCGGCGAGCACCGACAGCATCATCCGCCCGACCATCGGGCACATCAGTGCCAGCAGCACGCCGATCACGGCCTGGCCGAGCACGAGGCCCAGGGCGAAGCAGGCCAGGGCCGCGGCCCCGACGATCACGATCAGGTCCTTGGCCGGCGTGGTCACGCCGGCCTCGTCGAGGATCGCGTCCAGCGAGCCGCTGCGGCCGCGCATGAACTTCTCCACCGTGCCGGTGGCCGCGTCCGCCATCCGCTGGATGCCGGAGCCCTGTTGGGCGCTGCCGGGACGCCGTCGCGACATCGGCAGGCGGTTGCTCGGCAGCGTCACCAGCACGACCGTGGTCAGGCCGGAGATGGCGAGCAGCGCCCAGCCGAGGGTCAGCGCGGTCTGGGAGGCGAGGAACTCCATCAGCGGTGCCCCCCGCTCCAGAGCTGGCCGTTGCCGAACACCCCGGGAGAGAGCCGAATGCCGAGGTCGTCGAACTTCTGCGTGAAGCCCGGGCGGACGCCGGTGGGCCGGATGGTCCCGAGGAAACGGCCGTCCGGCGCGACGCCGGCGGAGTAGTCGAACTCGAATACGTCCTGCATGGTGATGGTCTGGCCCTCCATGCCGTGCACCTCTGTGACGGAGGTGACGCGGCGGGTGCCGTCACGCAGGCGGGTGAGCTGCACGATCACGTCGATGGCGCTGGTCACCTGCTCGCGGATGGCCCGCAGGGGCAGGTCCATGCCGGCCATCAGCACCAGCGTCTCCAGGCGCGCGAGCGCGTCGCGGGCGCTGTTGGCGTGGATCGTCGACAGCGAGCCGTCGTGGCCGGTGTTCATGGCCTGGAGCATGTCCAGGGCCTCGCCGCCACGACACTCGCCGACGATGATGCGGTCGGGGCGCATACGCAGCGAGTTCTTGACCAGGTCGCGGATCGTGACCTCGCCCTTGCCCTCCACGTTGGGCGGACGGGACTCCAGCCGCACCACGTGGTCCTGCTGGAGCTGGAGCTCGACGGCGTCCTCGATCGAGACGATGCGCTCGTCGTTGGGGATGAAGCTGGACAGCACGTTCAGCAGGGTCGTCTTGCCGGTGCCGGTACCGCCGGAGACGATGATGTTCAGCCGGGCGACGACGCAGGCGTTGAGCAGTTCGGCGATCTCGGGCGTGAGCGAGTGCTTCTCGATCAGGTCCGGGACGGTCAGCGCGTCCTTGGAGAACTTCCGGATGGTCAGCGTCGAGCCGCTCACCGCCAGGGGCGGGATGATCGCGTTGACGCGCGAGCCGTCCTCCAGGCGGGCGTCCACCAGGGGCGAGGACTCGTCGATGCGGCGGCCGACCTTGGTGACGATCCGCTCGATGACCCGCCGCAGGTGCGGCTCGTCCTTGAAGCGCACCTGGCTGAGCGTCAGCCGTCCGGCGCGTTCGATGTAGACCTTGTACGGGCCGTTGACCATGACCTCGGTGACGCCCTTGTCGTCGATCAGCGGCTGGAGCGGACCCAGGCCGAGGACGTCGTCGTGCACCTCGCGGATCAGCCGCTGCCGCTCGCGGGCGGTCAGCGGAAGCTTGCCGCCCTCGATGATGCCGTTGAGTTCCTGCTGCACGAGGCTCTGCAGGGCCGACTCGTCCAGGTTGGGGTCGTTGAGGCGGTTGCCCATGCGCTCGAACAGCTGCTCGACCGCGTCCTCCTTGATCCGCGCCAGCGCGTCGTGGGTCTCCACGACGATCGGCTGGCTCGGCGCGCGGGCGGCGAGGCGGTGCTCGTCCGTGCCGTTGGCGGGCGTGGGCGACCAGGTGACCGCCGGCGTCGCGGTGGCGGGAGCGGCCGCCGACTCCGGGACGGGGAGCCACGGTGCGGGCGGCGCGTTGTCCTGCGCCGGGGCGGCGGGGACGGGGGCGCCGCCGGTCTCGAACGCCCGGGCGGGCGTGGAGACCGTCCGCGGGGCGCCGGGGTCCCGCGGGATGCCGCGCTCGCCCTTCTGGGCGGCGAGGACGCGTTCTGCGAGGTTCACTGCTGCGCCTCCTTCCGGTGACCGAAGTCGAGGAACCGGCGACCCTTGTTGCCGGCCTTCTCGTGGTTGTCGATGGAGTCCACCAGGGCACGCAGCTGCTTGGCGACGGGATCCCTGCTGCCACTCTGGAGCAGCGGGATGCCTTGGTTCACCGAGATGGGCACCGAGTTGGACTGCGGGATCTGGAAGTCGACCTTGCGGGCGATGGACGCCTCGACGTCCGCCACGGAGATGCCACGGCTGGGGTGCATGAAGTTCAGGACCACCGACCGCGATTCCAGCAGCAGCCCGATGTCGCGCAGCGTGTCGAGTTCCTTGCGGAGCCCGCGGACACCGGGGACGTCGAGGCTGGTGACCAGCACGAGGATGTCGGTCTGGTCGAGCACGGCGAGCGTGTGCTCGCTGAGGCCGGGGGCCGTGTCGACGACCACGTACTTGAACTGCGTGGCCAGGGTGTCGAGCAGGTTCGTGATGTCCCTGCTCGTCACGGTGTCCGCCGCGGCGGGCGACTCCGAGCCGGGCACGACGTACAGGCCGGTCTGGTGCAGGTACAGGTAGGTCTTCAGCGCGAGCGCGTCCTGGGCCGCCGGCCCGTGCGCCATGTCGGGGAGGGTGAACTCCGCGGTGATGTTGAGCCCGCTGGCCACGTCGCCGAAGTGCACGTCGAGGTCGACGAGCACGGTCGACTGCGGCAGGCGTTGCGCGAGGCCCACAGCGAGGTTGGTGGACACGGTGGTCTTGCCCACGCCACCTTTGGGCGAAGCCACCGTGACCACCTTCCCCCGCTGGGCAGCGGCACTCGGCACACCTGTAGCCGGTTGCTGCGCCACACGCGGCCCGGAGTGGGTGGCGGCCCGCTCCAAGGCGGTCTTCATCTCCTCGACAGGGCTGGTCGGCGCGACGATGTCGCGCACGCCGGCCCGCATGGCGTCGAGGCTCACCTCCGTGGGCTGGTCGCTGACCAGCACAGAGGCGATGCTGAAGTTCCGGTCGAGATCCACCGCGAGCGCGAGTGCTGCCACGACCTGGTCGGCCGGGTCGAGCACCGCGACGGCGGGGA
This sequence comes from Actinomycetota bacterium, assembly GCA_020161015.1. Classification (GTDB taxonomy): domain Bacteria; phylum Actinomycetota; class Actinomycetes; order Propionibacteriales; family Propionibacteriaceae; genus Propionicimonas. Next base: position 93,458 of record JAIUOT010000053.1, on the reverse strand, counting down.
GGGGCGCACCCTGCAGGTGCGCCAGCAGGACCTGGACGTTGTCCGGGAACTGCTCGGGTGCGATCGCGTAGCCGTCAGGACCCCATGCCTGTTGCACCAGGCCCACCACCTGGGGGTTGCGGCTGATGACGAGGACGGGGCTCACTTCAGCACGGTCTTCCCGGTCACGATCATGGTGCCCTGTCCGCCGTCCTTGGGTTCCAGGGCCAGCCAGACGTGCTCGTGCTCTGCGGCGAAGACCACGCGGGTGGCGTCCTCGGGCGGGAGGGCGACGGTGACGATCTGGTTGCCCGACGGCACGGCGCCGTCGTCACCGGCGGTCGCTCCCTGCACCTTCACCACGAGGACGTCGCGGAGGGCGAGGCCGGTGACCGGCTTGCCGGAGGTGTCGTCGCCGGAGACGAACACGGCGATCTTGTCCCCGGGCAGCACGGTCGCGCCGACCGAGCGCGGGGCGTCCAGCGGGATGCTGACCAGTTGCATGTTGGTGGGCACCTGGACGTCGCCGTTGGCGGTGGTGTCCGCGGCGACGAAGCGCTGGGGAAGGACCTGCTCGCCGGGCTGGATGTCCGAGGCGGCGACGAGGGTGGTGATCGAGGAGATGTCGGTCAGCGCGCCCGGGACCACGGCCACCTGGGGCAGCTTCTTCAGCTCGACGTACGGGGCGATACCGCTGCCGCTGGTGCCGGCGGGGATGACCTTGGTGACGACCAGGACGCTCGTCGGCGCCATGTTCGACATGGCGCGGGCCTCCGCGGTGTTGACGTAGCTGTACAGCAGGACCGCGCCGATGCCGGCGAGGAGGACCGCGGCGACCGCGGCGATGATTCGGCGTTGCATTGGGACCGCCTAGGACTCGAGTGGATGGCAATGTTCAGCAGCGGTGCTGCCGGGTGGCGCTCGCCCTCCTGCCGCCAGCAGGTTCGGCGAGTATTGGTTCCTTGAGCCCGGGTCCTTGGCAGGCTACCCGGGGTGGGGCAGAGCATTTTGTCATCCGAACGGGTGACAAAAGAACAACTGTGTAACTCGTTTGTTGTCCTCCGTGAGGGGGACATCGAACCCCGGGTGACATTTGTCCTCCACCCGGGTGACATTTGTCCTCCCTGCGGGTGACTGTATTTAGTTGTCAATGATTTTGCTGCAGGAGCCGGCGGCACGGAATGGTTCCGTCAGGTGTTGCCGCCGGCCCCCACATGAGCGAGGCGCCCCGGGCGCGGCCCGGGGCGCCTCGCTACAGGCTGGTGGTCGATCAGATGGCGCTGGCCACGCCGCTGAACATGTTGGTCAGGTTGGTGCCGAGCGTAGCCACGATGGTGATGATGACGGCGGCGATGAGCGCGACCATGATGCCGTACTCAACGGCGGTGGCGCCCCGCTCCTTCTTGGCGACGATGGAGCCGACGATCTTTGCGGGCAGGTTCTTCATGAGAGACCCCTTTCAGGTGTGTGGGATAGGTTTCCGCCTGTGACCCCGGAAAACCATCCCCCCCTGGGTCACTTCGAGAAGAATGATTACACCGGCCCGGTGGGCTTGTCAAAAGGTTTGGTCGAAGAAGTCTCAAGTTCGTATTAAAGTAGTGCAACAACGTCTGTTCGGGTCCCCCGAAAGAGGACATCTATGCATATGTTTTCCCAGTCCCGGTCACCCGGAAGAGGACATAAGAGGGGCAGGATGCACAACTGGTCGAGGATGGTCGCCGCTGTCGTGGGCATGGCCGGGGCGGCCCTGCTGGCGTCCCTGCCGGCCTCCGCAGCCCCCGCGACGGGCGTCGAGGACGTCATCGCTGCGCTCGGGCTCGACGTGACGTCCGAGGCCGCCGACTACGTGGTGATGGTCGACACCTCGGGATCGATGAACGCCGGCGGACGGTACGACAGCGTGCGGCGCGAGCTCGGCAAGCTCGTCGACAGCCTCGACTCCGACGACCGCGTCTCCCTGCTCACCTTCGACACGAAGGCGAAGAGCCGCTTCCGCGGCCTCGTCGGCGCGAACCGGTCCGCGGTGCTGGCCGGCCTGCCGGCCACCGCCACGGGGAAGCACACCGACCTCGGTACCGCGATCGCGTCGGGGCTCACCGAGCTCGAGCGCGCCGACACCCGGCGGCTGGCCGCGCTGATCCTGATCACCGACGGTGTCCTCGATGCGCCGGGTTCGGACTACGAGTCGGTGAAGTCGCCGGCGTGGAAGTCGCTGCGGACACGGGCCGCCGGCCTGTCCGCTGAGCACCAGGTGGCCGCCTACGCCGTCTCGCTGCAGGCCAGCACGGATGCCGGGCTGCTCAAGAAGGTCTTCCCGGACGCCCGGGAGGTGTCGGCCTCGCAGGTGGGCGAGCGGTTCTCCCACGTCGGGGAGGACCTCGTCCTGCTGCGCGCGGCGGAGATCCTCAACCACGAGGTCTCCCAGCCCCTCACCGTCTCCTGGGCCGGAGACCTGGGCACCGCGCTGGCGAAGGGCACGCCGGTGGACGTGCAGCTGACCATCAGCTCCGTGTACCCGCACGTGCCGGTGACCCTGTCCGAGTTCGCGCCCCGGCCGACGCCCGGCCTCCAGGTGGAACTGTCGGGCCTGCCGGACTCGGTCGAGCTCGCGCCGGGCGGCAGCACCACCCTGAACGCCACGGCGCGGGTGACCGGGACGGGCGGGGGCGACGCCGCCGTCGGGTTGTCGGCGAAGATCGGCTCCCCGTGGCTCCCGGTCATGGAAGGCGACCTGGGCATGACCTTCGCGCCAGAACTCAGCGGCACCGCGCCGGTGCCCGCAGCGCCCATCGAACTCCCGCCCACCCTGGTTCCGGTGGCGGGCGGCATCGCCGGCCTCCTCGCCGGCGTCGTGCTGGTGCTGTTGCTGGCACGGATGCTGACGACGCCGGTGATGAGCGGACTGCTGACCTTCCGCAGGGACGGCCGCGACGTGGCCGAGATCGTGCTGAAGGGACGTCGGATGAAGCTGGTGGCCCCGACCGCGGCGATCGACCTCACCGGCCTGCGTGGCTCGGCTCGCGGTGCCCGGGGGGCCTCTGCACAGGAGCCGGCCGTCCGGGTGGACGTGAAGCTGGGCGAAACCACCGCGCGCGGCCTCGTGCACGACGGGGGATCGGTGCCCTTCGGAGACCTGGAGCTGCGCTACACCAGCGGACGCCGGCGCATTCTCGACAAGATCGGGCTGCCGCGTCCCGACGCGGAGGGCTAATCGTCGCACTTTGTCCCCCGACCGGGTGACAAATGCGTCGCGTCGTGTTACCCGAACGGGTGACACGATTATTGGTCCAATGTCGCCCGGACGGGTGACACCGCCGTTTTGGGTGGCCCAAGAATCACGCTTCGCCTAGGAATTGTTGACGTAGCCCGGAGGGGTGACCCTCCCGGCGGCACCGCGCGACCGCCTCTCGCCGCAAGTGCCGCTGACTAGGTCTTTTGTTCGGCTCCTCTCGCGACACGCCGGGCGAGGTTGGGCCTCCGGGAGGCTCTGGTGGGCTAATCTGGCCCGTTCGCCAGCGCATTGACAGTGTTCGGGTGCGGGCCTAGACTCGCATTAATTCTGGAGGGGTCCGGAGTAACGAAATACGGCAGAATTTGGAGTGCGCGTGTCTACCTTGCGGGGTTCGCGCAAGTTGCAGCGTGGTGCGGCTGCACTTGAGTTCGCGTTGGTCGTACCCATCTTGATCATGCTCGTGTTCGGGGTCGTCGACTTCGGGCTCATGATCAGCAACCAGGCGGTGTTCGCCAACGCGTCCCGCGACGCTGCCCGCACGGGCAGCTTCTTCGGCACGAAGTCCGAGATCGAGACCGTGGTGACCTCGGAGACCAAGTTCCTGCCGACCGTCAGCAACGTCGTCGTCACCGTGACCTGCCGCAAGCCCGGCAGCCCGGGCACCGCGTGCTCCAGCAACTACGACGCCGAGCGCGAGTCCGGCGGCACGGTGATCGTGAAGATCTCCTACACGCACAACTGGCTCACCCCGGCGCTCCTCGGGTTGCCGAACACGTCGGTGATCACCAAGACGAGCGAGATGAGAATCGAATGAGCGAGGCCCGGCGGCGGATCATCCGCGAGCGGGAGCGGGGGGCCACGGCCCTGGTCCTCGCCCTGGTGATGCTGATCCTGATGGCCGGCGCGGCGCTCGGCATGGACATCGCCAAGCTGGCCTACGAGCGGCAGGCGCTGCGCGCCGCCGTCGACGCGGCCGCCCAGGCGGGCAGCTACGCCCTCCCCGACGCGACGACCGCCGTCTCCGACGCCAAGGAGTTCCTGGTCAACAGCGCGCCCGACCTCAAGCTCGACAAGACCAAGCTCGACGTCAAGCTCTACTGCGCGGTCGCGGTCAAGACCGGCACCACGAACTCTCCCGACGAGAACCAGGTGCCCGGCATCTGCAACCCGGGCACGGCGTGGGTCAAGGGACAGGCCGCCACGGCGTGCAACGGCCAGATCTGCCTGCTGCCCTGCGGCGGCTCCGGTGCGGCGTGCAACACCATCAAGGTGTCCTACCAGAAGGTCGTCAACTTCGTCTTTGCGCCGGCCATCGGCATCCCGACCGGGACCACCGGTGCCGTCAGCTCGGCGTCCTGCAAGGGCATGTGCGGCGCGCTCGCGCCCAACCCGCTGGACATCGTGGTGATGGCGGACCGAACGCCATCGATGAACAACGGCACCAGTGCCTTCGCCAACATGAAGCAGTCCCTGAAGGACATGCTGCTCACGATGAACCGCGACCAGCAGGTGGTGGCGTTCGGCACCATCGCCAAGAGCGTGCCGACGAGCGCGTGTCTCTCGGCGGAACCCACGAACGCGAGCGGCAGCTCGTACCCGAACGCCTTCGCCGAGAACCCGACGACCATCGCCACGACCAAGAGCAAGGTCCCCCAGACCAACAAGCTGTGGACCTTCAACGGCAGCTGGGTTCCGGTCGGCTACTCGTACAACTACACGACCGGCTCGCCGACCACGAACAACCTCGCGGTGAACACCGCCTCGGACATCTACAAGGCGATCAACTGCCTCGACTACTCCGACAGCAAGGTGGACTACCCCGCGGCGAGCAGCGGCTACAAGGTCTCCACCAACGAGGGCACGCACCTGGCCGCGGCGCTGAAGGGCGCCACGCGGTACATCCTGAACACGCCGAGCTCCGGTGCCGGCCTGCCGGACCGCTCGATGTACGGCACCCCGAAGAAGGTCATCATCTTCGAGACCGACGGTGCCCCGTCCGAGCTGTTCAACAGCGCCTCCAGCGCGATCTCCCTCGGCGACAGCCACGACATCGGCTACACCGGCGGCTCGGACGTCGGCAACGGCCTCGCGCAGTCGTGCAAGAACCTGCTCGACATCGCCACGCTGGCCAAGGCGCAGGGCATCAAGATCATCACGATCGGTGTCGGTGACGTGAACACGGCGACGTGCGGCACCCAGGGCAACGTCCGCGACGTGCTGGCCAAGGTGGCCTCGCCCAAGGCCAGTGGTGCCAACAGCGACGCGGTGAACTGCACCATCAGCGGAAACACCGCGCTGGAGAACTCCGACGGCGACAACTACTTCTGCGCGGCGTCCGCGGGCGACCTGTCCTCGATCTTCGCCGCTGCCGTGGCCTCGATCACCGGCAACACCAAGTTCATCAAGGTGCCGGGGGTCAGCGACTAGCAGGGACAGCACAGGGGGACCCGTGGCGGCGGGCCCCCCGCTTCTGCCGTCCGGGCAGCGTGTCGTGGTCACCGTCGCCATCGGCCGGACGCTACGCTTCCCGCGTCCCTGCCCCGCCAGACGCGGACGACACACGCAGGGCCTCTCACCCCACGGCTCCGCCGGGCCACGCCCGGCCGGCTGTGCCCGCGCGTGGAAACAGCGGTGGGGCCGGTCACCCGAAATGGTGACAAATGGCCCAGAAATGCCGTCCCCCAAAGAGGGGACAATGCCGTTGATTTGTCCCCAGAACGGGTGACAAATCACATGTTGTACAGGTTGATTAGGTGAAAGAGTTGGAATTGCGCAGAGGTTTGGTATAGCTTTGCATCGACATGGTCATCTCTTTTTAGGGGAAAGGATGAGCATGCTGAAAAACCGAGGGGTGTCGTGGGTCCTGGCCTTGGCCTTGGCCTGTGTCGGCCTGGTCGTGTTCCCGACCAGGGCCGCTGCCGCGACGACGATCACCGTTTCAGCTGCCCAGAACGTGCAGGCCCAGATGGCGCTGCACTACGGGTCGACCGCAGCATCGGCGAGCGGCGGCACAGCGAACTACCAAGCCAGCGACTGTTTGCGGCTGGGCAGTGAGACCGGCACCGCGACGACCGGCAACCTCGCGAACACCGGGGGCACGGCGATCTCGAGCGCGACCACCGGCAACACGGCCTACGTGTCGTCGGGCAGCATGGTGTGGGCCGCGCACGGCACCAACAACTCCAACGGCACCTGCCCCAACAACTCCCGCTTCAGTGCCGATTACCAAAAGCTCAGCCTGGATGCCCAGAGCGCCCTCGGGTTCGCGCCTGCATCGGTATCGGCGATCTCGCCGGGCACGATCTTCAACCTCGGCCGCATGGCCCACAAGAACACCGGCATCTACCTGAACTCGGGCAACTCCTATTTCCGGGGCAACCTGAACCTCCAGTTCATGGGAATGGCGCTGTCCTACAGCTATGAGATGAACGAGACCTCGGGCACCGATGTGCCCGACACCACGACGTTCCTCAACCAGATCAGCGACCAGACCTTCACCTACGACGGGCTCACCTACACCCTGCTCATCCGGGGCTTCACGGCCCCGCAGTCGGGCAGCACCTGCAACGCCACCGTGCCCTCGCTGAGCTCGGTCACGACCACCTTCACCACGCCGGAGAACGCGACCACCTCCGGCTGCCTGTACGCCCAGGTGCAGCAGGTCCGCACGCTCACCATCGCCAAGCAGGCGCTCGCGCCGTACGGCGCGCCGGCCGCCTACCCGGCGTTCAGCTACACCGCCAGCAGCGACCTGACCGGTTCGCCGTGGGGCAGCGCCTTCACCCTCACCCCGACCGGCACCGGGACCGCGGGGCGGGCCACCCGCCAGGCGAACCTGGTCACCGGCCAGACGATCAACATCGCCGAGGTCGCGCCGACCGCCACCGACTGGGCGTTCACGTCCCTGACCTGTGTGGACGGGTCGGGCAGCTCGGTGATCGACGGCCTCACGGTGAGCGGAGCCGGCATCCGGCTCTCCGGCGACTACTCCACGTCGTCCGCGGCGGCGGCGCCGATCACGTGCACCTACACCAACACGTACACCCCGCACGCCACGCTGACGCTGGTCAAGCAGGTCACCACCACCGGCCAGAGCGGCACGCTCGCCACCCCGGCCGACTGGACGCTGTCCGCGACCGGCACCTCCAGCATCTCCGGCGCGAGCGGGAGCGCTGCGGTGACCTCGCGCACCGTGATCGCCGGCAGCTACAGCCTCGCCGAGGTGGCGGCCAACCCCGCGACCACCGCGGGCTACGTGCAGGACGGCGCCTGGACCTGCACCGGTGGCACGCTGAGCGGCACGAGCCTCACGCTCGCCGCCGGCCAGAGCGCCACGTGCACCGTGCGCAACAAGTACGCCTACGGCACGCTCGCGATCACCAAGACGGTGACCGGCGGCGGCTACACCGGCGGCACCGCGAAGGCCTTCTCCGCGTCCTACACCTGCACCAACGGCACCGCGACGGTGCGTTCGGGCACGGTGACCCTGCACCCCGGGGCCACCAATGGCACCGCCGGGGCTCCGGTCGTTGTCGACTACATCCCGGCCAACAGCACCTGCACCGTCGTCGAGACCAGCCCGCCCACCGGGACGTCCACCGACCTCACCAACCCCTCCTGGGAGTGGGGGTCGCCGGCCAACCCGGCAGCGGTCACGATCGCCATGGACGCGACCACGACGGTCAACATCACCAACCCGAACGCGCGCCAGGTGGGGTCGCTCCAGCTCTCCAAGGCCGTCGCGCCCCGCTCCGGCGTGCCCGGCGGCGGGTACTCCGGCGGCTCGACCCGCACCTTCCCGCTGACCTACTCCTGCCAGCTCGGCGGCAGTACGGTCGCCTCCGGCACGGTGGACGTGTCGACCGGCACGCCGGTGACCATCCCGGGCATCCCGGCGTCCAGCACCTGCTCGGTGACGTCGGAGGACCAGTCGGCGAAGGCCGGCGACTTCCTCGACGCGTCCTACGCCTGGGACGGCTACACCACCGGCGGCACCGTGACGATCGCGAACAACGCGACCAGCAGGCTGACCGTCACGAACCACTTCCGCCGTGACCTGGTCACCCTGAACCTCGCCAAGGAGGTCACGGGCGCCGGCTACACGGGCTCCGGGGCCGACTTCCGGATCGCGTACGACTGCGGTGCGCCGTACAGCGGCACCGTCCAGGTCGCCGCCGGTGGCTCGCAGCCGGTGAGCGTCCCTGCGGGCGTGGCCTGCACCGTCGCCGAGCAGGCGCCGTCCGACAGCCTGCTGCGGGCCGGCTACGTGTGGGGCGACCCCACCTACGCCGGGCTCACCAGCGGGACGATCACCGTCCCGCGCGGCGGCAGCGGCACCGTCACCGTCACCAATCCCACGAGCATCGGCTACGGCCGCCTCCAGGTGACCAAGGCGATCGACAGCTTCGGCACGCAGGTGGCCAACGGCACGACATTCGACGTCAGCGTCTCCTGCAACGCCCCCGCGCAGGGCGCGGCGTCCGACTATGCGGAGACGTTCACCCTGAGCTGGCCGTCCGCGGTCACCGCGATCACCCCGTACCTGCCGACCGGGGCCTCCTGCACGGTCGCAGAGACCGACGCCCCGACCGGGAACGAGGGACTGCCCAACGCGTCCTACGCGTGGAAGTCTGCCCCCGACGCGGTCACGGCGAAGGTGCCCGACACCGAGGCGCCCAAGCACGTCACGGTCACCAACGACATCCGCCGCGTCACCGCGCCGTTCACGATCCGCAAGGACATCGTCAACCACACCGGCGTGGGCACCGCCGGCGCGTCGTTCTCCGGCGGCTACCGCTGCGACTACAACAACGGCGAGACCGTGGAGGCGGGCTCGTGGAGCATCACCGGCCAGGGCACGGCCAGGACCGTCGACGTGCTCGTGGGCTCGGTGTGCACCGTGACGGAGGACACCCCCGGCGCGCCCGTGGACGGCGACCGCTCCTACACCTGGTCGACGCAGACCCCGGACGCGACCGCTGTCGGCACCGACGGTGCGGAGGCGACCGTCGTGAACACGCTGAACCGGGCCGAGGGCTCGTTCAACGTGGCCAAGAGCGTGGACGGAGGGACGGCGGGCACAGCGTTCCCGGCCGGCGCCGACTTCCGCTTCAGCTACCACTGCACGCCGCTGAGCGGCGACGAGATCTCCGGCACCCTCACCGTGAACGCCGGCGACGCGAAGGCTCCCGCAGAGACCGTCCCCGGCGGGTCCACCTGCACGGTGACCGAGCTCGACGACCCCGCGACCATCGACCCCTACCGCTGGGACGGCGTCGACCTGGCCGTGTCCGGCGACGCCTCGCACACCGGCCAGGACGGGCGGAGCATCACCTTCACCACCACGGACGACGCCCAGCCGGTCAGCGTCCGCGCGGTCGACCGGATCAGTGCGAAGACCGGCAGCGTCCGGGTCACCAAGACCGTCACCGGCGAGACCGCCGGCTACACCGGCGGCGCGGTGTTCCCCGTCACCCTGACCTGTGACACCGGCGTGCAGGGGACGCGGGACGTCGCCGGCGGCGACAGCGTGACCTTCGACGGGATCCCGGTCGGCTCCACCTGCTCGGCGAGCGAGGGCGCCACCCACGGAGGCCTGCTCGACGGCTCCTACGCCTGGGGCGAGCCGACCATCGGGGACGCGGTCAAGCTCACCGACCCGGGCACGGCCGACATCGCGATCTCGAACCCGGTGAGCCGTGTCTACGCCGGCATCGAGGTGGCCAAGATCATCGACGACGGCGGCTTCGCCGGCGTGGCCGACCCCGGGCAGCGGTTCAGCGGCGAGTGGTCCTGCCGCTACCGCGGCGAGGACCCGGTGAGCGGCACGTGGTCGTCCACCGGCAGCGCAGCGGGTACCGTCGCCACGCTCACCGGGGACGCCGGGCACGTGCTCGTCGGCTCCGAGTGCTCGGTGACCGAGGACACGTCCTTCGGTGCGCCGAGCGACGACCCGTCGTACCGCTGGGACGCCACGCCGTCCTTCCACGGCGTCACCGTCGAGGCCGGCGAGCCGAACCGGCTCACCGTCACCAACACGCTGCGTCGTGACACCGGCCGGGTCACGGTCGCCAAGGAGCTGGCCGGCGAGACCGGCGGCTACGCGCCGTCCGGCAGCTTCGCCGGGTTCAGCGTCACCGCGCGCTGCTACCTGCACGACCCGGACGAGAGCGGACGCCTCGAGGCCACGGTCGCCGTCCGACCGGGTGAGTCGGCCACCGCCATCGACGGCGTCCCGTACGGCTGGACCTGCACGGTCAGCGAGGGCTCCTTCCCGAGCCCCAGCCAGCTGCGCGACGCGTCCTACGCCTGGGACCTCCAGACCGTGGCGTTCGGCAACGGCACCCCGACCACCGTCGTGACAGCCGGCAACGACGCGCCGCAGGCCGTCGTCACCAACAGCATCCGCCGCGTCTACGGCCAGGTCGCCGTCAGCAAGGCCTACGGCAGCGGCACCGCGGACGCCGTGCGCCCGGGTACCACGTTCACCGGCGCCTACGCGTGCACCTACGGCCAGGAGCGCTACACCGGCACCTGGTCGGTCACCGGGGACGGCCCCGCCACGCTCACCGGCGACACCCTGATCCCGTTCACCGCAGAGTGCACGGCCACGGAGGATGCCCCGTCCGACAGCTCCCTGCTGGACACGTCCTACACGTGGGCCGAGCCCGACCTCGGCGGCACCGTCGAGGTGGCCTCGGCCGCGGAGCCGGCGCAGCTCGTCGTCACCAACACCGCGACCCGCCGCTGGTCCGGGCTCGAGATCACGAAGGCCTACGACGGCCCGGCCGGGGCGTTCGCCACCGACCTCACCGTCCGCGGCTCCTGGGCGTGCACCTACCGTGGCACCGTCGCGGCGTCCGGCAGCTGGCAGCTGCCCGCCTCGGGCGGCAGCCTCGTCGTCGCCCGGCCGTCCGACCAGGTGATCCCTGCCTCGGCGAGCTGCGCCGTCGTCGAGGACACCCTTTCGCCCGACCAGCTCACCGACGGGTCCTTCGCGTGGCAGCCGGCCACGTACTCCCCGGCCTCGGGCACGGTCGAGGTGGCTGCCGGCGAGACCGCGGCCGTGACCGTCACCAACACGGTCGAGCGGGTGCGGGCGACCTTCACCGTCGCCAAGGGCGTCGAACTCGGCAACGGCGTGGACGCCGCGGCGCTCGAGTCCGACCTGACCTTCTCCGGGCGCTACCGCTGCACCCACGAGGGCGACGACCCGGTGACCGGTGACTGGGGCCCGGTCGCAGGAGGTGCGGAGTGGACGAGCCCGCCGGTCCTGGTCGGCTCCCGGTGCTCCGTGACGGGCGAGGACGAGCCGCCCGCCCCGTCCAAGACCGACGACTCCTACCTGTGGGGCACGCCCGACCTGGGCAGCCCGGTCACCGTCGCGACGACCGGCTCCGGCATCGTGGTGACCAACCCGGTCAGCCGCGTCACCGGCTCGTTCGGCGTGACGAAGGTGCTCACCGGGGACACCGAGGCGATCGACCCGGCCGCGCTCTACCAGTTCTCGTGGCGCTGCACGGCCGCCAACGGCGACCGCTTCCCTGCCGCGGCCCCGGGCACCTTCTCGCTCACCGCGGGCAGCACCTGGAACGCCCCGGACGACATCCCGGTGGGCAGCGCCTGCCAGGTCACCGAGGACACCCCGCCCGCGCCGGACGACCCGTCCTACGCCTGGACCACGCAGCTGAGCGCCGCCAACGCCACCGGTACCACCTCCGGCCGGACGATCAGCTTCGACCTCCCCGGCGGCGCGGCCCCGGTGTCGGTGACCGTGACCAACACGCTGACCCGCACCAAGGGCAGCTTCACCGTCGCCAAGTCCTCCGACCCGGCCAGCGGCGCCACCGTCGTCCCCGGCCAGGCCATCCACTACACGGTCACCGTGACCGGCGCGCGCACGGGCTTCACCCGTGACGTCGTGGTCACCGACGCCCTCGCCGGCGTCCTGGGCAACGCCGACGTCACCGACATCGCCGCCAGCCAGGGCAGCGCGGCGCTGTCGGGCACCGACCTGGTCTGGACGGTCGGCACCGTCCGTGCCGGCGCCGTGCTGACGCTGGTCTACACCGCCACCGTGAAGGCGGGCGTGGCCGGCCTCGACCTGACCAACACCGTGTCGGCGACCGGCGAGACCACTCCGCCGGCCTGCGGCAGCGCGTGCACGACCGTCCACCACACGCCGTCGTGGACGCTGGCCAAGAGCTCCGACCCGGCCAGCGGCTCGGTCGTGGAGCCGGGCGACGTGATCACCTACACCCTGTCGGCGCGCAACACCTCCGGCGCGGTCGTCTCCGGCGCCACCGCGACCGACGACCTGTCCGGGCTGGCGGACGCAGACGTCGCGTTCACCTCGCCGGAGCTCAGCCGGACCGGCGACACGCTCACCTGGGCGATCCCGACGATGGCCCCCGGTGACCACCGGACGTTGACCTACACCGCGCGCGTCAAGGACGGCGCGGACGGCGCGGTGCTGCGCAACACGGTGACGCCGCACGGCGCGGGCGCCTCCTGCATCGGCGGCTGCGCCACCACCTCCTCCACGCTGGAATGGGAGTTGGCGAAGACCTCCGTCCCGGCCTCCGGCACGGTCGTCGCCCCCGGTGACGAGATCAGCTGGACGCTGTCGGTGACCAACACCGGCCCGGTCGCCCTGCCCGGCGCCACCGTCCACGACGACATCTCCGACGTGGTGGACGACGCCGTCCTCGGCACCCTGCCCGCCGGCCTGACCCGCTCCGGGGACACCCTCACCTGGGCCGTCCCTGCGCTGGCCCCCGGCGCGACGGCCGACGTCACCTACACGGCGACCGTGTCCGCCGGCGCGCTCGGCGCCACGCTGCGCAACACCGCGACGCCGGCCGGCACGGGTGGACACTGCGCGGGCTCCTGCACCACGACGGCGTACACGCCGAGCTGGACGCTGGCCAAGGCGAGCAGCGCCGCCGACGGCGGCACCGTCCTGCCGGGCGACACGATCAGCTACACACTCACGGTCACCAACACCGGGCCGGCCACGCTGCACGGCGCGACAGCCACCGACGACCTGTCCGACGTGCTGGACGACGCCGCGCTCGTGGCCGTCCCCGACGGCGCGACGCTGGCGGGCAGCACCCTCACCTGGTCGGTGCCCGACGTGGCCGCTGACGAGACGGCGACCCTCACCTACCAGGTACGGGTCACCGACGACGGCGCGACCCTGCGCAACAGCGCGCGCCCGGCCAGTACCGGCGGCACCTGCGCGACGTGCACGACCACCCAGTACACGCCGGCCTGGACGCTGGCGAAGACCTCCGACCCGGCCTCCGGCGCCACCGTCGCGGTGGGCGACACCATCACCTACACGCTGACCGCCACGAACACCGGGCCCGGCGTCGTCTCCGGCGCGACCGCCGCCGACGACCTGTCCGGCGTCCTGGCCAACGCGGAGGTCGCGTTCAGCTCGCCGCAGCTCAGCCGGGACGGCGACCAGCTCACGTGGGCGATCCCGACCCTGCTGCCCGGAGAGCACGCGTCGGTCACCTACACCGCCCGCGTGCTGGCCTCCGGTGTCACGGTGACCAACTCGGTGACAGCGAACGGCCCCGGCGGCACCTGCCTGGCGTGCTCGACGACCCAGTCGACGCCGAAGTGGAGCCTGACGAAGACCTCCGACCCGGCGTCCGGGGCGACCGTCGAACCCGGTGACACGCTCACCTACACGCTCACCGTCGCCAACGAGGGTCCGGTGCCCGTCTCCGGCGCCCGCGTGAGCGACGACCTGTCCGCCGTGCTCGACGACGCCACGCTCGGCAGCCTGCCGGCCGGCCTGTCGCTGGACGGCGCCACCCTGACCTGGACCGTGCCGACGATCCCCGTCAGCGGCGTCGCCTCCGTCAGCTACCCGGTGGTCGTGGACGCCGACGCGCGCGGCGCGGTGCTGACGAACTCGGCCGTGCCCCAGGGCCCGGGCGGCCACTGCGTCCTCGGCTGCACCACCACCGCCTACACCGACGCCTGGACGCTGGCGAAGGCCGCGACCCCCGGCGACGGCGCCACTGTCGAACCCGGTGACACGATCGGCTACACGCTCACCGTCACCAACACGGGGCACGCCACGCTGCGCGGCGCCACGGTCGTCGACGACCTCGCCGACGTGGTGGACGACGCCGACCTCGGCGCCCTGCCCGCCGGCGCGTCGCTGTCGGGCACCACCCTCACCTGGGCGGTGCCGGACGTCGCACCCGGCGACAGCGTGACCCTCGCCTACGACGCGGTCGTGCGCGCCGGCGCCACCGGCGTCCGCCTGCGCAACGCCGCGTTCCCCGCCAGCACCGGCGGCACCTGCGACGCCGCCTGCGCCACCACCGCCTACACCGGCGCCTGGACGCTGGAGAAGACGTCCGACCCGGCCGGCGGCGTGGTCGAGCCCGGTGACACCATCACCTGGACGCTGACCGCCCACAACACGTCCCAGGCGACGATCTCCGGCGCGACGGCGACCGACGACCTGGCCTCCGTCCTTGCCGCGGCCGACGTGACCGCCACCTCCGCCCAGCTGGACCTCACCGGCACGACGCTCACCTGGTCGATCCCCGACCTCGCGCCGGGTGAGACCCGGGCGGTCACCTACTCCGCGACCGTCCGCGACGGCTCGGACGGCGCGATCCTGGCCAACACCGTCGTGCCGGGCGGGTCCGGCGGCACCTGCGGCGCGTCCTGCGGCACCACGCACACCACGCCGGAGTGGACGCTGGCGAAGACCTCGACCCCCGCCTCCGGCGCCGTCGTGAACCCCGGCGACGTGGTGGGCTACACCCTCACCGTGACCAACACCGGTCCGGCTCCGCTCACCGGCGCGACCGTCACCGACGACCTCTCCGGCCTCGTCGACGACGCCGCCCTCGGCACCCTGCCCGCGGGGCTGACCCGTACCGGCGACACCCTCACCTGGGCGGTGCCGACCGTCGCTCCCGGCGACACCGCGTCCGTCACCTACACCGTGACCGTCGACGCCGACGCCCGCGGCGCGACGCTCGCCAACACCGCGTCCCCGGCCTCCGCGGGCGGCAGCTGCACCAGCTGCACCACCACGGCCACCACGCCGGCCTGGACGCTGGCCAAGGCCAGTGACGCGGGCGCGGTCGTCCACCCCGGTGACACGATCACCTACACGCTCACCGTGACCAACACGGGTCCGGCGACGCTGCACGGCGCGAGCGCCGTCGACGACCTGTCCGACGTGCTCGACGACGCGACGCTGGTGGCCGTGCCCGACGGGGCGACCCTGTCCGGCACCACGCTGACCTGGCCGGTCGCCGACGTCGCCCCCGGGGCGACGGCCACGCTGGCCTACAAGGTGACGGTCGACGCCGACGGCGCCACCCTGCGCAACACCGCGAGCCCGGTCGGGCCCGGCGGGCGCTGCCTGGAGTGCACCACGACGTCGAGCACGCCCGGCTGGACGCTGGAGAAGACGTCCGACCCGGCCTCGGGCGCGACGGTCGCCTCCGGCGGGACGATCACCTACACGCTGACCGCCACCAACACCTCGAGTGTCCCGGTGACCGGCGCCACCGCGGTCGACGACCTGTCCGGAGTGCTCGCCGGCGCGGACGTCACCGCGACCAGCGACGAGCTCACCCGGGACGGCACGACCCTCACCTGGGCCGTCCCGACGCTGGCCCCCGGCCAGACCCGCACCGTGACCTACACCGCGCGGGTGCGCGCCGACGGCGCCGTGATCACCAACGGCGTCACCCCGCACGGCGAGGGCGGCACCTGCGGCACGGGATGCTCCACCGTCGCCTACAGCCCGCAGTGGTCGCTGGCGAAGACCACGGACGCCACCACCGTGGTGAGCCCGGGCGACACCGTGCACTACACGCTCACCGTGACCAACACCGGCCCGGTCGCCGTCGCCGGCGCGACGGTCACCGACGACGTCTCCGCCCTGGTCGACGACGCCGATCTCGGCAGCCTCCCGTCCGGGCTGACCCGGTCCGGGACCACCCTCACCTGGGCGGTGCCGGACGTGCCGGTCGGCGGCACCGCCTCGGTCACCTACGCCGCGCGGGTGCACGACGACGCCCTCGGCGCCACCCTGCTCAACACCGCGGAGGCCGCTTCCACCGGGGGGAGCTGCGCCACGTGTACTACGACGCAGTACACGCCGTCCTGGACCCTGGCGAAGGCCAGTAGCGCCGGACCGGGTGCCACCGTCACCCCCGGCGCCACGCTCGACTACACGCTCACCGTCACCAACACCGGTCCGTTCGCGCTCACCGGCGCCCGCGTCACCGACGACCTGTCCGACGTGCTCGACGACGCCGACCTCCCGGCGGTGCCCGCCGGCGCGACGCTGACCGGCACCACCCTGGACTGGGCGGTGCCCGAGGTCGCCCCCGGCGCCACGGCGACGCTGGCCTACCGCGTGGTCGTGAAGGCCGGCGCGGACGGCGTCCGGCTGGCCAACACGGCCGCCCCGGACAGCGTCGGCGGCACCTGTCCCGACACCTGCGCCACCGTCGCGCACACCCCGTCCTGGACGCTGGAGAAGTCCTCCGACCCGGCGACGGGGGCGACGGTGGCGCCCGGTGACGTGATCACCTACACGCTGACCGCCACCAACACCTCCCAGGCGGAGATCCGTGGAGCGCTCGCGGTGGACGACCTGTCCGGGGTCCTGCCGCACGCGGTGGTCTCGGCCACCGCCGACGGTCTCGACCTCTCAGGCACCACGCTGACCTGGGCCATCCCGACCCTCGCCCCCGGCGAGCACGCGAGCGTCACCTACACAGCCACCGTGAAGACGGGCGCCGACGGCGTGACCGTGGTGAACTCGGTGGTGCCCGTGGGAGCAGGCGGACGCTGCACCGGCGGGTGCGCGACCACCCAGTCGACCGGCGCGTGGACGCTCTCCAAGAGCGCGGACGCGGGCGCCCAGGTGCTGCCCGGGCAGGCGATCCACTACACGCTGACCCTCACCAACACCGGCCCGGTCACGGTGTCCGGCGCCGTCGTGGCCGACGACCTGTCCGACGTGCTGGACGACGCCCTGGTGGGCGACCTCGGCGCGGGGCTCTCCCGTACCGGCACCACCCTGCTGTGGGCCGTCCCCGACGTGCCGGTCGGCGGCACGGTGTCGGTCGGCTACACCGCCACCGTGGCCGCCGGATCCTCCGGCGCGACGCTCACCAACACGGCCGCCCCGGTGACCAGCGGTGGGCGCTGCGACAGCTGCACCACCACGCAGGCCACCCCGGCCTGGACGCTGGCCAAGACCTCGACCCCGGCCGACGGCGCCACCGTCGCCCCGGGTGACACCCTCACCTACACGCTCACGGTGACCAACACCGGCGCAGCACCGCTGACCGGCGCCGAGGCGTCCGACGACCTGTCCGGTCTCGTCGGGCACGCCACTCTGGGCGCGCTGCCGGCCGGCCTCGTCCGCACCGGCGACACCCTCACCTGGTCGGTGCCGGAGGTGCCGGTCGGCGGAACGGCGTCCGTCACCTACACCGCCGTCGTGGACGCGGGCGCGACCGGCGCCACCCTGGCCAACAGCGCGTCCCCGGCCACCACCGGCGGCTCGTGCGCCGGCGCCTGCACCACCGTCGCCCACACCGGCGCCTGGACGCTCGCCAAGTCGAGCACCCCCGGCAACGGCGCGATCGTCGAGCCCGGTGACACCATCACCTGGACCCTCACCGCCACCAACACCTCCGGCGCGGTTGTGTCGGGCGCCTTCGCCCGCGACGACCTGTCGGGCGTGGTCGACGACGCCACGGTGTCGTTCAGCTCCCCGCAGCTCACGCTGCTGGGCGACACCCTCACCTGGTCGATCCCCGAACTCGCGCCCGGCGCGTCCGCGTCGGTGAGCTACACCGCCGTGGTGACCGCGGACGGCGCAACGATCACCAACACCGTCGCCCCGGTGGGCGACGCCGGCGCGTGCACCAGCTGCTCCACCACCCAGTACACGCCGTCGTGGACGCTGGCGAAGACCTCCGACCCGGCGTCCGGCGCGGTCGTCGCACCCGGCAGCACGGTCGGCTACACGCTCTCCGTGACGAACACCGGCCCGGCCCCGCTGAACGGTGCGATCGTGTCCGACGACGTCTCCGACGTGGTGGACGAGGCCACTCTCGGCACCCTGCCCGACGGGCTGAGCCGGGACGGCGACACGCTCACCTGGGCGGTGCCCGCGGTGGCTCCGGGAGCGACGGCGAGCGTCACGTACACCGCGACGGTCACCGTGGCGGGGGCGACCCTGCGCAACACCGCGACCCCGGCCTCGACCGGCGGAACCTGCCCCGACGGGTGCTCCACGACCACCTACACGCCGTCGTGGACGCTGGCGAAGTCGTCGCCGCTGGACGGCGCGACCGTCGCCCCGGGTGACACGGTGGCCTACACGTTGACGGTGACGAACACGGGTCCGGCGGTGTTGCAGGGGGCGTCGGTGAGTGATGACTTGTCCGATGTGCTGGATGACGCCGAGCTGGGTGTGTTGCCGGCCGGTGCTTCGGTGGCGGGTTCGACGCTGACCTGGGCGGTGCCGGACGTGGCGCCGGGTGCGTCGGTGTCGCTGGACTACTCCGCGACGGTGAGGCCGGATGCGCTGGGCGTGAGCCTGCGGAACACGGCGTCCCCCTCGTCGGTGGGTGGGTCGTGCGCGGGTTCGTGCGCGACGCTCACCCACACTCCGGCGTGGACGTTGTCGAAGTCGTCGGATGCGCCGGCGGTCGTGGTGCCGGGTGATGTGATCACCTACACGCTGACCGCGGTGAACACCTCCGATGGTGTGGTGGCTGGTGCGTCGGCTTCTGATGACCTGTCGGATGTGCTGGACGATGCGACGCTGGGTGCGTTGCCGGCGGGTGTGAGCCTGGAGGGTGGGACGCTGACGTGGGCGATCCCGACCCTGGCCGCGCACGAGACGGCATCGGTGTCGTATCCGGTGACGGTGACTGCTGATGGTGCGACGATCACCAACACGGTGTCCCCGGTGGGTGTGGGTGGGTCCTGCGCGACCTGCACGACCACGTCCCACTCGGTGGCCTGGACGCTGGCCAAGACCAGCGACCGCGGCCCGGCGGCCCTGCTCCAGCCCGGCGACGTGATCACCTACACGCTGACGGTGACCAACACCGGCCCGGTCGTGCTGAGCGGTGCGACGGTGTCCGACGACGTCTCCGACGTGGTGGACGACGCCACCCTGGGCGCGTTGCCGGCCGGGCTCACCCGGGACGGCGACGCGCTGGCCTGGGCGGTCCCCGACGTGCCGGTCGGCGGCAGCGCCACCGTCACCTACACCGCGACCGTGACCGCCGCCGGTGCGCGGGTGACGAACACCGCCTCCCCGACCTCCGCCGGCGGCACGTGCCCCGACGGGTGCAGCACCACGGCCTACACGCCGTCGTGGACGCTGCAGAAGACCTCGGACGCCGCTCCGGGCGCCGTGGTGTCGCCGGGCGACGTGATCACCTACACGCTCACGGTCACCAACCGGGCGTGGACGGCGCTCACCGGCGCGGCCGTCACCGACGACCTCTCCGGCGTCCTCGACCACGCGTCCCTCGTCGCCGTGCCCGAGGGCGGCACGCTCGACGGCACCACGCTCACCTGGGCGGTGCCGGAGATCGCTCCGGGCGCCACCGCCCAGCTCACCTACCAGGTGCGGGTGGCCGACGACGCCCGGGGCGTCACGCTGCACAACCAGGCCGTTCCCGCCGGCGTCGGTGGCACCTGTGTCGTGGACGGCTGCGAGACCACCGCCTACACCGCGGCCTGGACGCTGGCCAAGTCCAGCGACCCCGGCAGCGGCGCCACCGTCGTGCCCGGTGACGTGATCACCTACACGCTCACCGTCACCAACACCGGCCCGGTGGTGGTCACCGGTGCGATCGTCCACGACGACATGTCCGACCTGCTCGACGACGCCGCCCTGACCGGCGCCCTGCCCGAGGGTGCCGCCCTCGACGGCGACCAGCTCACCTGGTCGGTGCCCGACGTGCCGGTCGGCGGCACCGCCGAGCTCCGCTACTCGGTGGTCGTCTCCGACGACGCGTTCGGCAGCACGCTCGCCAACGCTGCCCGGGGCGAGGGCGCCGGCGCCGTCGCGTGCGCGGCCGGGCTCGACGGCCTCCAGCCCGGGGCGAACGACTGCCTCACCGAGCACTTCAGCCCGGCCTGGTCGCTGTCGAAGACGTCCGACCCGGTGGCCGGCAGCACCGTGGTGCCCGGCAGCGACGTCACCTACACCCTGCGCGTGCGCAACACCTCGCGCGCCGTGGTGACCGGGGCCACCGTGACCGACGACCTCACCGACGTGCTCGCCTGGGCTGTGCTCGGCGGACTGCCCGACGGGGCGACCCTGAACGGCACCGTGCTCACCTGGGCGGTCCCGACGCTCCAGCCGGGTGAGGAGGCGACCCTCGCCTACACCGTCACCGTCGACGAGGACGCCTACAACGCCTCGTTCACCAACACCGCCGTCCCGGGCGCGGGCGGCTCCTGCCCCGAGACCTGCACGGCGGCGCTGGTGACCACCCCGGCCGTGGTCGACCCGACCCACGACGACGACGGAGACGGCCACGGCGGGACGAGCGGTGGCGGCCTGGCCTACACCGGTGCCGACCTCGGCGCGCTCGGCGTCGGGCTGGTCGCCCTCGCCGCCGGCGCGGGCCTGCTGGTGGTGGGACGGAAGCGGCGCGAGCAGGAGTGAGCCGACGGCTCAGGCGAGCGCGGCCACCAGGCCGTCCGCCAGGGCCTCGGCCGCCTTCTCGCGGAAGGACGCCGAGCGCAGCAGGCGGGCGTCCCTGGCGTTGCGCATGTTGCCCATCTCGAGCATCACGGCCGTCCGCCTCGACAGGTTGAGGGTGCCGAGGTCGCTGCGCAGGCTGAGCGCGCTGCCCTCTCCGATGTAGGTGGAGCGGGGCATCGGCGTCCCGTTCTCCAGCGCGTGCCGCAGCGTCCTGGCCAGCGCGAGGGACGCCTTCTCGACCGGGGAGCCGCCCGCCATGGTGGTGCTCACGATCACGTGGAACCCACGAGCCCCCGACGCGAAGCTGCCGTCGGCGTGGATCGACACCAGCGCGTCCGCCCGCTCGTCGTTGGCGAGCGTCGATCGCCGGTTCACGCACGGCCCTTCGCCGTGGTCGTCCGGACGGGTCAGCAGCACCCGGGCGCCGCGGGCGCGCAGCGCGGCGGCCAGCGCCTTCGCCTGGGCCCAGTTGTAGGCGTGCTCGGGGTAGCCGTCGTTGGTGGCGGTCCCCGAGGAGTTGCAGGGTTTCGTGCGCCCGTTCCCGCTGGGCACCTCTCGCAGTTCGCGACGCGTCCAGACCCCGTTGTGCCCGGGGTCGATGACGATCACGCGCCCCGCCAACGGCGCCTCCGGCGTCGCGTGCTGCGACCCCGGGGAGGGCTCGGTGGCGGTGGCCGGGGCCACGGCGGTGGCGGTGGCGGGGGAGGCGCCGGACACCGCGGACACCGGGGTCGGCGTCACCCCGGCGACGGCCTGGCACCCCACGAGCACGGTCGCGGCCAGGGCGAGCGCCCCTGCCCGGAGCGCCGGGTGCGCGGCCACGCCCTGGGTTCGCACCCGTAGACCATAGCGGTGGGTAAGGGGTGGGTGGCCCCGCCGACCTGGTGCGGGGTGCGACAGTTGCAGCACCGGCCGTGGGGCCGGAGGACGGGAGCCGCCATGGCAGAGGAGTTCCGCCACGACCGCGAGGCGAATCGCTACGAGGTGCTCATCGACGGCCGCGCGGTCGGGGAGGCGCACTACGAACTGACTGGCGACGTGGCAGCCTTCGACCACACCGAAGTCCTGCCGGAGGTCGGCGGACGGGGCGTCGCCGGACGGCTCGTCCGGTACGCGATGGACGACGTGCGCGCCGCGGGCCGGTGGCGCGTCCGCGCGGTCTGCCCGTACGTGGTGCACTGGTTCGACCGGAACCCCGGCTACGCCGACCTGCTCGCCTGACGGCGGGAGGGTACACCCGCACCGGTGAAATCCCGAGGGCAGCCCCACCCGTCGTGCGGTGGCAATCCTCTGACCTTGCCGACCTCGTCGATCCCGCCGAGGATGAGTGCTCGACAGGTGGGAACGCACCCCCGGCAGGACGCGTGGTGGAGTGGCCGACGTGAACTGGAGCACGTCGCGGCCGCCCCGTCCGGTGGGCACGGGGTTGCGTGAGTGGTGAATTGAGGTGCGCTTTTCGCGCACGGGAGTCCCGGGGTCCAACCGGCGGCCGTCACCCCTCCCGGCTTGTCAGGCGCCGGAAGGCCCCAGCCGAGACGGCGCCTGACAAGCCGGTGAGCCACCGCCGCGGCCCACCTGCCCGAGGCCCGATGCCGGCCTCCTGATACCGCGGTGGGGCGAGAACACTTGCCCAGTGCGGGCACGCGGGCCGGGGAGCACGCTGGTGACGACGAGCCCGTGGGGGCTCGGGAGGGATCGGCCGCCATGTCCGAAGCAGTGGTGCAGAAGAACTCCCCGTTCGGGGTCCCGTGGGCGAGCGCTATCGGGTTCGCCGTCGTCGTCCTGGTCTTCCTCGGCCTGTCACTGGCCACGTTCGACCCGCGGGTGAGCACCGTCACCTGGGTCATCCGGATCACCGGCACCGTCGCCTGGGTGGTGTTCGCCCTGCTGCTGGGCTATCGCGACATCGTCGCCAAGAAGGGCGACGGACCCCAGGACATCGACCGGGTGGCCTTCGACCGCTGGTCGTGGGTCCACGCGACCGCCGGCTGCATGTTCGGCCTGTGGGGCGTACCCCTGCTGCTGGTCGCGGTCATCACGATCGCCTGGGAGTTCTTCGAGAAGTACGTGCCGGGCTTCGGGGAGAACGAGATCCTCGCGAACCGGATCGTCGACGTGCTCGGCGCCTGGATCGGCTGGACCGTCGTGGCGGTGGTCATCGCGCTCATCGAGGCCGACCAGGTGCCGTTCCTGTGGCCCCTCGCCGACGCGTGGGTCCGCAACCTCTGACCCGCCGAGCGCCGGTTCCCGGCCGTGCGCGTCAGGCGGGGACGGCGGAGAGCAGGCGCTGCTTGTCGGCGGCCGGCAGGAAAGACGCCTCGATGCTGTTGCGCGCCAGCGTGGCCACCTGGTCGGGCGTCAGGCCGAACGCGTCGGTGACCGCGGCGATGTTGTCGTCGAGGTAGCCCCCGAAGTAGGCCGGGTCGTCGGAGTTCACGCAGGCCACCAGCCCCGCGTCCAGCATTGCCGGGAGCGGGTGCGTGGACAGTTCGCCGACGGCGCGCAGGCGCACGTTCGACAGTGGGCAGACGGTGAGCGGGATGCGCCGCTCGGCGAGGTGGCGCACGAGCCGCGGGTCCGACATCGCCCGGATCCCGTGGTCCACCCGCTCGACCCGCAGGTGCTCCAGCACCTCCCACACGGAGTCCGGCCCGCCCTCCTCGCCGGCGTGGGCGACCGTGTGCAGGCCGTCGGCCCTGGCCTGCGCGTACAGGTCGGCGAACGGCGCGGCGGGGAACCCGATCTCGGAGGAGCACAGGCCCACGCCCAGCAGGTCCACCCCGGTCGCGATCGCCTCGGCGTAGCTGCGGGCCGCGTCCTCTGCGGGCAGGTGGCGGAGGAAGGTCAGGATCAGCCCGGCGCTCACGCCGTGGTCGGCCTCCGCGCGCCCGAGGGCGTCCGCCACCCCGGACAGCACGACCGGCGCCGGCACGCCACGCGCCGTGTGCGCCTGGAGGTCGCAGAACACCTCTGCACGCACCACGCCGGCCCGCGCGGCGCGGGCGAGGTAGGCGTCGGTCAGCTCGGCGAAGTCGGCCTCGGTGCGCAGCACCGCCATGTTCGCGTAGTACAGGTCGAGGAAGTCCTGGAGGCACCCGTAGGAGTAGCGCCCGCGCAGGTCGTCCGGGTCCCGCCAGGGCAGCGCAACCCGGTTGCGCTCGGCCAGCTCGAACACCATCTCCGGCTCGAGCGTGCCCTCGAGGTGGAGGTGCAGTTCGGCGAACGGGAGCATCGGTGGGCCCTCCTGTGGTCGGTTGGCGGCGATGCTACTCACGTTCGGCGCAGTTCGAGGCCCAGATGCTCGGCGTCCAGCTGGGACAGCGCCGCATCGAGCATGCCGGAGGGGTAGTTGCCGATGTCCCGCAGGGCCAGCAGCTCTTCCCGCTGGACGGCGACCAGGTCCAGGCGTAGCGCGCGCAGCGGCGCCAGGCGTTCCCGGGCTGCGGCTCCCCGCGGGGGCTCGGGACGGACGTCAACCCAGGTGTGCCTCCGGCAGGTTGGCCAGGGCGAGGCGAACCTGCTCGGCGTGCCGCCAGGACATCGGCGGCATCGCGTCGACGGCGAAGAAGGCGGTCTCGGACGCCTCGCCGTCGGCGGGGAACGGGTCGCCGTCCACCCAGCGGCAGCGGAACACGTGGTCGATGTACTGGGTCTCGTCGCCGTTGTCGTAGACGATCACGTCGCTCACTCCCAGCCACACCAGCCGCTCCACCTCTGCGGTCACCGCTGTCTCCTCGGCCACCTCGCGGACGGCGGTCAGCCTCGGGTGCTCACCGGGGTCGACGATGCCCGCGACGGGCGTCCACTCGCCGTTGTCCGCGCGGCGCACGAGGAGCACCTCCTCGCCGCGGGCGCCCTCGCGGACGACGACGGCGGTCGCTCCGGACAGCCACAGGCGCGTGGTTCCCACCTTCTCGCGCAGGGCGAGGATGAACTCGGGTGTCGGCACCCGACGAGCTTACGGCCGTGCGCCTCCGGCGGGCCGCCCCGCGCTCAGTGGATGGCGTGCGGTGCGGCGGCGTCCGCCGGCTTGCGCAGGAAGAACGTGGCCGCGATGCCGATCAGCCACAGGCCCGCGACGCTGAGGAAGGCGGTCCGCGCGCCGGCGGCGAGCGCTTCTGCGGACGTGGTGCCGAGCGGCTGGCGGGCCGCCACCGTGGACATCACCGTGACGAACAGCGCGGTGCCGGCGGCACCGGCGACCTGCTGGACGGTGCCGACCATCGCCGAGCCGTGCCCGTACAGGTGGGGCGGCAGCGCGCCCAGCGAGATCGTGAACAGCGGGGTGAACATGAACGCCAGGCCGAGACTGAGGCAGAGGTGGGCGATGAGCAGGAACCACCACGGGGTGGCCACCGACACCTGGGCGAACAGGACCAGGGCGGCGAGGGCTGCCAGCGAGCCGGGGACGGTGAGCCAGCGGGGCCCGACGCGGTCGTAGAGCCGTCCCACGACCGGGCCGAGGAGGCCGGTGAGCAGCGCGCCGGGCAGCAGGAGCAGCCCGACGGACAGGGGCTCGGCGTGCAGGACCTGCTGCAGGATCAGCGGCAGGGCGATGATCGTGCCGAACATCACCGCCATGGCGATCGCCATCACGCCCAGCGCGGTGGTGAAGATCGGGTGGGTGAAGGTGCGCAGGTCGAGCAGTGCCGCGTCCGTGCGCTGGAGCACGAGCTGGCGCCACACGAACAGGCCCAGCGAGGCCGTGCCGACGGCGAGCGCCAGCTCCAGCGTCCACCCTGCCGTCGGGCTGCCGACGAGGCTCAGCCCGTAGACGAGCCCCCCGAAGCCCAGCGCGGCGAGCGGGACGCTCAGCCCGTCCAGCTTCACCGGGTCGGGCTCGTTCAGGGTGGGCACGAGCCGCATGCCCACGAAGAGGATGGAGAGGGCGATCGGCAGCACGAGGACGAAGACGAACCGCCACGGCAGGAACTGGAGGATCAGCCCGGACATCGTCGGGCCCACCGCGGGCGCGGCGGAGATCACCAGGCTGATCGTGCCCATCACCCGCCCGCGTCGGGAGGCCGGGACGAGCTCCATCACAGTCGTCATCAGCAGCGGCATCATGATCGCCGTGCCGCTGGCCTGCACCAGGCGACCGGCGAGGAGGCTGGGGAAGGCCCAGCCGAGGGCGGCGATCAGGGTGCCGGCGCTGAACAGCGACATCGCGAGCGTGAAGACGGCGCGCGCGGACAGCCGTCGCATGACCCAGCCGGTGATCGGGATGACCACGGCCATGGTGAGCATGAACCCGGTGGTGAGCCACTGCGCGGTGCGTTCGTCGATGGCGAGGTCGGTCATGATCCGCGAGAGCGCCACGTTCATCGCCGTCTCGTTGAGGATCACCACGAACGCGCCGATGAGCAGGACGGCCAGGACGCGCACCGCCCCGTCCGGCAGCCGGTCGGACTGCACGTCGGGCAGGGAGTCTCTGGTGGCGGTCATGGTTCGGCCTCCGGGTCGCGAGGAGTGGTACTGGGCGCGGCGGGCGCGGGTCGCAGGAGCGGCACGCACCGGAGCGACACAGAGGGGAAAAGCCAAGCCGGCCCGGAATTGTTCCGGGCCGGCCGAGGCTCAGTCCTCCTCCAGGCTGTTCGACCGGGTAGCTGCCTGCTGAAAGCCGTCCGTGCGATGCGTCCCACCCAGTGCGGCTCCCCCGAGCTCGTTCTGGAGGGTGGGAACTGTGCATCGGGGTACGGCCCCCGGTGTCACTCGACGACGCCCCCAGGATTCCCGGCCCCCACCGGTCCTCCTCGTCGCCTTGCCTGGTTGAGGCGCTGCCCTCAGGTAGCCCCGGAGTGACGGGAACTCACCGAACCGGGACTCGAGCGGCCGGCCATTGAGGCCAGTCAAACCTGCCGGACGCTCGAGTCGGATGGGTTCGTGGTGGCGTTCCCTGCACTCGCCCCCCAGTTCGTGCAAGCCCCGGGGGCTACCCAGTGGCAGTTGCCTCCCCCTGGTTGCATTTCACCATAAGGCCTCCGGAGAGCTGCGATGGGCCATTGGGCCGTCGTAGAACTACGCATGATTGCTGCCGGATGCGCAAGGATGCCGCCGGGAGGGCGTGATGGAGGGACTGGTCCTGCGGCCGATGGGGGCCGACGACGTGGCGGACGTGCTCGAGGTGCAGCGGGAGGCGTTCGCCGTGGAGGCACGCCTCTACGACGACCCGGCGCTGCCGCCGTTGCGCGAGGAGGCCGACGGCGTCCTCGCCGACCTGGCCGGCGGGTACGGCTTCGTCGCGCTGTGGGACGGGGGAATCGCCGGCTCGGTGCGCGTGCGGGTGGACGGGGACAGCCTGGCGATCGGCCGGCTGGCCGTGCGTCCGGCCCTCCAGGGGCGCGGCATCGGCTCGGCCCTGCTGGCCCGGGCGGAGGCTGCCGCTCCCGCCACGGAGGCGCTGTTGTTCACCGGACACCTCAGCGAGGGGAACCTGCGGCTCTACCGGGCGGCGGGCTACGTCGAGCAGCGGCGGGCGCGCGTGGACGACAAGGTGACGCTCGTCCACCTGCGCAAGGACCTCCTGCGCCGGGAGTGACCCTCAGCCGTCCGTGCGCTCCCAGGGCACCTGGACCTTCGGCAGCCCGTCGCGCGTCGGCACCTTGATCGTGCCCGCGCCGCCGGAACCGGGGTCGCCGACCAGCGGGATCGCGAACGGCTGCACGTCACCGGTGCAGACCGTGTCTGCGGTGCCGGCGGGTACCGCGCCGGTGAGCAGGTAGCCGTCCACGCGATCGGTGACGCAGTCGGACGTGCCGTAGGCCGTGTGCCCCCACGAGTCGCTGCGCAGCAGCACGCTGTTCGGCATCAGCAGGCTGGCCTCCACCGCGCCGCCGTAGTTGGTGGCCGGGTCGTGGTAGTTGCCCACGATGAGCACCGGCGCCGCCGTGTTCCGGCTGTAGGTGCCGTGGTAGGCGTCCTCGTCCTTCGCCTTCCACGAGCCGGTCGCGCACTGCACGTCCGTCCAGCCCCACAGCTGTCCGAAGTGCGGGGCACGGGCGTTGGCCTTTGCGGTGGCCGCCAGCCAGGTGCTCGTGCTCGAGGGCTGGTAGGCGTCGGTGCACAGCACGCTGGAGTACGCCTCGAGGCCGTTGTCGTAGCCGGCGTCCAGCGAGGCGGTGGCCTCGTGCAGGGCCAGCACCAGGCCGGCCGCGCGATCGCCGGCCTCCTTGCCGGAGGTGGTCTGGGTGCCGTCGTCGATCATCTGCTTCAGCGCCGCGACGGTCTGGACGACGTAGTTCATGCCCTCGGGGTAGTAGAGCAGGCTGAGCATGTCGTAGACGAAGTCTGCGTAGCGGTACTCGTAGGACGCGTCGCCGTCGCCGATCGTCAGGGGCGAGGCCTTCAGGGCCGCGGCCACCTGGTCGAAGTCGGACTGGGGGTCGGGGAGCAGGCAGTAGTCCTCTCCGGCGTCGGCGCAGGCCTCGAGCCCGGCGCGCAGCGCCGCCCACGAACCTTCGGCGCTCTTGAGACGGATGCTCGCCGGCGTCCCCTTCGTGAGGCTGGTCCCTGCGTAGGCGACGGGGTCGAGGACCCCGTCGACGGCGATCGCCCGGAAGCGGTCGGGGAACAGGTTGGCGTACACCTCGCCGAGGTAGCTGCCGTAGGAGAACCCCAGGTAGTTCAGCTTCTTGTCGCCGACGGCCCGGCGCAGCACGTCCAGGTCACGGGCGACCTGGGCGGTCGACATCGCCGAGGCCAGCTTCGCACCGTAGGTGGAGCACGCCGACCCGAGCTTCGCCTTGGAGGCCAGGAAGGCGGACTGCTCCGACGCCGCGGGGAACGCGCCGCTGAGCCCCGACAGGGCGGACGCCTGTGCGCCGGGGCTGGAGAAGCAGGTCACTTCCGTGGAGCGGTTCGTGCCGCGCGGGTCGAAACCGACGATGTCGAACCGGTCGAGCACGGACTGGGAGAGGAAGTTCACCGCGTCGGCGGCCATGTCGACGCCCGAGGCACCGGGGCCCCCCGGGTTCAGGAACAGCGTGCCGAGTTTCCGGGACGGGTCGGCGGCAGGCACCTTGAACAGGGCGACAGTGACGGTGGACCCGGTCGGCTTGTCGTAGTCGAGGGGGAGCCTCGCCTTGCCGGTGTAACCACCGCGCTCCACGTCCTCGACCCAGCTGATCTTCGGGGTCTTCACACGGTCGACGCGGCGGGCCTCTGTGGTGCTCGTCCTGTCCGCGGCGACGGCCGGCGGTGCTGCGGTGACCGCCAGCGGCAGCACCAGGCCCACCGAGGCGACGACGATTGCTGCGAGACGACGAGGTGTCGATGTCGTGCGCATCACTTCCCCTTGGTTGCTGCCCGGGCCTTGCCAATATACCGTTCGGGCACCGCGCCGGCGGGGAGGTGTCACCCGGACGGGGGACAGGCCCTGGGGCAGAACACCGGGCGCCCGCGCTCAGGCTCCGGTGCGCGCGGCGAGCTCCCGGCCCCAGGCCGTTGCCCGCGGCAGCTCGCCGTCCGCGAGCGGGCCCTCCATGCCGGTGACCCAGAAGGACGGCCCCACGGTGGTCTGGGCGCCACGGCGGCGCAGCGCCCCGGCGGCGGCGCGTGCCGCGGTGCCCAGCTGGATGCGCAGGTGGATCGAGGTGTCGAAGGTGGCCACGGTCAGCCGCGGCGGGAGGTCGACCGTCCGGATCCACTCCCGGACGCCGGCGCCGCCCTGCTCGGCAGCGCCCTTCCTCCGGGCGTCCCTGCGGCTGCCCGCGTTGGGCAGGGACAGCGTGTGGGTGGGGGCCCCGACCACCAGGAGGTCGACGTCGGTGGGGATGACCGCCGGCGCGTCCGAGGCGTGCACGACCCGCACGCCGTCGCGCCCGCGCACCTCGGCGATCCCGGCACCGATCGCCTCGGCGATGGCGAGCGTGTTGCCGAACAGCGATTCGGTGACGATCAGGGCGGTCATGGTGCGCACACCCTACGCACGCCGCGGGGGAGCCGGACGGCGTTTTCGGTGGCTGGTCAGCGACTTCGTTGAAAGCGCAACCGGATCGTCCGGGCAAGGTTAGGCTTACCTACATTCCGGCGCGAGGAGGCGCCGGCGACACACGAAGGAGTAGCCATGGCGAGGAGTTCTTCCCGGGCGAGGACGGCGCGGACGCTGGGACTGGTGAGCATCCTGATCGGCCTGCTGATGGTGCTGGCCGGCGGCGTGACCTGGGGGATGGTGAGCGCGAAGCTCGCCGCAGAGAACATCACCGTCTCGAAGGACGCGCCGATGTTCGCCGGCGCGAAGGTCACCGGCCCGCTGGAGGCGTTCGTCCAGGCGGACGTGATCGCCGGCCACGCGCTGAAGGCCACCGGCGGCAAGACCTATGCCGAACTCGCCCAGGACGACCCTCTGCGCCAGACGGCGATGACCGCGTCCTTCCTGCGCTCGTCGTTGTTCACGTCGGTGATCGCGTTCGGCGTCGCGCTCTTCGCGATCGGCGTGGGCGTCCTGGGGATCGTGCTCGGCTGGGGGCTGCGTAGCGTGGCCTCGGGGTCGGTCGAGGACGTCGCGGAGGCGCGGGCACCCGCTGCCGCCTGACACCACGCACGAAAAAAGGGCCGGGAGATCTCCCGGCCCTTTCCCTTTGCGCGTCAGACCTCGACGATCTCGGCTTCGGGAGCGTTCTTGCGGACCGACTCGATGCCCGCCTTGGCGTTGGCCTTGCTGGCGTAGCCCTCGCCACCGGTGGCGATGGTCTGTCCGTTGGAGGCCTTCAGCCGCCAGCGGTACTCGCCCTTCGCGTCGGCGTACACCTCGAACTTGCCTGCCATCTGAACCTCCTGTCGTCGGCGGACACCGCCGTCCACCCCGACGATCAGGCTAGGGGACCGGTGCCCCCGGCGGCGGGCAGTAGCCCCGAATTGCGTTCGCGCCGGGGCCCCGTTCCCCGGGTCAGTCCAACGCCAGCCAGGCGGCCGTGTCGGCCGGCAGGGCGCCATCGGCGAGCGGGCCGCTGGCCACCAGCACGCGTCCTGCGGGGAGGGGCACCGGGTCGGTGCCGAGGTTCACCCAGCAGCCGAAGCCCGGCTCGCGGGTGAAGGCGAGCACGTCGGGGCCGGCGTCCACCCAGGCGAGCGCACCGTCGCCGAGGGCGGGGTGCCCGCCGCGCACGGAGAGTGCCCTGCGGTACAGCTCGAGGAACGACGCCGGGTCGCCCTCCTGGGCAGCCGTGCTCCAGCGTCCCCAGTCGGGCGGCTGTGGCAGCCACGGGGCCGCGCCGCCGTCAGGCCCGAACCCGAAGCTCGAGCCGTCGGTCGTCCACGGCAGCGGGACGCGGCAGCCGTCCCGGCCGATGTTGGCGCCCCCGGTACCGGCCACCATCGGGTCCTGGCGCGCCTCCAGCGGGATGTCCTCGACCTCTGGCAGTCCCAGCTCCTCGCCGGCGAAGACGTAGGCCCCCCCGGGCAGGGCCAGGCTCAGCAGGGCCGCGGCCCGTGCCCGGCGCCGCCCGGCGTCCAGGTCGGCGGGCAGGCCGAGGTACCCCTGGAGGGACGGGAACCCCTCGCGCACGCGGTCCTGCGGCCGGGCGTAGCGGGAGACCGGCCGGCAGACGTCGTGGTTGCCCAGCACCCAGGTGGCCGGGGCGCCGACCGCTGCGTGGGCCGCCAGCGTGGAGGTGATCGTCTCGCGCAGGGGGGACGCCAGCCACGGGGCCATCAGGAAGTTGAAGTTGAACGCCGTGTGCAGCTCGTCGGGACGCAGGTAGGCGGTGAGCCGGTGGTCCCTGCCCACCCAGATCTCCCCGCAGAACACCCGCGGGCCGTCGTAGGCGTCGGCGACCGCTCGCCAGCGGCGGAAGATGTCGTGCACCCCCGGCTGGTCCCAGTGCGGGTGCTCGACGCCCTCCGGCGTGTCGTCGGGCAGCGGGAACTCCAGCCCGGCGACGTCGGCGAGGCCCGCGTCCTTCACCAGGCCGTGGGCCACGTCGATGCGGAAGCCGTCGACGCCCCGGTCGAACCAGAACCGCAGGCTCTCCTCGAATTCGGCGTGCACGTCGGGGTGGTCCCAGTTCACGTCGGGCTGCTCGGGGGCGAACAGCCGCAGGTACCACTGGCCCGGACGCCCGTCGGCCTCGGTGACCCGGCTCCACGCCGGCCCGCCGAACTCGCTGCGCCAGTCGTTCGGCGGCAGGTCTCCGCCCGGGCCGCGCCCGTCCCGGAAGATGTACCGCGCCCGCTCGGGCGAGCCCGGGCCCGCGGCCAGTGCCGCCTGGAACCACGGGTGCTGGTCCGACGTGTGGTTGGGCACGATGTCGAGGATCACCCGGATGCCGAGCGCGTGCGCCTCGGCCATCAGCGCCTCCGCCTCGGCCATCGTGCCGAACACCGGCTCGATCGCCCGGTAGTCGGAGACGTCGTAGCCGGCGTCCTTCATGGGCGAGGGGTACCAGGGGTTGATCCAGATGGCGTCCACCCCCAGCCGGGCGAGGTGCGGCAGGCGCGAGCGGATGCCGTTGATGTCGCCGACGCCGTCGCCGTTGTCGTCGGCGAAGCTGCGCGGGTAGATCTGGTACACCACCGCGCTGCGCCACCAGTCGGTGTCGCCGGCGGCCTGGCGGGATCGCAGGGTGGTCATGGACGCCTCTCTACCGGTCCGGACGGGTCCTCGACAAGCATGGCCCGGCCGGGGGTGTGGCGGCGAATCCTGACCACTCCGCGACACGTGTCGCGGCGCGACCCGGGGACGACGTAACGCCGGCTGTGCGGGCACCTCCCTGACGTGCCCGCGCAGCCGGCGCGGTTCCGGTCCAGCCGTGGGTGCCGGGGCACCGCGGGGGGATGGGCGGCTGGGCCGGGTGGCCGGTCGGAACGGCGGAAATCGTTCCTTGCGACCGGCCTAATGGGGGCTTCAGCGGGGGTTGCCGAAGTCCTGCGTCCAGTAGGTTCCGTAGGTGCCGCCGACGGCGTAGCCGACACCGAGCTCGGTGTAGCTGCGCTTCATGATGTTGCGGCAGTGGCCGGGGCTCTTCAGCCAGGCGTTGACCACGGAACTCGGAGTCCGGAAGCCGGCGGCGATGTTCTCGCCCGCCGAGCTGTAGCGGTAGCCGGCGTCCTTCATGCGGTCGAACGGGGAGTCGCCGTTCTTCGAGGTGTGGCTGAAGTAGTCGCGCCGCGCCATGTCGGCGCTGTGGGCGGTGGCGACCCGGGCGAGGGTCGCGTCCGCGCGCACCGGCCGGACGGCCTTGTACTTCGTCGACCCGCAGGTGCGGGCGGTGGAGCGGGCCTCGTTCACCAGGCGCAGCACCTCGTCGGTGAAGGTGCGGACGGTGTACTTCCCCGCTGTGGTCGTGCCGGCCGGGGTCGTCACGGAGAGCGCGTAGGTGCCCGCCTCGAGCGGCGGGGTGATCACGGTCAGCTTCACCGCGGAGACGACGTCGAACCGGGTCACGGGGACGGAGCCCAGCGTGACGGCGGACACGTCGGTGAAGCCGGTGCCGGTGATGGTGACCACGGCGCCACCGGAGGTCACGCCGGAACCCGGCGTCAGCTTCGAGATGGTGGCGGCAGCAACCGGAGCGGGCGCGCTGTCCTCGGCGGAGGCCGGCAGGGCAGGAACGGTGAGCGCGACGGTCAGGCCGAGGGTCACGACGGCGAGTGCGCGGGAGCGCACGGTACGGAAGGTGTGCATGGCGGTGCATCCTTTTTCTGTTCAGTTCTCCGCCGCCCGGGGGCGACAGGTACCCTCCCGTACGGGAATTACTATGCCGCACCTCCCACCATTGGTAAACGAGTTCTGGAAAAATGCCGAACTTCGTACACAGAGTCTCGACCAGCGCCTGAGAAGCGTGGCGACGCCCCTCGTGCGGCGGCGGAATCCGGAGCAGTCATGGGCATGATGGAATCGTGAGCGACCCCACCGGCACCGACGTCACGGGCGTTGCGGCACTGCCGGTGCTGCAGATCGCGAATGCGGACTTCGTGACCCCGCGGCTGGCCGTGGGTGGTGACCTCTCCCCCCACTTCCGCCGTGCGCGTGCCCAGCTGGACGAGCTGCTCGCCGCCGGGATCACCCACATCGTCGACCTGCGCGAGGAGTGGAGCGACGAGGCCCTGGTGCGGGGCTGGGCCCCCCAGGTGCGCTACCTGCAGCACCGGGTGGCCGACGCCGGGCAGCGGATCGGCCCGGAGTGGTTCGCGGAACTGGCCGACTGGGTCGCCGACGCGCTCGCCGAGCCGGGGACGAAGGTGCTGGTGCACTGCCACATGGGGGTGAACCGGGCGCCGTCCGCGGTGCTGGCGCTGCTGCTCGCGCAGGGGGTGGGGCTCCGGCCGGCGCTGGACGCGATCCGCTCCGCGCGTCCGGTCGCCGTCATCGACTACGCGCGCAGCGCTCTCGACTGGCACCTGGCCCGTACCGGCGCGGACGCCCGGCTGCGCCGGAACGCCCGCCGCACGCTGGCGCGGTGGCGCACGGCCAACCACCTGGACATGCAGGAGGTGATCCGGGCGATCCGGCGGACGGAGGGCCCCGGCAGCCGCTGGCTGGTCCGGCTCGGCCCGGACGACCCGGCGGCGCTGGCCGCGGCGCTGGGTGAGGCCGGCGACGTCGCGATCGGCCTCGCGATGGACGTCGACCCGGAGGAGCTGAGCCAGCTCGACGAGGTGCTGCTGCTCACCGGCGCGGGGCTGGTCGGCCGGGCGCTCGTGGTCGGCCCCGTCCAGCCGGCGGAGCCGCACGCCCTGCTGCTGCCGGTGCTGGTGACCAACCTGTTCGACCCGGTGCCGCTCGACCTGCCGCCGGCCGCCGCCGACTGGCTGGCCGCCGGGGGCGCCAACCCTCGCCTGCTCCAGCCCGGTGAGGCCCGGCTGCTCACGCTGCGCTGAATTCACCCAACCCGTCCCCCGGCGACGGGCGCCGTGGCAGGGTGGGGCCGTGCCTGCGCTCGATGCCGACCTGCCCGTCCGCCTGGCGGCCGGGTACGACGACGTGGCGGCCTACCTCACCGCGCACTCGGGGCTCCCCGGGCCGCGAGGGAACCTCGAGCTCCTCGCTGCGGCGGGCGACCACCTCCGCGCCGACCATGCCGAGCGGCTGCGCGCCGAACCGGACGAGTACCTGCGCTGCTGTGGCGTGATCGTGCTCGGCCGCCTGTACGCCGACGACCCGGCGGGCACCACAGCCCTGCTCACCGCCGCGGCCGCCGACCCGTCCTGGCGGGTGCGGGAGGCGGTCGCCATGGCCGCCCAGCGGATCGGGGACGTGGACGGCGATGCCGTGGCCGCGCTCGTGACGGCGTGGGCCGCGCACCCCGACCCCCTGGTGCAGCGGGCGGCCGTGGCCGCCATCTGCGAGCCGCGGCTGCTGCGCACCGCCGCGGCCGCGGCCACGGCGCTGCGCACCTGCGCGACGGCGACCGCAGCCCTGCTGGCGCTGCCGCCGTCCCGTCGCCGCGAGGCGGACGCCCGGACCCTGCGGCAGGCGCTGGGCTACTGCTGGAGCGTCGCCGTGGCCGCCGACCCGCCGGCCGGCCTGCCGGTGTTCACCGCGCTCGGCGGGGACGACCCCGACCTCGCGTGGATCGTGCGGACCAACCGCACCAAGGCGCGGCTCGCGCGACTTCTCGGCGACAAGGCATGACGGGTGGGAGAGGTCAGCGGGAGGGTGCCCGGCACCCCTCGCCGGGGTACGTAGGAGGGTTGTGATGACGATTCGCTGGCTCGACCAGGTGACCAGACACGACGGTGCGCTCGCCGGCGGCAAGGGAGCCAACCTCGGCGACCTCCTCAGCGCGGGGTTCCCGGTGCCCAACGGGTTCGTCGTGACCACCGAGGCCTACCGCGCTTTCGTGCGGGAGACCGGGCTGGCCGAGGAGCTCGCCGCGCTCGTCTCCGCCGGCGGCACCGGCATCGGCGAACGCGTGGCCGGGCCGTTCTCGGGCCACGACCTGCCCTCGGGCGTCGCCGAGGAGATCCGGGCCGCCTATTCGGTGCACCTCGGCGGCGGGCCGGTGGCCGTCCGCTCGTCCGCCACCGCGGAGGACCTGCCCGAGGCGAGCTTCGCCGGGCAGCAGGACACCTACCTCAACGTCGTCGGCGAGGACGCCCTGCTCGCAGCCGTCCGCGACTGCTGGGCCTCGCTGTGGACCGACCGTGCCGTCCACTACCGCGCCGCGCACCCGGAGGCGGGGGACGGGGACATCGCGCTCGCGGTCGTGGTGCAGCGGATGCTGCCCGCGGACGCGGCCGGGGTGATGTTCACCGCCAACCCCGCGAACGGGCGCACGGAGGAGACCGTGATCACCGCGGCCTGGGGGCTCGGCGAGGCCGTGGTGTCCGGGCTCGTCGACCCGGACACCGTGGTGGTCGACACCGCGACCGGCCGCGTGCTCACCCGCCTGGTCGCCGACAAGGCCGTCCGTATCGACGCCGTGCCTGAGGCCGAGGGCGGCCGGACGCGGACGACCGGGACGCCGTCCGGCCAGCGCGGGGCGGCGGTGCTCGACGACGCCGACGCCCTCCAGCTCGCGGGCCTCGGCTCGGCGATCGAGCGGCACTTCGGGGGGCCGCAGGACATCGAGTGGGTCCTGGCCGGGGGCACCTTCCACATCGTCCAGGCGCGGCCGGTCACGGCGCTGCCCGAGCGGATCGGGCCGGTGCCGACCGAATGGCCGGTACCCGCGCCGGGGCTGTACTTCCGCGCCTCGATCACCGAGCAGCTGCCCGACCCGCTCACCCCGCTGTTCGCCGGACTCGCGGCGACCGCCGTCCCGTCGGGGTTGCGCCGCCTCCTGGCCGAACTCGCGCCCGGAGAGGACTTCGGGGAGGTCGGCTTCCCGACCATCAACGGCTACGCGTACTACCGGTACACCTCGGCGGCCATGGCGAAGATGCTCAAGGCCACGCCCGCGCTGACCCGGCTCCTCGCCGGCGGCGGCGAGTGGGTGGAGGACCGGTGGCGGCGGCGCCTGGAGGAGTACCGGAGCGAGGTGACGGCGGAGGCGTCCACGCCCCCGGCCGGGCTGCCGGCACGCGCGCTCCTCGACGCGGTGGGACGGCTGGTGGACGCCATGGCCTACTACTACACGTCGGTGCAGACGATCATCCCGCTCGCTGCGATGGCGGAGCTGACCTGGACCGGCGTCTACAACCGCCTGCTGCGAGCACCGTCCGGACCGCCGGCGGAGACCTTCCTGCTCGGCTTCGACTCCGAGCCCGTGCGGGCGGAGAAGGACCTCTACGACCTGTCGCGCTGGGTGCGGTCGCACCACGAGCTCGCCGTTGCGCTGGCCGCGCCCTCGACGGACGCGATGGCCGCCGAGCCGCCGGACGGGGTGTCGCCACAGGTGTGGGCGGACTGGCACGCGCGCTTCGGTGCCCACCTGGCCACCCACGGGCACACCCTGTACAACCTCGACCCGGTGAACCCGGTGCCGGCGGACGACCCCGCTCCCCTGCTGCAGGCGCTGCGATTCGACCTCGACCCGGACGCGCCCGACCCGTACGCGCGGCAGCGCCGTGCGGCCGCGGCGAGGGACGACGCCGCGGCGAAGCTGCTCACCCGGCTCGGTGGCTGGCGCGCCGCGCAGGCCCGCACGCTGCTCACCCGCGCCCAGCACACGACGCCGCTGCGCGAGGACGCGCTGGCCGCGATGGGCCTGTACGCCCCGGTCGCGCGCCCGCTGCTGCGCGAGCTCGGGTGGCGGCTGGTCGGGGCCGGTGCCCTGGACGAGCCGATGGACGTGTGCTGGCTGGAGCTGGCCGAGGCCAGGGACGCCGCCGCGGCGCTGGACGACGGCGGGCCGGTGGACGACGACCTGCGCGACCGGGTCGCGGCCCGCAAGGAGGTGGCCCGCGGGCAGCGCCTGGCCACACCGCCGCAGTCGCTGCCCCGCAACAAGGTGATGGACGCCTTCGCCTGGATGTACCCGGCGCGCGAGGGCCAGGACGGGTCGGTGCTCTCGGGCACGGTCGGCAGCGGCGGCGTGGTCACCGCGCGGGCCCGCGTGCTCTCGGGGCCGGAGGACTTCGCGGCCTTCCAGCCCGGGGAGGTGCTGGTGGCGGCCATCACGACCCCGGCCTACACCCCGCTGTTCGCGATGGCCGCCGGCGTGGTCACCGACGTCGGGGGCGTGCTCAGCCACGGGTCGATCGTCGCCCGCGAGTACGGCATCCCGGCCGTCCTCGGCACCGGAGCGGCGACCCGGCTGATCCGCACCGGCGACGAGGTCACCGTGGACGGCTCTGCCGGGAAGGTCCGGCTGCCCGGCGCGGAGGCCGAGCCGCCCGCCGTCGCGCGGCCGTCCCGCACGGCCTGGGCGCTGGCCGGTGGCGGGCTCGTGCTGGGGACCGCGGCCGCGGTGTGGCTGCGGCGCCGCCGCCGTCGCTGAGTCCGGACCGGGTGCCCGTGGGGGCATTGACGCCCCCGTCGGCGGGGAGGATCGTCGAGGTATGAGTACGAGTGAATCCGCCACGCAGGGACGCCGGCGGATCCTGGTCGGCGTGGACGGCTCCGATGACGGCCTGCGGGCCGCCCTGTACGCGATGAGGGTGGCCAGGGCCACCGACTCCGACCTCTGGCTGGTCTACGTCGCCGACGACAGCGCCCTGGTCGTGGTGGGCCTGTGGGAGCTGCTGGAGACCCCGGCCCAGATGAGCGAGGTCGGGGAGCGGGTGCTCGCCGAGACCGTGCAGCGCCTGGTGAAGGAGGAGGGTTTCCCGGCCGAACGGGTGGCCACGGAGGTCCGCGTCGGGCGGGCGACCGACGTGCTCGCCCAGCTCAGCTCCCAGGCCGGCATGGCGGTGGTGGGCCGCCGCTCGCTGTCGGGCCTGGAGCGGATGTTCGTCGGCTCGACCAGCGTCGGGCTCGTGACCAGCGCCGCCTGCCCGGTGGTCGTGATCTCCGCGGCGTCGACGCCGGAGGAGACCGGGCGCTTCCGGTCGGTCGCGGTGGCGGTGAGCAGCTGGCCGCCGCACAGCGGCGCGCTGGAGTGGGGCGTCCGCGAGGCGTCGGCGCGCGGCGCGGGCCTGCGCGTCGTCCACGTGCTGTCCGAGCTGGTCGAGCTGCCGGTCGGGCTGTTCGCCAACGTCAGTGCAGACCTCGAACGCCACGTCGCGCCGCTGCGCGAGGACAACCCGCACACGCCGATCGAGGTGCAGGTGCTCCAGGGCAGCCCGATCGACGAGCTGGTCGGCCTGAGCCGGGAGGTCGACCTGCTCGTGGTCGGCATCCACACCGGCGGCCTGGCCCTCAGCGGGCTGGTCCGCGGGCTGATGGCCCACGCCCACTGCCCGGTGGCGCTGATCCGGTAGCCGCCGTCCGGACGGCGTCAGGGCAGCGGCACCGTCTCGCCGAGCACCGCCGGGCGGGTCGCCAGCCCGAGCCGGTCGTGGGCCTTCCCGGCCAGGGCGGACGCGGATTCCGGCGTGCCGTGGACGGCGAACACCGCCGTGGGGGCCGGCGACAGCGCGGCCAGCCAGTCCAGCAGCTCGGAGCAGTCGGCGTGGACCGAGAACTCCTCGTCCTGCAGCACTTCCGCGCGCACCGCCACCTGTCGCCCGTGCATCTTCAGCGTGGTGACGCCGTCGAGGAGGGCCCGGCCGCGGGTGCCGGCGGCCTGGTAGCCGGCCAGCACGACGGCGTTGCGGCTGTCGGGGAGCAGGTGCTCGAGGTGGTGCAGCACGCGTCCGCCCGTGGCCATGCCGGAGGAGCTGATGATCACGCAGGGCATCGTGGGCCGGTTCAGCGCGATCGACTCCTCCGTGGAGTGCACCTCGTGCAGCCGGGGCAGGTCGACGAAGCCGGTCACGTCCAGGTCGGGACGCAGCTCGCCGGCGAAGCGCGGATCGCGGTAGACCCCCAGCGCGGCCAGGGCCATCGGCGAGTTCACGAAGACCGGGAGGTCGGGGATCCGCCCGTCCCTCATCAGGTTCGTGAGCGTCTGCAGGACGACCTCCGTGCGGTCGACGGCGAAGGCCGGGATGAGCACGGAGCCGCCCCGGCGGGCCGTCCGCCGGATGAGGTCGGCCAGCGGCTCGTGCGCGGCCCCGGCCGGGTCGTGGTGCTCGCGGTCGCCGTAGGTCGACTCCACGACCACGGTGTCCGCACCCTCGGGGACCTCTCGCGCCCGCAGGACGGGGTGCTCGTGCCGTCCCAGGTCGCCGGAGAACAGCACCGACGTCGACGGCGTCCGCACCCGGATGCTCGCCGCTCCGAGGATGTGCCCGGCCCGGGTCCAGCGCGCCGTCCAGCCCTCGCCGAGGTCCTCGTCCTCGTCGTAGTCGACGACCCGGAGCAGGCGCAGCGTCCGCTCGACGTCGGCCTCGGTGAACAGGGGCAGCGGCGGAGTGTGCCGGGAGTAGCCGTGGCTGGCGGCGTACTCGGCGTCCCTCTCGGCGAGGAAGGCGGCGTCGCGCAGCACGATCTCGGCGAGTTCGCAGGTGGCCTCCGTGGCCAGGACCACCCCGGCGAACCCGTCGCGCACGAGGGCGGGCAGGTACCCGACGTGGTCGGTGTGGGCGTGGGTGAGCAGGACCAGGTCGATGCTCTGCGGAGGCACCGGGAAGGGCTGCCAGTTGCGCTCGCGCAACTCTTTCTCGCCCTGGAAGACCCCGGCGTCCACCAGGACGCGGCGCCCATCGTCGGCGAGCAGGAACTTCGAGCCGGTCACCGTGCCGGCGCCACCGAGGAAGGTGAGGCGGGATGCCATGGCTCCAGCTTCCCGCACCGCAGCCGTTCCGGTGTGGGCGAGCGCGGGAAAACAGTGCGGAATTCGGCAGGAATTCACTGCGTGAGAAGCGTTGACGGCCTCTCAGGTTCGGCTTAGGGTCGGCCCATCCGGGTCCATGGCCCGCACCCCATCTCTGCAACCCGAAAGGTGGCAGTCTTGTCACTGAGGAACAAAGCCCTCGTGGCGGCAACGGCAGCGGCCCTGGCCCTGTCCGCCCCGAGCCTGGCGAACGCAGCTCCCACGAAGTCCCC
The DNA here is from genome assembly GCA_020161015.1 of Actinomycetota bacterium. GTDB lineage: Bacteria > Actinomycetota > Actinomycetes > Propionibacteriales > Propionibacteriaceae > Propionicimonas. The sequence continues at coordinate 52,589 of JAIUOT010000053.1, read as the reverse complement.
CGACGACGCCTTCCGCAAGGCGCCCTCCAGCGGCCGCCTGAGCGCCACCGTGAGCGCGAGCCTCCTGGACTCCAATGCCAAGGTCAACGTGATGGTCCAGATGACCGGCGACCCGGTCGCGGTGGCCGAGGCGAAGGCCGACCGGACGTTCTCGCGGTCCGAACGCGACAAGGTCAAGCAGAAGCTGCGCAAGGCCCAGGACGCGATCAGTGGCGACATCACCGCCAAGGGCGGCAAGGTGCTGTCGCGGATGCAGTCGGCCTACAACGGCATGCAGGTGCGGATCGCGAAGGGCAAGGCCGACCAGCTGGCATCGCTGCCGGGCGTGGCCGCCGTCCACACGCTGACCCCGAAGACCGTGGACAACACCGTGTCGGTGCCGTTCCTCGGCGTCCCCCAGGTCTGGCAGGACACCGGCTACACGGGCAAGGCGGTCAAGGTGGCGATCATCGACACCGGCATCGACTACACCCACGCCGACTTCGCCGGTCCGGGCACGACCGCGGCCTACGACGCGGCGAAGGCCGCCGGGACCCAGCCGGCCGACCCGGCGCTGTTCGGCCCGAACGCCCCGCGCGTCAAGGGCGGCTACGACTTCGTCGGCGACGACTACGACGCGTCCGGCGACACCGGCTCGACCACCCCCGCGCCCGATCCCAACCCGCTGGACTGCAACGGGCACGGCACGCACGTCGCCGGGACGGCCGCAGGCAGCGGCGTCACCCCGGACGGCAAGACCTACGCCGGCCCGTACAACGCCGCCACCGCGACGACCGCCTTCAAGGTGGGCCCGGGCGTGGCTCCGCAGGCGGACCTGTACGCCCTGCGCGTGTTCGGCTGCGAGGGTTCCACCGACGTCACCGTCCAGGCCATCGACTGGGCCGTCGACAACGACATGGACGTGATCAACATGTCCCTCGGCGGCGCCTACGGCGACCCGGACGACCCGGACGCGGTCGCGGCGAGCAACGCCGTCGCCGCGGGCGTGGTGGTCGTGGCCTCCTCCGGCAACGAGGGCCACAACCCCTACGTCACCGGCTCTCCCGGTGACGGCCACGGCGTGATCTCGGTCGCCGCGGTCGACAGCACAGCGACCTTCCCCGGCGTCAGCCTCACGGTGGCCGGGCAGAAGATCCCCGCGATCAACGCCAACAGCGCACCGCTGCCCTCCGACGGGCTCAAGGTCGTGGTGGTCACCGACGACCCGGCAACGGAGGAGAACGAGGCGCTCGGCTGCTCCAAGGGCGCGTTCGACAAGGCGGGCGTCACGCCCGGCGCCAACCAGGTCGCGGTGGTCACCCGTGGCACCTGCGCCCGGGTCGCGAAGGCGATCTTCGGCCAGCAGGCCGGCGCGGCAGCCGTGGTGATGATCAACACCGACCCGGCCTACCCGCCGTACGAGGGCGAGATCACCAGCAACCCCGACGACGGCGTGCCCCACACGGTCACGATCCCGTTCCTGGGCGTGCGCAGCACCGATGGCGCCGCGCTGCGCGCCGCCGACGGCGAGACCCTCACCCTGGCCGAGATGACGCTGGACAACCCGGCCTACCGCGACTACGCGTCGTTCTCGTCCGCGGGCCCGGCGACCGGTGACTCCAGCCTGGCCCCGAACATCTCGGCGCCCGGTGTGTCCATCTCGTCCGCGGGCGTGGGCACCGGCTCCGACGCCGCGGTGAACTCCGGCACCTCGATGGCCGCCCCGCACGTGACGGGCGTCGCCGCGCTCGCCGTGCAGGCGCACCCGTCCTGGAAGGCGGAGGACATCGCCGCGACCCTCGGCAGCACGTCCGACCCGGACAAGCTGGCGGCCTACTCGCCGGTGCTCGGCGGTGGCCTGGTGGACGCCGCACAGGCGGTCGGGACCACGGCCTTCGCGACCGGTGACACCTTCCGCACCAGCAACGGCCGGATCTCCGTGCCCTCGCTCAGCTTCGGCTTCGACGAGCCCACCGTGGCCTCGGTCGGGGTGAAGACGATCGAGATCACGAACCGGGGCAAGAAGGCGGTCACCTACAGCATCGCGGCCGAGGCGGCCGACGGCTCGCTGCCGGCGAAGCTGCGCTTCAGCAGCCGCACCGTGAAGGTGCCGGCGAGGAGCAGCGTGCGGGTGGCGGTCACGATGGTGCTGCCGGCGTCCTCGATCGGTTCCTCGATCGCCGGCGACGACCAGTTCTCGTTCTACCAGGCCTCCGGCAACGTCGTCCTCACCTCCAGCGAGGGCGTGCTGCGGGTGCCGTACCTGCTGGTTCCCCGTGCCCAGGCCCACGTCGTGGGCACCATCAGCAACCCGCGCGGCTGGGCGAAGAACACCAACGGCACCGGCACCGCCGACACGGCGAAGCCGGTCGTGCCCGACACGCTCGAGGTGAAGCTGGCCAACCCGATGGGTGCCATCGACGCCGACGCCGACTTCTACAGCTGGGGCCTGTCCGACCCGAAGGACGTCGCCCGTGACGCCGACGGCAGCGGGTACGACCTCCGCTCGGTGGGCGTCCAGTCGTTCGACAACGGTGACGACAAGCTCATCGTCTTCGCCGTGAACAACTGGACCCGGTGGTCGAACGCGGCATCGAACGAGTTCGACGTCCCGATCGACACCAACGCAGACGGCGATCCCGACTGGGTGCTGTTCAGCTACGACTCCGGCCTCGTGCGGGCCGGAGAGGTGGACGGCGTCACCGAGGTGTTCCTCCAGGAGGTCGCCACCGGTGCCCTCTACGCGACCGGCTACCTGGCCCAGGCACCGACCGACAGCAGCACGCTGCTGCTGCCGGTGAACGCGGCCGACCTCGGCCTGACCGCGGCGTCCGGAGCCTTCGCCTACGGTGCGGCCAGCTACTCGATCGCCTACACCGGCGCCGGGGACGCGATCGCCGGCACGGCGAGCTACGACCCGTGGGCCAAGGCGGTCGCCGACGGCGACTACGTCACGGTGGAACGCAACCGGACGGCCAAGGTGTCGGTGGCGGTGGACGCGGCGAACTTCGCGGCCCAGAAGCCCAAGGGCCTGATGGTCGTGGTGTTCGACAACGGCGCCGGCAAGGAGGAGGCACTGCTCCTCGGCGTCCGCTGAGCTGAAGACCCGACGGCCCCCGTCCGCTTCGCGCGGCGGGGGCCGTTCGGCGTCCAGGGCCGGGAGGGACGGGATCGTCCGGGTGTCAGCGCTCGCAGAGCATCGGGCGTCCGCTGTTGCCGAAACGGTAGTCGTAGGTGGTGCCGGCCACGCTGACGACCACCTGCATGCCGTCCACCAGGGCCTGGGTGTAGGAGACGCCGGGCTTCGGGCAGCCCAGGGCCCCGCTGTTCCAGGTGACCGACCGGGCGCTCACCAGCTGCACGTCGTCGGTGGGCACCCCACGTCCGGACAGGTCGGCGAGGATCGCCGCCCACTTGTCGGCCGGGACGGAGGCCGCGGTGCCGCTCGGGCCGGCGGTCGGCAGCGGCGAGGTGGTCTGGAAGGGGGGACGGGAGGGGGACGGGGTGGTCATCGGGGTTCCTCCGCTCGCGCAGCCGGACAGGGTGACGGCGAGCAGGGCGCCCGCCACGACCAGGGTGTACCGCATGCCCGCCTCCTCCGCTTTCCCTCCAGCGTAGGCGCGCCCGACGGGGTGAGGGCAGTCAGCCGAGCGCGCGCGCCTCGCGCGCGGCTGCGCGGGAGCCGTCCGGGTCGCCGAGGCGCCACAGCAGTCCCACCAGTGACTCCAGCACGGCGGCCAGCTCGTCGCGATGGCCCGGGTCCACGGCGGCCAGCGGACGCAGGACGGCGGCCAGCCGGTCCTGCGCCGCTGCGAGCGCAGCGTCGCTCCGGGCCGCCCGGACCCCGGCGCGGGCCGCCTGGAGTTCCTCCGCCGCCGCGCGTGCCGCTTCCGGGTCGACGGGGGGCCGGTGCTCCTCGGCGAGAGCGCGCCGGCGCGCCTCGGCCGCCTCCCGGGCGGCCTCCTCCTCGCGGGCCGCCCGCTCCGCTGCCTCCTCTGCCGCCCTGGCCAGGGCCGCCTGCTCGGCGCGGCGGGCCGCGTCCGCCTCCGCGGCGGCCCGGCGCTCGGCCTCCGCGCGCTCCTGGGCGTGCCGTGCCGCGTCCGCCTCCGCCAGCGCGCGCAGGGCGGCCTCCGTCCGCTCGGCCTCCGCGCGGGCGGCCACCCCGGCGAACACCGCAGCCTGCTCGGCCTGCTGCCAGCGTGCCCGCGCCGCGGCCGGGTCGGCGGGCGACAGCGCCGCGGCGCCCTCCAGAGGTGCCCACTCGGCACGCTCGCCCGGGGGCGGCGTCGCGGGCGGGGACGGAGGCTCGACGGTCAACGCCGCGGCCTCCGTGGGACGTCCGGCGGCGACGAGGGCCGCGGACAGGCCGGCGCGGGCGAGGGCGGCGGCGTCCGCAACTCCCAGCCCGTCGAGCAGGGACACCTGTGCGCGGCGCAGCGCGATCGCCACGTCCGTGCTGCCGGTGAGGGCGAGGCGACCGGCGTAGGGCTCGTGGACGGCCGTCACGGGCGCGGCGGCGATGCGGGCGACCGCGGGGCGGCGCGTCGCCGACGCTGCCTCCGCCAGCGCGCCCGCGTGGGCCTCGAGGGCCAGCCGGTGGTGCGCGAGCGCGGAGTCGGGCCGTCCGGCGGCCCAGCGGCAGTCGGCGGCCAGCAGGTGGACGGCGACCGCCAGGTAGGCGGGCGGGGCCACCGACCCGGCCAGGCGGACCTCCGCCGCGTCCGCGTGGGCGTTGGCCGCGGCCACGTCGGTGGGCAGCAGGGCGCGGGCGCGAGCCACCAGCATCCAGATCGCCACCGGGTCGGGGAGGCTCTCGCGCAGGGGCAGGCGTCCCAGCTGGCCGCGCCACGCCTCGAGCGCGTCGAGGGTGCGGCCGGCGGCGTCCGGCTGGCCGAGGCCGGCCTGGACGGCGGCGAGCTGCGCGGAGGCCGCGGCGTAGCGTCCGGCGTCGGCCAGGGACGCGTACGGGCCGGACGGGCCGCGGGAGGCGAGGATGCGGGCGGCGAGCACGACGGACTCGGGCGCGTCGGTGGCGGCATCAAGGACGTCCCACGTCAGCAGCCGCACGGCCGTCAGCTCGACCAGGGTGTCGGCAAGCTCCTCGGCGCGCTGCGGGTCGGACATCGCGGCCACCCTCAGCCTGCGCGCAGCCGACGCCAGCTCACGCCGCTCGGCCTCCAGGGCGTCCAGTGTCATCGCCACCTCCTGACCCAAGCATGACGCATGCCGCCGCTGGCGCGGCGGGGCGGCGTCCGGCCGGGGCGCGGGCACCTGCCCGCGGTGCCCGCGCGGGGCGTAGCGTTCCGCCTGGAGGTGTCGCGAATGTCCCAGTGGGAGAACCTGCCCCAACCGCTTCCGGAACGGCCGGTGGCGCCGGTCAGCGCATCCTGGGCCGGTTTCAGCGCCGACCCGCGGGTTCCGGCGAACCAGCCGCTTCGGGCCTCGGACGCCGACCGGGACTTCGCGTCCCTGCTGCTCTCGCAGGCCCGTGCGGAGGGTCGACTCGACCAGGCCGAGCACGACGCCCGGGCGCTCGCGGTGTCGCGGTCACGCACGCTGGGCGAGCTGGCGCCCCAGGTGGCGGACGTGATGGTCGCGCACGCCGTGGCCGCCCCGTCCGGGCGGGGGCAGAACCGGTTCCTGCGGGCCGGTGTCGCCGGCTGGGCGGGCCTGGCACTGATGTTCAACGCCATCTGGCTGATGACCGTGCTGACCACCGGGCAACTGCTCTACTACTGGCCGATGTGGCCGATGCTCGGCACGGGCATCCCGGTGGTGATCGCGCTGCTCTACGGCGGCTCCGGCACCGAGGACGCCGGGCGCGCTGCGCGGCGTGCCGAGTACCGCGCCGCCCGCGACGGGCACCGGGCGCTCAGGGACGAGCGGAAGGCCGGTCGCGACCAGCGGAGGGCCGACCGCTACCAGGCCCGCGCCGCCCTGCGACGGGGCGAAACCCCTCCGGAGCTGCCCCCGGGCCCCGACCTGCGCTGAGCCCCGCTGTCCTGTTCGTTCGCCCCTCCGGCGGGGGGCGGGTGTGCTTGCATGGAGGCGGGAGGACTCATGGAGAGCTTCGCCGTCCCCGGCGTGGTCGTCCGTACCATCGCCGTCGGCCACATGGACAACAACGTCTACCTGCTCACCGCCACCACGGGTGAGCGGCTCCTGGTCGACGCGGCCGCCGACCCCGACGCCATCGAGGGCCTCCTTGCCGTGGGCGCGGACGGGCCGTCCCGGCTCGACCACGTGCTGACCACGCACAGCCACCGAGACCACCTCGGGGCGCTCGCCGCCGTCGTCCGCGCCCATCCGGAGGCCGCGACCCTGGCCGGGGAGGACGACGCGGAGGCGATCACCGGGTCCACCGGCGTGGAGATCACGCGTCCGCTGCGCAACGGCGAGGTGATCGCGCTCGGCGGAGTGGATCTCGAGGTGATCGGCCTGCGTGGCCACACGCCCGGCTCGGTCGCCCTCGCCTGCTCCCGCCCGGGGTCACCGACGCACCTTTTCACCGGCGACGCGCTGTTCCCCGGCGGCGTCGGCCGTACCCGCAACGAGCGCGACTTCCGTTCCCTCCTCGACGACGTGGTCGAGCGGGTCTTCTCCGTCTTCCCCGATGACACGGTGGTCTGGCCCGGCCACGGCCGTCCCACCACCCTGGGCGCCGAGCGCCTCCACCTGGACCACTGGCGCGCCCGCGGCTGGTGACCCGCCCGCGCTGGCCCGCCCCCGTCCCACCCGGGACGCGCCCCCCGTCCCACCTGTCCCACCCGCGGCGTTCGCTCCCGAGTGCAACTCCTGCCGCCGGAATTCCGGTAGCGAGGGTTGCACTCGGCAGCGAACGCGGACGGGGGTGGGGCGCGGACGCCGGTGGCGCGCGGGTGACCTGCTGGCCCGCGTCCCGTCGCCGGTTCGCGCTCGTGACCCGTCCGGCCCGTCCCGCCCGGGGCGCGTCCCCCGTCCGGCCCCTCCCACCCGGGACGCGTCCCCCGTCCCAGCTGTCCCACCCGCGGCGTTCGCTCCCGAGTGCAACTCCTGCCGCCGGAATTCCGGTAGCGGGGGTTGCTTTCGGCAGCGAACGCGGACGGGGGTGGCGCGGACGGGGGGCGCGGACGGGGGCGGGAAAGGGGGGACGCGGACGCGGTCAGGCGGCGGAGCGGCGGTGGGACCGGTTGCGGTTGAACATGCGTCCCATGAGGTGCCAGGCGGTGGGCGGGTCCGAGCGGGTGAAGGCCCACTCGGGATCGGTGAGCATGCGGGCGCCGGCGAGGCCGGCGACCATCGCGATCGCGGCGAGGACGGTGGCGACGCCGTTCTGCATCGCCTGCACGACGTCGGCCTGGTCGAAGTAGATCAGCGTCCGCAGCGCCGCGGAACCGGGGATCGACACCAGCACGGTGGGCACCGTCATGATGATCTTCTCCATGTCGAAGAGCCGCGCGGCGAGCGCGCACAGCAGGCCCATCAGGAAGGTGCCGACGAACGTCGCGACGTGCGCCTTCACGCCCGCCTGCAGCATCAGCAGCCGCGGGACGTTGCCCAGCAGGGCCGCCACCCCGGACGCGACCGCCATCCGCCACGGCGAGTTGAACATCATCGCCCAGCCGAAGACGGCGAAGAAGCTGGCCAGCAGCAGCGCCGTCCACACCACGCCGGGCGGTGCGTCCAGCGGCGGCACCAGGTCGGGGGACGCGCCGCTGAGCGTCACCATCGTCCACACGCCGATGGTGATCGCGAGCAGGACCATCGCCGCGTAGGTGAGCCGCGGGAGTCCGGCGAGCAGGTCGATGCGGGTCAGGTCGAGGCCTGCGGTGACGAGCGGGAAACCGGGGATCAGGAAGATCGCGGCGCAGACCAGTCCCGCGGCCATCCGGGGGGACGGCCCGCCGAGGACGAGTTCCAGCAGCCGGGTGAAGGCCAGGTACAGCCCCGTCGCCGTCGCGGCCGAGGTCAGCACGACGGCGAGGTGGTTGAGCTGGAAGCCGCTCAGGGTGCGGTGCAGCCAGTAGGCGAGGCCGGACGCGGGCAGCACCGCGGCGACCTCGCGCCACGACCCGTTGGTGAGGACGGTGACCGAGCCGCACGCCACAGCGACGAGCAGCACCAGCAGCCAGGTCGGGTACAGGCGCGGGGTCCGCTCGATGCGGTCGAGCATGGCGTCCACCTCTGCGACGGTGGCGCGCTCGGGCAGGTTCTGGGCGAAGTCCTTCAGCATCGCGATCCGGTGGGCGTTCACGCCGGGGGCGCTGATCTCGGCCACCTGGGTGCGGAAGATGCCGCGGCGCTGCACGGTGAGCACGATGTCGGTGAAGGTCACCTGCGCGCGGATGCGGCCGATGCCGACGGTGCGGGCCACCGCCCGCATCACCTCGCGGACCCGCAGGCCGGAGGTGCCGGCGCCGAGCATCATGATGCCCGCGCGCAGCACGACGTTGGAACGGCGGATCAGGTGCCGCGGCTCCAGGGCGTCCTCGTGCTCGTGCTCGTCGAAGTCGGCCTCGGGCTGGGTTTCCACGTGACCCAACGGTAGACGCACTCGACGGCGCCCATCGCCGCTGACCGAACTCACCGCAGGGAACGGCCTCAGTGGCGCAGCGACCCCCAGTCGCCCAGCGCACCCTCGAGGGAGCCGAGCGCGGACTCGACCAGCGGCGCGCGGTCGTTGTCGGGGCAGCCGTCGGACGCCCACTGCTGGGCCGCAGCCCCGAGGAACCCGAGGAAGCCGAGGATGGCCAACTGGGCGCGGCGCTCGTGGGGGTTGTGCAGCTGCGAGACGAGCCCGTCGACGAGGTGGCTGCGGTAGGTGCGGCGCAGGTCCTCCACCCCGGACGGTTCAGACGCGGCGGTGAAGAAGGGGGACGCCCAGGCGACGCCGAGGCCCTTCACGTGGTCGAGGACGGCCTCGATGCTGACCCGCACCTGGTCGCGGGCCGAGGTGTGGGACGGCAGCTGGTCGACCACCTCCCGCTGGCGGCGGGCGAGCCGCTCGAGCTGGTCACGGACGACGGCGGTGTACAGCCCGGCCTTGTTGTCGAAGTACTTGTAGACCAGGGCCTCGGACGCGCCGGCCGCGTGCGCGACGGCGGCAACGGACACCTCGTCGTAGGTGGCTGAGGTGAACGCAGACGTGGCCGCGGCGAGGATCGCGTCCGTGCGTTCCTGCGGACTGAGCCGTTGCCGGGCACGACGGTCGGGGGAGCGCATGTGGACAGCCTAGCGCTTAGTGAGCTACAGTCACTAACTGTATTGAGGATTACTCACTAGGAGGACCGATGGGCTGGGCCGACTCCGTCATCTGGTGGCACTGCTACCCCCTGGGCTTCGTGGACGCCGAGCGCACGGCGATCGACCACACCGAGCACCGGCTCGGCCGGATCGCGAACTGGCTCGACTACGTCGTCGAACTGGGGGCCAACGGGCTGCTGATGGCGCCCGTGTTCGCGTCCGCGTCCCACGGCTACGACACCCTCGACCACTTCCGCATCGACCCGCGACTGGGCGACGACGCCGACTTCGACGACCTTGTCGCGAGGGCGCGCGAGCGCGGCGTCCGCGTGCTGCTGGACGGGGTGTTCAACCACGTCGGCGCCGGCCACCAGATCGTGCGGCGGGCGCTCGCCGGGGGACCGGCGTCGGCGGACGGCGCGTGGATCCGCTGGGTCGGCGACTACCCGCGCGGGTTCGAGGGCAACCTCGACCTGGTCGAACTCGACCTCGCGCACCCACCCGTCCAGGACTACGTGGTCTCCGTGATGACCCACTGGCTCGACCGGGGCGTGGACGGCTGGCGCCTCGACGCGGCCTACGCCCCGGGGCCGGACGCGTGGCGCCCGATCGTCGACCGCGTCCGGGCGGCCCATCCGGACGCGTGGCTGCTGGCCGAGGTCATCCACGGCGACTACGCAGACTTCGTCGCCCGCTCCGGCGTCGACTCGGTCACCCAGTACGAGCTGTGGAAGGCCACCTGGAGCTCGCTGAACGACCACAACCTGCACGAACTGGCCTGGACGCTGGGACGGCACGCCGCCTTCGGCGCCTCCTTCCGGCCGCTGACCTTCATCAGCAACCACGACGTCACCCGGATCGCGACGAAGCTCACCGACCCGCGTGCCCTGCCGCTGGCGACGGCCCTGCTGCTCCTGCTGCCGGGCGTCCCGTCCATCTACGCCGGGGACGAGCAGGGGTTCACCGGCGAGAAGACCGACGGCCCGCGCGGCGACGACGCGGTGCGGCCACCCTTCCCGGCCGACCCGTCGGGGCTCGCGCCGTTCGGGCGCGACGTCCACGAGCTCTACCAGCGACTGGTCGCGCTGCGGCGCAACCACCCGTGGCTGGTGTCGGCCGCGCCGACGGTGAGGGTGGTCACCAACGACACGATGACGATCGAGCTCGCCGGCGGCGACCAGCGCCTCACCCTCGCCCTGAACCTCTCGGAGGCGCCGGTCGAGCTGCCCGGGACGCACGGCCCTCTGGGCGTGGGTCCCTTCGGCTGGGCACTGGGCTGAGCGCCCCCCGTAGTCTGGCGGGGTGCCGACCTTCGTCAAGACCGCGGACGGGGAGCTCGAGCGCCTCGACCAGGAGGCCGCCGGCCTGCGGTGGCTGGCCGGGGCGGAGCCGGACGGCGGCACCCGCATCGCCGCCGTGGTGGCGGCGACCCGGACGCGCCTGGAGATCGAGCACGTGCGCGAGGTCGACCCGGGTGTCGGGGACGCGCGCCGCCGGGGTGCCTCCCTGGCCCGCACCCACGCCGCCGGGGCGTCCTGGTTCGGCTGCCCGCCCGACGGCTGGCCGGGCGGCACGACGATGGGACGCTCCCGGCAGCCCTACCTGCTCGCCGAGCCGGACGGGCCGCACTCCTGGGGCAGCTTCTACGCGTGGCACCGGATCGCGGTGTTCGCCCGGCGGCTCCGCGACGCCGGGCAGCTCGACCCGGCCGGCGCCGCGGTCTACGACCGGTTGTGCGAACGCCTGGCCGACGGCGTCCACGACGCCCCGCAGCCCGCACTGGTACGCCGTGGAGTGGCGCGCGTCCACGGCGACCTCTGGGCGGGCAATGTGCTGTGGGACGGCGGGCGCACCGGCGCGGTGCTGGTCGACCCGATGGCGCGCGGCGACCACGCGGAGAGCGACCTGGGCATGCTGGCCCTCTTCGGGCTGGCGCACCTGGACCACGTGTTCGCCGGGTACGACGAGGCGTCCCCGCTGGCGGACGGGTGGCGCGACCGGCTCGCCCTGCACGCCCTCTCGCCCCTGATGTTCCACGCGTTGCTGTTCGGCGGCGGGTACGGCGCGCGGGCGCTTTCCGTGGCCCGGCGCTACACGGGTGGCCCCCGCGCGGCCTAGAGTGCGGACGATGTCCTCCAGCCCTGCGTCACTGGCGCACCTGCGCCGCGCGCGCGACCTGATCGACCGGGAGTACGCGCGTCCGCTCGACGTGCCGGCGATGGCCCGCCAGGCGCTGATGTCGCCCGCCCACTTCTCCCGGGAGTTCAAGGCCGCCTACGGGGAGACGCCCTACGGCTACCTGATGACCCGCCGCATCGAGCGTGCGATGGCGTTGCTGCGGGCCGGCGCCTCGGTGACCGACGCCTGCATGGCGGTCGGGGCGACCTCGCTGGGCTCGTTCAGCTCGAGCTTCACCCAGCTGGTCGGCGAGACGCCCAGCGCCTACCGCGCGCGCGACCACTCCGCCAGCGAGGCGATGCCCGCGTGCATGGCCCGGCTCCTGACGCGCCCGACCCGATTCGGCCGGATCGAGCAGGATTGAAGAAGCGCGGTGCGCGTCCGGACGCCTACGGTCGGGGCATGGACATCTCGCTGAAGTACGCACCGGTCACCGTGGACGACGTGGACGCCGCCATCGCGTTCTACGCCGACGGCCTGGGCCTCGAGGTGCGCAACGACGTGGCTTCCGGCGGCTTCCGCTGGGTCACTCTCGGCGCCCCCGGTGGAGGAGGGACGGAGCTCGTGCTCTCCGAACCGGGCGGCGGTCGCTCCCCCGAGGACGCCAGCGCGCTGCACGCGCTGCTCGCCAAGGGCGCGCTCCCGTTCCACGTGTTCGAGGTCGCCGACCTCGACGCGACCTTCGAGCGGCTCCGCGCGGGCGGCGCCGAGGTGCTCGCCGAGCCGGCCGACCAGCCGTGGGGGCCGCGCGACTGCGCGTTCCGTGACCCCGCGGGGAACACCGTCCGGATCAACCAGGCCGGCTGAGCGGCCGTCCTCAGGCCGTGGCGTGGTGCAGGTAGCACCAGCGCCAGTTCTCGCGCGGCTCTGCCGACTGCATCACCGGATGCGTGGTGTCGCGGAAGTGCGCGGTGGCGTGGCGTCCGGGTGAGGAGTCGCAGCAGGCGACGTTCCCGCACTCCAGGCACCTCCGCAGCGCCACCCAGGTGAGTCCCTCGGCCACGCAGCGTGCGCACGACTCCGCCGGCGGCTCGTCGACGGCGGGGTAGCGGTCGAGGTCGGCGCAGCCCTCCCCGACCCGGTGGTGCGCCGCGGGGTCGCGCGGCGCGAGTGTCTCCGCGCTCGCGTCGTCGATCATCGACTCCTCGAGGTCGAGCTGGGCCAGCACCTCCGCGACCACCTCGGACGGCACCTGGCCGGCGTCCCTGATCTCCAGCACCCGCCGGCGTTCCGCGGCCAGCATCTCGGTGCGGATCCGCGCGTACAGGGCGCTGGGCGACTCGCGGTCCGCCGCGGTGCCCAGGCGCTCCCAGGCCGCGAAGTTGCGCTGCTCGCTCCGCAGCCGGATCGTGTCGACGATGCCGTGGGGGTCCTCGAACTCCAGCTCGGCCAGGCGCTTCTCCGCCGCCTTGGACGCCTGCTGGAGCAGGGTGGCGCGGGCCAGCGCGTCCTCCATCGGGTCGGGCGGGCGGACGCGGAGCCGACGCGCCAGCCACGGCAGCGACAGCCCCTGGACGAACAGGGTGCCGGCCACCACGGTGAAGGCCACCAGGAGCAGGACCTCGCGGTAGGGCACGTCCTCGGGGATCACGAACGCCGCGGCCAGCGTGACCACGCCGCGCATGCCCGCCCACCCGAGCACGAAGGTGTTGGCCAGCGGCGGCCGCTGTCCGGTCTCCGGGTCGGCGCCCGGCCGCACCAGCAGGTAGCGGGCGGGGAACACCCACGCCAGCCGCAGCACGATCACCGCGGCGACCGTCGCCAGGCACACCCCCACCACCAGCACGAGCGGCACGTCCGAGCGGGCCACGTCTGTGATGATCCACTGGGCCTGGAGCCCGATGAGCAGGAACACCGCGTTCTCGAGGACGAACGCGATCGTGCGCCAGTTGGTGCGCTCGGTGATGCGCGACTTCGCGGTCTGGATGAGGGGCGCCTTGTGGCCGAGCAGGAGGCCCGCCACCACCACGGCCAGCACGCCGGACGCGTGGAGCTGCTCGGCGGCGAGGTAGGCCACGAACGGCACGAGGAAGGACACGGCGGTGTCGAAGACCGGGTCGGTGATCCGGCGGCGCAGCCACGCGACGACCACGAAGGTGGCGAAGCCGACCAGCACTCCGCCGCCGGCGGCGAGCACGAAGCCGCCGGCGACCTCGAGCGCGGTCACCCCGGCGCCGATCGCGGCGATCGCCGTCCGCAGTGCCACCAGGGCGGTGGCGTCGTTGAGCAACGACTCGCCCTCCAGGATCGTCACGATCCGGCGGGGGAGCCCGATCCGCCGCGCCACCGCGGTCGCGGCGACGGCGTCGGGGGGCGCGACGACCGCGCCGATCGCGAACGCCGCCGGCCACGGCAACCCGGGCAGCAGGGCGTGCACGACGACACCGACGCCGAGCGTGGTGAAGATGACCAGCCCGATCGACAGCAGCAGGATCGAACGGCGGTTCTGCGCGAAGTCCACCAGCGAGGACTGCATCGCGGTGGCGTACAGCAGCGGCGGCAGCAGGCCGAGCAGCACCAGTTCGGGGGCCAGCTGGACCTCCGGCACGCCGGGCACGTAGCTGGCCGCCACCCCGGCTGCGATCAGCAGCAGCGGGGCGGGGACGCGCAGGCGCGCGGCCAGCGCCGAGCCGGCCAGGACGGCCCCGGCGAGCACGATCAGGAGGAAGGCGTTCTCCACGCGGCCATTGTTCCGGCCCGCACGGGTGCCCCCGCCCGACGGCCGTGGGCGGAATTGCCCACTCGACGCCCCGCGAGCGTCCAGGCGTCGTGCCGCGACGGGACCCTCACACCTTGCGGGCGTGCACCCGCTCGACGGCGCCGTGGCTGAAGCGGTCGCAGGCGAGGACCTCCGCCCCGGCGGCGGCGAGGTGTCGGCTCGGCCGCCGGGTGAAGTGCTCCCCGGACAACGGCACCGTGGCCAGCTCCAGCAGGTGCTGCCCGATGCGGACCAGCGGGTTGCTGGCCGCCACGTGGTCGGCCAGCAGCAGCCGTCCGCCCGGACGCAGCACGCGCAGCGCCTCGCCGATCGCTGCGGCGTCGCTGCGGACCTCGCACAGCGCGAAGGTGCACACCACCGAGTCGAAAATCGCGTCCGGGAAGGGCAGGGACGCTGCGTCCGCCTCGCCGAGGTCGATCCGCAGGCCGAGCGCCCGCGCCCGGGTGCGGGCGACGGCGAGCACCGACGGCTCGCGGTCGACGGCGGTCAGCCGCACGCCGCCCGGGTAGTGGGGCAGGTTGAGGCCCGTGCCCACGGCCACCTCGAGGGTGTCGCCGACCGCCCTCCCGCACACCCAGGCCCGGGTGTCGGGGAACCAGCGCTGCTCCAGCCGCGCCATGAGCGTGTCGTAGCGGGCGGCCTGGTCCGGGGTGATCCTCGCCATCGGGCCATTATGTGCCCCGGCGTCGACCCCGGGGTGCCGCCTGCCGCGGTGCCGGCGGCGGGCGACGGTCAGTCGAGCGTGATCCGCAGCGCCGCCGCGGCGTCTCGGGCCCGCTGCCGCGCCTGCGCGACGTCCGCCCCTCGGGCCAGCGTCACGGCCACCCGGCGCCGGCCGGAGACCGACGGCTTGCCGAACAGCCTCACCTGGCTCGTCGGCACGGCGAGCGCCTCGTCCACGCCGGCGAACCGGGGGACGCCGCTGCCCTCGGCCAGCACCGCGCACGAGGCGGCGGCCGGCTCGCCGAGCGTCTCCGCGCCGCCGGCGGGCAGCCCGAGGACGGCCCGGGCGTGCAGCGCGAACTCCGAGAGGTCCTGCGACACCATCGTCACCATGCCGGTGTCGTGGGGACGCGGGCTGACCTCGGAGAACACCACGTCCTCGCCGACCACGAACAGCTCGACGCCGAACAGCCCCCAGCCGCCGAGCGCCCCGGTGATGCGTCCGGCCACGTCCTGCGCCCGGGCCAGGGCGGCGGCGGGCAGCGCGGCCGGCTGCCAGGACTCGCGGTAGTCGCCGTCCACCTGGATGTGGCCGACCGGCGGAAGGAAGGACGTGCCCTGGGCATGGCGGACGGTCAGCAGCGTGATCTCGGAGTCGAAGCGGACGAAGCCCTCGACGATGCAGCGCCCGCCACCGGCCCGTCCGCCCTCCTGGGCGTAGCGCCAGGCCCGGTCGACGTCGTCGGGCCCGTGCAGCACCGACTGGCCCTTCCCGGAGGACGACATCACCGGCTTCAGCACGCACGGGTAGCCCAGCTCCGCCGCGGCGGACGCCAGCTCCTGGCCGGTGTCGACGAAGCGGTACGGCGAGGTCGGCAGGCCCAGCTCCTCTGCCGCCAGCCGACGGATGCCCTCACGGTCCATCGTCAGCCGGGTCGCCCGCGCGGTGGGCACGACGCGGACGCCGGCGTCCTCCACGTCCGCGAGCACGTCGGTGGCGATCGCCTCCACCTCGGGGACGACGACGTGCGGTCGCTCGAGCTCGATCACGGCCCGCAGCGCTGCCGGGTCGAGCATGTCCACCGCGTACGAGCGGTGGGCGACCTGCATGGCGGGGGCGTCGGAGTAGCGGTCGACCGCGACGACCTCTGCGCCGAGGCGCTGGAGCTCGATCGCGACCTCCTTGCCCAGCTCTCCGGCGCCCAGCAGGAGCACGCGGGTGGCGGACGCCGACAGCGGCGTCCCGATCTCGACACTCATGCGTCCTCCTCGACACGGGACCGGTGCGGCACCATCCAAGCACCCGGTGCGGGGACGCCGGCCGGCGGGCGGTCGGGTGGGACGGTCTTGGCCGGCGGGGCCGGGTCGTCTAGATTCCGCGGCGGGACCACCGCCAGGAGCAGCCATGAGCAGACCCGTCCGCTGGGTCACGGCCTTCACGGGGTCGTCGCCCGGCGTCGACCCCGGCTACGCGGACGCGGTCGCGTCGATGGGCAGGCACCTCGCCGCCGACGGGGTCGGCATCGTCTACGGCGGTGGTCGCGCGGGCCTGATGGGCGCCCTGGCGGATGCCGCGCTGGCCGGTGGCGGGCAGGTGGTGGGCGTCATCCCTGAGGCGCTGGTGGTGCGGGAACTCGGCCATCGCGAGCTCACCCGGCTGGAGGTCGTGGCCGACATGCACGAACGCAAGCAGCGGATGGCCACCCTCGGCGACGCCTTCGTGGCCCTGCCCGGCGGCATCGGCACCCTGGAGGAGTTCTTCGAGGCCTGGACCTGGCTGCAGCTGGGCTTCCACGCCAAGCCGGTCGCGCTGTTCGACGTGGGTGGCTTCTGGCAGCCGCTGGTCGACATGGTCGACCACATGGTGGCCGCCGGCTTCCTCGCGTCCGGCTACCGCGAGCAGCTGATCGTCGCCGACACCCCGGACGGGCTGCTGAGCGCCCTCAACGGATGGCGGGCACCCTCCGGGGCCACGGACGGGCGCTCACCCGCCTGACCCCAGCGGCACCAGCCCCACGTCCCGGCCGGTTCGCCAGCCCGGTGGGCCGTCGCTCCCGGCCGGGTACTCCTCCAGCGGCACGCGCCCCTGGCGCCAGGCGGCCAGCACCGGCTCCACGACCTGCCAGCACCGTTCGGCGGTGTCGCCCCGGATCGACAGCGAGGCGTCCCCGTCCAGCACGCCGCGGAGGACCTCGCCGTAGGCCTCCAGCCGGCCCGGGTCGAAGTCGGCGGTCAGCACCTCCCGGTTGAGCAGGTCCGGGTCGCCGGGGCCGTTCATGTTCACCTCCAGCGAGAGGCAGTCGGGCGCGAGCGCGATGTGCAGCACGTTCGGCGGGGCCGCACCTTCGAGCCCGTCCGGCACGCGCGGGGCGGGCCGAAAGGTCACCATCACCTCGCGGCGACGGCGCCCCAGGGCCTTGCCGGAGCGCAGCGTGAACGGCACCCCCGCCCAGCGCCAGGTGCCCACCTCGAGCACGACCTCCGCGAGGGTCTCCGTGTCGCGCGCGGCGTCAACGCCGTCCTCGTCGACGTAGGCGGGCAGGGCGCGGCCCTCGATGCTGCCGGCGGTGTAGCGGGCCCGTCGCGACGAGCGCGACGGGTCGTCGCCCCACACGCGGGTGGCGCGGAGGACGGTCGCCTTGGCGCTGCGCAGGTCCGTCTCGTCGATGCTCGCGGGCGCCTCCATGGCGACGAGCGCGAGCACCTGGAGCAGGTGGCTCTGGATCATGTCGACGAGCGCGCCGGCGTGGTCGTAGTAGCGGGCGCGGTCCTCGAGCCCCAGCACCTCGTCGTAGACGATGTCGACCCGCTCGATGTGGGTGTTGCTCCACACCGGCTCGAACACCCGGTTGGCGAAGCGGACGCCGAGCAGGTTGAGCACGGTGGTCCGGCCCAGGAAGTGGTCGACCCGGTGCACGCGGTCCTCCCCGACGATGCGTCCCAGCAGCGCGTTCAGCTCGTGGGCCGAGCGGACGTCGCTGCCGAACGGCTTCTCCAGCGCGAGCACCGTTCCTTCCCCGGCGCCCATGTCCGCCAGGACCCCGCAGGCGGCCTGCGTGATGGCCGGAGGCAGCGCGAAGTAGATCGCCACCGGCGGGGTGCAGGCGTCCAGGACGCGCCGCAGCCCGTCCCGGGTGGTGACGTCCGCGGCCACGTAGCGCGTGTCGGCGAGGAGGGCGTCGACCGCCTTGCCGTGGGCCGGCCCGAAGGCCGTCCGCACGCGCTGCAGCCAGGCCGCCTCGCCGGTCTCCTCCGTGCCCGAGCCCACGAGCCGCAGGTGCCGGTGCGGCTCCACGGTGAGCAGCTGGCCGAGCGCGGGCAGGAGAAGCCGGGACGCGAGGTCGCCGCTCGCGCCCAGCACCAGCAGGGTGGCGGGTGTGGTCATACCGGACCACTACCCGCATTCGCGGCCGTCCGACGGGGTAAAGGGGGCACATGCGTTGTGACGAGCCCGGACACGCCTCATGAGCCTGCCCATCGAGGACTACGCGCTGGTCAGCGACTGCCGCACGGGGGCGCTGGTGGGCCGCGACGGCAGCATCGACTGGCTCTGCCTGCCGCGGTACGACTCCGCGTCCACCTTCGGCGCCCTGCTGGGGACCCCGGAGCACGGTCGCTGGCTGGTCGCGCCGGCCGAGGAGGGGGCGAGCGCGACCCGCGAGTACGTCGAGGGGACGTTCGTGCTGGTGACCCGCTGGACGACCAGCACCGGCGAACTGGAGGTGCGCGACTTCATGCCGCAGGGCGACCGCCGCTCGGACCTCGTCCGGCGGCTCCGGTGTACCCGTGGCAGCGTCGAGGTGCGCGAGGACCTGCGGGTCCGCTTCGGCTACGCGGCGGCCATGCCCTGGGTGCGGCAGGTCGAGCGGCACGGGCTGCCGGCCCTCGTCGCGGTCGCCGGCCCGGACGCCGTGGTCCGTCGTGGGCCGCGCCTCACCGCGGACGGGCCGCAGCACGCCGCGTCCCACCGGCTCGCCGAGGGGGAGTCGGTCGACCTGAGCCTGACCTGGTTCCCGTCCCACCAGCCGGTGCCCGAGCCGCTCGACGTCGACGCCGCCCACGAGAGCACGCTGGACTGGTGGCGCACCTGGGCGTCCCGCTACAGCCACGAGGGGCCCTACCACGAGCCCGTGATGCGCTCGCTGCTCGTGCTGCGCGCCCTCACCAACGAGCAGACCGGCGGCATCGTCGCTGCAGCCACCACCAGCCTGCCCGAGCAGTTCGGCGGGCCCCGCAACTGGGACTACCGCTACGTGTGGCTGCGGGACGCGTCGCTGAGCCTGAGCGCCTTCCTGACCCACTCCTACCTGCGGGAGGCGCGTCAGTGGCGCGACTGGCTGCTGCGGGCCGTGGCCGGCGACCCGGCCGACGTCCAGATCATGTACGGACCTGCCGGGGAACGCTTCCTGCCGGAGCGCACGATCGGCTCGCTGCCGGGCTACCAGGGCGCTGCGCCGGTGCGGGTGGGCAACGCCGCCGTGGGCCAGTTCCAGGGGGACGTGATCGGCGAGGTGATGGTGGCCCTGGCCGAGGCCAGGGAGGCCGGCATCGAGGAGGACACCTTCTCGTGGCCGCTCCAGCGGGCGCTCGTGCGCTACGTCGAGACGCACTGGCAGCGGGAGGACCAGGGCATCTGGGAGGTGCGCGGACCCCGTCGGGTGTTCACCCACTCCCGGGTGATGGCGTGGGCAGGGCTCGACCGTGCGGTGCGGGCCGTGCGCGAGCACGGGCTTGACGGCCCCGTGGAGCGCTGGGAGTCGCTGCGCGACCGGCTGAAGGCCGAGATCGAGGAGAAGGGGTTCGACGCCGGGCGCAACAGCTACGTGCAGTCGTACGGGTCGTCCGCGGTGGACGCGGCGCTGCTGCGGCTGCCGCAGGTGGGCTTCTGCGAGGCGGACGACCCCCGCATGCTCGGCACGGTGGCCGCGATCGAGCACGACCTGCTCAACGACGGCCTGGTGATGCGCTACCGGTTCGAGGGGACGGCGATCGACGACTTCCCGCCCGGGGAGTACCCCTTCCTCGCGTGCTCGTTCTGGTTGGCCGAGCAGTACGCCCGCTCGGGACGCCTGGACGATGCCCGCGCGCTGATGGACCGCCTGGTGGGGCTGGCCAACGACGTGGGCCTGCTGGCGGAGGAGTACGACACCCGCGGTCGGCGCCACGCAGGCAACACGCCGCAGGCGCTGTCCCACCTGGCGCTGGTGCAGGCCGCCGACTGGATCGCGCGGGCGTCCGGCCAGCAGGCCCCCGGCGGGCGCAGCGGGGACGCGGCGACCCGCGTCTAGCCAGCCGGTCGTCCGGCTCAGGTGGTCGTCCGGCTCAGGTGGGTGGTGCGCCGGCGGGGGGGAGCCGGGTCTCAGCCGCGCGGCGGGGTGGCTCCCGGACGGCGGACCATCCACATCGAGGGCCGCTCAAGGCCGGTGAACCCGAACTGTTCGTAGAGCCCGTGGGCATCTTCGGTGGCCAGCAGGACGCGGGTCAGTGGCAGGCCGCCGAGGTCGTCCAGGACGCCCGCGACGAGGCGCTTGCCGAGGGAGCGCCCCCGGTGGGCGGGATCGACGAACACGTCGCACAGCCAGGCGAAGGTCGCGCCGTCGGTGACCACCCGCGCGCAGGCCACCTGGCGCCCGGTGGCCACCTCGTACAGGCCGTAGTTGCGGGAGGCGGCGATCGCGGCGTCCTGCTGTGCCCGCGTCCGTCCGCGGGCCCAGTACGACTGCTCGCTGAGCCAGCGGTGCACCTGTTCGGCGTCCACGTCGCCGGTCGCGCTGGAGAACCGGTAGGGGTCGTCGATGCTGTCCACCGCTGGATCGTAGCCGTGCCGGGGAGTCCATGGTCGGCGCTGGAGTGCACTCTGCCGTGGACCGGCGGGACCTCGTGTGCCCGGATCAGCAGGGGCTCGCCTCGGTCCGCCTGCCGTTCTGGGATGAC
This sequence comes from Actinomycetota bacterium, assembly GCA_020161015.1. Taxonomy (GTDB): domain Bacteria; phylum Actinomycetota; class Actinomycetes; order Propionibacteriales; family Propionibacteriaceae; genus Propionicimonas. The sequence goes on along the minus strand of JAIUOT010000053.1, from coordinate 31,894 downwards.
TGAAATACCTTGTAGGCGGGCGGTTTCTGGGATAGAATCGAACACATGAACGAATCGATCGGGTCGGGCGAGACCACGCGGTTGCGCCGCGCGATCGATGCGCGCGCCAGGGCCGAGATCGAGGAGGTCGAGGCGATCGCCGAACTGGCCGAGCGGCACGAGTGGACCGCTGAGACCACCGTCGACGTGATCGGCACCCGGCCGGTACGCCTCGGGGCCGACGGCACGGCGCTGGTGGACGAGTTCCTGCCGCTGGAGGTGGCCGCGCTGAAGGGCATCTCGGTCGGCGCCGCCACGTGGCTGATCCGCGACGTGGTCAACCTGAAGGCGCGCCACCCGCTGCTGTGGTTCCAGGCGACCAAGGGGCTGATCCCGGTGTTCCGGGCCTGCCAGCTGGCGGCCGAGGTGGCCCGCTTCAACCTCACGCTGGAGCAGGCGCAGCAGCTCGACGCCGAGTTGGCGCCGAAGGTCCCCGGGCTGCCGTGGCGCCGGGTACTCCAGCTGGCCCGCGGCCTCGTCACCGACATCGCCGCCGGCGCCGTCGAAGCCCTCGCCACCGAAGCGCGGGCGGCACGGTTCGTCCGCAAGCTGCCTACCGACGACCCGAGCGTCGCGTACCTGTCGGCCCGGGTGGACACCGCCGACGCGATCTTCTTCGACGCGATGGTCGACCGGATCGCCGACATCCTCGGGGAGCGCGGCGACGCCGACACCAAGGACGTCCGCCGGGCGAAGGCGGTCGGCGTCCTCGCCACGCCCGCCCGCGCGCACCTGCTGCTCGACGAGGCCGTCGGGATCGAATCGTCGGTGCGGGCCGACGACCCGCGCCTGCTGCCCGAGACCACCGTCTACGTGCACGTCGCCGAGGAGACGCTGCTCACCGGGCACGGCCCGGCGCGGGTCGAGGACGTCGGCGCGCTGGCCGCGACGATGCTGGCCCACCTGGTGGGGCACACCCGCATCCGGATCACGCCGGTCATCCGGCCCTACGCCGACGTCGCGGTCGACAGCTACGAGATCCCCGAGCGGATCCGCCGGCAGGTCGTGCTTCGCGACACCGTCGAGGTGTTCCCCTACAGCGCGCGCAGTGCCCGCCGCCAGGACCTCGACCACACCGCCCCCTACCGACAAGGCGGCACGAAGCAGACCCGGGCAGCCAACCTCGGGCCGCTGTCGCGAAAGGTGCACCGCGCCAAGACCCACGGCGGGTGGCGCCTCGACCAACCCCGTCCCGGCGTCTTCCGGTGGACCTCACCGGCCGGTGAGCGGTACCGCGTCAGTCCGTCGGGGACCGTCCGGCTCGGGCGGAACCCCCGCCACAGAGCCTTCGACGAGGCGCTCTGGCAACACGATCGCGAGTCGAGTCCGCCCGACTGAGGCCGAGCCTCAGTGGCCCGAGATCAGGTCGGCCACCTTCGCGACCGGCGCGGTCGTGGGACGCCCGCCGCGCTCCTGGCGATCAGCTGCCCGGTAGGCGGCGTAGATGGCCTGGACCCCCAGCCAGCGCAGCGGCTCCGGCTCCCACCGGCGGACCCGGCGTCCGACCCAGGGCAGCGCGGTGAGGTCGCTGTCGCGGCCCAGCACCAGGTCGGTCAGGGTGCGACCGGCCAGGTTCGTCGTGGCCACCCCGGTGCCCACGTAGCCGCCCGCCCAGCCGACGCCGGTGGCGTGGTCGAAGCCCACGGTGGCCGTCCAGTCGCGTGGGACGCCCAGCACCCCGGCCCACGCGTGGTCGACGGCCGCGCCGGCCGCGGCGGGGAAGAAGCTGCGGAGCAGGCCGGTGAGGGCCTCGATCGTCCGCTCCTGGGTGACGCCGTCGGTGTCGACGCGCGAGCCGTAGCGGTAGGGCACCCCCCGCCCGCCGAAGGCGATCCGGTCGTCCGCGGTGCGTTGGGCGTACATGTAGACGTGCGCGTAGTCGCCGAGCGTCTGGGCCCCGTCCCAGCCGATCTGCGCCCACACCGCCGCGGGCAGCGGTTCAGTGACGATCATCGAGGAGTTCATCGGCAGCCAGGTGCGGTGCTCCGCAGGCAGGTTGGCGGTGAAGCCCTCCGTGGCGCGCACGATCGCCGGTGCCCGCACGATCCCGCGGTCGGTGTGCACCGTGCCCGGACCGATGGCGGTCACCGTGGTGTCCTCGTGGATCGTCACGCCCAGGCTCTCCACCACCGCCGCCAGCCCGCGCGCGAGCTTCGCCGGGTGCAGCCGGGCGCAGTGCGGCTGCCAGGTGGCGCCCAGCGCGCCATCGATCGCGATACGGTCGTTCGCCTCGTCCGCGCCGAGCAGTTCGATGCCGCTGTGTGGCCACAGCGACTCGCTCGCGTGGAAGGCGCGCATCCGTGCGACCTGCGCGGGGGTCCGGGCCACGGTGAACTCGCCGCCCTTGACGATGTCGGCCTCGATGCCCTCCGCGGCGGCGACCGCGATCACCTCGTCCACGGTGTCGTTCATCGCCTGCTGGAAGGCGACCACCGCGGTGCGCCCGTGGGTGGCGAGGTACCGCTCGCGGCCGCCGGTGATGGAGTTGACGCACCAGCCGCCGTTGCGTCCCGAGGCGCCGAACCCGGCGAAGCGCTGCTCGAGCACGACCACCCGGGCGTCGGGGCTGGCCTTCTTCAGGTAGTAGGCGGTCCACAGGCCGGTGAAGCCCGCGCCGACGATGCACACGTCGGCCTCGCGGGGCCCGGGCAGGGGCGGGCGGGGGGACGGGTGCCCGAGCTGCTCCCACCAGAACGAGACCCTGCCGTTGGTGGTCATGCCCTCCTCGCCGTCCGCGCCGTGGGTCAGTGCTGCATGTCGACGAAGCGGCTGTAGTGGCCCTGGAAGGCCACCGTCACCGTACGGGTCTGCCCGTTGCGGTGCTTGGCGACGATGAAGTCGGCCTCGCCCGAGCGCTCGGACGCGTTGTTGTACATGTCGTCGCGGTGCAACAGGATCACCATGTCGGCGTCCTGCTCCAGCGAGCCCGATTCGCGCAGGTCGGACAGCATCGGCTTCTTGTCGGTGCGCTGCTCGGGGCCACGGTTGAGCTGCGACAGCGCGACCACGGGCACCTCGAGCTCCTTGGCCAGCAGCTTCATCTGCCGCGAGAACTCCGACACCTCCAGCTGGCGGCTCTCCACCCGCTTGCCCGAGCTCATCAGCTGCATGTAGTCGACGATCACGAGCTTCAGGTCGTGGCGCTGCTTGAGCCGCCGCGCCTTCGCGCGGATCTCCATCATGGTCAGGTTCGGGGAGTCGTCGATGAACAGGGGCGCGGACGACACGTCCGCCGTCTTCCGCGCGATGCGCGCCCAGTTCTCGTCGCTCATGTGGCCCTTGCGGATGTCGTGCAGCGGCACCTGCGCCTCTGCCGAGATCAGGCGCATGACGATCTCGGTCTTCGTCATCTCCAGGCTGAAGAAGGCCGCGCACAGCCCGTGCTGGATGGACGCCGCCCGCGCCAGGTCGAGGCCCAGCGTGGACTTGCCGACACCGGGGCGGGCGGCCACGATCACCATCTGCCCGGGGTGGAGGCCGTTGGTCAGTTCGTCGAGTTCGACGAACCCCGTGGGGACGCCGGCCATGATGCCGTGAGAGCTCAGCGCCTCGATCTCGTCGAGCGTGGACTCCATCAGCGCGGACAGCGGCTCGTAGTCCTCGCTCGCCCGGCCCTCGGCCACCTCGTAGATCGCCTGCTGGGCGGCGTCCACGATGCCGGCGACGTCGCCCTGGCCGGCGTAGCCGAGCTGGGAGATCTTGATCGACGCCTCGACCAGGCGGCGCAGGATCGCCTTCTCCCGCACGATCTCGGCGTAGTAGCCGGCGTTGGAGGCGATCGACACCGTCGACAGCAGGTCGTGCAGGTAGATGTGCCCGCCCACCCGGCCGAGCTCGCCCCGCTTGACCAGTTCGTCGGCCACCGTGATGGCATCGGCCGGCTCGCCGCGCCCGTACAGGTTCAGGATCGCGTCGTAGATGATCTCGTGGGCGGGACGGTAGAAGTCGCGGCCCTTCACGACCTCGGCGACGTCGCCGATCGCGTCCTTGCTGAGCAGCATGGCCCCCAGCACGCTCTGCTCTGCCGCGACGTCCTGCGGAGGGGTGCGGTCGGGGCCGCTCTCGTAGTCGGCCCCGGTGCCGTAAGGCATCACTTCTGCGAGTGACATAGCTCCCTCCAGGCGCGTCCGATCGGCTCTGTCGAGCACACTAGGACGGCCCTCTGACAGTCGTCGGGACTGACCCGACCCGCGCAAACCTAGACCCTTCCCAGCTCCGTCTCAACGACGTTTTCCACAGGGCCTGTGGATGAAATGGGGACAAGTGGAGGGGCGCGCCGTGCACCCTGTGTACGACGCGGTGTCGTAGCTGTGGATGCGGCGGGTTGAACCCGTTCATTTCCACTCTGACTAGGTCATACGAACTCATACAGGTGTGGACGTGAAGAAGTGGTGTACGAATTTCTGGGCCGGATCCCCCATTTGACACCCTGCGCTCGGCGTGGTGTATAGGGCCCTCCGAACGTCCGGTTATGCACACGCTGTCCACACCTCACCGGCTTGCCTGCAATACCCATGGGGGGTATCGTGACTAGCGAAGATGGAGGTGCTCATGGATCAGTTGTCACACGAGTCCAGCTGTCACCACGAGTCCGGTCACGGCTACCTCGACCACAAGGACGAGTACCTGCGCCGGCTGAAGCGGATCGAGGGCCAGGCGCGGGGCCTGCAGCGCATGGTCGACGAGGAGCAGTACTGCATCGACATCCTCACCCAGGTGTCGGCGATGACCAAGGCGCTGGAGTCGGTGGCACTCGCCATGCTCGAGGAACACCTCAGCCACTGCGTCGTCCGTGCGGCCCGCGCCGGCGGCGAAGAGGCCGACACCAAGATCAAAGAGGCCTCGGAGGCCATCGCGAGGCTCGTCCGCTCCTGAAAGGAACACCCATGATCGCCAACTACACCGTCTCCGGCATGACCTGCCACCACTGCGCGCACGCGATCACCGAGGAGGTCTCGGCCGTGCCCGGCGTCACCGCCGTCGACGTCTCGCTCGAGACCGGTGCGATCGCCGTCACCTCCGAGGAGCCCATCGACTTCGACCGCCTGGTCGAGGCCGTCTCCGAGGCCGGCGACAAGTACAGCATCGCCTGACGCGCCCACCCCCGTCCGGCAGGACGGGGAGCGCACCACTCCGCCGGCCCGCGCGGCCCGTCCCCGCGCCGGCCGGCACCCCCGTCCCAGGGAGCACCGCCATGACCACCACGCAGCGTGAATCCGTCGAACTCGACATCTCGGGCATGACCTGCGCGTCCTGCGCCGCCCGCATCGAGAAGAAGCTGAACAAGCTCGACGGCGTGCAGGCGTCGGTGAACTACGCCACGGAGAAGGCCCTCGTGCTCGCTCCGCCGATGGTGAGCGTCGACGACCTCATCACCGTCGTCCAGAACACCGGCTACGGCGCGTCCCTGCCCAGCCCGGACGCGGAACCGGTCGACCACGCCGCGCAGCTGCGCACCCGCCTGGTGGCGGCGGCCGCGCTCGGCGTCCCGGTCATCGCGCTCGCGATGGTGCCGGCCTGGCAGTTCCCCGGCTGGCAGTGGCTGAGCCTCGCGGTCACCGTCCCGGTCTACGCGTGGGCGGCCTGGCCGTTCCACCACTCGGCCCTGGTGAACGCCCGCCACGGCGCCACCACGATGGACACCCTGATCAGCCTCGGCACCACCGCGGCGTTCTTCTGGTCGCTCTACGCGCTGTTCTTCGGTGGCGCGGGACGCCTGGGCTACACCCACCCGTTCGAGTTCAGCCTCATGCGCGGGCACGGTGAGGCCAGCATCTACTTCGAGGCCGTCGCCGGAATCGTGGTGTTCCTGCTGCTCGGACGGTTCATCGAGGCCCGGTCGAAGGCCGCCGCCGGCGAGGCCGTCCGTGCCCTGCTGCACCTGGGCGCCACCGAGGCCACGCTGCTGCGGGACGGGGCGGAGAGCCGCGTCCCGATCGACTTCCTGAAGGCCGGCGACCTGTTCGTCGTGCGCCCGGGCGAGAAGGTCGCCACCGACGGCGAGGTCGTCGAGGGCACCTCGGCCGTCGACAACGCGCTGGTCACCGGCGAGTCGGTGCCGATCGACGTCGGCCCCGGGGACGCGGTGATCGGCGCCACCCTGAACACCGACGGACGCCTCGTGGTGCGCGCCACCCGGGTCGGCCGGGACACCCAGCTCGCCCACATCGCACGGCTGGTGGAGGAGGCGCAGACCGGCAAGGCGCGGGTGCAGGCTCTGGCCGACCGCATCTCCGCGGTCTTCGTGCCGGTCGTGCTGGCGATCGCCGCGGTCACGCTCGTGGCCTGGCTGGTGGCCGGGGAGAGCCTGTCGTTCGCCGCGGCGTCGGCCGTGGCGGTGCTGATCATCGCCTGCCCGTGCGCGCTGGGGCTGGCGACCCCGACGGCCCTGCTGGTGGGGACCGGTCGCGGCGCCCAGCTCGGCATCGTCATCCGCGGCGCCGAGTCTCTGGAGCGGGCGCACGGCATCGACACGATCGTGCTCGACAAGACCGGCACCGTGACCACCGGCGAGATGGCGGTCGTCGGTGTCCGGCCGGCACCGGGCGTCACCGAGGCGGAGCTGCTCCGCTACGCCGGCGCGGCGGAGTCCGGCTCGGAGCACCCGATCGCCCGGGCCATCGCCGCCCACGCCGCCAGCGACCTGCGCGTGACCACCCTGACCAACACCCCCGGGCGCGGCATCACCGCCGTCGTCGACGGCCGCGAGGTCGTCGCCGGACGGCCGTCCTGGGTCGGTGCCGCGATCGGGCAACGCGAAGCCCCCGACGGCCCGGTGCCGGGCACGGCGGAAGGCAGCGCGGACGGAACGCGACACGACGCTGCCGCCACTCAGGTGGCCGTGGCCGTCGACGGGCGTCCCGCGGGCACGATCCTCGTCGCCGACACCGTGAAGGACACCTCCGCGGCGGCCGTGCGGCAGTTCCGGGCGCTCGGGCTGACCCCGATCCTGCTCACCGGCGACACCGCGGCGACCGCGCGCGCGGTCGCCGCGGAGGTGGGGATCGACGAGGTGGTGGCCGAGGTGCTCCCGCAGGACAAGGTGGCCCGGGTGCGGGCGCTCCAGGAGCAGGGACGCCGCGTGGCGATGGTCGGCGACGGCGTGAACGACTCCGCGGCACTCACCCAGGCCGATCTCGGCATCGCCCTCGGCACGGGGACGGACGCGGCCATCCAGGCCGCGGACCTCACCCTGATGCGGGGCGACCTGCGCCTGGCGGCCGACGCCATCCGGCTCTCCCGGGTGACGCTCGGGCGCATCCGGAGCAACCTGTTCTGGGCGTTCGCCTACAACGTGGCCGCCATCCCGCTGGCCGCGCTGGGCTTCCTCAACCCGATGATCGCGGGGGCGGCGATGGCCTTCTCGAGCGTCTTCGTCGTGCTGAACAGCCTGCGCCTGCGCGGGTTCCGCGGCACAGCCTGAGCGGCTCGCGCGGGCCGGGCGGGAGCCACAGGAGGCCCACAGACTCTCCGGGGGGTGCCTGACAAGCGCGTCGGGCTGAATGGGGACACCCGAGATCCAAGGAGTCCCGCCGTGTCCCCCGTCCTGCTCGCCGCCGACCTGGTGGCCATCGCCGTCCTCGTCTTCGGACTGTTCGTCCCGCGCCACCACCGCCGTGACCTGGTCGTCGCCTTCCTCGTGGTCAACGTGGCCGTCCTGGCGGTGATGGCGACGCTGTCGGCGACGGCGGTCGGGGTGGGTGTCGGTCTGGGCCTGTTCGGCGTGCTGTCGATCATCCGGCTGCGGTCGGAGGAGCTGCGCCAGCACGAGGTCGCCTACTACTTCGCCGCGCTGGCCCTGGGCCTGCTCGCCGGCAGCGGGTTGTCTGCGTGGCTGGTCGCCGGGCTGATGGCCCTGGTGCTCGGCGCGCTCTTCATCGGTGACCACCCCCGCATCTCCCGCGGCTCGACCCGCCAGCAGCTGGTGCTCGACAGGGCACACTCCGACGACGACCTGCTCCGGGCGCACGTCGGCTCGATCGTCGGCGACGGCATCCAGTCGCTCACCATCCTGCGCACCGATCTGGTGAACGACACCACCACGGTCGACGTCCGGTACAGCCGGCCCGTGGAGCGACGCACCACCCGGACAGGGCTGACGGCCGGGCGCCGCGCGCAGGCCGAGCGGGCGCGGGTCGAGGCAGGCGCGCGATGAGCATCGACAGCCTCCCCACCGTCAGCCTCGACAGGCTGCTGGCCGAGGCAGCGCTCCAGACCCGGGTCGACCGCAAGTACCTGCTGGACGCAGGCCTGGTGTCGCAGGTGCTGGACGCGATCGACGGCGAGGCGCACGTGCTCTGCATCGAGGGCCGCCGTACCTTCGCCTACCGCTCGACCTACTTCGACACCCCCGACCTCGACGCCTTCCACCGCGCCGGGCGCGGCCGCCGCCGCCGGTTCAAGGTGCGGACGCGGGTCTACCGCCACTCCGGAGAGACCTGGCTGGAGGTCAAGACGCGGGGGCCGCGCGGCACCACCGTCAAGGACCGGCTGGCCTACGACCTCGCCGACGCCGGACGGCTCACCGCCGGTGCCCGCGACTTCGTCGCCGCCACCCTCGAGGCCCGCCGCGTCCGCGACGTCGACGTGGCCGCGCTCGTGCCGTCCCTGCACACCGCCTACGACCGGGCGACGCTGCTGCTCTCCGGTGCGGGGCCGGCGAGCAGGGCGACGATCGACTCCGGCCTGGCCTGGCGGCGTCCGGGCTCGCCCGAGCCGGTCACCGTGCCCGGCGCCGTGATCGTCGAAACCAAGGGTGGCGCGTCGCCGTCCGCGCTCGACCGGGCGCTGTGGCGAACCCGCACCCGACCGGACCGGGTGAGCAAGTACGGCACCGGGCTGGCCGTCCTCGACGACGACCTGCCCGACCTCAAGTGGCACCGCCTCATCACCCGACTTCCCGCCGAAAAGGGGACCGCCCCCTTCTCAGCGGCGAGGACCCCGCTCACCGCCTGAACCACGACAAAGGAACCCGATATGAACTCCTTCCGCACGCCCAACCTGACCAGGCTGGCCGCCGGCATCGCCGCGGTCGTCGCCTCACTGACCCTCGTCGCCTGCTCGGCGTCGGGCACCGCCGCGAGCACGACGAGCGCGTCGGCGGGTGGCACGTCGAGCACGCTGGCCGCGTCCGCCGCTGCGGCGCTCGCCGACAACGTCGAGAGCCACGCCGAGGACGGTGACACCGAGTACGACGCGACCGACGCCATCACGATCACCCTCGCCGACGGCGCGTCCACCACCAGCTCGTCCGACGGTGTCCGCATCGACGGCGACACCGTCACGATCACTGCGCCCGGCACCTACGTGCTCACTGGCACGCTCGCCGACGGCCAGGTGGTCGTGGACAGCGACGCCGAGGGCAAGGTCCGCATCGTGCTCGACAACGCGTCCATCACCAACGCCGACGGCTCCGCGCTCGTCGTCACGGCCGCCGACGAGGCCGTCGTGGTGCTGGCGGACGGCTCGTCCAACAGCCTCACCGACGGCACCGGCTACGACACCTCGGCGGACGACGCCCCGAACGCGGCGTTGTTCTCGATGGCCGATCTGACCATCGGCGGCACCGGGTCACTGACCGTCACCGGGAACACCGGGGACGGCATCGCCAGCAAGGACGGCCTGGTGATCTCCGGCGGCACGATCACGGTCACCGCCGTGGACGACGGCATCCGCGGCAAGGACTACCTCATCGTGACCGGCGGCACCGTCACCGTCGACGCCGAGGACGACGGCCTGAAGTCCGACAACGAGACCGACGACACCGTGGGCTACGTGCTCGTCCAGGGGGGGACGGTCACCGTCGCCGCCGGCGACGACGGCATCCACGCCGAGGGTGACCTCGCGGTCGAGGGCGGCACGCTCACGGTCACGCGGTCGACCGAGGGCCTGGAGGGTTCCACGATCACCATCGCCGGCGGCGAGACCCGGGTGACCGCGTCCGACGACGGCCTGAACGCGACCCAGGGCTCGACGGCGTCCTCGACGCAGGGCGGCCAGGGCGGCGGCGGCGGCATGCAGGACGACGGCTCGCTGCTCACGATCAGCGGTGGCACGCTCACCGTCGACGCCGGCGGCGACGGCCTCGACTCCAACGGCACGATCGTGGTCACCGGGGGCACCACCACCGTCAACGGACCCACGATGAACGGCAACGGTGCCCTCGACAGCAATGGGGGCATCACCGTCACCGGCGGCACCCTGGCGGCCGGCGGGTCGTCCGGCATGGCCGAGAGCCCCGGGTCGGCGTCCACCACCGGCTGGGTCGCGGTCGCGTTCCCCTCCGCGGTCCCCGCCGGGAAGACGGTCACCGTCGTGAAGGACGGGACGGTCGTGGCCACCTTCACCACCACCAAGGAGACGGCCTCGCTGGTGGTCGCCGCCGAGGGAATCACCAGCGGCGAGAGCTACGAGATCCAGGTCGACGGCACGACGGCCACGACCGTGACCGCCGGGCAGGCGATCGCCGGCGGCATGGGCGGCGGCGGACGGAGGCAGCCGTGACGCTGCCGTCCGCACTGGACGCAGAGCGCAGGGCCGCCCGCCGGGTGCACACCCGGCGCGCGTTCCTCGCCGGCGGCATGGGCACGGCGCTCGCCGTCGGCGGGGGCACCGCCTGGGCGCTCGACCGGTTCGTGATCGAGCACGTCGAGGCCACCAACACCTCGGCGAACACCTCGTCCACGGTCACCGCCGCGACGGCCGCGTCCGACGGCAGCTACACCGCCGACACCTACTCCTCGGGCACCGCCAGCATCGCGGTCTCCACCCACACGCGGGGAAGCGGCGACGACACCGTCACCTGGTTCGTGGCCGACGTCACCGTCAGCGACGCCACCATCGTGCGGACGGCGTTCGCCAACGACACCTTCGGCGAGAACGTCATCGCCAACCCGTCCGCGATCGCCGCGCAGGTGGGTGCGGTGCTCGCCATCAACGGCGACTACTACGGGTTCCGCGACACCGGGATCGTGATCCGCAACGGAGTCGCCTACCGCGACCGCGGTGCCCGGCAGGGCCTGGCGTTCCGCACGGACGGCTCGATGCGGCTCTACGACGAGACCACCACCTCCGCGGCGACGCTGCTCGCCGACGGGGTGTGGAACACGCTGTCGTTCGGGCCCGGCCTGGTCGAGGCGGGCACGGTGATCAGCGGGATCGACAGCATCGAGATCGACACCAACATCGGGAACCACTCGGTGCAGGGCCGGCAGCCGCGCACCGGGGTCGGCATCGTCGACGACAACCACTTCCTGTTCGTGGTCGTGGACGGCCGCGCCACCGGCTACAGCCGCGGCATGACGATGACCGAGTTCGCGCAGGCCTTCGTCGACCTGGGCGCCCGGACCGCGTACAACCTCGACGGCGGCGGCAGTTCGGCGATGGTGTTCCACGGCGAGCTGGTGAACAACCCGCTCGGCACGGGTCGCGAGCGGGGCACCAGCGACATCCTCTTCGTGGCCGGGTGAGGCGGCCGTGATCGTCCTCGTCCCGGCCTACGAGCCGGACCACCGCCTCCCCGACCTCGTCCGTGACCTCGCCGGCGTGGAGGGCGTGCAGGTGGTGGTGGTCGACGACGGAAGCGGCCTGGAGCACGCAGCCGTGTTCGCCGACGCGGCGGGCGCGGGGGCGGAGGTGCTCGCCCACGCCGAGAACCGCGGCAAGGGCGCGGCCCTGCGGACGGGCTTCGCGCACGTGGCCGTGCACCACCCGGGGGAGGCGGTCGTCTGCGCCGACAGCGACGGGCAGCACACGCTGCTCGACATCCTGCGCGTCGCGGCCGCCCTCGACGACGATGCCGACATGGTGCTCGGCGTCCGCCGGTTCACCGGGACGGTGCCGCTGCGCAGCCGTCTCGGCAACCGGGTCGCCGCGGGGCTCTTCCGCCTGGTCACCGGCACGCCGGTGACCGACACCCAGACCGGCCTGCGGGGGTACCCGCACCGGATGCTGGGCTGGCTCGCCCGGGTGCCGGGCGAACGTTTCGAGTACGAGCAGAACCTGCTGCTGCGTGCGAGCAGGGACGGGCTGGCGATCCGTGAGGTGGAGATCGCGACGGTGTACCTCGAGAGCAACCGCTCCTCGCACTTCCGCCCGCTGTGGGACTCGGCGCGCGTCCTGCGCCCGCTGCTGGCCTTCGCCGCGGCCTCCCTGGCCGGTTTCGCCGTCGACTCCCTGCTCCTCTTCGCGCTCTACCCGCTGCTGGGCAGCCTCGCCGCGGCGGTCGTGCTCGCCCGGCTGGCCAGCGCGGGGGTGAACTTCCTCGCCAACCGGCACCTGGTGTTCGGGGCCGGCGCGGACCCGCTGTGGCCCGCGGTGCGCCGCTATGCGCTGCTCGCCGCCGGGGTGCTGGTTGCGAACCTCGCGCTCATGGAACTGCTCACACCGGTGACCGGAGTGGTCGCGGCCAAGCTGGCCACAGAGGGGATGCTCCTCGCCGCCGGCTACCTGGTGCAGAGCCGGCTGGTGTTCGTCCGCCCGGTCAGTGCCCGGACGCAGGGGCCGGCTTCGGCCGGCTCCACCAGTGCCGGCGCTGCGGTACCGGTTCCAGCGACGCCTGCTCCGACGCCTCGAAGGTCGCCGTCACGCGACGCCGGGGGAACACCCGCCGCCCGTAGTCGGGGTCGAGGCCCTCGGTGAGCGCCACCTCGCGGCCGGCGGCCAGCGCCTCGTAGATCTCGACGAACTCCCGGGACTGGTTCGCGATCGTGAAGCGTGCGGCCAGCTCCTTGCTGCGCTCACTCGCCGCCCGCGCGAACTCCTCGTCCTTCAAGGCGTTCAGCATGCTCACCATGGCCCCGGCCAGCGACACGGCGTTCGGCCGGGCCAGGACGGCGTTCACGCCCGGCTCGACGACCAGGCGCAACTCGTGGTCGACCATGACGAAGGGCAGGCCCGCGTGCGCGGCCTCGTGCAGCACCAGCGCCTGCGTGTCGGTGAGCGAGGCGAACACGAACGCGTCGCCAGAGGCGTAGTAGGCGCCGAGCTTCTCCCTGGGGATCTGCCCGGGCAGCTTCACCCCACCGAAACGTGCGGCCCGCTGAAGGCGTCGCCGGAGGGTGACCGGCGTCTCACGCCAGTCGCCGACGATCATCAGCTCCACGCCGGGGATCTGGTCGCGCACGAGCTCGAACGCGTCGAGCATCAGCCCGATGCCCTTCTCGAGCGAGATCCGGCCGACGTAGATCAGCCGCGGGCCCTTGCCCCTGGGCACCGGCGGGAGCGCCGGCAGGGCGTCCGTGCCGTTGGGCACCACGCGCACCCTGGCCGTCGGCGCGATCTCGAGCACGCGCTTGGCCGTCTTGTCCGACGGCGTGGTCACCAGGCGGGCGTCGGTGAGCATCTTGGACGCCAGCTGCAGCAGCTCCACCTGGGCGCCGCCGCGGCGCGGGCGCTTGAGCTTCAGCTTCTTGATCTGGTCCCAGGTGCTCTCCGCCATGTGCAGCTCGTACACCTTGTAGGCGGCGTTCAGGAACGGCACGACGTGCCAGTAGTGCTCGGCGTAGGCCTCCAGGTCGGTGTGCCAGGTGATCACCAGCGGCTTCCCGGTGCGCTCGGCCACCCACATGCCCAGCAGGCCGATCGGTCCGAGCCCGTGGACGTGGATCACGTCCGGCGGGTTCGCCACCATCTGGGCCAGCCGGTAGTCGAAGTCCTGGCCCATCGACAGCCGGATCTGCGTGCCGGGGATGGGGACGCTCGGCAGCCGGATCTCGCGGCGGTTCGGGTGCCCCGCGTGCGGGTTGGGCCCCTTCGCCTCCGGCGCGACGAGCAGCACCTTGTGGCCGGCGGCCAGCACCTGCTCCTCCAGGAACTGCACGGCGTAGAGCAGCCCGCTGTGGGCGGGGCCGTAGTTGTCGGTGAACTCGGCGATCGTGAGCGGACGGTCGGTCCGTGACGGCGCGGGGGACGGGACCTCTTCGTCCGTCGCCTCGGGTGCGTTGTCGCTGATCGGATGCCTCCTCGCGCGGGTACAGCCAACACTGTAGTGCCCTGCGGTGCCCCGGCGCGGGGCGCGCGGGTGGCTTCCGCCCGTCCCGCGCGCCCCGCGCCGCGGCTCAGTTGCCGACGACCTCGGTGAACCTCTCGGCACCTCGGGTGGCCATCTCCTCGTACTCCGCCCAACGGCGGTTCACCTGCTCCTGCCCCAGCTCCAGCAGGCGCTCGGCCGACTCCGGATCGGAGTTCATCAGCATCCGGAAGCGCAGCTCGCGCGTGTGGTACTCGCGCAGCGGCATCCGCGGACGCGGCGAGTCGAGCAGGAACGGGTTCTTGCCCGCCGCCCGCAGCACCGGGTTGTACCGCATCAGCGGCCAGTGCCCGGACGCCACCGCGGCGTACTGCTGGTCGAGGCCCTTGCGCATGTCGATGCCGTGGGCGATGCAGTGGCTGTAGGCGAGGATCAGGCTCGGGCCGTCGTAGGCCTCCGCCTCGCGGAAGGCCTTCAGGGTCTGCTGCGGGTCGGCGCCCATCGCCACGCGGGCGACGTACACGTTGCCGTAGGCCGTGGCCTGGAGCGCCATGTCCTTCTTCGTCGTGCCCTTGCCGGCCGCGGCGAACTTCGCGACCGCGCCCAGCGGTGTCGACTTCGACGCCTGGCCGCCGGTGTTGGAGTACACCTCGGTGTCCAGCACCAGGATGTTCACGTTGCGGCCGGAGGCCAGCACGTGGTCGACGCCGGCCGAGCCGATGTCGTAGGCCCACCCGTCGCCGCCGACGATCCAGACCGAGCGGCGCAGCAGGTGGTCGGCGACCGAGCGGAGGTCCTCCACCGCCGGCCCGGACATCGTGTTCAGCAGGGCTTTCAGGGCGTCCACCCGTGCGCGCTGCTGGGACAGTTCCGACTCGTACTGCTGGGGGGCGTCCAGGATCGCGTCCACGGTCTGGTCGCCCAGCTCGTCGCGCAGGGCCTCCAGCCGGCGCCGCGCCGTGGCGGTGTGCAGGTCGGCCGCCAGCCGCAGCCCGAGCCCGAACTCGGCGTTGTCCTCGAACAGCGAGTTCGACCAGGCAGGGCCGCGCCCGTACTTGTTGGACGACCAGGGCGTGGTCGGCAGGTTGCCGCCGTAGATGGACGAGCACCCGGTGGCGTTGGCCACGGTGGCCCGGCCGCCGAACAGCTGGGTGAGCAGCTTCAGGTACGGGGTCTCACCGCACCCGGAGCACGCGCCGGAGAACTCGAACAGCGGCTCGAGGAACTGGGTGCCACGCACGTTCGCGAAGTCGATGCGCGAGCGCCGGTTCACCGGGATGGTCTCGAAGAACCGGACGTTCTCCTTCTCCTTCGACCGCTCCATCACCGGGGCGAGGTTGATCGCCTTCCGGGAACCGCCCGAGCCGAGGGGCTTGACCGGGCAGGCCTCCACGCACAGGCCGCAGCCCGTGCAGTCCTCCGCGTACACCTGGAGGGTGTAGCGGGAGCCGGGGAAGCCGGCAGCGTTCAGCGGGGCGGACGGGAAGCCTTCCGGGGCGCCGTCCAGGGCGGACTCGGTGTAGTACTTCGCCCGCAGCACGGCGTGCGGGCACACGAACGCGCAGTTGCCGCACTGGATGCAGGACTCCGGATCCCACTCGGCGATGATGTCGGAGATGTTCCGCTTCTCGTACTTCGTGGTGCCCGAGGGGTAGGTGCCGTCCACCGGCAGGGCGCTGACCGGCAGGTCGTCGCCGGTGCCCAGCAGCATGGACGCCGTCACGTTGCGCACGAACTCGGGGGCGTCGGCGGGCACGGGCGGGATCATCGCGACCTCGCCGACCGGCTCGGCGGGAACCTCGATGCGGTGCAGGTGCTCGACGGATGCGTCCACGGCGGCCTCGTTCTTGGCGACCACGTCGGCACCCTTGCGGGCGTAGGTCTTGCGGATCGTCCGCTTCACCTCCTCGATCGCCTCCGCGCGCGGCAGCACGTTGCTGATCGCGAAGAAGCAGGTCTGGAGCACGGTGTTGGTGCGGCGCCCCATGCCGGCCCTGCGGGCCACCAGGTTGGCGTCGATCGCCCACAGCTCGATGCCGAGCTCGATGATCCGCCGCTGCATCGGCAGCGGGAGGTGGGCGAACACCTCGGTGCGCTCGTAGGGGGTGTTGACCAGCAGTACGGTGCCGGGGCGCGCGAACTCCAGCACGTCCACCCGCTCGAGGATCGACCAGTGGTGGCAGCCGATGAAGCCGGCCTTGCTCACCAGGTAGGGCGCCTCGATCGGCTTCGGGCCGAAGCGCAGGTGCGACACGGTGCGCGAGCCGGACTTCTTGGAGTCGTAGACGTAGTAGCCCTGGGCGTAGGTGCCCTCGATGGCGCCGAGGATCTTCACCGAGTTCTTGTTCGCGCCGACCGTGCCGTCGGAGCCGAGGCCGTAGAAGACGGCCCGCAGCGTGGCGGGGTCCTCCAGGTCAAGGCTCGCGTCGTAGGGGAGGCTCAGCATCGTGACGTCGTCGTTGATGCCGACGGTGAAGCGCGGACGCGGAGCCGGCAGGGCCAGCTCGTCGAAGACGCCCACCACCATCGCCGGGGTGAACTCCTTGCTGGACAGGCCGTAGCGCCCCCCGACCAGCAGCGGCATCGCCGGCCGGCGTCCCGCGGCGTGGGCCTCACCGATCGCGGAGGCGATGTCGAGGAACAGCGGCTCGCCGCCGGCGCCCGGCTCCTTGGTGCGGTCCATGACCGCCACCACGCGGGCGCTCGCCGGGATCGCCGCCAGCACCTGCTCGGTCGGGAACGGCCGGTACATGCGCAGCTGCACGACGCCGACCTTCTGGCCGTGGGCGCACAGGTACTCCACGGTCGAGCGGACGGTCTGGGCCCCCGAGCCCATGATCACGACCACCCGGTCGGCCTCCGGGTCGCCGTAGTACTCGACGAGGTCGTAGCCGCGGCCGGTGAGGGCCGCGAACTCGTCCATCGCCTGCTGCACGATCCCGGGAACCTCGAGGTAGTACGGGTTCGCGGACTCGCGTCCCTGGAAGTAGGTGTCGGGGTTCTGGGCTGTGCCACGGATGTAGGGGTGTTCGGGCGACAGCGCGCGGCGGCGGTGGGCCTGCACGAGGTCCTCCGGCACCAGGGTGCGCAGCTGGGCGTCGGTGAGCAGCTCGACGGAGTTCTCCTCGTGGCTGGTGCGGAAGCCGTCGAAGAAGTGCACGAACGGCACGCGCGAGCGCAGGGTAGCCAGCTGCGCGATCGCCGCGGTGTCGTGGGCCTCCTGCACGGTCGAGGAGTTCAGCATCGCGAAGCCGGTCTGGCGCACGGCCATCACGTCCTGGTGGTCGCCGTAGATGCTCAGGCCCTGCGCCGCCAGCGACCGCGCGGCCACGTGCAGCACCGTGGAGGTGAGCTCGCCGGCGATCTTGTACATGTTCGGGATCATCAGGAGCAGGCCCTGCGACGCGGTGAACGTCGTGCTCAGCGCGCCGCCCTGGAGCGCGCCGTGCAGGGCGCCGGCCGCACCACCCTCGGACTGCATCTCGATGACGGTCGGCACCATGCCGTACACGTTGGCCTGGCGCTTGGCCGACCACTCGTCCGCCAGCTCGGCCATCGTGGACGACGGCGTGATGGGGTAGATGCTGCACAGCTCGTTGAGGCGGTAGGCGGCGGACGCTGCCGCCTCGTTGCCGTCGATGATGACGCGGCTCATCACTTCTCCTCGATCATCTCGATCGCGTGCACGGGGCACTGCTCGTAACAGGTGGCGCACCCGGTGCACCGGTCGTAGTCGAAGCGGTAGCGCAGGCCCTTGCCGAGCTTGATCACCGCGTCCTCGGGACAGGAGCCCAGGCACCCGTCGCACTCGAAGCAGTTGCCGCAGGACAGGCACCGGGCCGCCTCGACGTGGGCCTGCTCGTCGGAGAGGCCGCCGACGATCTCGTCGAAGTCGGTGATCCGCTCCGAGGCCTCCAGTTCCGGCTGGGTGGTGCGCCGGGCGTCGCCGAAGTACCACAGGTGCAGCTTGTCGAAGTCGGCGAGGTCGTGCTTGGGCCGCCGGGCGACCTCCCGGTGGGCGAGCCAGGCGTCGATCTCGATCGCCGCGCGCTTGCCGTGCCCCACGCCCACGGTCACCGTGCGCTCGGACGGGACGGCGTCGCCGCCGGCGAAGATGCCGGGGACGTCGGTCATCAGCGTGCGCGGATCGACCTTGACCACGTCGTGCTCGAAGTGCATGCCGGGGATGCGGCGCAGGAAGTTCGAGTCGGTCTCCTGCCCCAGGGCCAGGATCACGGTGTCGGCCTGGAGCTTCTCGAACCGCCCGGTGCCGCGGGCCCGTCCGCTCTCGTCGAGCTCCATGATCTCGACGGTGAGGTCGTCCTCCTCGACGCTGCTGATCGTGCGCAGCCAGTTCATCTTCACGCCCTCGCGCAGCGCACCCTCGCGCTCCTCGGCGTGGGCCGGCATCTGGTCCTCGGTGCGGCGGTAGACGATGATCGACTCCTCCGCGCCCAGCCGGCGGGCCACCCGGGCCGCGTCCATCGCGGTGTTGCCACCGCCGTAGACCGCCACCTTGCGTCCGATGAGCGGACGCTCGCCGGAGGCGACGTCGCGCAGGAAGCTGACCGCGTCCACGATCTTGGACGCGTCGCGGTTGGGGATGTCCACCCGCTTGGACAGGTGGGCGCCGATCGCGACGAAGGTGGCCTCGAAGCCGCCCTCCGCCTGATCGGCCATCAGGTCCTTGACGGTGTAGTTGGTGACGATCCGCACGCCCAGGTCGACGAGCCGCGCGATCTCCGCGTCCAGGACGTTGCGGGGGAGGCGGTACTCGGGGATGCCGTAGCGCATCATCCCGCCGGGGGAGTCGGAGGAGTCGCGGATCTCCACCTCGTGGCCCAGCTTGGCCAGCTGGTAGGCGGCGCTCAGGCCGGACGGGCCGGCGCCGATGATCAGCACCTTCCGCCCGGAGGAGAACCGGGGCTTCTCGAAGGTCCAGCCCCGCTCGATGGCGAGGTCGCCGAGGTAGCGCTCCACGGAGTGGATCGACACGGCGCCGTCCAGTTCGACGCGGTTGCAGGCGGTCTCGCACGGGTGGTAGCAGACGCGGCCGTGGATCGCCGGGAACGGGTTGTTCCGCACGAGCTCGCGCCAGGCGGCCTCCTCCTGGCCGGCCTTCACCAGCCGGAGCCACTCCTGGATGTTCTCCCCGGCGGGGCAGCGGTTGTTGCACGGGGGCAGCAGGTCGACGTAGACCGGCATCCGGGTGCGAACCGGAGCAACGCGTCCGGCTCCCACCGCGAGGTCGGGGAGTCCGGTGATATCACGGGCCATGGCACGCCCTTCTTCAGATGTTTTGCTGATTGACGGTTGCAATGTACTCCGGGTCGGACCCCTGTGCTGACAAGGAGATTTATGCAATGTGGCAGGCGCGATATTGGGGCTTCGGAGGTGCTTTCCGTGCCGGGCACGACAGCGGTGCTAGCCTCCTGCAAGGCCGCGCCGCGAAGGAATCGCCATGACCCTTGAGCACCACACCCCGCCCGAGCGGGCCTGGTTCCGCCGGCTGATGCCGCTCCCCGCTCCGCCGCAGGTGGCTCCCCGCCCGACCGCCGACGCAGACCAGGCCCGGGCACGGTTCGCCGGGCTGGCCGCGCGGGACGCGGACATCCCCGAGGCCACGCGGAGCGTCCTGCTCGAGCCGGAGGGTGGGGCGAGCGCCACCGTCGTCGTCTGGCACGGGTTCACCAACGCGCCGTCCCAGTTCGGGCAGGTCGGAGACCAGCTGCGCGCGGCCGGCTACCGGGTGCTCGTGCCGCGGATGCCGCACCACGGCCAGGCGGACGTGCTCACCCGCGATCTCGCCACGCTGACCGACGCGGAGCTGGTCGGGCACGCCAACGACTGCGTCGACATCGCCACCGGGTTCGGCGACCCGGTGTGGGTGGTCGGCCTGTCCGCCGGTGCCACGCTGGCCGCCTGGGTGGCGGCCACGCGTACCGAGGTGCGCCGGCTCGTGCTGGCCGCGCCCCTGGTGGCGCCGAAGGGCTTCCCGCTGCCGCTGGTTCGCGCGTTCGTGCGCTACCCGGCGATCGTGCCGGGCTTCTACTACTGGTGGGACCCGCGCAAGAAGGCCGACCTCGGCCACAGCCCGTACGCCTACCCGGGCTTCCCCGTCCCCGGGCTGATGCCGTACCTGAGGCTCTCCGAGGCGCTGTTCGACCACTCGGTGGCCGCCGGGCACCGCCTGGAGCGGGTCGTCCTGGCCAGCAACCCCGGTGACTTCGCGATCCGGCGGGACGCCGCGCGCGACTTCGCGTCCGGCGTGTTCGCCCCGCACGCCGACGTGTTCGCCGAGGCGTCGGTCGACGGTGCCCTGAAGTGGATGCACGACTTCGTCGACCCGTGGTCGCCGGGGGCGGGGACCACGGAGCAGGTCGTCGCCATCCTGGCCGCGTGCCTGGGCATCGGCGAGCCGGACGCGGGCGGCGTCCTCGTGCCGCCGCTGGTGCCGGAGCAGCCCGCCGGCGCCTGAGCGCCGGGGGTTCCGGATGGTCCCCGTGGGCGAGGGTCAGCCCGCGCAGGCCGCGCAGGTGCCGAAGAACTCCAGCTCGTGGTCGACCTGGGCGAAGCCCTGCTCCGCGGCCAGCGCCCTGATCTGCTGTTCCAGCGAGGGGATGTTGACCTCGACCGTGCGCCCGCAGCGCCGGCAGATCAGGTGGTGGTGGTGGCCGGGGGAGCAGATCCGGTAGGCGATCTGGCCGTCCGGGGTGCGGATGGCGTCCAGCTCGCCGCCCGCCGCCATCGCCTGGAGCGTCCGGTAGACCGTGGCCAGCCCGACCCCGGAGCCGTCGTGGCGCAGCCGGTCGTGGATCTCCTGGGCGGAGGCGAAGGTCGGCAGGTCCTCGACCGCCCGGCGGATCTCGCTGCGCTGCCGGGTGTTGCGGGGGCCGGTGGCACGGGTGTGGTCAGTGCTCGTCATAGTGGTCCTCGTGGGCGGCGTGCCGGTGCCCGTCGTGCACGTAGTCCGTGTGGCCGGCGTGCTGGACGGCCAGGTGCCCGCAGTTCTCCTGGTGCACGTGCGGGTGCACCTCGGTGGGCTGGTGGGCGAGGAGCGCCTCGTCCGGCAACTCGACGACCCGGCGCGTGCGCCGCTCCAGCGCGCGGGAGACCGGCCAGCTGATCGCGAACAGCGTGATCGCGATCACCACGATCAGCGGGCCGGGTGCGGTGTTCAGGTAGTAGGAGCCCACCGTCCCGCTGGTGGCCGCGAGGGCACCCAGGCCCATCGCCGCGAACAGGCCGCGGCGGAACCCGATCACCAGGTGGTTGGACGTGGCCACCGGGACCACCATCAGGGCGCTCACCAGCAGCAGGCCCACCGTCCGCATCGACACCGTGACCGTGATCGCTGCGAGGCTCACCACCACGATGTTCAGCAGCCGGACGGGCAGTCCGATGGACCGCGCGAACGGCTCGTCCGCGCTCACCGCGAACAGCTGCGGGAGCAGGCCGATCGCGACCGCGACGATGACCACGCCGAGGATCGTGATGTACAGCAGGTCCTGGCCGGTCATCACCAGGAGCGAGCCGAACAGGTAGCCCGACAGCGTCCCGGTGCCCTGCCCGGCCAGCCCGGCCAGCAGCAGGCCGGCAGAAAGGCCGCCGTAGAAGAGGATCGCGAGGCCGACGTCCCCGCTGGCCCGCCCGGACTCGCGGAGCAGTTCGATCGCCACCGAGCCCGCGATGCAGATGGCGACCGCGACCGGCAGCGGCGTCACGCCGGTGAGGAGGGCGAGGCCGACGCCGGCGACCGCGAGGTGGCCGAGGCCGTCCCCGAGCAGGCTGAGCCGCCGCTGCACCAGGAAGGTGCCGATGGCGGGCGCGGTCAGGCCGGTGATCAGCGCGGCGATGAGCGCGCGCTGCATGAACGCGAGGGAGAGCCAGTCCATCAGCCGACCTCCAGCCCGGTGCGCGTCGTGTGCGGGCGTTCGACCTCGTCGATCTCGTGGCCGCCGTGCGCGGCGCGGTGGTCGTGCCCCTCGTGGTCGTGGTCGTGGTCATCGTGGTCGTGCTCGTGGTGGCTGTAGCCGGGCGGCATCACCCGTCCGTCGGCCAGCACGATGCTGCGGTCGATGAGTGGACGGAAGCACCCGAGCTCGTGCAGCACCATCACGATCGTCGCGCCGCGGGCCTTCAGGCGTCCGGCCACCCCGGCGAGGAGCTCCTGGGTGTTGCGGTCGACGCCGGCCAGCGGCTCGTCCCACAGCATCAGGTCGGCGCCCGTGGCCAGGGCGCGGGCGATCAGCACGCGCTGCTGCTGACCACCCGACAGCCGGACGAACGGGTAGCGGGCCCGTTCGGCGAGGCCGACCTCGGCCAGGGCGTCGTCGACGGCGCGGCGGTCCGCGGCGGACGCGGGCAGGAACGCCCGGCGCCGGCTCAGCCGTCCGCTGGCGACCACCTCGCGTGCGGTCGCCTGCTGCACGAGGATCCCGCCGCGCTGGGGCACGTACCCGACGCGCCGCCAGTCGCGGAAGTCGTCCAGGTCGGTGCCGAACAGCGCGATGCGTCCGCGGTGGGGGACGAGGCCGAGCAGCGCCCGCATCAGGGTGGTCTTCCCCGAGCCGTTGTTGCCGAGGATGGCGACCATCTCGCCGGGCCGGATCTCCAGGGAGGCCTCCCGGACGATCGGAACGCCGTTCAGCACGACGTCGACCGATGTGGCCGTCACCGCGGCGTCCGCCGTGGTGACGACAGCCGCGTCCGCCAAGGTCGTGGATTCGCCGTTCACGAGCACTGGTTCGCTGTCTTGAGGGAGGCTCCGTTCGCCCGCATCACCTCAAGGTAGTCGGTTCCGCGCGACTCGGCGGTGATCCCCTCCAGCGGATCGAGCACGTCGGTCTTCAGCCCGAGGTCGCCAGCGATCGACTGGGCGACGACCGGGGAGACCAGGGTCTCGAAGAAGATCGTGGTGACGTTGTTGTCCTTGGCGATCTTCTGCACCTCGGCGATCCGGGCCGCGCTGGGCTCGACGTCCGGCTCGACGCCGTTGATGCCGACCTGGGTGAGGCCGTACCGGTTCGCGAGGTAGCCGAACGCGGCGTGCGAGGTGATGAAGGGCTTGATCGCACAGCTGCCGAGGTCGGTCTTCAGCGTGGTGTCGAGCGTGGTGAGGTCGGCGACGAGCGCCTCGGTGTTGGCCGCGAACGCCTTCGCCGCCTCCGGGCGGGCGCTCGACAGCGCGTCGCGGACGTGCTCGGCGATCGTCACCATGTTGGTCGGGTCCAGCCAGGTGTGCGGGTCTGCGGCGCCGTGGTTGTGTCCGTCGTCCGCGGTGTGGCCGTCGCCCTCCGCGCCGTCCTGGCTCGCCGCGAGCAGGGGGAGGAACGAGGCGGTGTCGACGCTCGCACGCGGCTTCGCCTGCGCGACGGCGGTGTCGACGGCGGGCTGGAAGCCGGACTGGTAGACGACCAGGTCGACGCTCGAGAGCGAGGCGACCTGCTGCGGGGTGAGTTCCAGGTCGTGCGGCTCGACCCCGGGCGCGGTGAGGTTCGTCACGGCGACCTGGTCGCCGCCCACGCGCTCGGCGACGAACTCGAAGGGGTAGAACGCCACCGCCACGGCGAGCCGGGCCGTCCCGCCGCTCGACGCCGGTGCCCCGGACGCCGGGGCGTCCGAGTAGGCGGAGCAGGCCGCAAGGCCCAGCATGGCGGCGGCCGACACGGCCGCCAGGGTTCCCCTCAAGATCTTCATGACAATCATTCTCATAATCAAGTGGAGCCTTGTCAACTCGCGTCCCTCCACGTCGCCTCCGTCCCCGCCCGCCGCCCTCCTCGCCCCGTTCCTGCCCCCGATCGTCACTCGTGCTGCCGGAATTCCGGTGGCGAGAGTTGCACTCGGCAGCGAACGCCGCGGGCGGGGCTGGTGGGACGGGGCTCGCGCGGTGGCCTCCTCACCCCGACCGAGGTCCGGAGGCGATCGTCGTGGTCCAGGCTCGGCCCTGGTCTCCCATCCGCCGATTGGAGACGGCCCGGTCGACGAGTTGGGGTCGCCGCGCGTCGCCCGCCCAGGCCGCTCCCCGTCCCCTCGACCTCCGTTCGTGCCCCCGATTGCCACTCGTGCTGCCGAAATCCCGGTGGCGGGAGTTGCACTCGGGGGCGAACCGCGCGGGTGGGACGGATGGGACGGGCGGGCAGGGGCGGACGAGCGGACGGAGGGGCGGACGGGAGTCAGGCGAGCCGGACCACCCGATCGCAGCGGGCGACGAGGTCCGGGTCGTGGGTGATCACCAGGACGGGCTTGTCGGAGCTGCCGGCCCAGATGTCGTCGATCAGGGCGGACGCGGTCACCGCGTCCAGGTGCTCGGTGGGCTCGTCCAGCAGCAGGACCTGGTAGTGCCCCACGAGCAGCCGGGAGAGGGCCACCCGCCGTGCCTCGCCACCGGACAGGCTCTCGCCGCCCTCGCCGACGACCCTCCCGGGGTCGAGGTCCAGGCCCGCGCGGGCGAGCGCGTCGGCGATGTCGGCGTCGGTGGCGTCGCGGTTCCCGATCCGCACGTTCTCGGCGATGGTCGTGGTGAAGATGTGGGCGTCCTGGGCGAGGTAGCCGATCCGGCCCCGCACCCTGACCTCTCCCGCACGGGCAGGGATGAGCCCCAGCGCCGTCGCCGCGACGGTCGTCTTGCCGATGCCGCTGGGCCCGACGAGGGCCACCTTCTCGCCCGCGCGCACACCGAACGACAGGCCCTCGACCACCGGGGCGGCGCCGGGCCAGCCGGCGGTGAGCCCGACCACGTCGAGGGCCGGGTCAGAGACCTCCACCCCCGGGTCCGCCAGGTCGCCCGAGCCGACCGGCTCCGCATCGAGGACGGCTTCCACCCGTGCCAGCGCCGCGCGGGCCCGGGTGCGGGTCTGGGCGGAGAGGATCAGCGTCGACAGCGCCTCGTGAAGCGCGAGCGGGGTCAGGACGGCCACCGCCAGCATCACCGGCGCCATCGTGCCGTCGTGCACCTGGTTGCCGCCGATCACCAGCGCACCCGCCACGGCGATCCCCGCCGCGAGCACCTGCGCCGCGGAGCCGATCCCGCGCACCCACGCCGAGCGCGCGGACGCCCGCCGCAGCTCCTCGTCGATCGCGGTGAACGCGGCCAGTCGTTCCCCTGCCGCCCCGTAGGCGACCAGGTCGGTCGCCACGCGCGACAACTCCCGCGCGGAGTCGGCCAGTTGCCCCCGCAGTGGCAGGGACGCGGCGTCGGCGCGGGCCGAGGCCAGCCGGGTGAGCCACGGGACGACGGCCGCGGCGAGCACGGACGTGCCCAGCAGCACGAGGGCAGAGCCCGGCGAGAACCAGCCGATGCCGATCGCCGTCACCACCAGCACCGCCGCCGACGACGCGAACGGGATCCACACGCGGACGACCAGGTCCTGGATGGCCTCCACGTCGGCGATCACGCGGGTGAGCAGGTCGCCCCTGCGCGTGCCCAGCAGGGTCGTGCGGGCCAGCCGGGTGTAGGTCTCCAGGCGCAGCGCGGACTGGAGCTTGAGCGCCACGTCGTGGCCCACCAGCCGCTCCACGTAGCGGAACGCCCCGCGCGAGATGCCGAAGAAGCGGACGCCAACCGCTGCGGCCTCGAGGTACAGCACCGGCGGGTGCTCCGCAGCGCGCGAGAGCAGCCAGGCGGACACCGCCATCAGGGCCACGGAAGCGGCCGTCGCGCAGAACGCCAGCGCCACGGACCCCACCAGCCGGAGCCGTGCTCCCGGGACGGCGTCCAGCAGGCGGCGCAGCAGCGGGACGCGCCCGCCGTCCCCGACGCCCGGGTCCTCGCCGGCCGCATCGGTCGCGGCCCGGCCGGCCGCTGCGGACGGTGCCTTCTCGGCCGGGGCGACCACCCCAGCGGTGTCCGCAGTCCCCACACCGGCACGGGCACCGTTGGCAGGCGCAGGCAGGACGGCCGCCGCGACCGCCACAGCCGCGACCGGCCCCGGTGCCTCCGCTCCGGCGTCCCCGATCCGGACCACGCGATCGGCCTCGGCCAGCACGGCCGGACGGTGGCTCACCACGAGCGCCGCGACGCCCAGGCTGCGCAGGCTGCGCAGCAGCCCGGCCTCGGTGTCGGCGTCCAACCCGGCGGTCGGCTCGTCGAGCACGAGCAGCTTCGCGCGTCCCAGCGTCACCCGGAGCAGCGCGCGCGCCACGGCGATGCGCCGGCGCTCGCCCGCGGACACGCCCTCCGCGTCGTCCCCGATCCGCTGATCGAGGGGGATGTCGCCGGCGCCGGCCTGGCGCAGGGCGTCGGCGACCGCCGCGTCGGTGGCGTGCGGGAAGCCGAGCCGCACGTTGTCGGCAACCGTGCCGGAGACGAGCCCCGGCTCCTGGCCGACGAAAGCGAGGTGCTCCCGCCACGCGGGCAGGCGCCCGAGCGGCGCCCCGCCGCTGAGCAGGAGGCCGCCGGTGGGCGCGAGGAATCCCAGGACGGCGTTGAGCAGGGTCGTCTTGCCCGCACCACTCGGCCCGGCGAGCGCCACGACCTCCCCGGGACGGACGTCGAAGGAGACCGGACGCAGCGCCACGGCCGATGCGCCCGGATAGGTGTGGGTGAGCTCCCGCACCGACAGCAGCGCTCCCGTCGCGTCCCCCTCCGCCGGGGCGGCCACAGGGGCAGGGGCGCCGGCCCCGTGGGGCGCCTCCGGCGGGTCGATGAGGGCGAAGGCCGATTCCACGGCCGCCAGCCCGTCGGCCGCGTCGTGGTAGTGGACGCCGACCTGGCGCACCGGCAGGTACGCCTCCGGCGCGAGGATCAGCACGAACAGCGCCGTGGCCAGGTCGAGGTCGCCGAACACGACCCGGAAGCCGACCGTGACGGCGATCACGGCGACGCTCAGCGTGGCGAGCAGCTCGAGCACGAGGGCGGACAGGAACGAGACCCGCAGGGTCCGCATCGTCTCGGAGCGGTGGCGGGTCTCGCTGCGGCGCAGGCCCTCGGCCTGGGCGCGCGCCCGTCCGAACACCTGGAGCGTGGGCAGCCCGGCGATGAGGTCGGCGAAGTGGTTGGCGAGCCGGGTCTGCACGGCCCAGCGGCGCTTGGTGATGGCCTCGGTGGTCCACCCGACCAGCGCCATGAACACCGGGATCAGCGGCAGGGTGATCGCGAGGATCACCGCCGACAGCAGGTCGGCCGAAAGGATGGCCACCCCGACGACGAGCGGCACGGTGACCGCGAGGAGCAGCTGCGGCAGGTACTTGCTGAAGTAGCCGTCCAGGCCGTCGAGCCCCTGGGTGATCAGGGTGACCAGCCCGCCGGAGGACGTCGCGTCGAGGGGACGCTCGATGCGTGCGGCCAGGATGTCTTGTCGCAGCTGGGACTTCACCGCAGCGGACGCCCGCTGGGCCAGCCACTCGTTGGCCCAGGTGAGCAGTGCCTTCAGCCCGAACACCGCGGCGAGGCCGCCCACGGCCAGGCCGAGGGTGCCCAGCTGGCCGGTGGCGAAGATGTCGGCCACGGAATGCGACAACAGCCATGCCTGACCGAGGGTCAGGATGGCTGTTGCGCTGCCCACCGCGACCCCGGCGACCAGGTAACCCCTGGTCGCCCGGGCCCTGCGGAGAAGGCGTGGGTCGATCGGCCCCGCCATCAACCAGCGAGCGCTGGGGATGCGGCGTCGTCGGGGATGTTCTGCACGCCGATGCGGCGGCGGAACACCGTGTAGGTCCAGGCGGTGTAGGCGAGGACGATCGGGACGAAGATGCCGGCGGCGACCGTCATCAGGGTGAGGGTGAGCTCGCTGGAGGAGCCGTTCATCGCGGTCAGCGGTGACGGCGCCCCGTCCACCCCGGCGAAGCCGAGGCCCGGCCACATGGTCAGGAAGATGCCCACGGCCACGAACAGGATGGTGGCGGTCGTCGACACGAAGGCGATGCCGTCGCGTCCCTTGCCGTTGAACCACCAGGCCGAGGCCAGCCCCGCGGCGGAGAGCACCAGCAGGACCCAGCCGAGCAGGCCGGTCGGGTGCAGCAGGTTCTGCGCCACCAGGAAGATCGCGCCGAGCCCGATGGCCACCAGGCCGACCTTGCCCGCGAACGCGACGGCCCGGTCGTGCACCTCACCCTTGGTCTTCAGCGCCAGGTAGAGCGACCCGTGGAAGAGGAAGAGCGCCACCAGGGTCACGCCGCCCAGCAGGCCGAACCAGCTGAACAGCTGCCAGAAGTACGGGCTCGGGGTGAGCGCGAACAGGTGCGAGTCGCCGACGGTCGCCACCGGCAGGCCCAGGATGAAGTTCGCGAAGCCGACGCCGAACACCAGGGTCACCAGGAACGAGCCGATGGACGCCATCCAGTCGAACGCGTTGCGCCACTTCGCCTCGGGGTGCTTCGAGCGGTACTCGAACGCCACGCCACGGATGATCAGGCCGACCAGCACCAGGAACAGCGGCAGGTAGAGGCCGGAGAACAGCGTGGCGTACCAGGCGGGGAAGGCGGCGAAGGTGGCGCCACCGGCGGTGAGCAGCCACACCTCGTTGCCGTCCCACACCGGGCCGATGGTGTTGACGATGACGCGCTTCTCCTTCTCGTTCCTTCCCAGGAACGGGATGAGCATGCCGACGCCGTAGTCGAAGCCCTCGAGGACGAGGTAGCCGATCCACAGGACGGCGATCAGGATGAACCAGAGCGCCTGCAGGGTCAGGGGTGCGCCGGTCGGCGGGATCTCAAGAAGATGCATGGTCTCGCCTCTCAGTACGCGAAGGTCAGGGGAGCGTCCTCGTCGGTGAGCACGTGAGGCTCAACGACGTCGGGCAGTCCCAGCTTGATGTAGTGCATGAGCAGGCCCACCTCGACCACGGCGAGCGCGCCGTAGATCACGGTGTACAGCACCATGGTGAGGCCCACCTCGAAGGCGCTGACCCCCGGGGACGCCGCCGACATGGTCGGCAGCACGCCGAACACGATGAACGGCTGGCGGCCCATCTCGGTGAAGATCCAGCCGAAGGAGTTGCCGAACAGCGGGGCGAGCGGGGCGGCGAACATCAGCGCCGTCCACGCGGCACCGGGCTTCGGGAGCCCGCCCTTGCGGGTCACCCACAGCACCCAGGCGGCGATGGCCATGGCGAGGAAGCCCAGGCCCATCATCAGGCGGAAGCTCCAGTAGGTGACGGGCAGGTTCGGCACCCAGTCGGTGACGCCGACCTTGGCGAGCCGGTCCGCGGCCTGCTTCTGCAGCTCGAGGTTGGAGTTGGTGAAGCCCTCGGTCTCCATCTTCTTGACCAGGTCGTTGATGCCGTAGACCTTGCCGTTGACGTCCCCGGTCGCCAGGAACGACAGCACGTACGGCACCTTGATCGAGAAGACCTCCTGCGAGCCGTCGAGCGTGCCGATGGTGAACAGCGAGAAGGACGCCGGCTGCTCGGTCTCCCACAGGGCCTCGGCCGCGGCCATCTTCATCGGCTGGACCTCGGTCATGATCTTGCCCTGGATGTCGCCGGTGATGAGCGTGAAGGCACCGGCGCCGAGCAGCACCCAGGCGCCGAACTTCGTGGCCCACCGGTACGCGGAGGCGTCCTTCTCCTGCTGCTCGGTGTCGGGCTTGCCGAGCTTGGCGAGGTGCCACCCGGCGACGCCGAGGACGAGGCCGCCGGCGGTCAGGTACGCGGCCGCGAGCACGTGCGGCAGGGTGACCAGGGCGACGGGGTTGGTGAGCACGTCCAGCAGCGAGGTCATCTCGGCGCGGTCGTTGGCGGCGTTGAAGTGCGCGCCCACCGGGTTCTGCATCCACGAGTTCGCGGCGAGGATGAAGATCGAGGAGATCATCGTGCCGATCGCGGCGAGCCAGATGGTCATCAGGTGCACCTTCTTGGGCAGCTTGTCCCAGCCGAAGATCCACAGCCCGAGGAAGACCGACTCCAGGAAGAAGGCCAGCAGGGCCTCCAGCGCCAGCGGGGCGCCGAAGATATCCCCGACGAATCGCGAGTACTCACTCCAGTTCATGCCGAACTGGAATTCCTGCACGATGCCGGTGACGACGCCCATGGCGAAGTTGATCAGGAACAGCTTTCCGAAGAACTTGGTCAGCCGCAGGAACTTCTCGTTCCCGGTCCGCACCCAGATCGTCTGCAGGATCGCCACCAGCATCGACAGGGCGATGGTGATCGGCACGAAGAAGTAGTGATAGACAGTTGTGATCCCGAACTGCCATCTGGCAAGGGTTTCCGCGCTCATGGCGCGCAATCTACTACTGGCTGTCGTAGCTGGCAATCATTGTCCTACGATGTTCCCATGGCGGTGACCGGAGAGCTCGAGCAGGCGGTGATGGACATTCTGTGGTCCCGCTCGGAGCCGCTTTCGGTCCGCGATGTGCACGACCGCCTTGCCCCTGAACGCGACCTCGCCTACACGACCGTGATGACCGTCATGGACCGGCTCGCGAAGAAGGGGGCCGTTTCGAGGAATTTGGACGGGCGGGCCTGGCTCTACCGTCCGGCCCGGTCGCGGGCCGCCGAAGTGGCCTCTGAGGTGCTCGAACTGCTCCACCGGCTCTCCGGGCAGGAGCGGGCGGAGGTGCTCGCCTCCGTGCGCAGGGCCGTCGACACCGGCGAAGTGGTGAATACCCCAGGGGGTGTGTAGGGCTCGACGGCGGTGTCGACCGCAGCCCGGCGAGGGAGGGGTGACGCGGGACGACCTCGCCGCGGCCGTCGCCGAGCTCCGGGCGCTGATCGCCGGCTCAGGTGGGCGGACGGTCGAGCAGCCGCCCGGCGACGCCGGCGAGCGCGGGATCGGCGAGGGCCGTCCGCAGTGCGGGGCGGCCCTCCGCGCCGAGGTCGCCGAGCGCGACCAGCGCGGTGAGGCGGACGGTGGCGTCCGCGTCGGCCAGCAGCGGCGCGAGGACGCCGGCCGCTCGTGCGGCCACGCCGGGGGCGGTGGCACTGATCCGTCCGACCGCCTCCGCCGCGGCGGCCCGCGCGTCCGCGGACGGGGAACAGACGGCGTCGGCCAGGGCGTCCAGGGCCGGCGGGCCGACCGCGACGAGCGCGTCGAGGACGTCGTCGGGAACCGTCCCGGTGCCCAGGAGCGCGACCAGCGCCGGGGAGGACTCCGGTGCGGCGAGCCGGCCGAGGGCCTGGACGGCGGCGGCGACGACGGCGGGATCGGGGTCGGCGAGCCGTGCCGTGACGGCGCCGGTGTGCTCGGCGGCGCCCAGCTTGCCCAGCACGCGCAGGAGGGCCGCCCGCAGTGCCGGGTCCGGGTCGTCGAGCCGTTCGAGGACGGCCGCGGCGGCGTCCGGCCGGTGCGCGAGCGCCCAGACCAGGGTGTCACGGACGCCGGGCTCGTGCTCTCCGGCCAGGGCGGACAGCAGCTCGGGCGTGCTCGCCGGGGACTGCAGGGCGGCCCGCAGCCGTACCGCGGGGTCGGGGTGCGCGAGGCGCTGGGTGAGCTCGATCGCCGACAGCACGTCGTCCCAGG
This sequence comes from Actinomycetota bacterium, assembly GCA_020161015.1. GTDB lineage: Bacteria > Actinomycetota > Actinomycetes > Propionibacteriales > Propionibacteriaceae > Propionicimonas. Next base: position 486 of record JAIUOT010000053.1, on the reverse strand, counting down.
TGCGGTCGCTCGACTCGGCGAGCGCGCGCAGCCGTCCGGCGAGGGCCTGTTCGGCCGCGATGCGGTCCTCCAGGTGCGCCAGGTGGGACCGCAGGGTGGCGCCGGCGTCCAGCTCCGGGTCGGCCAGGGCGTCGGCGATCTCGGCGAGGCTCAGTCCGAGCGCCTTCAGGTTCTGCACCTGGAGGAGCCGCAGGAGGTCGGCCTCGTCGTAGAGCCGGTAGTCGCCCCAGCTGCGGGCGGACGGCACGAGCAGGCCAAGCTCGTCGTAGTGCCGCAGCGTGCGCGGGGTGAGCCCGGTGCGCGCGGCGACCTCACCGATCCGCCACGTCCTCCCCATGCCCGGAGCCTAGCTGTACTCGGCCGGGACGTTGGTGACAGGCACTGGTTGACGAAGAGGGAGAACCCCCATTGGGGTGTGGCTTGCGAAGGTCACATTCCAAGGAGGTTCTCCCGTGTCCCAATGTAGGGCTCATCTGAACGTGTTCG
>JAIUOT010000052.1 GCA_020161015.1 Actinomycetota bacterium | reverse complement strand
CGCGCGGCGGATCCAGCAGTTCCTCAGCCAGAACACCTACATGGCCGAGAAGTTCACCAACGTCCCCGGTTCGACCGTCCCGCTGAAGGACACCATCGAGTCGTTCAAGATGATCTGCGACGGCGAGGTCGACCACGTCGCGGAGCAGGCCTTCTTCAACGTGGGCGGCATGGACATGGTGATGGAGAACTGGGACCGCATCCAGAAGGAAGGCTGACGTGGCGGACGTGCTGCGCGTGGAGGTGGTGTCGGCGCTCGGCATCACCTGGGAGGGTGACGCGCTGAGCGTGATCGCCCGCACGACCGAGGGCGACCTCGGCGTGCTGCCCAACCACGAGCCGTTCCTCGCCGCCCTGGTGCCGTGCGCTGCCGAGGTGCTCACCGCGGACGGGAACCGCGAGGTGATCGCGATCGACGGCGGCTTCGTCTCGGTGGCGGACAACCGCGTCTCGCTGCTCTCGCAGTTCGCCAAGGTGGCCAGGGAGATCGACCTGAAGGCGGCCGAGCACGAGCTCGCGGCCGCGGAGAAGCGCCTCAACGCCGGTGAGCTGGACGAGGAGACCCGCCAGCACTTCCTCAGGGCCCAGGCCCAGGTGCGTGCCGCGCACCTCGCCCAGCAGTCGAAGTAGGGCGCGGGACCACGAGGATGGACTGGCTGGGCATCACCGAGACGGTGGCGCTGGCGCTGGTCGTCCTCCTGCTGGTCCCCGTGGTCTTCCTCGGCGCGCGGCGTCGATGGCTCTCGCGCCAGGGCGGTCTGTTCGACTGCTCCCTGAGGCTGTCGGAGAAGACGCCGGGCACCGGATGGGTGCTCGGCGTCGCCCGTTACTCCGGAGACAACCTGGAATGGTTCCGTACCTTCTCGGTGGCCCTGAGGCCACGCCTGATCTTCCCGCGTTCGCAGGCGAGCGCCGGCCAGCAGCGCGACCCGGACTCGATCGAGTCGGTGCTGCTCTACGACGAGCAGCGGATCCTGCGCCTGGAACTCACCGACGGCTCCTCGTGGGAGCTCGCGATGTCCGTGGCGTCGCTCACCGGCCTGCTCAGCTGGCTGGAGTCGGCTCCTCCGGGGTCTCGCTACCGCTGATCCGCTCGCGCTGGCGCCGTGCCCTCGGCTCGGCCACCTCGCGGTCCTTCCCTGGCACCCACAGCACCTCCCCGGCGGCCTGCCCGGTGACCCGGGCCAGGATGAACAGCAGGTCGGAGAGCCGGTTCAGGTAGGTGAGGGCCAGCAGGTTCACCCCGCCGGGATGGCCCTCGGCCGCCGGCTCGGTGCCGTAGGCCTCCGCCGCCCGCCAGCCGGCGCGCTCCGCCCGCCGCACGACGCTGCGGGCGAGGTGGAGGTAGGCGGTCGTCTGCGTGCCGCCCGGCAGGATGAACGACCGCAGCGGCGGCAGCGGTTCGCCGTACTCGTCGCACCAGGCCTCGAGCCGGTCGATGTAGGGCTGGATGACCCGCAGCGGCTCCCACGGCGGGTTCGCCGACAGCGGGTTGGACAGATCGGCGCCACAGTCGAACAGCTCGTTCTGGATGTGGCGCAGCGTGGCCCGGACGTCCTCGGGCAGGTCGGCCTGCATGGTGACGATGCCCAGCAGGGAGTTCGCCTCGTCGACGTGGCCGTACGCCTCCACCCGCGGGTCGGTCTTCGCCGTCTCGGACATGTCGGACAGGCGCGTCCGTCCGGCGTCCCCGGTGCGGGTGTAGATGCGGGTGAGGTTGACCATGCGTCCAACCTATCCCGGCGGGGGAGCCGGGCGCCCCCGCCGCCACTGTGGCAGGGTGGGCCCGTGAGGAAGGCCATCCTGATCCTGCCCCTGCTGCTGGCTGGCGCCCTGCTCGGCGCCTGCACGGCGGCCCCGTCCGCCCCCGCCACGTCGTCGGCTCCCGGGGCGTCTGCGTCCGCGTCGGCTCCGGGGGCGACCGATGCCGCCGGTGGCGCGACGTGCACCTACACCGCGGACGGGCAGGCCGCGCGGCCGGTGGCACTCCCGCCGCAGGCGGGCGTCCCGGACAGTGGCACGGCGGACGCGTCCATCGCGCTGGGCGAGGCGACGGTACGGGTGACTCTCGACCGGGCTGCGACGCCGTGCACGGTGAACTCGTTCCTCTCCCTCGCCCGGCAGGGGTTCTACGACGGCACAGCCTGCCACCGGCTGGTGGACGGCCCCGGGCTCTTCGTGCTGCAGTGCGGCGACCCGACCGGCACCGGCAGCGGGGGACCCGGCTACGCCTTCGACGACGAGCTGACCGGCTCGGAGACCTACCCCGCGGGCACCCTGGCGATGGCCAACGCCGGGCCGGGCACGAACGGCTCCCAGTTCTTCTTCGTGTACGCCGAGAGCCAGCTGCCGCCGAACTACACGGTCTTCGGCCACACCGACGCCGCCGGCGTCGCGGTGGTCGCCTCGATCGCGGCCGGCGGCCAGGACGGCGCGTACCCGGACGGGTCGGGCCGCCCGGTGGAGCCGGCGACCATCGTCGGCGTCACCGAGGGCTGAGGTCAGCCCCGGGGGTCGTCGACCCTCGCCGCGAAGCCGAAGAGTTCGGACAGGAAGGCCTCGGGCGCGTCCGCGTGCAGCCAGTGCCCGGCGCCGGGCACCACGACCTTGGCGACGTTCGGGAAGAGGCGGGCCATGTCGGCGTCGTGCTCGTCGCGCACGTAGTCGGACCGCTCGCCCGCCAGCCACAGCACCGGACCGGCGTAGGGCGGCGTCGTGACCGGGGGCCAGTCGCCGATCGCGGCCAGCGACGTCCCGAGCAGGCCGAGGTTGTGCTGCCAGTGCCAGCCGCCCTTGCGGCGCAGGTTCTGGAGGAGGAACTGGCGCACCTGCGGATCGCGCACCCGCACACCGAGGAGCTCCTCGGCCTCTGCGCGACTCTCCAGCGCGGACAGGTCGAGGGAGCGCATGGCCGCGACCAGCGGGGTGAAGGTGTCGACCACCTCCGACCGGCCGGGCGCGATGTCGACCACGACCAGGCCGGAGACCAGGTCCGGGTGCTCGAGGGCGGTGAGCATGGCCACCTTGCCGCCCATGGAGTGGCCGACGAGGATCAGTTCGGCCGAGGAACCGAGCCTCTCGGAGATCTCCGCGGCGACGGCTGCGGCCATCTCCCGGTAGTCGAAGCGCTCGGTCCACGGGCTGCGGCCGTGGTTGGGCAGGTCGAACAGGACGCTGCCCTGGCCGGCCTCGCTGAGCGCGTGCGCGACGCCGGTGAAGTTGCGCCCGCGCCCGAACAGGCCGTGCAGGAAGGCGAAGCGGGGACGGCCGGTGCCCACCAGTTCGGTGTAGAGACTCATGTCAGCGCCGCCGCTGCCAGCAGGAGGTGTGCCAGTGGCGGCGCTCCTCGACCGCGGAGGGCGAGCCGATGCTCGCCTCGCGGGGCCAGGCCACGACGTGCGCCGTCCCGACGACGACGGGCTGGAGGCAGCCCGGGCAGGTGTAGGTCTTGGTGGCCGAGTCCGCGGGCATCGACTGCACCATCCAGGCCCCGTCCGCCTTGTGCTCCAGGCGCGCGAAGGCTCCGCTCGACAGGGGTCTGGGCGCACGCAGGTGCTTGGAGGGACGTCTGGCCATAGAGGCAGTCCTATGCCACGCGCGCACCGCGGGGCAAGTCCGCAACGCTGCCGCGGTGTAGGTTGGGCGGGTGCGTCTGTTGATTGCCCGCTGCCAGGTGGACTACGCCGGACGACTCTCGGCCCACCTCCCGATGGCGACCCGCCTGATCATGGTGAAGGCCGACGGCTCGGTCTCCGTCCACGCCGACGACCGCGCGTACAAGCCGCTGAACTGGATGAGCGCGCCCTGCACGCTCACCGTGGGCCCGCCGCCGGACGACGTCGAGGCCGTCGCCGCCGCGGAGGAGGCCTCCCTCACCGAGGTGTGGGAGGTCCGCAACGGCGACGGCGACACGCTGCAGATCGCGATCGGCGAGGTGCTGCACGACTCCAACCACGACCTCGGCGTGGACCCGGGCCTCCAGAAGGACGGGGTCGAGGCGCACCTCCAGGTGCTGCTGGCCGAGAACCCGTCCGCCTTCGGGGACGGCTGGACGCTGGTGCGCCGCGAGCACCCCACCCCGATCGGGCCGGTGGACCTGCTCTTCCGCGACCACACCGGCTCCTACGTGGCGGTGGAGGTCAAGCGCAGGGGTGAGATCGACGGGGTGGAGCAGCTCACCCGCTACCTGGCGCTGATGAACGCCGACCCGCTGCTGGCCCCCGTCCGCGGCGTCTTCGCCGCGCAGCTGATCAAGCCGCAGGCCCGGACGCTCGCCGGCACCCGCGGCATCGACTGCGTCCTGGTGGACTACGACGCCCTGCGCGGCCTGGACAACGCCGAGGACCGGCTCTTCTAGCCTCGGCCCACGGCACACCAGCGAGCTGGACGGCGGCGCTACGAGCGGTCGAGGTGTGGCACCAGCACCTCGCGGTAGAGCAGCAGCAGCGCGGCCATCGTCGGGATGGCGAGGATGGCGCCCAGCAGCCCGTAGAGCACGCCGCCGGAGATGGCGGCCAGCATCACCAGCACAGCGGGCAGTTGCACGGACTGGGAGAAGATGCGGGGCTGGAGCACGTACGCGTCGAACTGCTGGTAGGCCAGGAAGAACAGCAGGGTGATCAGCCCGGTGGTGGGGGAGAACGAGAAGGCGACCACCGACACGATCACCATCGAGATCGTGGTGCCGATCAGCGGGACGAAGGCGAACAGGCCCACCACCACGGCCAGCGCCACCGCGTACTGGGAGATGCCGACGATGTTGAGGAACAGGAAGGCGACACTCATCGCGATGAGCACCACGAGGAACAGCCCCGAGACGTACCCGCCGACGCGCTTGAACATCTCGTTGGCGAGGTAGCGGGCCCGCGGCCGCCGCGAGGACGGGGCCAGCTGGTAGATGACCTCCTTGATCGCCGGAAGGGTGATCAGGAACCACAGGGTCAGCACGATGCCGACGATGAGGGAGAAGATCGCGTTGGCGACCACCTGGCCCGCGCCGAGCAGGCCGCCGAACAACGCGGTGATGAGCTCCCCGGAGGTGAGGAACGCCACGGCCCGGTCGATCACCTGGAACTGGGCGTCGAAGGCGGCGATCTGGGGGTTCTGGCGCAGGTTCTCCAGGTAGCTCGGTGCCTGGATCAGCAGCCGGTTCACCTGCTCGCTGACCACCGGCACCACCGCCCAGCCGGCCAGCGCCAGCAGGGCGATGAGCCCCACGGCGACCATCAGGACGGCGACGCCGCGGCGCACGCCGTGGTGGTGCAGCCACTCGACGGCAGGGTTCAGGCCCAGGGCGATCGCCAGCGACAGCAGGATCAGGACGAGCACCGTCTGGAGCCGCGCGACCAGCAGGATGAGGCCGAAGGCCGTCATCGCGCCCACCGTCAGGAAGAAGCCGATCTGGAAGGGGTTGCGGTCCAGCAGGGAGACGCGCCGCTCACGAACCCGGTCGAGGCCGTCGGTGAGGTCGGGCGGCGTGGGTTGGGTGGTCCGTCGCCACTTGCGCAGCCAGCTGCGGGTGGCCGGCGGTCCGGACGGTGTCCGCGCGGAGCCGGGCGTCCGTGCCGGGGCGGACGCAGAAGAGGCCGGCGTGGCCGGCTGCGGGGGCCGCGGTTCTGGCTCGTTCGTCGTCACTGGGCAGGGTCTCCGTCCCCGGTGTGGCCGGTCATCCGGTGGGTGGGTGCGCTCGCGGGGCCGATGCCGCTGGCCCGGTCCGGAGGGACCGGGCCAGGCGTGGATCCGGCCTCAGTGGGCGGACGCCGCGGGCTCGACGATCTCCAGCAGGATGCCGCCGGTGCTCTTCGGGTGCGCGAAGTTGATCCGCGAGCCGCCGGTGCCGATCTTCGGGGTGTCGTAGAGCAGGGTGACGCCGCGCTCGCGCAGGGTCGCCGACGCCGCGTCGATGTCGGCCACGCGGTAGCAGACCTGCTGGACGCCGCCACGGCCGCCGTTGCGCTCGATCCACTTGGCGATGGTGCTGTTCTCGTTCAGCGGGGCGAGCAGCTGGACCTGGGCGTTCTCGGTGAGCTGGTCGCCGGTGCCGAGCATGGCCTCCTCGACGCCCTGCTCCTCGTTGACCTCGCGGTGCAGCACGCGCCAGCCGAACACCTCGGTGTGCAGCTTGATGGCGTCGTCGAGGTTGGGGACGGCGTAGCCAACGTGGTCGATACAGATGAAGACATCGTCGTTGTTCATGGCTCCCACCCTATTCCCGCGGGTCAGGACAGGACGGCGTCGACCACCTGTTTGGCCTCGGCCTGCACCTGTGCTAGGTGCTCGGGGCCCTTCAGCGACTCGGCGTAGATCTTGTACACGTTCTCCGTGCCCGACGGGCGCGCGGCGAACCACGCGGAGGCCGTGGTGACCTTCAGCCCGCCGATCGCCGCACCGTTGCCGGGAGCGTGCGTGAGCGTGGCCGTGATCGATTCCCCTGCGAGCTCGGTCGCGGTCACGTCCGAGGCACTGAGCCTGCCCAGCTTTGCCTTCTGCTCGCGGTTGGCCGGCGCGTCGACGCGGGCGTAGCTGGACGCCCCGAAACGCGCCTCGAGCTCGGCGTAGTGCTGGCTGGGCGACGTTCCGGTGACCGCGGTGATCTCGCTGGCCAGCAGGGCGAGCAGGATCCCGTCCTTGTCTGTGGTCCAGGTGGAGCCGTCGCGTGCGAGGAAGGACGCACCCGCGGACTCCTCCCCGCCGAAGCCGAGGTCGCCGCTCATCAGGCCCGGCACGAACCACTTGAAGCCGACCGGGACCTCGACCAGCTTCCGGCCGAGGTCGGCGGCCACCTTGTCGATCAGCGACGAGGAGACCAGGGTCTTCCCGACGCCGGCGTCCGGACGCCAGTTCGGGCGGTGGCGGTACAGGTACTGGATCGCCACCGCGAGGTAGGCGTTGGGGTTCATCAGGCCGGCGTCCGGGGTGACGATGCCGTGGCGGTCGGAGTCGGCGTCGTTGCCGGTGGAGATGGCGAAGCGGTCGCGGTTGGCGATCAGGCTGGCCATCGCGTAGGGCGAGGAGCAGTCCATGCGGATCTTGCCGTCCCAGTCCAGCGTCATGAAACGCCAGGTCGGGTCCACGGACGGGTTGATCACGGTGAGGTCGATCCCGAGGCGCTCGCCGATGTACTGCCAGTACTGCACGGACGCACCGCCGAGCGGGTCGGCGCCGATGTGCACGCCGGCAGCGGCGATGGCGTCGATGTCGAGGGCGTTGCGCAGGTCCTCGCAGTACGCGCCGAGGTAGTCCACGCGGGTGACGTCGGCGGACGCGCGCTCGTAGGGCGTCCGAACGATGGCGGACGGGTCGCGCAGCAGGTCGTTGGCGCGGGCCGCGATCCAGCCCGTGGCGTCGGTGTCGGCCGGGCCGCCGTGCGGCGGGTTGTACTTGAACCCGCCGTCACGGGGCGGGTTGTGCGACGGAGTGACGACGATCCCGTCCGCGCGGGGGCCGTCGTGGGTCTTGTTGTAGACGATGATCGCCCGCGACACCGAGGGGGTCGGGGTGAAGTCCTCGTCCCGTTCGGCGCGGATGGCGACGCCGTGGGCGTGCAGCACCTCGATGGCGGTGCGCCAGGCCGGCCCGGAGAGCGCGTGCGTGTCCTTGCCGATGAACAGCGGCCCGGTGACGCCCTGGGCCGCCCGGTACTCGACGATGGCCTGCGTGGTGGCGGCGATGTGCGCGTCGTTGAAGGCGGTGTCGAGGCTCGACCCGCGGTGGCCGGACGTCCCGAACACCACCTGCTGGTCGGGGTTGTCCGGGTCGGGGACGAGGTCGTAGTAGGCGCCGATGAGGGCGTCGACGTCGATGAGATCCTCGGGCAGCGCGACCTGCCCGGCGCGTTCGTGAGCCATGAGGCCATCTTGCCCTCCCACCCGCCGGGGTGGGGAAGAGGTGGCAACATTCGCCCCGGTTCTGGACGTGGGGCAGAATGGCTCCTCGTGACACCTGCTGGTTTCAATCCGACCCGAGCCATGGACCTGTCCGGCATCGTTGCGGCCGCCAAGGCGCCGCCGCCACCTCCCGGGGCGTCCTATGTGCTGGACATCGACCAGGACACCTTCGAGGCCGTCCTCTCGCTGTCCGCCCGCCACCCGGTCGTGCTCGAGCTCAACTCCCCGCGTGCCAATGCCCAGTCGCTGTCGGACGCCCTGGTGGACCTCGCGAACGAGGCCGCCGGCGCGTACCTGCTGGGACGCGTGGACGTCGACGCCAACCCGCAGATCGCCGCGGCGTTCGGCATCCAGGCCGTGCCGGCGGTGATCGGCGTCGTCGGCGGCCAGCTGGCGCCGCTGTGGCAGGGCACGAAGTCGAAGGAGGAGGCGCGCGCCTACATCGGCCAGCTCCTGCAGGCCGCCGCGGCCAACGGCGTCGTGGGCCGCGCCGACCCGGTGAGCATCGCCGCCGATGCCGGCCCCGACCCCCGGTTCGCCGCCGCCGACGCCGCGCTCGCCGCGGGCGACTTCGCGCTCGCCGTCGCCGAGTTCGACAAGCTGCTCGCGAACACCCCCAACGACCCGGAGGCGAAGGCCGGTCGGGCGCAGGCCGCCCTGTTGGCACGGCTCGGCTCGATCGACCCGACCGCCGTGCTCGCCCGGGCGGCCGAGGCACCGTCGGACGTCGCCGCGCAGCTGGCGGCCGCGGACACCGAGCTGATGGGCGGGGCGCCGGACCTGGCGTTCGCCCGGCTGGTGGAACTGATCCGCAACACCACCGGAGCCGAGCGCGAGTCCGTTCGGGTGCGCCTGCTGGAGCTGTTCGAGACCGTCGGCCCGTCCGACCCGTCGGTGCTGAAGGCCCGCCGGGCACTGATGAGCGCCCTGTTCTAGGCACGATCGACCCGTTGCCGGGCGCACTCCGGCTGGCTAGCGTGGCGCGATGACCGACGCCGTGACCGACTGGCTGCTGGACGCCGACCCGGCGCTGCGCTGGCAGGTGCTCCGCGACCTGCTGGACGCTCCGGAGGAGGCGTGGAGTGCCGAGCGTATCCGCGTGGAGACCGAGGGCTGGGGCGCGCGGCTGCTGGCCCTGGCCGACGCGGACGGCCAGTGGGCCGGCGCCGCGTTCTGGCCCTCCGGGCTCACAGAGGAGGACTGGCGACGGGAGGGCCAGCCGTGGACGGCGACGTCGTTCTCCCTCGACCTGGTGAGGGAGTTCGGGCTCCCTCCCGACTGCCCGTCCGCCCGGCGCGCCGTGGCGCTGGTGGGTCGCAACAGCCGCTGGGAGGAAGGTGACCAGCCCTTCTGGGAGGGCGAGGTCGAGGAGTGCATCAACGCCCGGGCGGTGACCACAGGGGTGTACTTCGGCGTCGACATGGCCCCGGTCGTCGACCGCCTCGTCGGGGAGCAGCTCGCGGACGGAGGCTGGAACTGCGAACGGGCCCGGGGCTCGGTGCGGGCGTCCTTCGACACCACGATCAACGTCCTGGAGGCGCTGCTGGCCTTCGAGCGCGCCACGGGCGGCACGCCGGGCTCGCGTGCTGCACGGCGGGCGGGGGAGGAGTACCTCCTGGCCCGGTCGCTGTTCCGGCGGTTGTCGACGGGCGAGCCGGCGGCCGGCCGCTACCTCGTGCCGACACACCCCAGCCGCTGGGAGTACGACGTCCTGCGGGGACTCGACCACTTCCGGCTCGCCGACGCCCTGGACGGCGACCGCCGCGACCCGCGGCTGGCCGAGGCCGTCGGGGTGGTCCGTTCCCGGCGCGGCGCCGACGGGCGCTGGGCCCTGGAGCGCACCGCCCGCGGACGGGTCTGGTTCGCCGTGGACGACGGCGTGGGACGGCCCTCCCGCTGGGTCACGCTCCGGGCGCTGCGGGTTCTTCGCTGGTGGGACCGGTAGCCGCAGCGGGCGTCCTGCGGGGGTAGAACGCCAGGAGGAGCGCGGCCAGCAGCCCGGCGACCACCGTCGACAGGTAGATGTCGCGGAAGCCGCCGTTGAGCGTGTCGGCGAACGTCTGCTCGATGCGGGGGCCGAGCGCGTCGATCTCGGCGAGGTAGGTGTCCTTCGCCTCCTCGAACGCCCCGGGGACGGCGTCGCGCAGCACGACGAGCTTGCGGCGGGTGTCGGCCAGGTCGGCCAGGACGCCCTCCAGCTCGGTGCGCGCCGTCACCAGGTCGGCCCGGTCGGCGACAGCCGTGGCCAGCTTGTCCTCCAGCGTGCCCAGCTTCTTCTCCAGTGCGGCGCGCTCGGCCCGCAGGCTCGCGCGGGAGGACACCAGCGCGTCCCGTTTGGCGACCAGCGCCTTGCGCCCGGTACGGGCGCCGTCGATGGCTGCGTTCAGGTCGTCGAGCTTCGCGTGCAGCTCCTGCGCGGGCGGGGGCTCCGGGGTGCCCGGCGGGAGGGCGCCCATGATCGCGTCGTACGCGGCCTGCACGCCGGCCCGGGCCTTCTTCAGATCCGCGATGTCGCCGTCGATCTTGGCGATGCCCTTGTTCATCCCGGCGATGCCGCTGGTCATCCCGTCGATGGCCTTGGTCATGCCGGCGATTCCCGAGCGCATGCCCTTGGCCGCCTTGGTCATCCCGTCGATGCCCTTGTCGATCCCCTTCACGGCCTTCACCAGCTTCGCGTGGGCCTTCTCGACGTCCCTGGTCGCGCTGTCGAGGCTGGCCAGGCCGGTGTTCACCCCGTCGGTGATGTCGGCGATGACCGACGGCGTCTGTTCGGCGAACATCCGTTCGGCCACGGTCTTCGTGCGCTCGGTGATGTTGGTGACGTCGGCGGTCTTCAGCAACTCGACGAGGTCGTCGGGCAGGCTGGTGCCGGAGTCCATGTCGATGTCGATGGTGGTCTTCGAGCCGAGGTCGGGGAACTCGACGTCCTTCAGCTTGTCCTTCAGCTGCTCGTCGTTCTTCAGCTCCTCGAACCTGGCCTGGAGCTCCGCAGCGTAGGGCAGCGCCGGCGCGGCCACCGACGTCGGCAGTTCGGCGACCAGCGCGTCCTGGAGCTGGGTGCCGGCGTGGGCAAGGAAGCCGATCAGGAACGCGGGGGCGAGCGTGGTGCCGATCGACCGCACCAGCGACAGGGTGGCCAGGGCGGAGTTGGACTCCTCCGCCCGGGTGCGTTCGAGCATCATGTAGTTCAGCGGCGACCCAACGGTGAAGCCCAGGCCCAGACCGAGGAGGGCGAGCGTCGTGCAGACGCTCCACCACGACGGCGAAGGGATCGCCCACAGGATCCCGACCGTGGCGGCCACCGCGGACATGACCACCCCGAACCCGAGCACGAGTCGCGGCCCGAACCGGTCGGTGAGCGTGCCCGACAGGGGAGCGCCGATGCCGGAGAAGAGTCCGAGGATGATCACGAAGTAGCCTCCGTCCCCGGTCGGGATCCGCAGGGCGTTCTCCGCGAACTGGGGGACGAAGATGACGCCCATCAGGATGACGCCGGACAGGAACGCCAGCAGCAGGGTGACCACGATCGCCGGGTCGGTGAAGAAGCCGAGGTTGAGCACCGGGTCCTCGGCGCGCCGTTCGGCGAGCAGGAAGAGCGGGAGCAGCACGACGAAGCCGAGCAGGTAGGGGTACACGTCGGTGCTGGCCAGCGAGGGCCCGAGGTCGAAGAAGTCGATGTTCCGCATGCCGTAGAGCAGCGACATGATCATTGCCACCAGGAGGGTGATGCCGAGGAGGTCGATCCGGGCGACCCGTTCGACCTTGTGGTTGGGCAGCAGGAGCAGGCCGGCGGCGACGATCGCGATGCTGATCGGCACGTTGACGTAGAAGATGTACTGCCAGTTCTCGGTGCCGACGATGTCGAGGATGAGGCTGCCGGCGCTGGAGCCGAAGATGTTCGCCACGCCGTAGACGCCCCCGACGAGGCCGAGGGCCATGCCGCGCTTCTCCGGGGGAACGGACGTGCCGAACTCCGCGGTGGCGATCGGGACGATGCCCCCGCCGCCGATCGCCTGGATGGCCCGGGCGATGATGAGCATCTCGAAGCTGCCCACGTCCTGGCTGAGGCCGCACAGCAGCGACCCCACGCCGAACAGGGTGATGCTGAGCAGGTAGATCGGCTTGCGGCCGTAGCGGTCGGCCAGCTTGCCCATCACCGGTATCGACGCCGCGTAGGCGAGGGTGTAGATGGTGAGCATCCAGATGCCGGTCTGGTCGTCGACCCCGAGGTCGTTCTGGATGATCGTCCGCGCGGGGGTGATGATGCCGGTGTCGATGGCGCCCATGAAGATGCCGAGCAGGTAGACGGCCATCAACGCGCCCAGGCGGCGCACGGGCTGCCCCGCCGCCGGCGGGCTCCCGACCTCGGCCTGCTCCGCGCTCACGGTAGCCTCCAGAAAGTTAGCACGGCGCAAACATTACCCCTCAGGGAAAGTAAAGCACGACTCCTGAACAGTGGTAAAGGCGCGTAGTCCCCGCACGAATTGAACGGGCCTGGCGGTTCGCCCTCAGCTGATCCGCGCCCCGCGCTCGAGGTAGAGCGTCCGCTCCAGCGTGCGCGCCTCCAAGGCCGCGTGGAGGCGCCCCCGGGCGAAAGGCGCCATGCGGGCCGCGGCCTCGTCGGGATGCAGCCAATGGACGGCGCGGATCTCCCGGAGGTCAGGCCGCAGCAGCGGGACGGAGCGGGCGGGCATGTGGCGGCCGTCGAAGACCAGCTCGACCGCGTCCTCCCACCCGAGGTACGGTGCGAGCCAGTCGACCACGAGCAGGCGGCCGACGCTGACGGTGTGGTTCAGCTCCTCCTCGACCTCGCGCACCAGCCCCTCCCGGGGGCTCTCGCCCACCTCGAGGATGCCGCCCGGCAGTTCGAAGTCGGCCTTGAAGGTGGTCTCCAGGATGCAGACACGGCCGGCCTCGTCGGTCACCAGGAGGTGGCTGATCACGCGCTTGCGCGCGGTCACGGTGTTCATCACCGCCGTGAACGCCTCGTGCCCGCTGGCGGCCTCACCGCGCAGCAGCGCGTACCGGGCGATGTCCAGCGGGCCGTCCGGGCCCGACGCGGCCTGCCGCGCCACGCCCTCCAGCCGGAACCCTGCCCGGTGCAGCGCCCGACGCCTGGGGTGGTCGTCGGTGCAGACGTCCACCTCGACCCGCCGCACGGTCTCGTCGTCGAACGCCAGCCTGCGGGTCGTGGCGAGCAGCAGGTCGTAGCGCTCGACGGCGTCGTCACCCCGGAAGTCGACGGACGCGACGCCGTCGCGCACCGAGGTGGGCAGGTGGTCGGAGGTCACTCCTCGCCGACGTACTCGAAGTAGACCGCGCCGAGCGGTGGGACGACGACCAGCGCGCTGGCCGGGTAGCCGTTCCACCCCTCGCCGGTGGCCACGACCTGGCCCAGGTTGCCGTGGGCGTCGGAGCCGTCGTAGATGCCTGCGTCGGAGTTGAAGATCTCCCTCCACACGCCCGGCTTCGGCAGGCCGAGCCGGTAGCGCGTCCACGGTTCGGAGGAGAAGTTCACCGCGACCGCGACCTGGCGTCCCTCTGCGTCGCTGCGCAGCCAGCTGAACGTGTTCGCGCTGGCGTCGTCGGCGTTGATCCAGCGGAAGCCCGCCGGGTCGGAGTCCAGCTCCCACAGCGCGGGGTGCGCGCGGTACAGCTCGTTGAGGTCCTTGAACATGCGCTGGAGGCCGTGGTGGCCCCACAGGTCGCAGACCCACCACTCGAGGCTGTTGGCCTCGTTGAACTCGGAGCGCTGCCCGAACTCGCAGCCCATGAACAGCAGCTTCTTGCCGGGGAACGCCCACATGTAGGAGTAGAAGGCGCGCAGCGTGGCGAACTGCCGCCAGGTGTCCTGCGGGACCTTGTTGATCATCGAGCCCTTGCCGTGGACCACCTCGTCGTGCGAGATCGGCAGCACGAAGTTCTCCGAATAGGCGTAGACCATCGCGAAGGTCATCTCGTTGTGGTGGTACTGCCGGTGGATCGGCTCGAGCGCCAGGTAGCGCAGCGAGTCGTTCATCCAGCCCATGTTCCACTTGAAACCGAACCCGAGCCCGCCGTGGTGGACGGGCTTGGTCACGCCGCCGAACGAGGTCGACTCCTCCGCGATCATCACCACGCCGGGCACGCGCTCGTAGAGGTGCTTGTTGACGTAGCGCAGGAAGTCGATCGCCTCGAGGTTCTCGTTGCCGCCGTAGATGTTCGGCACCCACTCGCCGTCGTTGCGCGAGTAGTCGAGGTAGAGCATGGACGCGACCGCGTCCACGCGCAGGGCGTCGATGTGGAACTCGGTCACCCAGTACAGGGCGTTCGAGACCAGGAACGACTTCACCTCGTTGCGCCCGTAGTTGAAGATGTACGTGCCCCAGTCCTTGTGCTCGCCCTGGCGCG
>JAIUOT010000051.1 GCA_020161015.1 Actinomycetota bacterium | reverse complement strand
GAGCACGTTCAACAACACCATCATCTCGATCACCGATCCCACGGGTGCCGTGATCTCATGGGCCTCTGCCGGCACCGTCGGCTTCAAGGGCTCCCGCAAGTCCACCCCGTTCGCCGCCCAGATGGCCGCTGAGGCCGCGGGCCGCCGCGCCATGGAGCACGGCATGAAGCGGGTGGACGTCTTCGTCAAGGGTCCCGGCTCCGGCCGCGAGACCGCGATCCGTTCGCTCGGCGCCGTCGGCCTGGAGATCGGTCCGATCTCCGACGTCACCCCGGTGCCGCACAACGGTTGCCGTCCGCCGAAGCGCCGTCGCGTCTAGTACCTGAGCCGAAGAGGAGAGAAACATGGCCCGTTACACCGGCCCCATCACGAAGAAGTCCCGCCGGCTCGGCACCGACCTGGTGGGCAACGACAAGGCCTTCGAGCACCGTCCGTACCCCCCGGGCATGCACGGTCGCGGCCGCACCAAGGAGTCGGAGTACCTGCTCCAGCTCCGCGAGAAGCAGAAGGCCCGCTACGCCTACGGCATTCTCGAGAAGCAGTTCCGCCGCTACTACGAAGAGGCCAACCGCCTCTCCGGCAAGACCGGTGACAACCTGCTGATCATCCTCGAGTCCCGCCTCGACAACGTCATCTACCGGGCCGGCCTCGCGTCCACCCGGCGTCAGGCCCGGCAGCTGGTCGTCCACGGCCACTTCCTGGTCAACGGCAAGAAGGTGAACGTGCCGAGCTACCGCGTCAGCGCGTACGACGTGATCGACATCAAGCCGAAGTCGCTCAACATGTACGTGTTCCAGGTGGCCCGCGAGACCTACAACGAGAAGGTCGTGCCGGGCTGGCTCACCGTCCGCCCCAACAAGGGCCGGGTCCTGGTGCACCAGCTGCCCGTCCGCGAGCAGATCACCATCGACGTCACCGAGCAGCTGATCGTCGAGCTCTACTCCAAGTGAGCCCAGGTTCTCCTCCTCGTCCCCCGCGGACGGGGAGGAGAACTGGCCTCGCCCCCCGTGCCGGGCAGGGCGTCCGGCACCACTGATCACCGTCAAATAGCGGGCGGTGGAGAGGAAGAAACCACTACATGCTCATCGCACAGCGTCCGATCCTTACCGAAGAGGTCGTCGACGAGTTCCGTTCCCGGTTCGTCATCGAGCCGCTGGAGCCGGGCTTCGGCTACACCCTCGGCAACTCGCTGCGTCGCACCCTGCTCTCGTCCATCCCGGGCGCGGCGGTCACCAGCATCAAGATCGAGGGCAACCAGCACGAGTTCTCCACGCTCCCGGGCGTGGTCGAGGACGTCACCGAGGTCATCCTGAACCTGAAGTCGCTGGTGCTCTCCAGCGAGGAGGACGAGCCGGTCGTCATGTACCTGCGCAAGTCGGGCGCCGGCGCGGTCACCGCTGCCGACATCGCGCCGCCGGCGGGCGTCGAGGTGCACAACCCCGACCTGCACATCGCCACCCTCAACGAGACCGGCAAGATCGAGATGGAGCTGGTCGTCGAGCGCGGCCGCGGCTACGTCTCCGCCGTCCAGAACAAGAACCCGGACTCCGAGATCGGTCGCATCCCGGTCGACTCGATCTACTCCCCGGTGCTCAAGGTGACCTACAAGGTCGAGGCCACCCGTGTCGAGCAGCGCACCGACTTCGACAAGCTGATCGTGGACGTGGAGACCAAGGCCTCCATCAAGCCGCGGGACGCGATGGCGTCCGCCGGCAAGACCCTGGTCGAGCTGTTCGGCCTGGCCCGCGAGCTCAACGTCGACGCCGAGGGCATCGAGATCGGCCCGTCCCCCGTGGACGAGCAGCTCGCCGCCGACCTGGCCCTTCCGGTGGAGGAGCTCAAGCTCACGATGCGCAGCTACAACTGCCTCAAGCGCGAGGGCATCCACACCGTCTCCGAGCTGGTCTCCCGCTCCGAGCAGGACCTGCTGGACATCCGGAACTTCGGCTCGAAGTCCATCGAGGAGGTCAAGCTGCGCCTGCACGAGATGGGCCTCTCGCTCAAGGACAGCTCCCCGGGCTTCGATCCGCTGAGCGCCCTCACCAACTACGACACGGACGTCGACTACGACGATTCGTACTGATCCACAGCCATACAGGAGATAGCGAACAATGCCCCAGCCGACCAAGGGCCCCCGTTTCGGGGGTAGCCCGGCCCACCAGCGGATCATCCTGGCCAACCTGGCCAGCCAGCTGTTCCAGCATGGCAAGATCACCACGACCGAGGCCAAGGCCAAGCGCGTCCAGCCGCTGGCCGACCGCCTGATCAGCAAGGCCAAGCGCGGCGACCTGCACAACCGCCGCATCGTGCTCCAGACGATCACGGACAAGGGCGTCGTGCACGTCCTGTTCACCGAGATCGCGCCGAAGCTCGCCGAGCGCGAGGGTGGCTACACCCGGATCACCAAGATCGGGCCGCGCAAGGGCGACAACGCCCCCATGGCCGTGATCGAGATCGTGACCGAGAGCGTCGAGGAGTCCCGCAAGGCCAAGGCCAAGGCGAGCGGCAAGAAGGCGGAGCCGGCCAAGGCCGAGACCGCCAAGAAGGCCCCCGCCAAGAAGGCCCCGGCCAAGAAGGCGAAGGACGAGGAGGCCGTCGAGGTCGTGGAGGAGACCGTCGAGGCCCCCGCCGCCGAGGCTGAGGTCGAGGCTCCCGCCGCGGTCGACGCCGAGACCGAGGCTGCCGCACAGGCCGACGAGGACGCGAAGGCCTGATCCCGCACGACACGAGAACCGCCCGCTCCCTGCCTGGGGGCGGGCGGTTCTCGTCGTAGGGGCCGGGTTCCCCCGGGTCAGGCCGTGACCCGCAGCGGGACGCCGGTCTCGCGCTCCGACACCTGCCACAGGATGGCGATCGCCCCGTCCGCGCCCGGACGGAACAGCGGCAGCCGCACGGGCGGGCCGGTGTTGATCCAGCGCGGCCCGTAGAGCTCCCCGCCGCGGGCCCACGGGTCTGTGGCCGCCCGGAGCTGGGGCAGCGCGCCGTCGGCCGGAGCCATGCCCGCGCGGGCGGTGACCCAGTGGGCCGCGCTGCCGGCGGCCCCGCCACCGCCCTCCCGGACGGTCCGGCTCTGCAGGTCGGTGTTCGTCAGCCCGGGATGGGCCATCAGGCTCTGGGCGGCCACGCCCACCCGCTCGAACTCGCGCTGGAGGCCGAGGGCGAAGTGGTAGTTGGCCAGCTTCGACTGCCCGTAGGCCCGCCACGGCTCGTAGCGGCCGTGCAGGTGGGGGTTGCGCGGGTCGATCACACGGCCCATGTGGTGCGCGGTGCTCGTCACCGACACCACGCGCGCGGCGGGCGCGCCCAGCAGCAGGGGCATCAGGTGCGCGGTCAGCGCCCAGTGGCCCAGGTGGTTCACCCCCAGCTGCATCTCGAAGCCGTCCGCCGTGCGGCGCTCCGGCATCGCCATCACCCCGGCGTTGTTGACCAGCAGGTCCAGCGAGCCGGTCAGGGAGGCGATCCGGTCGGCGGCCTCCCGCACCGAGGCGAGGGACGCCAGGTCGAGCGGCACCAGGTCCAGGCGGGCCTCCGGCGTCGTGGCGCGGATGCGGTCCACGGCGGCCGCGGCCTTGTCCTGGTCGCGGACGGCCATCAGCACGTGGGCGCCCTTCGCGGCGAGCGCGTCCGCGGTCTCCAGGCCCAGCCCGCCGTTGGCGCCGGTGACCACGGCCACCTTCCCCGACAGGTCCGGGATGTCAGCCCTGCTCCAGCCCACGTCCGCTCTCCCTCCACCGGCCGCGTCGTGCCGGACGAGCAGAACCTACCGGGCGCAGCCAAGCCGCGCGTGGTACTACGACCATCGCCCGATGGCGGGCTGGACCACGGCGCCCGCAGCCTTGTGGTGTGGAACCGGGACAGCCGGTCCGAAGATCCAGAAGGAGTCCTCATGAACATCACCCGACTCGCCGGAGCACTCGTCGCCGGCGCAGCCCTCGCCGTCCCGGCCGTCGCCCTGAGCGCCCCCGATGCCCACGCCCGCCACGGTGGCGCCTCCGCCGTCCGTGTCGCCGGCACCTGCACCGCCTCGACCCACGCGAAGCTGAAGGCCAAGGCCGACGACGGCCGCCTCGAGGTCGAGTTCGAGGTCGACGCCAACCGGAAGGGCCAGCGCTGGTCGGTCGCGATCACCGACAACGGCGAGAAGGTCTGGTCGGGCACCCGCGTCACCAAGGGACGCAGCGGCTCGTTCTCGGTGGAGAAGAGGACCGCGAACCGCGCCGGCGTGGACGTGATCTCGGCCACGGCCACCAACGCGCGCAGCGGCGAGACCTGCACCGCGACCCTCACCTACAGCCGCTGACCCTCTGGAACGCGCGCCGCCTCCCCTGACACACTGACTCCCCGGAAGGACCACCCACATGATCCGCATCGCCCTCGCCATCGGCGCCACCGTCGCCGCGCTGGTGCCTGCCACCGTCGGCCTGGTCGGCAACGGGACCTTCTCCCAGAACGTCCCGGTGCGCATCCCCGGCACCGCCCAGGTGCTCCCGGCCGACGACTCCACCCCCGGCCCGTCGGCGTCCGCGTCGCCGGAAGCGGGGGACGACCACGGTGGCGACCGCCCCCGCGACAGCCGCACCGAGCCCGGCGACGACCGCGACTCCCGCTCCCCGTCGGCCTCCGCCGGCCACGACGCCGGCGACGACCACGGCGGCGACCGCTCCCGCTCGGGCTCGGACGACCGCAGGGGCGCCGACGACCGCTCCGGGTCGGACGACTCCGGCCGGGGCTCCGACGACTCAGGGTCGGACGACCACGGCGGCTCCGGGCACGGTTCCGACGACTGATGAGCCCCGATTCCCCCACTGAGGTCCCGGTCCCGGCCCCGGCCGCGGCCGGGACCTCGCCCGCCTGGATCCGGGTCTCCGGCGACGCCGGCGCCCCCGCGGACCTTGCCCCGCTGGACCTGCGGCGGCTGGTGCTGCGGCTGGTGCTCGGAGCGGTCGGCGTGCTCGCGGTGGTGGGGGTCGGCAGCGTCTTCGCCGCCAGCCAGCTCGCCGAGCGGGAGGCGGTCAACGACGCCGCGGGGATCGCGGACGTGCTGGCCGAGTCCGTCGTCCAGCCCGTTCTCACCGAGGAGCTCGCGCAGGGCGATCCCGCGGCGGTGGCCGCCTTCGACGCGATCGCCCGCACCCGGATCCTCAGCGACGACATCGTGCGCGTGAAGTTGTGGTCGCCGCAGGGACGGGTGGTCTACGCCGACGAGCCGCAGCTGATCGGGCAGACCTTCCCGCTGGAGGAGGAGCAGCTGGACGCGCTCCGCAGCCCGAGCGTGCGCGCGGAGGTGTCCGAGCTCGACCGCAGCGAGAACGTCTTCGAGCAGTCCACCGACAAGCTCCTGGAGGTCTACCGTCCGGTGTGGACGCCCGCCGGCACCCAGATGCTGTTCGAGATCTACGCGGCCTACGACCCGGTGCGGGAGCGTGCCGCGGAGTTGTGGCGGGGCCTCACCGGGGTGATGCTCACCAGCCTGCTGCTGCTCTTCGTGCTCACCGTGCCGATCCTGTGGCGGGTGTTCACGCGGCTGCGCACCACCCAGCAGCAGCGCGAGGAACTCCTCGTCCGGGCCATGGACGCCTCCGCGGAGGAGCGCCGCCGGATCGCCGGCACCCTGCACGACGGCCCGGTCCAGGACCTGGTCGGCACGTCCTTCACCGTGGCGGGCGCGGAGGCGCGGGCGGAGGCCCTCGGCGACGCGGCCCTGGCCGACGACCTCCGGCGCTCCGCCGCAGCCGTGCGCAGCAGCATCGGCGGCCTGCGCTCCCTGCTCGTCGAGCTCTACCCCCAGGGACTGCCCGCGGCCGGCCTCGCCGCAGCGCTGGCCGACCTGGCCGCGCAGGCGGGCTCCCGCGGGCTGCGGGTCACCCTCGACCTCGCCGACGGCGTCGCAGACGGCCTCGACGCCGACCGGCAGCGCCTGGTCCACCGCGTTGCGCATGAGTGCCTGCGCAACGCCGCCCGGCACGCCCCCACAGCCCACGTGGTGCTCACCCTGCGCGCCGAGGGTTCCTCGACCGTGCTGGAGGTGAGCGACGACGGCCCGGGCTTCGACGCCGCCGCAGCCCTCGCCGAGCCCGCGGACGGGCACTTCGGCCTGCGCGTGCTCGGCGACGTCGCGGCGTCGGCAGGGGCACGGCTCGACCTCGCCGCTGCGCCCGGCCACGGCACCCACTGGCGCCTCACGATCCCGGGAGGGAAGGCATGACCACCGTCCTGCTCGTCGACGACCACGCGATGGTCCGCTCCGGGCTGTCCGCCCTGCTGGCGGCCACCGCCGACCTGACCGTGGTCGGCCAGGCCCGCGACGGCGCGGAGGCGGTCGAGCTGGCCGGGCGCGTGCGTCCCGACGTCGTGCTGATGGACCTCTCCATGCCCGTGATGGACGGCATCGAGGCCACCCGGCGCATCGTCGCAGCGGACCCCGAGGCCAAGGTGGTGGTGCTGACGTCCTTCTCCGAGGCGGCCAAGGTCACCGAGGCCCTCGCCGCGGGCGCGATCGGCTACCTGCTCAAGGACGGCGAGCCGGACCAGTTGCTGGCCGGCGTCCGCGCGGCGGCCCAGGGTCACGCCCCGCTCGACCCGAAGGTCGCGCGGGTGCTGCTCCCGGCGGCGCGGCCCGCCCGGCCGGAGGAGTCGCTGTCGGCCCGCGAGCTCGAGGTGCTCCGGCTGGTGGCCAAGGGCCTGGCGAACAAGCAGATCGGACGCCGCCTCGGCATCACCGAGCGGACGGTGAAGTCCCACCTCGGACAGGTGTTCCGCCAGCTCGGCGTCCCCGACCGCACGAGCGCGGCCCTCTGGGCGCGCGACCACCTGCCCCCGCAGTGACTCAGCGCAGGTACAACGCCCGCGCGGGGCAGAGCTTCACGGCGAGGGACGCGGCGTCGGCCGGCACCGTCTCACTGCGGATGATCGGGTAGCCCCACTCGTCGAGCGTGACCGCACCCGGCAGGGTCTGGGCACACACCCCGTGGCCGGTGCACAGCACGCGGTCGACGGCGATCCGGGCGTCAGGCGAACTGGGCATGGGGTCTCCTCTCCTTCTGGCACCGGTGGTCGGCGTGCGCGGCGAACTCCGCGGCCAGCGTCCCCAGCGCGGACGCGGCGAACCGCGCCACGCCGTCCGGGTGGTGGCAGGCCCCGCGCCGCTCGAGCAGCGAGAGCCGCTGCTGGAGGCGCTCCTGGGCCGGCACGCCGGGCCGGCGTCCCAGCTCCCCCCAGGCCTGGGACAGGGCGGGCAGCCCGAACATGCACGGCCCGCACTGCCCGGCGGACTCGCCGGCGCCGTAGGCGATCAGCTCACCGGCCACGTCGATCGGGCAGGCGTAGGGGTCCCACACGGTCACGATGCCCGGACCGAGAGCTCCGCCGTGGCGCTTCATCCCCGGGGTGTCCCAGATCGTGGAGAGCGCGGCCGAGGCGGTCAGCACCACCCCGCCGAGCCCGCCGACACCGACGTGGCGGGCGTCGGGTGGCAGGCCTCCGGCGAGGGAGAGCAGGTCGGAGAGGGCGACTCCCGCCGCCGCCTCGTACACGCCGGGGCGCGGGACGTGGCCGCCCACCGCCACCAGGCGCGGTCCCGGCTCGTCTGTGGTGCCGAACGAGCGGAACCAGCGCGGGCCGAACCGTGCGACCTGGCTCACCCGCCAGACGGTCTCCGCGTTGAGCACGACCGTCGGCGCGATCCGGCGACCCTGGCTGTCGCGGCCGCCGAACACGAACGGCGCCCGCTTGGTCATCGGCCGGGCGAGTCCGCCGTGGGCGGCGGAGATGACCGCGGTCTCCTCCGACGACACGTACCGGTGGGGGACCTCCAGCACGCCCAGCCCCGCGGCGGCGAGCAGGGACGCCGTCCGCGAGCCCCGGTGCGCGGCGTACCGGACGGCGCGCCGCGTCCCGTCCCCGGCCACCAGGCCGGCGCCCTCGATGAGCTCGTGCAGGTGGTGCTCGACGATCCAGCCGTCCTTGGCCGCGCCGACCTCGCCGTCGCACACGTTCACGATCAGTTCCGCGCGGTGCTCCCGCGCCGCCCGCACCTTGGTCGCGGTGCTGAACGCCGCCCCGCCGCGTCCGGTGAGGCCGGCCTCGTCGAGCATGGTGAGAAGGTCGGTCATGTCCACTCCTGTGCGTTGATCTCCTGGCGCCGTTCCCTGTCGGCGTGGCTCGCCACCAGCCGCCAGGCCACGAACAGCCCGCCGACGGTGCCGCAGGCGATGGTGGTCAGCCGCAGCCCCGGCTGGTCGCTCGTGCCCATCGCGAAGCCGTGGGCGAGCGCGGCCAGCCACATCGCGTAGGACGTCCAGTGGATGATCCGCCAGCGTCGCTCCGGGATGCGGTGGCGCAGGTAGCTGGTGACCATCAGCACGACCAGCAGGTCGACGGCCACGGTGCCCAGGCCCACCAGCAGGGTCTGGTAGGGCGAGGAGAACGGCAGCACGACGGCCAGCCAGCCGATCGGCACGTAGCCGTCGACGATCGCGGTGACGATGTGCACCGCGAGGAAGACCAGCATGCCCAGCGACAGCCAGCGGTGCACGCCCATCACGACGGTGGCGCTCTCGCCGTGCGGGCGCCTCCGGCCCGCGGTGACCATGCCGAGGCACACCACCACGGTGAGCAGGACCACGCTCACCACGCCGGTGGCGCGGGAGAGGAACCAGAATGCCTGTCCGCTCATGCGGGGGCCCTTTCGGTGTCGGGGACGGGGACCGGCCAGCCGGGCGTGAACACCACGTCCCCGTCGGGCCGGTCGAGGCGGGCGGCCACCCGGCGGGCGGACAGCCAGTCGGGGGCGTCCTCGCCGAGGACGACCGCCGCGGTGGAGCCGGTGTTGGCCTCCAGGGCGGTGGCGGCGATGCAGGTCACCTGGGTCCAGGTGGCCGCGGCCGTGCGCCCGGTGCGCGGGTCGACGATGTGGTGCGCCTCGCCCGTGCGGGTGGCCCAGCGGCGCAGCCGGGTGGACGAGGTCGCCACGCCCTGCCCGGCGACCGCCACGACCTGGCGGACGGTCCCGTCCGCGGCCTCGACGCCGACGCGCCACCCGCCCTCGGGGGCCGGGCCCGCGGTGGCGATGTCGCCGCCGAGGTTCACCAGGAAGCCGCCGTCGAGGCGGCTGGCGAGGAGCCGGGCGATGGTGTCCGCGGCGTGCGCCTTCGCGGTCGCGCCGAAGTCGAGGACGGTGCCGGCGGGGACGGCGATCCGGCGTGCCCCCGCCCGCTCGACCCGCCGCCACCCCGGCACGCGAGGGGCGGGCCCCGACGGGACCCAGGTGGTCCGCGCCCGGACCAGGGCCAGGTCGGCGTCGTAGCCGGAGGCGATGACCGCCGAACCGACGGTGAAGTCGACGAGGCCTTCGCTGAGCCGCGCCGCGTGGCGCGCGGCGTCCAGGTGGTCGACGAGCAGGGGCGAGCCGAAGCACCAGGCGTCCGCGGTCGCGGCCAGGCGGGCGAGCCGGCTCACCTCGGAGTCGTCACGGAAGCGCGACACCGCCCGGTCGAGGTCCGCGAGGTGCTCCCGCGCGATGTGGACGGCCTCGGCGAGGCTCGTCGGCACGGTCGCCAGGATGCTGTTGCGCGTCCCGATCGCATCGAAGCCCGTCTCCGCGGGCCCGTCCCACACGCTGGCGGCGTCCATCGTCTCGTCGCCCCGACCGGAGTGGTCAGGAGCCCTTCGTCTTGGTGTGGGTCGTGCCGGAGGTGCTCTTCGCCTTCGGGGTGGGCGCGAAGGTGGGGCTGGCGGTGTGCGTGCTCGGGGCGTCGGCGGTGGCCCCGGTCGTGCCGGCCGCCTGGTCGGTGACCACAGCGGCGTCGGCGTCCTGCTCGCTGCGCGCCAGCGCGAGCGAGGTCACGATCCCTGTGGTCGCGACGGTGGCCGTCGCCATCAGGGCGCTGAGGACGACGCGGGTCTTGGTCAGTGCGGAGGTGCTCATGGGGCCGGACCTTTCTGCCGTGTGAAGGGCTGGTCCCAGAGTCGCGTCGTTGCCTGTGAGTCCGCTGTCGGGAGGCGCATGGCAGGCCTAACGGAGGGTCAAGCTTGCCTTAAGGCGCCCGGGCGGGGACGGGCAACGGCCCCGGAAACCAAGGGGGAGGAGGTTTCCGGGGCCGTCGGACCGGGGGAGGGTGCTGCGCTGACGCCGAGGGGGAGGGGGCCGTCAGGCGCAGGTCCAGGGTCTGGTTCCGGCCTTCGCGTAGTAGCGGTTGGCCACGGTGATCTGCTCGGCGCGGCTGGCCTGGTGCGGGTAGGCGGCGAAGTCGCGCCCGCCGTTGGAGTTCCACGACGCCAGGTTGAACTGGAGGCCGCCGTAGTAGCCGTTGCCGGTGTTGATGCTCCAGTTGCCGCCGGACTCGCAGCGCGCGATGCGGTCCCACATCGCCGCCCGGGCGAGGTTGATCCCGACGCCGTTGCTGGTGGTCTTCGTGCCGACCTCGAGCACCTGGGTGACGGGCTTGGTGAGCACCTTCTCGGTGAGCACGACCTTCTTCTCGACCTTGCCGTTCACCACGGTGATCTCGTAGGTGCGCCTGGCCTTGCCCGCCTTGCCGGCGGTCGTGACGCGGGACTCGCCCTTCCACAGGCTGGAGTTCTTCTTCTGCACGGTCTCGAACTTCACCGGCTCGGTCTTCGTCTTCGTGCTCACCGTGACCCGGTCGAGGGTGATGGTGGCGCCCTCGTCGATCGGGGTCCCCGCGACCGGATCGAGGCGGTCGGTGGCCGAGGTGGTCAGGCCCTGCTCGAGCAGCAGGTCGCCGACCGTGGGGGCGGTGGTGGTGAGCTTCGTCTTCGTGCCGCCCACGCTCAGGACGATGTCCTTGGGGGTGGTCACCTGGACGGTGAGCCCGTCGCGCGGCAGCGGGGTGGCGAGCGGGACGGACATCCGTGCGCCGGCCAGGCCGGCGTTGTTGGAGCTCGCCATCAGCGAGACCGGCTCCGCCGACAGCGCGTTGGACAGCAGCGCCTCGTCGAGGGTGGCCGCGGTGGTCAGGAACGTGCGCGGGCTGCCGTCCACGTTCAGCGTGACCTGCTTGCTGTAGCGGACGGTGACCGTCGTGCCGCTGGTGACCGGGGCGGACGGCTCCGGGGTGACGATGTCGCGGTCGGTCAGCGCGATGCCCCTCGTCGCGAGCACGTCGGAGACGGTGAGGGCGAAGCCCGAGGCCTCCTGCACCTGTCCGTCGACGCTCAGCTGCACGCTCTTGTACAGGGCAGAGGCGGTGAAGGCGCCGCCGGCCAGCAGTGCTGCTGACAGCGCGGTCGCAGTGATCGCCTTGTTCAAGACGCAGTCCCCCGAAGGTCTAGGCGTGCAGTTCCTGAGAAGAGCCTGCCTGATCCTGAGAGTTAGGTCAAGTTTCTCTCAGAATTGACCGTCGGGGGACTGTCGGATCCCGGGGTCCTAGAGGACGACCGCCGCACGCGCCTTGGCGAGCCGGGCAGCCACGTCCGCCCAGTTGACGACGTTCCACCAGGCCTTCACGTAGTCGCCCTTGACGTTCTTGTACTGGAGGTAGAACGCGTGCTCCCACATGTCCAGCTGGAGCACCGGCAGCTGGCCGACCGGGACGCTGTTCTGCTGGTCGTAGAGCTGGTTGATGTTCAGGCGCGCGCCCAGCGGGTCCCACACCAGCAGCGCCCAGCCGGAGCCCTGCAGCGAGTTGGCGGCGGCCTCGAACTGGCCCTTGAAGCCGGCGAACGAGCCGAAGAACTCGTCGATGGCCGCGGCCACGTCGCCGTCGGGCTCACCGCCGCCGTCCGGCGACATGTTCTTCCAGAACACCGAGTGGTTGATGTGGCCACCGAGGTGGAAGGCGAGGTCCTTCTCGAGCTTGGGGATGTTGGCGAAGTCGCCCTTGTCGCGGGCCTCGGCCATCTTCTCCAGCGCGGTGTTGGCGCCGGCCACGTAGGCGGCGTGGTGCTTGCTGTGGTGGAGCTCCATGATCTCCGGGGCGATGTGCGGGGCGAGTGCGCCGTAGTCGTAGTCGAGATCGGGCAGCGTGTAGGCCATCAGGTTTCCCTTCGTTGCGTGACTGGCTATCACCTACCCCCAACCTGCCCCCTGCGGTGGCTATTCCGCCAGAGGTTGGGCCGAACTCGCGGGCGCGAACCGGGCCTGGCGGGCGCTGCGGCGCAGCAGTCGCAGCAGGGGGACGCCGAGCAGGGCGATCACCACGGCGTTGGTCAGGGCGCGGCCCAGGTTCCACCCCATCGAGGTGGCGATGTTGTACAGCACGAACCGGTGCAGGTTCTCCAGCGGGCCGAGCGCCGGGTCGAACGAGATCTGGGTGTCCTCGCCGATCCCGAACGGCCAGAACGAGAAGTCCATCACCCAGCCGTAGGCGAAGGCGGACACCATGCCGTAGGCGGCCAGCAGCAGGATCTCGGCCCGTCCGCCCGCCCGCGGCAGGAGCCCGGCGAACAGTCCGACCATGCCCGCCGCCAGCATCTGGTACGGCAGCCAGGGCCCGACCCCGGACGTGATCAGCGCGGAGGTGAACAGGGTGATCGCGCCGAGCGCGAAGCCGAAGCCGGCCCCGAACACCCGCCCGGCGAGGATCATCAGGAAGAAGACCAGCTCGAACCCCGCCGTCCCCGCGCTGAGCGGACGCAGGATCGTGCCGACGGCGGCCAGCACCCCGAGCATCGCCAGCGAGCGGGCGTCCATGCGGCCCCCGGCGATCTCGGACAGCACGACCGCGAGCACCGTGGGCAGCACGAGCGCGAACATGATCGGCGCCTGCGTGGCCGACATGCCCGACTCCGGACGCAGGAACAGTGGCCAGCTGAAGGCGACCAGCCCGATCAGGGCCGCGGCCACCACGGCGACGGGCACCCGCGCACGGCCGTCCATCACAACCCCCCGCGGACGTCGGCCGGCGTGAGCACAGGGAGGGGCGCGAACACCTTCGCCATCTGGGGGGCGTAGGCGGGGGAGGAGGTGAGCAGGTCGGCGGTGGTGCCCTCGGCGATGATCTCGCCGTCGGCCATCAGTAGCGTCCGGGTGCTGGCGAGGGCGGCGAACTCGACGTCGTGGGTGCTGATCACGACCGCGACCCCGGTGGCGGCGAGGCGGTCGACGATCCGGTGCAGCTCGGCCTTGGCGCGGTAGTCCAGGCCGCGCGTCGGCTCGTCGAGCAGCAGGACGGGCGGCCGCGCCGCCAGCTGCACGGCCAGCACGAGGGCCAGCCGCTGGCCCTCCGACAGGTCCCGCGGGTCGCGCTCGTCGGGCACGTCCACCCCGAGTGCGGTGAGCAGCGCCGCCGTCGTTCCGGGGGCGGCGTCGCTCTCGGCGTCCGCCTGGGCACACTCCGCGGCCACGGTGGGCAGGTACAGCAGGTCGGCGGCCGTCTGCGGCACGAGTGTCACCAGCCGCCTTGCCTCCGCGGCGGACAGGCGGCGGGGGTCCTGGCCGCCGGCGGTGATCTCCCCGGCGCAGGTGAGCGCGCCCTGGAGGGCCCACAGCAGCGACGACTTCCCGGCGCCGTTGCGTCCCAGCAGCGCGGTCACCGAGCCCTGCGGCAGGGCGACGTCGACGCCGTCGACGGCCACCACGTCGCCGAAGCGCACCTCGACGCCGCGCGCGGCGAGCGCGACGGGCCGTCCGTTGGCGGGGGCGCGCCGGGGGGCGGTCGGCGCGAGGTCCTCGGCCAGCGCCCGCCGCCGGGCCTCGCGGACGCTGAGGGGCACCTCGTCCCACCCGACGATGCGGGCCAGCTCGGCCAGCGGGGGAGTGACGGTGGCGCGCGCGAGCACCTCGCGCGGGCTGCCGTGCACGAGGCTGCCGTCCCCGGGCAGCCAGATCATCGAGTCGGCGGCCTGCATCACCCGCTCGAGGCGGTGCTCGGCCAGCACGACGGTGAGCCCGACCTCGTGGACGAGCGTGGCGATGGCCGACAGCACGTCCTGCGCAGCGGTGGGGTCGAGGGCCGAGGTGGGCTCGTCGAGCACCAGCACCCGGGGCTGGGCGGCGAGGACGGCGGCGATCGCGACCCGCTGCTGCTGGCCGCCCGACAGCTCGACGAGCGGACGCCGCCGCAGGTCGGCGATGCCCACCAGGTCGAGGGTCTCCTCGACGCGCTTGCGCATGGCGACCGGGTCGATGCCGAGCTGTTCCATGCCGTAGGCGACCTCGTCCTCGACGGTGTCGGTGACGAACCCGCGCAGCGGGTCCTGGCCCACGTAGCCGACCACGTCGGCCAGGTCGCGGGGACGGTGGTGCGCGGTGTCGCGGCCGTCCACGAGCACCCGGCCGGACAGCAGGCCTCCGGTGAAGTGCGGCACCAGGCCGTTGATGGCGCCGAGCAGGGTGGACTTGCCGGTGCCGGTGGAGCCGACCACCAGGCACAGGTCGCCCTCGGGCAGGGCGAACGAGACCTGGTCGAGCGTGGGGCGGTCGGCCTCCGGGTAGGTCACGGAGACCCGGTCGAAGGTGATCACCGCCATGCCGGCACCTTCGGGCGCTCGACCTGCGGCCGCAGCGAGCGGACGCGGGTGTCGTTGCGGGTCGAGGCCGTCTGGGCGACCTTCCGCGCCCGGGTGAGCGGGACGGGAGCCAGCACCAGGCCGATCACCACGAACATCGGCAGGGTGAGCTGCGGCCAGGCGAGCGGGTCGGTGGTGGGTGCCAGCGCCGCCGGGTCGAGGATCGCGGCCAGCGCAGGGCTGAGCGTGGTGGGGTCGAGCCAGCCGAGGCCGAGCACGAGCACGGCGGCCAGCACGCCGGTCGCGGCGACGAGGGTGTCGCGCCCGCGCCACGGCTGCGGACGGTAGGTGGTCACCCGCAGCCGCCGTCCGGCCGCCCGCAGGCCGAAGCCGGCCACGGTGACGCCGGCCACCAGCAGGCCCAGCGCTGGCTGCCACCAGGAGGTGCTGAGCAGCAGGAAGACCCCGATGGTGGCGGCCATCGAGGAGACCAGCATGAGCGGCAGCGTGCCCCGGGTGGGCAGGCCACGCGTCCGGGCGAAGCCGCGCGCCTCCATGCCGGCCGCGAGCGACATCGAGCGTTCGATGGCGTCCGCGAGCACGGGCATGGCGACCGTGGCCAGCGCCTTCAGGCTGGTCGACGACGCGCCGCGCAGGCGGCGCGCCCTGCGTACCCGCTGGACGCTCTCGATCAGCTGCGGCGCCACACTCAGCGCGATCACCACGGCGACCGATGCCTCGTACAGCGCGGCCGGGACCGACCGCAACGCCTGGCGCGGGTTGGCCAGGGCGTTGGCGGCACCGATGCACAGCAGCATGACCGCGAGCCGCAATGCGTCGTACAGCGTCGCGGTCAGGGCCTCTGCGGTGACGGTGCCACCGAGCTGGATGCCCGCCGCCCAGGCGGGCAGCGGGATCTCGGGAAGGGCGAACAGGACGGTCTCGCCCCGCCCGCCGCCCAGCACGATCTGGAAGAACACCCGCATGCCGATCACGAACAGCGACAGCAGCAGGTAGGCGCGGACCGACCGTGCCCAGGGTGCGGCGCTGCGGCGCAGCATCACGACCGCGATCATCGCGGTCGCGACGAGCGCGAGCAGCAGCGGGTTGGTGGTGCCACTCACGGCGATCCCGATACCGATCGCCCAGCACCACCACGCCCACGGGTGCACCTGGTTCAGGGCTTCCGTCCTCTCCACAGCCACCAGCCGCCCAGGCCGGCGGCACCGGCCACGACGACCCCGCCGGCGACGAGCGCGCCCAGCGGGCTGCCGCTGCCGGGGTCCTGCGGGGGACTGGTCTCCTCGGTGGCGATCGGCGTCGCCTCGTCCGCCCCGAGCGGGGTGGCGGTCGTCGCCGCCGGCGTCGGGGTCGGCGTCGGGGTAGCGCTCGGCGTGCTGCTCGCGGTGGCCGAGGCGGACGCGCTCTTCGTCGCCGTGGCCGTCGCGCTGGCGCTCGGGCTCCTGGTCGCCGACTTCGTCGGCTTCGGACTCGGCTTTGTCGTGGTCTTCGTCGGCGACGGCGTCGGGGACGGGGTGGACGTGTCCTCGGCCGGCGGCGCGGCACCCGGGGGTACGTTCCCGCCGTCCAGCGACTGGTAGTGCCAGCCCTCCGCGTTGCCCTTGGTCGGGTGGGACGCGCTCGCCCCGAGGGTGGAGTACTTCCAGTTGGAGTAGGTGCCGTCCTCGGACCGCGTCGCCTGCCAGTACGACCAGTACGCCTTGTTGATGTCGGGGCTGCCCGGCTTGCCGTTGATCTTCAGCAGGAAGCCGCCGTCGAGCACGATGCTGAAACCGGCGCTCTTCAGGGCTGCCGCACCCGTGCTGTAGCTGGTCGCGCACTTCGTGCTCGTGCCGCCCAGCGACCCGTAGTCGACGACCACCCAGACCCCGCTGCAGGCGGAGGCCTGCGGCAGCGGCGCGGCCTGGACGGGCGCGGCCGCGGCCGCGCCGACGGCGAGGGGAACCGTCAGCGCAGCCGCGAGGAGGAGACGCCTCACTTGGTGACCTTCGCGGTCGGAAGCGACGTGCGGGACACCGTCTGGTGCCCGCTGAGCTTCGCGGTCACCTTCACCGTGATCACCCGGCCGACGTCGTACTTCGTCAGCTTGTAGGTCGCCTTGGTTGCCCCGGAGATCGAGCTGCCGTTGCGGTACCAGCGGTAGCTGAAGGCGGGGACGGGATCCCAGGTGCCGGTGACGGCTCCGAGGGTCTCGCCCACCTTCGGCGTGGTGCTGGCCGGGGTGGTCTGGTTCTCGATCGTCGGCACCGGGGACGCGGCGTAGCCGTCGGGCGGGGTCAGGAGGTTCGGGGTGCCGCCCACGCCGAGCCAGGGGCCATAGATCCAGCCCTCGACATCGCCCTGCTTCGGGGTCGCGTCAGCAGCGCCAACCCCGTACTCGACCCAGGTGTCCCAGGTGCCGTCTGCCTTCGGCGTTGCGTGCCAGTAGCCCCAGTACTTGGAGAAGGTCGTGTCGACAACCAGCGGGAACCCCTGGATCCGGTTCACGAAGTTGCTCGCGTCGGTGCCCACCGTGAAGCCAGCGCTCTTCAGCGCCGCGATGCCGGTGCTGTACTTGGTGGCGCAGCGCACGGTCTCCTGGCCGTTCCCGCGATCGACGACCACCCACACGCCGGTGCAGGAGGTGGTGGCCGCCGGCAGCTTCGGTGCGTTCTTGGGGCACTTGCCCAGGTTGATCGAGGCGTCGAGCAGGCTCTTGCCGCTGATCAGGTAGAGCGCGTCGACGGTGGCCATCAGGTCCGATGCGGTGCCCTCGTCCAGCGAGTTGGGGAATCCGCCGTCACTGTTCTGCACGCCGCCCAGCCACGTCTTGGCCGAGGAGACGTCCTCGCCCTCCGCGGCCAGCGCGGAGCCGAGCAGGCCGGTGGAGTCGACGGGGGAGTAGCTCGCCCAGTAGCCGTCCTCGAGCTGGTTGGCGTCCGCCCAGTCCTTCGCCGCATCCACCTGCGGGTCGAGCTGGCCGATGGCGTGCAGCGCGAGGATCCCCATTCCGGTGGTGTCGGGGTCGGCCTGGAAGCCGTTGAAGTCGTAGCCGAAGGCGCCGGTGTCGTCCTGGAGGCTGAGCAGCTTGGTGAGCAGCGTCACCGGGATGGTCGCGTCGGCCCGGTCGAGGGCGATGATGCCCAGGCTCTGGCTGAACGCGGAGTCCGACGAGCCGATCCGGCCGTCGGCCGGCAGGCCCTTGGTGACCAGTGAGACGAGGTTGTAGCCGGCGAACTTGCGCGGGTTGAGGCCCAGCGCCTCCACGGCGATCGCCAGGTTGGCCGCGCGGGCCGGGTTGAGCTTCTTGCCCGGGTACAGGTAGCCCTTCGCGCCCTTCTCCATCTGGCTCACCAGCGTGCGCAGCGCGGGCGCGTAGGTGCAGTCGTTGGCGGTGGCCAGGCCGAGCGCGACCGTGGCCGAGGCACCGACGCCGTCGGCGGTCTTCGGCAGGTTGCGCACCAGGTAGTTGGCGGCCCGGGTGGCGTCGGCGGCGGCGGGCGCGGCGTCGGCGGTCGGGACGGCGGGCAGGCCGAGCAGTGCGATCACGACCGCAGACCCGGCAGCCAGAGATCGTCGGAATGAGTTGAACACGGAAGTCCTTTCGCGCGGGGCCTCCAGGTGATCCG
This sequence comes from Actinomycetota bacterium, assembly GCA_020161015.1. Lineage (GTDB taxonomy): Bacteria > Actinomycetota > Actinomycetes > Propionibacteriales > Propionibacteriaceae > Propionicimonas. Next base: position 19,091 of record JAIUOT010000051.1, on the reverse strand, counting down.
GGGCCAACTGCGCGCGTCCGGCTCGCCCGTATGCCACGACGGGTGTGAATGAGCCAGAACTTGTGCAGGCATTCCGACTTGGACGGCAGCTGCCGTCGTCACGGTTGCGGGTCAGTCCCGGACTTGCACCGGGTTCCCCTGCAAAGGTTCAGGTGGCCTCAGGCTAACCCATGGGCCGTGGCGACGGTGGCCGTGACAAGGGGTGAACCAAAAAGTACAACGGGGTGCCCGAATCGGGCACCCCGTTGCGTGGACGGCAGGGTCAGGCGGTCGGAGCCGGCGGTTCGGCCGGGGTCTCCGCGGGCGCCTGGGCCGGCGGCTCGGCCGCAGCGGCGTCGCCGTCGATGAGGTCCTTGGCCTTCTCGACAGCGTCGCCGGCCAGCTTCTGGGCGCCGGCGGCGAGCTTCTGGGCGTTCTCGGGCAGGTCCTCTGCGAAGTCCTTCGCCGCCGCGGACGCGTCGGCGGCAAGCTTCTGGGCGTTCTCGGGCAGGTCCTCCGCGAAGTCCTTCACGGCCTCGAAGGCGTCACCGGCGACGTCCTTGGCCTTCTCGCCGAACTCCTTGGCCTTGCCCAGCAGGCCGCCAAGGAAGCCTTCCGCGCCTTCCTTGGGGGTGTTCTCTTCAGTCATGCGTTGCCCTTCTGTTCTCGTAGGGAGCGACGCTGCAAGCCTAGGACGCGCGGGCCCCCGCGGGGAGGGCTACGGCGCGGATTCAGCACGCACGGAGAACACCCGGAAGCCCTTGGCGCTGGCCTCCCGCTCGCAGCGGTAACCCGAGGCGTTGAGCCAGGCCTGGAGCGAGTCCGCGCCGAGGTTCCGGCCGACCACCAGGCGCGCCGTCCCGCCCGGGACGAGCCGCGGCAGCCAGGTGAGCAGCAGCTCGTGCAGGGCGGCCTTGCCGATCCGGATCGGCGGGTTCGACCAGATCTCGTCGTAGCGGGCGTCCGGGTCGGCGTCCGCGGGCGCCAGCGGACGGACGCGGTCGCCCACGCCGTGGACCGCGGCGTTCGCCGCGCACAGCTCCAGCGCGCGGGCGTTGGTGTCGATGGCGTCCACCACGGCCCCCGGGCAGGCGGTGGCGAGCGCGACGGCGAGCACGCCGTACCCGCAGCCGAGGTCGAGCAGCCGGGTGGCCCCGGCCGGCGGCACCGACTCGCGCAGCAGCACAGACGTGCCCAGGTCGAGCCCGTCTGCGGAGAACACCCCGTCCGCGGTGGTGAACGTCCAGTCGGTGTCCCAGAACCGCATGCCCACCTCGCGGCGGTGCTCCTCGCCGGTGGGGGTGTGGAAGTAGTGGCTCACGACTGCTCCTCCAGGGTCCGGAACGCTCTCGCCTCGCGTGCGCGGTCGGCCAGCCGGTCGTCCGGCGGGTAGCCGACCTCCTCCAGCACCAGCCCGCGCGCGGCCATCACCGGCACGTCGCCCGCACGCCCCGGCGCCTCCAGCAGACCGTGCAGCCAGTCGCCGTCGCGACGCCCGGTGCCCACCTCCACCAGGGCGCCCACCAGGGAGCGCACCATCGAGTGGCAGAACGCGTCGGCCCGCACGCCGATCTCGACGCGGCCGTCCCCGGTGCGCGCGGCGTGCAGCACCTGGAGCTCGCGGATCGTCGTCGCGCCCTCGCGCGCCCGGCAGAAGGCGGCGAAGTCGTGCAGCCCGAGCAGCCCCGCGCCGGCCTCGTTCAGCCGGTCGACGTCGACCTCGCCGCGGACCGTCGCCGTGGTGTGCCGCACCAGTGGGTCGAGGGTCCGGTCGGCCAGGCGGTAGGCGTAGCGGCGCCAGATCGCGGCGAAGCGCGCGTCGAACCCCGGCGGCGCCACCCGCACGCTGTGCACGGCGAGGTCCTCGGGCAGGGCGCGACGCAACCGGCGCTGGAGCGTGGCGGCCACGTCCTCGGGCCCGGGCAGGTCGAGGTCGACGTGCGCCACCTGCCCGCGGGCGTGGACGCCGGCGTCCGTCCGTCCCGCGCACGCCAGCACCGGGGGAGCGGGCAGCCGCAGCACGCGGCCGATCCACGACTCCAGCTCGCCCTGCACGGTGCGCGGGCCGGTCTGGGCCGCCCACCCGTGGAAGCCGGTGCCGTCGTAGCCGAGGTCGAGGCGGTAGCGGGTCATGCGCGGCGGTAGGCGAGGTCGTGGATGGTGCGCCCGGCCTCGAGGCCGCGCCGCTCGTACTTGGTCACCGGGCGCGCAGCGAAGCGGGGGGCCCACCCGTCGTGGCAGTTCACCAGGCCCGGCTCCGCGTCCAGCACCTCGCGCATGGCCTCGGCGTAGTCGTCCCAGTCGGTGGCCAGCCGCCACACCCCGCCCGGCGCGAGCCGGGAGGCGACCAGGGCGGCGAACGCCGGCCCGACCAGGCGCCGCTTGTGGTGGCGCGCCTTGTGCCACGGGTCGGGGAAGAACGTCCACAGCTCGCTGAGCTCTCCCTCGCCGACAACGCTCGCCAGCGCCTGCGCGCCGTCGGCGACCACCAGCCGCACGTTGCCGACGCCGTGGCGCGCCAGCCGTCCCAGCGTCGAGGCGACCGCGGGGGTGAACACCTCGAACGCCACCAGGTTCGCCTCCGGCATGGCTTCGGCGAGCGCGGTGATCGCGTGCCCGGTGCCCGAGCCGATCTCCACCTTCAACGGCGCCTGGCGGCCGAACACGGCCGTCCAGTCGACGGTGGCGTGGCTCGCCACGGACGTCTCGCGCTCCCCGGCGGGCAGCGCGACCACCCAGGCGTCCCGGTGGGCGTCCCACGCGCGCTGCTGGGACTCGTTCATGCGCCCGCTGCGCCGTACGTACGAGACCACGTCACGATGGATGCGCTGGTCGACGGGCATGGCCGACATTGTAGGGACGCGGCCGCCGGGGGCACGTCAGGGGAGCGTCAGGGTCGTCACCGCTGGGGAAACGGCCCGGCACCCGGTTTGATGGACGGTGCGTTTCGAACAAGGAGAGGCATGCGCGCGATTCTGAACCTCATCTGGCTGGTCCTGGGCGGGTTCTGGCTGGCTTTGGGCTACATCGCCTTCGGCGTGCTCGCCTGCATCCTGATCATCACCATCCCGTTCGGCATCGCGTCCTTCCGGATGGCCGGCTACGCGCTGTGGCCGTTCGGCCGCGCGGTGGTCGCCAAGCCGTCCGCGGGCATCGGCTCGGGCCTGGCCAACGTGATCTGGTTCCTCATCGCCGGGCTGTGGCTGGCCATCGGCCACGTCACCACCGCCGTCGCGCAGGCCGTGACGATCATCGGCATCCCGCTGGCGGTCGCCAACCTGAAGATGATCCCGGTCACCTGCTTCCCGTTCGGCAAGGACATCGTCGACAGCCGGCTGCTGCCGCCGGGCACGCGTCCGCTGCACAGCCTCTGAGCCGCGCGGGCGCCGCCGGCGGCGTCCCCCCGATTCTGCGGTGCGGGCCCCCCGGCCCTAGGCTGGGCCGGTGGGCCAGTTCTTCAACCTTGATCTGTTCCTCGCCACAGCCGTCACCCTCTGGGTGATCGTCGACCCTCCCGGCCTGCTGCCGGTGTTCCTCGGCCTCACCAACTCCCTGGACGAGAAGCAGCGCCGTCGCGCCGGCGACCGGGCCTCCCTCGTCGCGTTCGGCGTGATCGCCCTGTTCGCCCTCTTCGGGCGCCAGATCCTCGACTACCTCCACGTGTCGGTGCCCGCCATGCAGGTGTCCGGCGGGTTGCTGCTGCTGCTGATCGCCCTCGACCTGCTGATGGGCGGGGGCTCGGAGCCCACGAGCCACGACGGCGTGAACGTGGCGATCGTGCCGCTCGGGACGCCGCTGATGGCCGGTCCGGGCGCGATCGTGGCCACCATGCTGGCCGTGCAGGAGGCACCGGGGCTCACCGGCTACCTCACCGTCGCCGCTGCGCTGGTGGTCGTGATGGTCCTGGTGTGGCTCTTCCTGCGCTACGCCGGCCTGATCCGGGCCATCCTGCGCGAGTCGGGCACCGTGCTGGCCTCGCGCATCGCGGGCCTGCTGCTGTCGGCGATCGCCGTGCAGATGGTCGCCGACGGGGTCTTCGGGTTCCTCGCCGACCAGGCCGCCCGCTGAGCCGGGCCGCGGCGGGGCTCCCGCGTCAGCCCGCCGCCGGCACGGCCTCGTCCCACACCTGGCGCAGGGCCTGGTCGAACACCTCCGGCTGCTGGGCGCCGGACAGGCCGTAGCGCCCCGCGAGCACGAAGAAGGGGACGCCGCGGATGCCGAGCCGCGACGCCTCGTCCACGTCGGCGCCGACCAGGGCGTCCAGCTCTTCGGACGTGAGCGCCTCCCGGGCCGCGCCGGCGTCCAGGCCGACCGAGGTGGCGATCCCGACGAGGGTGTCCGGGTCGCCGGTGTCGAGGCCATCGCTGAAGTGCGCGGCGAACAGCGCCATCTCCATCCGCCAGGCGGTGTCCCCGCCGGGGTCGGCCTGCTTCGCGTGCTGGATGAGCCGGTGGGCCCGCCGCGAGTTCGCCACCTTCAGGGCGTCGAAGTCGAGCGAGAGCCCGTCGGCGGCCGCGATGCCGGCCACCCGTCCGACCATCTGCGACACCGAGGCCGGGTCGAGCCCCTTGGCCGCGGCGAGGTACTCCGCCTCCGTGCCGGGGTAGGAGTCGGGCAGGCCGGGGTCGAGCTGGAACGAGTGCAGTTCCACCTCCACGGCGTCCGCGTGCTCGAAGCGGGCCAGCGCCGCCTCCAGGCGGGTGAGGCCGATGAAGCACCACGGGCAGGCGATGTCGGACCAGATGTCGATGCGCACGACGACCCCGAACGCCGCGGCGCCCGTCCCCATTCCCCCCATGGACGCCGAAACGCCGTGAGCGGCCGACGGTGCGGCCGGCTCACGGCGTGCGGAGTGCGTGGCGGTCAGTTCGTCTTGGCGTACTTGTCCATCAGGGACGCGGGCAGGAGCTCGTAGCCGTGGAACTCGCGGGTGAAGGTGCCCGAGCCGTGCGCGATGCCGCGCAGGTCGATGGCGTAGCGCGCGAGCTCGGTCTGCGGCACGAGGGCCCGGATGATCGCCTTGTGGTTGTCGGAGTCGGAGCCGAGCAGCTGCCCGCGGCGTCCCGACAGGTCGGTCATCACCGCGCCGAGGTACTCCTCGCCGACGGTCACCGTCACCAGGTCGAGCGGCTCGAGCAGGGCCACGGTCTTCGGGGTGGCCGCCTCCTTGATCGCCAGCGAGCCGGCGAGCTGGAAGGCCATGTCGGAGGAGTCCACCGAGTGCGCCTTGCCGTCGAACAGGGTGACCCGCACGTCGACCATCGGGTAGCCGGCGAAGACGCCCTTCTCGAGCTGGTTGCGGATGCCCTTCTCGACGCTGGGGATGAACTGCCGCGGGACGGCGCCACCGACGACCTTGTCGACGAACTCGAAGCCGGCGCCGCGAGGCAGCGGCTCGACCTCGATGTTGCACACCGCGTACTGGCCGTGGCCGCCGGACTGCTTGACGTGGCGTCCCAGCGCCGTGGCCTTGGCGATGAAGGTCTCGCGCAGCGGGATCTTCAACTCCTCCTGCTCGACCTTGACGCCGTAGCGGTCGGTGAGCCGTGCGGTCAGCAGGTCGGCGTGGGCCTGGCCGGTCGTCCACAGCACGAGCTGGTCGCTGCCACCCCGGTCGAGCCGGACGGTGGTGTCCTCCACGGCCAGGCGCTGGAGGGCTCCGGCCAGCTTGTCCTCGTCGTTGCGGGTCGCCGCGCGGATGGCCAGCGGCAGCAGCGGCTCGGGCAGGTTCCACGGCGCCACCAGGGCCGGGCGGTCCTTCGCCGACAGGGTGTCGCCGGTCTCGGCCGTCGACAGCTTGGGCACCATCACGATCTCGCCGGCGATGGCGGACGGGCGCGGCTTGAGCTCTGTGCCGACCGCGGCCTGGATCAGGCCGACCCGCTCGTCGTTGTCGTGGTCGGGGTGGGCGTCGTCGGCCTTGGGGCGGTGGCCGGAGATGTGCACCAGGTCCTCGGCCTTCAGCGTGCCGGAGAAGATGCGCACCATCGACAGCCGGCCGGCGAACGGGTCGGTGGTGGTGCGGATGACCTGGGCCACCAGCGGCGCGGACGGGTCGGTCGGCGGGGTGGGCAGTTCCTTGCCGTCGGGGGAGGTCACCGGCGGGTTCGGGTGCAGGGACGGGGTCGGGAACCCGTGCTCGATCAGCCGCAGGAGCTCCTCGACGCCCACGCCGGTGTTCGAGGCGACCGGGACGACCGGGTACAGGTTGGCGGTGGCGACCGCCTTGCGGAGGTCGTCCAGCAGGTACTCGGTGTCGAGCTCCTCGCCGCCGAGGTAGCGGTCCATGAGGGAGTCGTCCTCCGCCTCCTGGATGATCGCCTCGATCAGCGGGCCGCGCCACGTCTCGACGTGGGAGTCGTCGGCGGTGAGCTTGCGGTTGACGACCTCGCCGCCGGAGTAGTCGTGCTCCTCCAGGCTCAGCAGTCCGATGTTGCCGATGATGCCGTCCGGGCTGATCGTCGGCACGTGGGTCGGCAGGACGCCCTCGCCGAACTTGTCCTGCGCCTCGGCGACGGAGCCGTCGAAGTCGGCGTGGCCGGCGTCCAGCTTGGTGAGCGCGATGATCCGCGGCAGGTTGGCCGCCGTGCACTCCTCCCACAGGGCCTGGGCCGCGCCGTCGATGCCGTCGGCCGCGGAGATGACGAAGATGGCCGCGTCCGCGGCGCGGATGCCGGCCCGCAGCTCACCGACGAAGTCGGGGTGCCCGGGGGCGTCCAGCAGGTTGACCAGCACCTCGCCGCTGACGATCGAGGCCAGGTAGAGCTGCGCGGCGCGCTCGGCGTCCTCCTTCTCGCCGCGGTAGCCGGCCAGACGGGCCTTGAGCAGCTGCTCGAACAGTGACGTCTTCCCCGAGCCCGCGTTTCCGATCAGTACGACATTGCGGACGTCGTCGGGACTGGTCACCTGCATCGAGGCAGCGCTCAACTTTGAACTCATGGGGAATACCTTGCCACGCAGGCTCTGCTCCGCAAGGGCAAACCCGGCAATCCCCGCTGACTTGGGCGGGGACGGTCCACAGCGCCCCTAGGCGCGCTCCTCCATGGGCACGTACGCTCGCGTCCGGTGGCCGGTGTAGATCTGCTTGGGCCGCATGATCTTCTGCTCGGGATCGGTGATGAACTCCTGGTACTGGGCGGCCCAGCCGGACGTCCGTGGCACCGCGAACAGCACCGTGAACATCTCCGGCGGGAAGCCGAGCGCCTCGTAGATCAGGCCGGAGTAGAAGTCGACGTTCGGGTAGAGGCGCCGCTTCACGAAGTACTCGTCGGTGAGGCCGTACTTCTCCAGTTCCTGCGCCACCTTCAGCAGGGGGTTCACCCCGGTCACCTCGAAGACATCCTCGACGGACTTCTTGATGATCTTCGCGCGCGGGTCGTAGTTCTTGTAGACGCGGTGGCCGAAGCCCATCATCCGGGCCTTGCCGGCCTTGACGCCCTCGATGAACTCGGGCACGCGCTCCACCGTCCCGATCTCGCGCAGCATGCGCAGCACCGCCTCGTTCGCGCCGCCGTGCAGCGGCCCGTGCAGCGCGCCGATGCCGGCCGAGCAGGAGGTGAACAGGTCGTTGCCGGAGCTGGCCACCGAGCGGACGGCGTTCGTCGAGCAGTTCTGCTCGTGGTCGGCGTGGAGGATGAACAGCACCTCCATCGCCCGGATGAGCCGCGGGTCGGCCTCGTAGCGCCGCTCATTCTGCTTGAACAGCATGGCCAGGAAGTTGTGGCAGTACCCGTACTTGTCGTCGGGGTTGATGTAGGGCTTCGCCTTGCCCTTGCGGTAGGCGAACGCGGCCAGCGTCGGCATCTTGGCGATGAGCCGGGCGATGTTCAGGTCGCGCGCCGACTTGTCCTCGAAGTTCTGGGCGTCGGGGTAGAAGGAGAAGAAGGCCGCCACCGAGGCCATCAGGATCGTCATCGGGTGCGCGTCGTAGGGGAAGCCGGCCAGCACGGTCTTCAGCTTGTCCGGCAGCATCCGGTGCTCGGTGATCAGCAGCTCCCACTCCTGGAGCTGGGCCGCCGTCGGCAGCTCGCCGTTCAGCAGCAGGTAGGCGACCTCGAGGTAGGTGGACTTCTCGGCCAGTTCCGCGATCGGGTAGCCGCGGTACTCCAGCACGCCGGCATCGCCGTCGATGTAGGTGATCGAGGAGTGGCAGACGGCGGTGTTCATGAAGCCCGGGTCGAAGGTGGCCAGCGGCTCGCCCCCGACCGGGAACTGTCGCAGGTCGGTGGCCCGGATCGTTGCCTCGGTGACCGCCAGCTCGGCCTCGACGCCGGCGGCGGGAAAGCGGATCTCGAGAGTGTCGGGCATGGGGTCACGATAGGGGGGTTGTATTTCCGGCGTATGTCGTCTTGCGGTGAGGCGCTCCGGGCGGTGCCGTCGCACGAGTGGTACACGCCGCCGGTAACGATCGGGTTGCTCCTCATTCAACGGCCGGTGAGAACGGCCGGCCGTCCTTAGGGTGGCGGGCATGATCCGGAACCGGTTGCCCTGGCTGGCCAGGCCCTGGTTCTTCGCTGCCGTGCTGCTCCTGGCCCTGAACGACCACCTGTTCAAGGCGACGTGGCCGGGCCCGGTCACCGGGAAGCTCAGCGACGTCGCGGGACTGGTGGTGGTCGCGACCCTGGTTTCCGTGCTGGTCGGGCCGGGCCCGGGGACCGTGCTGGCCGGCGTGGCCTTCCTCGCGCTCAAGACCGTGCCGGGCGTGGCCGAGACGGTCGCCCCGCTGCTGGGTGGCGGCATCACGCTGCGCGACCCGACCGATCTCGTGGCGCTCGTCGCGCTGCCCCCGCTGTGGGTCGTCCTTCGGCGGCGCGGTCCCGTCCCGTCCTCGCGCACCCGGCGGGGCTGGGCCGTGCTGGGGCTGCTCGCCGCGGTGGCCGCGACCACGGCGACCACGCCCCCACCGCCCAGCGAGGTACGGGCCGTCGGGTACGCCGACGGTGCCTTCCACGCCGAGGTGTACCTCGAGGGCGGGTACGGCAGCCGGTGGATGCGCAGCACCGACGCCGGGGTGACGTGGGCGAGGGAGGACGACCCGGGCCCGATCCCCGAGGCCGAGCGCCTCGGGCACGACGGCAGCCAGCAGTCCTGCGTTCCCGATGGCGTGTGCCTCCGGGTGGCCGGGGTCCACGTCGCGGGCAGCCAGGAGTGGGACCGGGGCTGGTGGATCCAGCGGCGGGTGCCCGGGGGCGACTGGAGGGCCGAGAAGTACCTCGGGTCGAGCAGCTACCGGGTCAACGGGATCGCGATCGACCCGGCGAGCAGCGAGCACGCCGTGGTGGCGGTGGGAACGACCGTGCAGGTGCGCACCCCGTCCGGCGCCTGGCGCGCGGTGGACCTGGTGGCGCCGGCCAGCGATCCCGAGTGGCAGCGCGAACTGGTGACATCGCTGGGCACCCCCGGGTTCGGCTTCGTGGTCTTCCTGCTGGCGAGCCTCCTGGGCTGGCTGCTGGTGCCGTGGCTCGCCGCACGGGTGGTGTTCCAGATGATGAACGTCCTCGCGCTCGGGGTCGTGTTCGTCCTCGGCGTCCTGGCCTCCCCGGTAAGGCGGGTGCAGATGTATGCGACGTGGGCGCTGGTCGTGGTCGTCCTTGCCGTCCTGATGCGGCTCACGTGGTGGCTCGACCGGCGATCCCGGCGAGCGGCCGGGGGGACGGAACCCACGGAAGCGGGGTCGGGATGACGGCCGCCAAGGGCATCGTGGCCGGGGTCGGCCTGCTGGTCGCCGCGTGGGTGGTCGTGACCGGTGGCGCCGCGACGCTCCGGGCGCCGGACCCCTTCGGCGGGGTGGAGGAGGCCGGCTACGCCGGCGGCGCCTTCTACGTCCGGGTGGAGCCGAACTACGGCGTCGGCGAGCGCTGGCTCGCGAGCACGGACGGGGGACTCACGTGGTGGCGGTCCGGGCGTCCGCTCGCCCTGGAGTCCGCGCCGAAGGTCGGGTCCGAGGCGTGGTCGGCCTGCGCCGGGGACGGCACCTGCTACCGGGCGCGGATGGACTACCCGGAGGGCTACCCGAGGACCTCCCGCAGCCGTCACCTGGTGGAGCGTCGCGTCGGGGGCGGCGACTGGGTGGTCGAGGCCGACCCCGACACCGCACCGGCCTTCATCGGACTCGCGGTGGACCCTGCCGACAGCGCGCGGGCCGTGGCGATCAGCTGGCGCTACGCCTTCGTGCGCGATCCCTCCGGGACCTGGCTGGAGCGGGACGTCGTCGAGATCGGCAGCGATCCGCCGCCGGTCCGCTCCCTCGTCGCGTGGGTGGACAGCGGCCTCACCAGCACCGTCCTCGCGGTGCTGCTCAGCGTGTTCTGCTGGTGGGCGCTGCCGTCCCTGCAGGCGAAGTGGATCGCCCAGCTGTCGATCCTCGCCGTGCGCGGTGTGCTGTACGCGGCCGGCCTGTTCATGCTCGGCGGCGGGATGTTCTGGGCGAACCTGGTGTGGCCCGCGGTGACGGTCGGCGTCGTCCTCCTCGTGCGGCGAGGTCAGGGCCGGCCCGGGCGGAGTGTCACGCCCCCGGAGGGGCGCGGGCAGTGGTAGGAGAGCCCGGTTTTGACCCCCTGATCAGGGCACGGTAATCTAAGGCGCTGTTGCGCTGAGGTCCGCCCTGAGGGTGGATCCCGCACCGCGAAGAGCTACAACTCATGGAAGCAGGTCGCAGACTCGTGTCTACGTACAGCCCCAAGCCTGGCGAGATCACCAGGGACTGGCACGTGATTGATGCCGAGGACGTCGTCCTCGGCCGGCTGGCCGTCACTGCGGCTACCCTGCTGCGCGGCAAGCACAAGCCGCAGTTCGCGCCGCACGTCGACACCGGCGACTTCGTCGTGGTCGTGAACGCGTCCAAGATCGCCCTCACCGGCAACAAGGCCACCGACAAGATGGCGTACCGCCACTCCGGTCGTCCGGGCGGCCTGAGCGCGGTTCCCTACGGCGAGCTCCTCAAGACCGACCCGCGCAAGGCCGTCGAGCGCGCGGTGTGGGGCATGCTGCCCAAGAACAAGCTGGCTCGTCAGCTGATCAAGAAGCTCAAGGTCTACAGCGGCCCCGAGCATCCCCACAGCGCGCAGAAGCCGCAGCCCTACCAGATCACCCAGATCGCTCAGTGAGCCGAGGAAGCACCGTGACCGAGACCGTCGAAGAGACCGTGGCCGACGAGGTCGTCCCCTTCGTTGAGGACGATCGGGAGATCGCCTACCGCGCCGAGGCCCAGCCGAGCGCCCCGCTGCCGGGCGGCCGTCCCGCCGTCGTCGCCCCTGCCGGCGCCACCGGCCGCCGCAAGGAGGCCATCGCCCGCGTCCGGATCAAGCCGGGCACCGGCCAGTTCTCGATCAACGGTCGCACCCTCGAGGACTACTTCCCGAACAAGCTGCACCAGCAGACCGTCAACGAGCCCTTCGTGACCGCTGCGGTCGTCGGCTCCTACGACGTCATCGCGACGATCGTCGGCGGCGGCGTGACCGGCCAGGCCGGTGCGCTGCGCCTGGGCATCGCCCGCGCGCTGAACGCCGTGGACGCGGAGGCGAGCCGTCCGGCCCTGAAGAAGGCCGGCCTGCTGACCCGCGACGCCCGCGTCAAGGAGCGCAAGAAGGCCGGCCTCAAGAAGGCCCGCAAGGCTCCTCAGTACAGCAAGCGCTGATCCGGGTCGGGCCGTGGCTCGACTTTTCGGAACCGACGGGGTTCGCGGCACCGCGAACCTCGAGCTGACCGCCGAGATCGCTCTCGAGCTGTCGGTCGCGGCCGCCCACGTGCTGGGCGAGGCGGGCGCGTTCGGTGCGTCCCGCCGTCCCGTGGCACTCGTCGGGCGCGACACCCGTGCCAGTGGGGAATTCCTCGAGGCCGCCGTGGTCGCGGGCCTCGCGTCCGCCGGGGTGAACGTGGTGCGGCTGGGCGTCATCCCGACCCCGGGCGTCGCCCACCTCGTGGGACACCTCGACGCCGACCTCGGCGTGATGCTGTCGGCCAGCCACAACCCGATGCCCGACAACGGCATCAAGTTCTTCGCCCGTGGCGGCGTCAAGCTCGACGACACGATCGAGGACGCCATCGAGCAGCGCATGGACGAGGTGTGGCTGCGTCCCACCGGAGCCGGCGTCGGCCGCGTGATCGACGACCCCGGCGCCATCGAGGCCTACGTCGCGCACCTCGTGGCCAGCCTCGGCGCCGACGCCAGCCTCGAGGGACTCACTGTGGTCGTCGACTGCGCCAACGGCGCGGCCTGCCTCACCGCACTGGCCGCCTTCGACGCCCAGGGGGCGACCGTCGTCCCGCTGCACGCCGAGCCCGACGGGCTGAACATCAACGACAACTGCGGCTCCACCCACATGGCCTCGCTCCAGGCGGCCGTGCTCGAGCACGGCGCGGACCTCGGCATCGCGCTCGACGGGGACGCCGACCGCTGCCTGGCCGTCGACCACACCGGCGAGGTCGTCGACGGCGACCAGATCCTGGCCATCCTCGCCCTCGCCATGCGCGAGCAGGGCACGCTGCACAGCGATACCGTGGTGGCGACCGTGATGAGCAACCTCGGCTTCCTCAACGCCATGCGCGACGCCGGTGTCCACGTCGACCAGACCAAGGTCGGCGACCGGTACGTGCTGGAGGCGATGAACGCCAACGGCTTCACCCTCGGCGGCGAGCAGTCCGGCCACGTGATCATGAGCGAGTTCGCCACCACCGGCGACGGCGTGCTCACCGCCCTCCACCTCGCCGCCCGCATGGCGCGGACGCGGCGCACCCTGCGCGACCTCGCCGCGGTCGTGACCCGGCTGCCCCAGGTGCTGGTGAACGTGCCGAACGTGAACAAGGCGCGAGCCGGCATCGACCCGGTGGTGAACGCCGCCGTGTCCGCCGAGTCGAGGGCCCTGGGCCGCAACGGCCGCGTGCTGCTGCGTCCCTCCGGCACCGAACCGCTGGTGCGCGTGATGGTCGAGGCCGACACCGCAGAGCGTGCCATGGAGGTCGCCCAGCGCCTGGCAGAGGTGGTCCGCGACCGCCTGAGCCTCGAGCCCGCGCGCTGAGCGCCGCGCCCGTCCCTCACCCGACCTCGCCGGGGTCCGTCCGCGCGCCCGGCCCTGCGCTTCGCTACGTGTAATCGACGATGCTGCGCGAATACGCGTAGCGTCCCGAACTGGACGTAGCGAAGCCGGGGCGAAGTGGTCGAAGCGGGGGCGAAGTGGTCGAATCCGGGGACGAAGTGGGCGAAGCCGGGACGGAGTGTGCGAAGCCGGGGCGAAGGGACGGCGGGTCGGCGTCAGACCTTGCGGATCCGCACCCAGCTGACCTGGTGGTCGGGACCCTTGCGCAGGATCGCGGTGGCCCGTGCGCGCGTCGGGCGGATGTTCAGCTCCAGGTTCGGCCCGTTGATCCGGCCCCAGATGTCGAGGGCCACCTGGGTGGCCTCGGCCTCCGACAGCCGGCCGTAGCGGACGAAGTAGGAGCCCGGGTCCTGGAACGCGGTCTCCCGCAGCCGCAGGAAGCGCGACACGTACCAGTTGCGGATGTCGGTGTGCGCGGCGTCCACGTACACCGAGAAGTCGAAGAAGTCGCTCAGTGCCAGTCCGGTCGTGCCGTCGGTGCGGCGGCGGGCCGGCTGGAGGACGTTCAGCCCCTCGACGATGAGCACGTCGGGCTGGGAGACCGTGATCACCTCGTCCGGCACGATGTCGTAGACGAGGTGGGAGTACACCGGGGCGGTCACCTGCGGCGCGCCCGACTTCACGTCCATCACGAACTGCACCAGGCGGCGCCGGTCGTAGGACTCCGGGAAGCCCTTGCGCTCCAGCAGCCCGTCGCGCTCCAGCCGGGCGTTCGGGTACAGGAAGCCGTCGGTCGTCACCAGGTCGACGCGCGGGTGCCACGGGAACCGCGAGATGAGCTCCTTCAGCAGCCGGGACGTGGTGGACTTCCCGACCGCCACCGATCCGGCCACACCGATCACGAACGGCGTCCGCTGGCCGGACAGGCCGAGGAACTCGTGACTGGCGGAGAACAGGGCGCCGGTGCGCTCCATGTACAGGCTGAGCAGGTCGGTCAGCGGCGCGTAGACCTCACGCACCTCCGCGGCGTCCGTCGGGTCGCCGATGCCGCGCAGGCGCTCGAGGGTGGCCTCGCCGAGGTTCGCCGGACGGGACGCCGCGAGCGCGGCCCAGTGGCGCCGATCCAGCGTGAGGTAGGGCCCGTACGGGTTGTCCTCTGGCGCGCCCACCTCGTCGTGGACGTTGATCGCTGGTGCCATTACCACCTCACCTCGTGCCGGGCCCGCCACCGGGATTAGGGCACAAGTGTGCCGAACGCGCCACTACAGTGGCCGCTATGTGCGGAATTATCGGCTACACGGGGCCTCGTGTCGCTCGCAATGTCGTGGTCGCCGGCCTCCGGCGGATGGAGTACCGGGGGTACGACTCGGCGGGCGTCGCCGTCGTGTCGGACGGGCGGATCGAGTACCGCAAGAAGGCGGGCAAGATCACGAACCTGGACGCCGAGCTGGACGACCACCCCATCCCCGACACCGGCCTGGGCATCGGCCACACCCGGTGGGCGACCCACGGCGGTCCCACGGACGCCAACGCGCACCCGCACCTGTCCGCCGGCGGCCGGGTGGCCCTGATCCACAACGGGATCATCGAGAACTTCGCGGTGCTGCGCACCGAGCTCGAGGCGGACGGCGTCACCTTCGCCTCCCAGACCGACACGGAGACCGCCGCCCAGCTGCTGGGCCGCGAGGTGGAGGCGGGCGCCGACCTCGCCGACGCCATGCGCACGGTCTGCGGACGCCTGGAGGGTGCGTTCACCCTCGTCGCGGTGGACGCGGCCGAGCCGGACCGGCTCGTGGCCGCGCGCCGCAACTCCCCGCTGGTGGTCGGTGTCGGCGAGGGCGAGAACTTCGTCGCGTCCGACGTGGCGGCGTTCATCGAGTTCACCCGCAACGCCATCGAGCTCGGCCAGGACCAGGTGGTGGACGTCACCCCGACCTCGGTCACGGTCACCGACTTCGCCGGACGCCCGGCGCCGACCCACCCGTTCGAGGTCACCTGGGACCTGTCCGCCGCGGAGAAGTCCGGCTACGACTGGTTCATGCGCAAGGAGATCTACGAGCAGCCGCGGGCGGTCGCCGACACCCTGCTGGGCCGGTTCAACCCGGACGGGTCGCTGCGCCTGGACGAGCTGCACATCCCCGAGGCGGAGCTGCGGTCGATCGACAAGATCATCATCGTCGCGTGTGGGACGGCGTACTACGCCGGTCTGGTGGCCAAGTACGCCATCGAGCACTGGACCCGCATCGCCTGCGAGGTCGAGATCGCCAGCGAGTTCCGCTACCGCGACCCGATCATCACCGGCTCGACCCTCGTGGTCACCCTGAGCCAGTCGGGGGAGACCGCCGACACCCTGATGGCGATCCGGCACGCCCGCGAGCAGCGCGCGAAGGTGATCGCGATCTGCAACACCAACGGCGCGACCATCCCGCGCGAGTCGGACGCCGTGATCTACACCCACGCCGGCCCCGAGATCGGCGTGGCGTCCACCAAGGGCTTCCTGACCCAGGTCGCGGCCTGCTACCTGCTCGGCCTCTACCTCGCCCAGGTGCGGGGGAGCATGTACGACGACGAGATCCACGCGGTGATGAGCGAGCTGGCGGCCACGCCGCCGCTGATCCAGAAGGTGCTCGACGAGCTCGACCCGATCAAGGAGCTCGCGAAGCGGTTCGTCGACCAGAAGTCGGTGCTGTTCCTGGGCCGCCACGTCGGCTACCCGGTGGCGCTGGAGGGCGCGCTGAAGCTGAAGGAGATCGCCTACCTGCACGCCGAGGGCTTCCCCGCGGGCGAGCTGAAGCACGGCCCGATCGCCCTGGTCGAGGACGGCATCCCGATCTTCATCGTCGTCCCGCCGCAGGGCCGCGACCAGCTCCACGACAAGGTCGTCTCCAACATCCAGGAGGTGCGGGCGCGCGGCGCGCTGACCGTGGTGCTGGCCGAGGAGGGGGACGCGGAGGTCGAGCCGTACGCCGACGTGCTGTTCCGGCTGCCCAAGGTGTCGACCCTGCTCCAGCCGCTCGTGGCGACCGTCCCCCTGCAGATGTTCGCCTGCGAGCTGGCCACGCTGAAGGGCTACGACGTCGACCAGCCCCGCAACCTCGCCAAGAGCGTCACGGTCGAGTAGCGGCGATGATCGTCGGCATCGGCATCGACGTCACCCAGGTCTCGCGCTTCAGCGAGGCGGTGGCGCGCACGCCCGGGCTGCTCGACAAGATCTTCACCCCCGCCGAGCACGACACGTCCATGCAGCGGATGGCCGGCCGTTTCGCGGCCAAGGAGGCCTTCGCGAAGGCGCTCGGCGCGCCGACCGGGCTGGTGTGGACCGACGTCGAGGTGCGCAAGGACGAGGCCGGGAAGCCCTTCTTCTCCTGCGCGGGCACGGTCGCGGCCCTCGTGGCGGAACGCGGCATCGCGACGATCCACCTCTCGATCACCCACGACGCCGGGATCGCGTCCGCGGTGGTGGTCTGCGAGGCCTGAGATGATCCACGGCTACAGCGTCGCCCGGATCCGCGAGGCCGAGTCCCGGGCGATGGCCCGTGCGGGCGGCGACGCCCTGATGCAACGGGCGGCGGCCGGCCTGGCAGCCGCGATCCTGCGGCGGCTGCACGACGGCCGCCTGGGTACCGGCCGCGGCGGCGCGTACGGCTCCCGCGTCCTGCTGGTGGTCGGCTCGGGCAACAACGGCGGGGACGCGCTGTTCGCCGGCGCGCGGCTGGCCCGGCGGGGCGTCCGCGTCGGTGCGTGGCGCACCGGCCCCGGGGTGCACCCGGGTGGCTGGGACGCGTTCCTCGCCGCCGGCGGACGCGACCTCGACGCGGCGGCCGCCCGGGCCGAGCTCCCGCGCACCGACTGTGTCGTGGACGGCGTGGCCGGCATCGGCTCGCGCCCGGGCCTGGCCGCGGACGTGGCGGCGTTCGCGTCGGCGTGCGGCGAGCTGCGGGTGCCCGTGGTGGCCGTCGACCTGCCGTCGGGGCTCGCGCCCGAACCGCCGTTCTCGCAGGAGCCGCACGTCGTCGCCCGGCTCACCGTCACCTTCGGCGGCCACAAGGTGTGCCAGCTCCTGGAGCCCACCCGCTCCGCGTGCGGCGAGGTCGAGCTGGTGGACCTCGGCCTGGACCTGTCCGGGCCCGCGGTCACGCAGTGGACGGACGCTGACCTGGCGTCCGCATGGCCGGTGCCGGATGCGGGCAGCGACAAGTACTCCCGCGGGGTCGTCGGGCTCGACACCGGCTCGGTGGACTACCCCGGCGCCGCGGTCCTGACCGCCGCCGGCGCGGTGGGGGCCGGGGCAGGGATGGTCCGCTACCTCGGCGCGCCCGCGGTGGCCGCACGCATCCTCGACCGGTTCCCCAACGTGGTCGTCGGCCAGGGACGCGTGCAGGCCCTGGTGCTGGGCTCCGGCTGGGGCGACCGGAAGGACCGCGGCGTGGTCGCCCGCGCGGTCGGGGCCGGCGTCCCCCTCGTCGTGGACGCGGACGCCCTGCGCCACCTCCCCGAGCGCGGGCACGCCGGCGTCCTGCTGACGCCGCACGCCGGCGAGCTGGCCAGGCTGCTGGGGACCTCGCGTCCGGAGGTGGAGGCCGACCCGCCCGCCGCCGTGCGGGCCGCCGCGGACGCCACCGGCTGCACGGTGCTGCTCAAGGGCGCGACGCAGTACGTCGCCTCGCCCGGGGACGACCGGATCTGGCTCGCGCCGCCGGGGCCCGCGTGGACGGCCCAGGCGGGGTCGGGCGACGTGCTGGCCGGAGCCTGCGGGAGCCTGCTGGCTGCCGGCCTCGGCGCGGCCGAGGCGGCCCTCGCCGCCGCCGGGCTCCAGGCGCTCGCCGCCCGGCGCACGCCGGGGCCGCTGCCTCCGCAGGAGCTCGCCGCGACCTTCCCAAGGGCAGTCTGGGAACTTGCGCAGAATTCGTGAGTGTCCCCACCGGCGCCATCCCGGCGTCACAGGGAGGGTTTAGCCTGCTGGGAGGCGGCCAGCGAAGGACGGTTGCCGCGTCGCGGCCCTCGGTGTGGAGTGCCCCGGCGGACACCTACGGCACGAGGGAGTGACATGAGTACCGACGTCTCGGCGCAGAAGGGTTCCGCGAGGGTTGCGGTGCAGCGCTTCGGCACTTTCTTGTCGAACATGGTGATGCCGAACATCGCGGCGTTCATCGCGTGGGGCCTGATCACCGCGATCTTCATCAAGGCGGGCTGGATCAATGTGTTGTCGCCGCAGCCGGAGGACGGCTGGGTGGCGGCGCTGGGTGGCTGGGGTGCGTTCGACGGCAAGGGCATCGTCGGCCCGACGATCACCTACCTGTTGCCGATCCTGATCGGCTACACCGGCGGCAAGATCGTCTATGACACCCGTGGTGGTGTGGTGGGTGCGATCGCGACGATGGGTGTGATCACCGGCACCAGCGTCCCGATGTTCATGGGTGCGATGATCATGGGCCCGCTGGGCGGCTGGTCGATGAAGAAGCTCGACGCCTTGTGGGAGCACAAGATCCGTCCCGGCTTCGAGATGCTGGTCAACAACTTCTCCGCCGGCATCTGGGCCGGCCTGCTCGCGATCTTCGGCTTCTTCGTGATGGGCCCGATCGTGAGCGCGTTCTCGACTGCCGCGGGCAACGCGGTGGGTTTCCTGGTGAACACCGGGCTGCTGCCGCTGACCTCGATCCTGATCGAGCCGGCGAAGGTGCTGTTCCTGAACAACGCGATCAACCACGGCATCCTGACCCCGCTGGGCACCCAGCAGGTCGTCGAGGTGGGCAAGTCGGTGCTGTTCCTGCTCGAGGCCAACCCCGGCCCCGGCCTGGGCCTGCTGCTGGCCTACATGTTCTTCGGCAAGGGCGCGGCCAAGGCCTCCGCCCCCGGCGCGGCGATCATCCACTTCTTCGGCGGCATCCACGAGATCTACTTCCCCTACGTGCTGATGAAGCCGATCCTGATCCTGGCCATGATCGCCGGCGGCATGACCGGAGTGTTCATCAACGTCCTGTTCGGCGTCGGCCTGCGCGCCCCCGCCGCCCCCGGCTCCGTCTTCGCCGTCTACATCCAGACCGCCACCGACAGCTACCTCGGCGTCACCCTCGCCAT
>JAIUOT010000050.1 GCA_020161015.1 Actinomycetota bacterium | reverse complement strand
TGAGTACCTGTCGGAGCACGGGCAGGCGACGGTGACGTGGCGGGGGATCGGCGCTGACGGGAAGCTGGTGGAACGGCAGCTGGACGCCGACCAGTTCGCCCGGTTCATGGCCGGTCTGGACCCGGTCACCGGGGAGTCGCGGTGGGCGCAGGCCGTGGAGCCGGAGCATGTGGCGGCGGTCGACTTCCTGGTGAACGGGCCGAAGGAGTGGAGCATCCTCGCCGTTCTCGACCCGGTCGTGCGGGCGGCGCTGCTGCGGGGCCAAGTGAACGCGGAGCGGGCGGTGCTGCGGTATCTGTGGGAGAACGGCACGGTGCAGGTAAAGCAGGCCGGCCAGGTAGTGCGGGTCCGGGTGGAACGGATCGAGATCGCCTCAGTGCAGCACTTCTCGTCGAGGGCCGCGGATCCACACTTCCACCGGCACATGGAGATCTCCGCCCGGGTGTGGGCGGCCGGGAAGTGGCGAGCGCTCGACACCCTGGGCGCGCGGAACCTGAACGTTGCGGTGCAGGCGATCTTCCAGCGTGAGCAGCTCAGGGAGCTGCGGCCGGTTCTTGAGGGGCTGGGTTACCGGGTGGACGAGCAGGGTCAGATCCGGCTGTTGCGGCCGGTGGTGGAGGCGATGAGCAGGCGCTCGGCGCAGTTGGAGCGGAACCTGGCCCGGATCGAGGCCGAGTGGCGGGCTGAGCATCCCGGCCAGGAGCCGACCGCCCGGCTGGCGCGGTTGTGGGATGTGCAGGCGTGGGAGCGGCAGCGGCCGTACAAGGCTGAGGCGGGGGTGCTGGAGGACGAGTTGGCGGTGTGGGCGGCCCGCATCCGGGAGGTGCTCGCCGAGCACCACATCAGGTTGCCCGAACCCGCCTTGGTGGCGCTGGACGATCGTGTGTCTGTGGCTCGGCTGGACCGGGATGTGCTCGCGGCGGAGTTGGTGGAGGCGCAGGGGTTGAAGCGGTCAGCGTGGTCACGGGCTGACCTGGAGGCGGCCGCGATCCTGGCCGTCGAGGGCCGCGTCCACGGCGATCCGGCCGCAATCGATGAGGCCGCCGCTGATGTTGCGGCCCGGGCGTTGGCGCTGTCGCAGTTGTTGCCGGGAGTGGCTGGCGGGGTGCCGTCGGCGGCGGTGAAGTGGTTCACCTCGGTGGGAGTGATCGCCCGGGAGAACGAGCTCCGCGCAGGCCTGGCGGTGCTCGCCTCAGCGGACCGGCTGTCGGTGGTGGAGGGCGCTGCCGGGGTGGGGAAGACCACCAGCCTGACCGAGCACGTCGCGGCTGCGTCGGCTGCGGGCCAGCGGGTGTCGGTGGTGGCGCCGACCGGGGCGGCGGCGAACGTGGCCGCCAGCCAGGTGGCCGGGGTGGAGTCGTCGACGATCGACCGGTTCCTGATGCGCTACGGCTGGGACAAGAACCCGGCGGGCGGCTGGGAATGGGGCGAACCCAAGTCGCCGGCCGACGCGCTGCCGGCGGGTGGCCGGCTGGTGGTCGACGAGGCCGGGATGGTCAGCCAGGACGCCGCCCGGGCCCTGGTGATGACCGCGATCAGGCACGGCTGGCAGCTGCGCATCCAAGGGGACTCGTTCCAGTTCGGCGCGGTCGGTGTCGGCGGCGTCATGGAACTCGCCAAACAAGCCGCTGATCCGGGACGGGTGTGGCTGTTGGATGACGCCAACGATGTGCACCGGTTCCGGCTGCCCGACGGCGAGAAGGACCAGGCCTACGCGGCGCACAGCGTCGCCCTACGCACCGGGGCTGATCCCGAACAGTCCGCCCGGACCGTGATCGAACACGCCCAGGTGTACAGCTCGGACGCCGAACGTGCCGCGGTGGTTGCGGCCAGCTGGGCTGGGCGTGCCCACGCCGGTACCGGTCTGGTGATCGCCGGGACGAACGAGCAGGTCCAACTGCTCAACGGGCTGATCCGCGACCAGCTCGCCGCGGCCGGGACCATCAAGGGTCGGTCGATCACGACCGCCCCGTCCGGGGGCCGTTGGGCGTCGGAGACGATCAGCGGCGGGGATGTGGTCGCTACCCGGGTGAACGCGGCCGGGACCGACGGGGCCAGGTATGCGAACCGGGAACGCTGGCGCGTCCGTGCCGTCGACGCCGATGGAGGACTGGGTCTGGTCAGCCTCGACGGTGCCCGGGCCGTGCACCTGGACGCGCAGGCGGCCCGTCGGCATGTCCAGCTGGCCTACGCGGTGACCGGCTACGGCGCGCAAGGGCTCACCGTGGACGAAGCTGTCCAGCTGGTCGATGAAGGCACCGACCGGCCCGGCTTCTATGTCGGTGCGACCCGGGGCCGGTACACCAACCAGACCGCCCTGGTCGCCGAGAACGCCGACCCCGACCTCGCCCGCCGCCAGATCGAGGACATCCTCGCCCAGCCTGGCGCCGACACCGGCTGGCGAGCAGCAGACCTCCACGCCAAGGCTGACCGGGAACGCATGGGCGACCTCGTCGACATGCACAGCCACCACGTGCCGCTGATCGGTGGGGGCCCGGTCGCCGAGGCTGCCGAGCAGATCGCCCGGGACGCAGACTGGCCGGACGAGGTTCGCGATCCCCACCTGTACGACAAGGCACTGGCCTACATCGACGAACTCCAGCAGAAGCGGGCGCTCGAAGCCGCCCAGCAGGAGGCGAACCTGGAGCAGCTGCGCGGCAGGCTCGCCAAGTCCCTCGACGACACCCGGCAGGCAGCGCAGCGGGTGGCCGGTGCTGCGGAGCGGGTCCGGGAGGCTGAGCAGGCCACCCGGGCCGCCCAGGAAGCCGTACAGGTCGCCGAGGAGCGGGCCCGGCACGCGAACCCGTTCAACCGAAGCGGCCGCGAGCGGGACCTCGCCGCCGCCCGCCACACGCTGTGGGACGCCCGGCAGGCCGAGACCGGCCAGCGGGCGCGTCACGCCGAAGCCACCCAGAGCGCCCAACGCCGGCAGGAAGCCGCCCGCCGGATGAGCGACGAGGTCAGAATCGCCGAAGGCCAACTCGGCTGGCTGCGAGACGACCGGCACCAGCTCAGCCTCAAGATGATGCCCCTGCCCGGGGTGGAGTACCAGCAGACCTACAGTCGCGCCGACCTCGAAGCGCTCCGGGACGGCTGGCTCGCCGAGCCTCAGCCCCGCGAGACGGCCGACCCGGCCCGGGCGATCATCGACCTCATCAACGACGAGCGCCAACTCGCCGACCTCACCACGCCCAGCCAGTGGCACACCCTCGCCGACGCCACCAACCCCGACGACCTCGTCTGGCACGACAGTGACAAGCGCTGGCTGTGGGGTCTGCGGCGACCACTACTCAGCTGGCTCGGCCAACAAGCGGACCGCCTCGCCGGCAACGCCCAATGGCACGACGGCGCCGAGGCCCTCACCAGCCGCTGGGCCACCATCGAGCAGGACGCCGAGACCCGCCATGCCCAGCTCAAGCCCCGGCCGCCCGCTCAGATGCGCATCGATCCCCATCGCGAACCCCCACGACTCAGCCCACCCGGACCCGACCTCAGCCCCGGCTGGTGATCCTCTCTGGACGAGTCGTCCGCCTCGATGGCGTCAGGTCTCTGGCCTCGCTCGGCCGCGGTAGTGAACGAGTCACAACGCTACCGTTTTCGGTATAGTTGTGGCATGGCCGCAAAGGTGAAGTACCGAGAGATCGTGCGGGAACTCGCGCTCGATCGGTACGGGTATGTCACCACCAAGGATGCCGTGATCGCGGGCGTCCCCGCGATCGAGCTGCCCAAGCTCGCTGCTCGAGGGGGGCTGCAGAACGTGGCCTACGGCTTGTATCGGGTACCTGACGTTCCGGTGACGGCGCTCGACCAATTCGCGGAGGCCCTGCTGCGAGCGGGTGATGGTGCCTACCTGCACGGCGAGTCGGTGCTGGCTCTGCTCGGGCTGGCGGACGTCAACCCGAGGCGGATCAAGGTCGCCATCCCCAGGCGTGCCCGGTCGAAGCTGCCCTCTTTCATCGAGCTGACCCGGGTGGCGGGTGGCCTGCCGACGACCCTCTACGAGGCCCTGCCTGCCCAGCCGATTGCCGACGCGATCCTGGAGTGCCGCGGACGAATCGAGACCGAACGCCTCCTGGAGGCGGCGAGGCAGGCGCGCGCCGAGGGTTTGCTCACTACAACCGAGTGGCAGCGGGTGTGGAAGGAGCTTCAGTCGTGAGCTACTCGGATCCCCCGGCGAGCGTGCGTTCGCTGGAGCAGCGCATCCGCAACCTCGAAGGTGACGACGGTCTGGCGCTTCGTCGCCGCGTCGGGATGGCGCTGGTCGTGGTGGGCCAGATGCTCCCGGAAGGCGCAATCAAGGGTGGGAGTGCGATGGCGCTGCGCTACGGCAGCGGAACCCGCTTCACCCGGGATCTGGACGCCGCGAGGGTGCAGTCACTGGCCCGATTCCGCAGCGACTTCGAGGAGTCCTTGGCGACGGGCTGGGCAGGGTTCACCGGACGGCTGATCGAGAAGGCGGCGCCCCGCCCGGCTGGTGTGCCGACCGCCTACGTGATGCAGCCCTTCGACGTGAGGCTCGACTACCGGGGTCGCTCGTGGTGCACGGTCGCCTTCGAACTCGGCCACAACGAACTCGGCGACGCCGACGAACCCGAGTACCAGCTTGCCCCCGATCTCGCCCGCCTGTTCACCGAAGTCGGGCTTCCAGCGCCCGAACCGGTGCCCGTGATGCGCGCCGATCACCAGATCGCACAGAAGCTCCACGCCGCGTCCGAGGATGGCAGCGAGCGTGCGCGCGATCTGGTCGACCTCCAACTCCTCGATCACGGCGAGGAGTTGGACCTGGCCCAGGTCGCCTCGACCTGCACGCGCCTGTTCGAGTACCGACACCGGCAGGAATGGCCGCCGACCATCGTCACCAGGAACCAGTGGGACACCCTCTACGAAGAAGCTGCCGACGGCCTGGACGTGCTCGCCGACGTCGACGAGGCGGTTGGCTGGACCAACGAGTTCATCCAGCGCATCGATGCGGCGCGCAGATAGCGCCGTCCATCGCGTGTCGATTTCGGCGGTTTGGCGGCCCTCACCGCAGCGCCGCAGGGTACTCGTCCGAGAACGCTCCGCGGGCATACGGGCTCGGGTTGGCTCCCCTCAGGGAGGGCCCTTGTTGCACGCATGTTGCACGAGAAAACCCGCCCCAACTATTTTACCTAGTCAGAACGGGTTTCACTTGGGGTGAGTAACGGGACTCGAACCCGCGACATCCTGGACCACAACCAGGTGCTCTACCAGCTGAGCTATACCCACCAT